>DASSTL010000032.1:0-19861 GCA_035707985.1 Nocardioides sp. | reverse complement strand
ACAACGGTTCACAACGTTACGGCGGCCATAGCGGCCAGGAAACACCCGGACCCATCCCGAACCCGGAAGTTAAGCCAGCCAGCGCCAATGGTACTGCACCCGACAGGATGTGGGAGAGTAGGACGCCGCCGAACATTCTTTGTCGATGGGGGCCATCTTTTCAGATGGCCCCCATCGCGCATTCATGGCTAACGTGGGTTCCGGCTGGTCGGTCCGGCCCACACCTCGAGGAGTGACAGACGTGGCAGACGCCCGCCGACGGACGCAGAAGGGCGGCCCGCGGGGCGGCCCGCGGGGAGACAAGCGCGGAGACCAGCGAGGCGGTCAGCGAGGCGGCTCGTCGCGGAAGAGCTGGTCGCGCAGCGCCGACCAGCAGGTCCCGCGCACCGAGGAACAGGCACGGTACGACGGCCCGCCGATCCCGGAGGAGATCACCGGCCGTGAGCTCGACCGGAGCGTCAGCGGCCAGCTGAAGGGACTGCCCGACAAGCTGGCACTGCGCGTGGCGCGCCATCTGGCGGCCGCCGGTGTGCTCATCGACCGCGATCCCGAGACGGCGTACCAGCACACGCTCGCGGCCCGCGCCCGGGCGTCGCGGCTGGCCGTGGTGCGTGAGGCGACCGGAGAGGCGGCGTACGCCGCCGGCCACTACGCCGAGGCCCTCGCCGAGCTCCGGGCGGCCAAGCGTATGAACGGTGCCACCGACTACCTGCCGATCATGGCCGACTGCCACCGCGCGCTCGGTCAGCCGGAGCAGGCGCTCAAGCTCGCGAAGAGCCCGGCGGTCGCGAACTTCTCCGCCGCGGCGAAGGCCGAGATGACCCTGGTCGAGTCCGGTGCGCGTCGTGACCTCGGTCAGCTCGACGCGGCACTGCGCACGCTGGAGCTGGCGCCGCTGCAGTCGAAGAGCCGGGAGCCGTGGGTGGTGCGCCTGCGCTACGCCTATGCCGACACCCTCGAGGCGGTGGGCCGCGAACAGGACGCGCTCGCGTGGTTCCACCGCACCCACGCCATCGACTCCCACGAGCTGACCGACGCGGCCGAGCGGGCCGAGGCGCTGGAGAAACGGCTCGGCTGAGGCGGGTCGCCTGCTGGCGTTTCCCCGCCCCATCGGCCACAATGTCTCCATAACTACACAACTGTCACACGTGTGACTCCGATCGGCCGTCGAGCCCGCTGGGGAAGGCGTCGCTCCGATGCCGGCTGATGAAGGAGAACCACGGTGACCGCACACATCGCCAGCCGCCCTGCACCGACCACGCGGGGCGTGCTGTACGTGCATTCCGCGCCCTCGGCGCTGTGCCCGCATCTGGAATGGGCCGTCGGGGGCGTGCTGGGTGCTGCCGTCAACCTCGAGTGGTCCCCGCAGCCGGCGCAGGCGGGCTGCTACCGCGCCGAGATGTCCTTCTCCGGCGAGCCGGGCACGGCCGCGGCGATCGCGTCCGCGCTGCGCGGATGGAACCACCTGCGGTTCGAGGTCACCGAGGACGCCACCTCGGTCGCCGAGGGCGCGCGGTACTCCTACACCCCGGACCTCGGCGTCTTCCACGCCGTGACCGGTCTGCACGGCGACATCATGATCCCCGAGGACCGGCTGAAGGCTGCGGTCGTGAAGGCGGCGGTCGGCGAGACGACCCTCCTGCTCGAGATCGACAAGCTCCTCGGCAAGCCGTGGGACGACGAGCTCGAGACCTTCCGGCACGCCGGCGAGGGTGCGCCGGTGCGCTGGCTCCACAACGTGATCTGACTCTGTCAGGGGTGCGGGCCTGGGGTGCAGGTCAGCGGTGCAGCCGGAAGTGGGCCGGCTTGAACCACCGGGTGTGCTCGACCGGCGGGGAGAGCGGCAGCATCCCGGGCGTCCACCAGGTCAGCCGCGCCTTGATCGTGAACCGGCCCGGTACGACGGTCGAGCGGCAGATCCCGAACCGGGCATGCCCGCGCGCCGGGTCCGAGCCCGGTGCGAAGTCGCCCGATCCGCGCGGCTTGCCCCGAGGGTCGTAGAGCCAGGTCTCGAAGAGCCAGTCGTCGGACGCCGGCTTCAGAACGTAGTGGTAGCGGTAGTGCTGACAGCCGGGCCGCAGCGTCCGGTCCGCGGCGTCGACGTGTCCGAACCTCGAGGTCCACGCCCAGGCCGGGCTCGACCCGTCGAGCGTCACCAGGCCGACCAGTGCCGCGGCTGCCAGCACTCGCCGGGATCGTGAGCTGCGCATCGCACCCCCTGATGGGTCCCTGCTGGGTCCAACGAGGACGGATCCGGTGTGTTACGGGGATGCGGTCAGAGGGGGATGTTGCCGTGCTGCCCGCGGCGTACGCCGTCGGCCTGGACGCAGTCGTCGATCGCCCGGGCGATGGCGCTGCGGGTGTGGCTCGGGTCGACGACCTCGTCGACGACGCCGATCTCCTGCGCCTTGTCCACGCCGCCGGCCAGCCGCTCGTGCTCGGCAGCCAGCTCGGCCTCGACCTGGGGCCGGATCTCGGGGGCCACGTCGGCCAGCTTGCGACGGTGCAGGATCCGGATCGCTGCGACCGGCCCCATCACTGCGACCTCGGCGCCCTCCCACGCGAACACCCGGGTCGCGCCGAGCGCCCGGGAGTTCATCGCGATGTAGGCACCGCCGTACGTCTTGCGCGTGATCAGGGTGATGCGGGGGACGACGCACTCGCCGAAGGCGTGCAGCAGCTTGGCCCCGCGCCGGACGACGCCGTCCCACTCCTGGCCGACGCCGGGCAGGTAGCCGGGAACGTCGACCAGCACGACCAGGGGTACGCCGAGCGAGTCGCACAGGCGCACGAAGCGTGAAGCCTTCTCCGCCGAGAGCGAGTCGAGGCAGCCACCGAGCCGTAGCGGGTTGTTGGCGATGACCCCGACGGTGCGACCGCCCAGGCGACCGAGCGCGGTCACGATGTTGGGCGCCCACCGCTCGTGTAGCTCCTGCATGGTCCCGGTGTCGAGCATCGTGTCGACCAGCGGGTGCACGTCGTAGGCGCGCTTCTTCGACTCGGGGAGGACGCGGGACAGGTCGCGGTCCTCGACCGCGTCGACGTCGAGGTCGCCCTGGTCGCCGAGGAGGGAGGCCACGGCGCGAGCGCGCTCGAGGGCCTCGGCCTCGCTGTCGGTGAGGATGTGGACGACACCGGAGCGGCGGCCGTGGGGCTCGGGCCCGCCGAGCCGCAGCATGTCGACGTCCTCACCGGTCACCGAGCGCACGACGTCGGGGCCGGTCACGAAGATCCGCCCGTCGGGACCGAGGATCACGACGTCGGTCAGGGCCGGGCCGTACGCCGCGCCGCCGGCCGCCGGCCCGAGCACCACCGAGATCTGCGGGATCTTGCCGGAGGCTTGCGTCATCACCTGGAAGATCCGGCCGACCGCGTGCAAGGACAGCACACCCTCGGCCAGCCGGGCGCCACCGGAGTGCCAAAGGCCGATGATCGGCGCTTGGTCGACCATCGCCCGGTGGTAGGCGTCGACCACCACGCGGCAGCCCTGGTCGCCCATCGCCCCGCCCATCACGGTGGCGTCGGAGCAGAACACCACGACCCGCCGGCCGTTGATGTTGCCGATGGCGGCCAGCATCCCGGAGTCGTCCTCCGGGGAGATCGGCTCCATCGTGCCCTCGTCGAGGAGGGCGGCGATGCGGTGGGCCGGGTAGCGCGGGTCCTCCGTGCGCGGCGGCTTGGTGACCGGCTTGGTGTCGGTGGCAGTCATGGCATCACACGCTTCCGAAGGCGACGGCGACGTTCGCGCCGCCGAATCCGAACGAGTTGTTCAGGGCCGCGATGTCGCCCGAGGGCAGGTCCCTCGCGGTCGTCGGGATGTCGAGCTCGACCTGCGGGTCCTTCTCGTCGAGGTTGATCGTCGGCGGGCTCACGCGGTCGCGGACGGCCAGCACCGTCGCGATCGCCTCGAGGGCACCGGCGCCGCCGAGCAGGTGGCCGGTCATCGACTTGGTGCTGGTGACCACGACGTGGTCGGCCTGGGCGCCGAGCGTCGCGTGGATCATCAGCCCCTCCGCGATGTCGCCCTGCGGGGTCGACGTCGCGTGGGCGTTGATGTGCACGACGTCGGAGGGCTGGATCTCCGACTCCTCGAGCGCGCGGACGATCGCGCGTGCGCCACCGCGACCGGCCGGGTCGGGCTGCGCGATGTCGTGGGCGTCGGCCGTGATGCCGGCGCCGAGCACCGTCGCGTAGATGGTGGCGCCGCGGGCCTTGGCGTGCTCTTCCTCCTCGAGCACGAGTACGCCGGCCCCCTCGCCGAGCACGAACCCGTCACGGGCGACGTCCCACGGCCGCGAGACCGTGGTCGGGTCGCCGGGGTTCTTCGACAGCGCCATCATGTTGCCGAACGCCGCCATCGGGAGCGCCGTGATCGCGGCCTCGGTGCCGCCCGCGAGCACGATGTCCGCGCGGCCGAGCCGGATCTGGTCGAGGGCCAGGGAGATGGCCTCGTTGCCGGACGCGCACGCCGAGACCGGCGTGTTGACGGCCGCGCGCGCTCCGACGTACAGGCTGATGTTCGCCGCGGGGGCGTTGGGCATCAGCATCGGGACGGCCAGCGGGGAGACCCGGCGGGGACCCTTCTCCTTGAGCGCGTCGTAGTTCTCCAGCGTGGTGATCAGACCGCCGATGCCCGAGGCCATGGCCACCCCGAGCCGGTCGTGGTCGATGTCGGCGCCCTCGAGACCCGAGTCCTTCCAGGCCTCCATCGCCGCCACCATCGCGAACTGCGACGTGCGGTCCAGGCGCCGGGCCTTCACTCGCTCCAGCACCTCCGTGGGCTCGACGGCGGCGACGCCGGCGATCTTGACCGGGAGGTCCTCGACCCAGGGCGCGTCGATCCGGCGCACACCGGACTGGCCCTTGACGAGCGCGTCCCACGTGCTGGCCACGTCACCCCCCACGGGGTTGGTGGTGCCGAGGCCGGTGACGACGACTCGCTTGCGGGGGGTGGGGCTGGACATGGAGCTCCTCGAGGGTGGAGGGATCGGTGGTCAGCTCTGGTTGATCAGCTGTGGCTGGTCGCCCAGGTCGGCTGGTTGGCCGGCAACCAGCCCTGGCTGCTCAGCTCTGGGCGTTCTCGATGAACGACACGGCGTCGCCGACGGTCTTGAGGTTCTTCACCTCGTCGTCGGGGATGGACACGCCGAACTTCTCCTCGGCGGCCACGACGACCTCGACCATCGACAGGGAGTCGACGTCGAGGTCGTCGACGAACGACTTGTCGAGCTGGACGTCCTCGACGGGGATTCCCGCGACCTCGTTGACGATCTCGGCGAGGTCGGCGCGGATCTCTTCGGTGGTGGCCATGGCCAGGTGTTTCCACTCGGTTGGTGATGTTCTCGACGTGGTGGGGTGGGTCAGGGCACGGTGATGACCTGAGCGGCGTACGTCAGGCCCGCACCGAACGCGACCAGCAGCGCGGTGTCGCCGCTGGTGGCCTGGCCCTCCTCGATCATCCGATCGAGGGCCAGGGGGATCGAGGCTGCCGACGTGTTGCCCTGGTCGGCGATGTCGCGGGCGATGGCCACCCGCTCGGGGAGCTTCATGGCGCGGGCCATCGCGTCGACGATGCGCATGTTCGCCTGGTGGGGCACGAACACGTCGAGGTCGTCGATGGTGATGCCGGCCTTGTCGAGCGCCTGCTGGGCGACCTTCGCCATCGTGAACGACGCCCACCGGAACACGGGGTTGCCCTGCATCGTGAGGTAGGGCAGGACCGGCCGCTCCATGGCGACGATGTCGCGCCAGTCCTCCTTCTGCCGGATCAGGTCGAACTGCTCACCGTCGGACCCCCACACCACCGGGCCGATGCCGGGGGTGTCGCTCGGGCCGATGACCGCGGCACCCGCGCCGTCGGCGAAGATGAACGCCGTGCCGCGGTCGGCCATGTCGGTGAGGTCGGAGAGCCGCTCAACGCCGATCACCAGCGCGTAGCGGGCGGCGCCGCCGCGGACCATCTGGTCGGAGAGCGCGAGACCGTGGCAGAACCCGGCGCACGCGGCGGAGATGTCGAACGCCGCGGGTGCGTCGGTGCCGAGCTCGTAGGCGATGGCGGTCGCGATCGCCGGCGTCTGCAGGAGGTGGGTGACCGTGGCCACGATGACGCAGTCGATCTGCCGCGGGTCGATGCCGGCGCGGTCGATCGCCTGGCGCGCGGCGGCGACCGACATCATCTGCACGGTCTCCTCGGCGGTGGCGAAGCGGCGCTGCTTGATGCCCGACCGCTGCTGGATCCACTCGTCGCTGGAGTCGATCGCGTCGACGATCTCGGCGTTGGGGATGATCCGCGACGGGCGGTAGCTGCCCACCCCGAGGACGGCGGCGTACTCGGCGCCCTGGTCGGTCTTGATCGTGGCCATCAGGCTGCTCCCACCGGGTGAAGACGGACGAGTGGCTGACCGGGCGACACCAGGTCGCCGTCCTCGACCAGCCACTCCACGACGGTGTCACCGTGCGGCGCGCGGACCTCGGTCCGGTCGCGCAGGCTCGCGACGTCGCCGAGCGCGGCGCCGGGCTCGAGCACGGACGCCTCGCCGGCCTCCTCGGAGCGGTGGAACGTGCCCTTGGCGGGGGAGACGACCATCAGCCAGGTCGGGAACGCGTCGATCACCGACGCCTCGCCGTGCTTGAGGCAGAACGCCCGGGCGTCGTCCAGCTGGTCGGGGTTCTTGAGGGCGAACGTCTCGACGCCGGGCAGCGCCCGCTTGGCGATGCCGGTGAGCGTGCCCGCGGGTGGCATCTCCAGCATGCCGGTCACGCCGAGGTCGGCCATGGTCTCCATGCAGAGGTCCCAACGCACCGGCTGGGCGATCTGGCTGACGATCCGCTTCATGATCTCGCGGCCGTCCTGGACGACCTGGCCGTCGCGGTTGGAGATGAACGGCGTCCGCGGGTCGTGGGTCGACACCGACCTCGCCAGCGTGGCCAGGTGACCGACCGCGGGTTCCATGTGCTCGGTGTGGAAGGCCCCGGCGACGCTGAGCGGGACCAGGCGCGCCTTCGCGGGTGGCTCGGCGGCGAACGCCTCGAGCTGCTCCATCGTGCCCGCGGCCACGATCTGGCCGGGGCCGTTGTTGTTGGCCGGCACCAGCCCGTGGCCCTCGATCGCGGCGAGGACCTCGTCGCGGTCGCCCCCGAGGACGGCGGTCATGCCGGTCGCGGTCTTCGCCGCGGCCTCGGCCATCGCCTTGCCGCGCTCGCGCACCAGCACCATCGCCTGCTCGGCAGTGATCGCGCGGGCACCGGCGGCGGCAGCGAGCTCGCCGACGCTGTGCCCCGCGACGGCACCGATCTGGCTGAACGCGTCGGCCGGGTGGGGGAACAGCTCGAGGGCGGCGATCAGCCCGGTCGCGACCAGCAGCGGCTGGGCGATCTGGGTGTCGCGGATCGTCTCGGCGTCGGCCTCGGTGCCGTAGTGGGCGAGGTCGATCCCCGCGACCGTCGAGAGCCAGTGGAACCGGCTGGCGAACGTCGGGTCCTCGAGCCAGGGGGACAAGAAGCCGGGGGTCTGGGCTCCCTGACCGGGAGCGACGATGACGAGCACGGCTTCCAGCCTTCCGAATCCGGGTCCCGGCACGCCCCTCCGGCGCGCACGAACTCACCAGACCAGATTTGTAGGGATCCTACAAATCTTCACCCAGACGAGTCGCTGTCGGCCCGGTGCGCCTGTCGCCCCAGTACCAACGCCAGCTGGAGCGTGAGTGCCTCCCGCGGATGGGTGGCGGCGAGCCCGGTCAGGTCGGAGACCTGACGGAGGCGGTAGCGCACGGTGTTGGGGTGGACGAACAACGCGCGGGCCGCTGCCTCGAGCGACTGGCCCTGCTGGAAGTACGCCGTGAGCGTGTCGATCAGCGTGCCCTTGGCGTCGGCGAGGGGCGCGTAGACGGCCTCCACGAGGTGCCGGCGGGCGTGACCGTCACCGGCGAGCACCCGCTCGGGCAGCAGGTCGTCGGTGGCCACCGGCCGCGGGGCGTCCGGCCAGCCCGCCGCCGCCCGGAGCCCCGACAGGGCCGCGCGGGCGGAGACGTGCGCGGAGGTGAGGCCCTCCGCGGGGGGCCCGACGACCACCGGGCCGTCGCCGTAGAAGCGGACGACGGCATGCGCGGCCTTGTCGGCGTCCGACACACCGCCCAGGATCACCACGAGCCGGTCTCCCTGGGTGGCGCAGAGGGCGTCCATCCCCGCGGCGCGGGCCGCGCGGCGTACCTGGTCGAAGAGATCCTCGGCGCGCGTGTGCGGCGCGGGACCGAGTACGACGACCACTCCCTCGCGGTGGGCCCAGCCGAGGGCGCTGGCCCGCGACGCGATGGTCTCGTCGGCCTCGGCGCGGAGCACGGAGTCCACCACCAGTGCCTCGAGCCGGGCGTCCCACGCGCCTCGGGCCTCGGCGGCACGGGCGTAGACCTCGGCCGTCGCGAAGGCGACCTCCCGCGCGAACCGGAGGACGGCGGCATGGACGGAGGGCGCGTCGGCGGGGTCCACGATCTCGTCGACGTGGGCCTCGACGACCTCGATGCCCAGCCGGACCAGGTCGACCGTCTGGCCGAGGGTGATCACCCCGGTCATGCTCCGGGGGGCAGCCCCGAAGACGGCGGCGGCCGTGTCGCCGGGGAACGCGTCGTCGTCGCCCAGCCGGAACCAGTCGACGAACCCCTGGATGCCCGCCTGCAGGATCTGACCGACCCACGACCGGCTCTCGGCCGAGAGGTCTGCGAACCACGGCATGTCGGTGAGCATCCGGGACATGGCGGCCGAGCTGAGGGCACCCGTCGAACGCCGCAGCGCCTCGGCGGCGCGCTCGCGTGAGGCGCCACCCGCGGGGTCGCCGGGGGAGGCGGGCATCGCACGCACGCTCACGGAGCGACCCTAGTCCTCAGTCAGGTGCCGGGCCGCTCCGGCGAACTATCAGGTGAACTATCCGGCGAACACCGGGTTTCGGGGATCCGTACTGCGGGTACGTCTGCTTGAATCTCGCAGGACCCGCTGCGCGGGTCGCACTGTCTCGACGAGGAGGCCGACCCGCCGATGCGCTCGTACGCCGTCCAGCACGTGAAGGTCCACGGTCACCGGCGTGCGTTCGTGAGGGCCGGCAAGGGTCCCGCCCTCCTCCTGCTCCACGGCCTCGGCTGCACCCATCGCACCTGGCTGCCGGTGCTCGACTCGCTGTCCCGCCGCTACACCGTGATCGCGCCCGACCTGCTCGGACACGGTGAGTCGGACAAGCCGCGTGCGGACTACACGCTGGGGGCGTACGCCAACGGGATGCACGACCTGCTCACGGTGCTCGACATCGACAAGGTCACCGTGGTCGGCCACAGCTTCGGCGGGGGTGTGGCGATGCAGTTCGCCTACCAGTTCCCCGAGCGCACCGAGCGGATGGTCCTGGTCGGGTCCGGCGGGCTGGGCCCCGAGGTGTCGACGGCGATCAAGGCGATCACGACCACCGGCTTCTACCAGGTGATGGGCGCCCTCACCCTGCCCGGCATCCGCCACCTCGGCACTGCGGGCCTCAAGGCCCTCTCGCGCACCGGGCTGAAGGAGTTCCGCGACTTCGGCGAGGTGGCCGAGGTCTACCAGTCGTTCCGCGATCCGGCCGCGCGCGCCGCGATCCGGCACGTGGTCCGGGCCGTCGTCGACTGGCAGGGGCAGATCGTGAGCATGGCCGACCGGGCCTACCTCACCGAGGCGATGCCGATGTGCGTCATCTGGGGCGAGGACGATCGCGTGATCCCGGTCAGCCACGCGCAACGCGCCGCCGAGCTGGCACCGAAGGCACGGGTCGAGATCCTGCCGAACGCCGGACACTTCCCCCACAAGGACCATCCCGAGAGGTTCGTGAAGATCCTCAACGACTTCGTGCGGACGACCACGCCGGCGACGTACTCCCGCGCTCGGTGGCGCCGGCTGCTCCAGCAGGGCCCCGGCCCGGTCACCTCGCTCGAGGCTGACGAGGCGGTCGAGGCGTCGACCGGCTGACGCGCCGGGAATCATCGGACGCCGAATCGCATTCTGCGGACATGGAACTGGCCGACGCGCTGCGAGCCGCACGCGGGACACATCACTCCGTGCTCACCACGATCCGGCGCGACGGCAGGCCACAGCTGTCGAACGTCCTGCACTACGTGCGCGACGACGACGTGATCATCGTCAGCACCACAGCGGACCGGGCCAAGTACAAGAACCTCCGCAGGGAGCCGTGGGCGGCGCTCAAGGTGGACGGCGACAGCGTGTGGTCGTACGCCGTGCTGGAGTGCACCGCCGACTTCTCCGAGGTGGCGGCTCAGACCGACGACGCGGCCGTCGAGGAGCTCGTCGAGTACTACCGGCGGACCAGCGGCGAGCACCCCGACTGGGACGACTACCGCCGCGCCATGGTCTCCGAGCAGCGGGTCGTCGTGCGCCTCACGCCGACGCGTGCCTACGGCCTGCTCAGGTGAGGACTCTCAGTTCCCGTCGATGCCCTTCGCGAACGAGCTGAAGCGCCACTTCCCTTCGCGGTAGATCAGCTCGACGGCGCCGTCGCGGTCCAGGTGGCGCTTCCCGATCGTCGCGGCGATGTGCGCCGGTGCGTCCGCGTAGGCCACTCCGCCTGTGACGCGGTACACGGTGTCACCGGTCAGCTCGAGCGACTCGATGGTTCCGTCGCTGCCGAACGTCTTCACGAAGTCTGCGCGCGTCATGCCCGGCAATCGGACGGTGAGGTCGTACATCGCCGACCAGTCCTCGGTGCGCATCGCCTCGACGACCGCCGACACCACCGGATCGGCCGTGTGAGGTGGCTCGGTGCCCGTCACGCGGTGTCGTCGGCCGTCGATCCACACATCGGCGTGTCCGAGGCCGTCGGGGGTCATCAGGAGGTCGACGCGGAGGTGGGCCGGGCGCGGGTCGACGGGGGAGGCGCCGGCGAGGGGCGGGATGCGGCCCCCGAAACGAGCCTTCGGGTCCAGCTGACCGCGGCCCTCGTAGTGGACCGAGGTGCCGTCGGGGGTCTGTCGTACGCCCATCCGGTTCACAGTCCAGGCCCTGCCGACACCACGGATCCCGATCTCCAGGAGAACAGCGCTCCTGCCCTGGCCGACAACGTAGTCACCAGTGGTCTGGTCGACAACCGCGAACGTCGGTGTGGTGCTCTCGGTGACGATCCCCTCGGAGGACGTGTCCGCCGGCGCGGTGCCCGCAGGGGCGACCGGTGTCGTGGCCGCGGAGGACGACAAACCCGGCGTCCTGGTCGAGGGAGAGGGCGACGTCCCGGTCACCTGCTGCGAGTTGCGGCTCCGCTCGGTGGCCACCGGCGCGGACGGCGAACCGCAGCCGGCCAGAAGGAGCGTGGCGAGCACGCCGACGACGACCGGCGTACGACGAGTGCGCATGGCTCGCTCCGAGACCTGGCGACCCGTGTGTCGGGTCGGTGGACCGCGATCGTCCCTCACCGGAGTCCCTCAGGTCCGGCAAACGGCGAAGGTCGATGTCGGTGGTCAGTGCCAGGATGGTGGCGTGGCATCGGACTCCCGCATGGTGGCGCTGGGCTTCGGCAAGTTCGCCCGGGCCGACCGCATCTTCGCGCTCGAGCGGATCACCGGGGCTGAGCGCGGTGACGGCCGGCGCACGCGGGTCTGGATCGACGGGGTCGCCGACCCGTTGATCGCCTCCCGGACCGAGCAGACGATCCTGCGCGACATGGGTCAGGAGTCGGCGATGGTCGGTCCGGAGCTGGACGAGGCGCTCGACCTGGCGGCGCGCCTGGCCGCTGCGGCGGACGAGGGCCGCGTCGACCTGAGCGACCTCGGCCGTCGGGCGAAGCACCTCCTGGCGTCGACGACCTCATCGTCGTAGGCGGCCGGGAGGCTCAGGAGGGGCAGAGCCCGATCACACCGAGGGCCACGCCGTACGTCGCCCCTCCGCACAGGACCACCACCGGCATCGAGCGTCCGAGGAGTCCGATGGCTCCCGAGACCGCCAGGGCCAGGCCGAGCGCGACCGTGTCGGGGCCGGCGTCCGTGGCCGTCCGCTCGACGCCGGTCACCAGCAAGGCGGTCATGGCGCCGACGGCGGCATGGCCGAGGGCCGCATCGACCCGGTCCGGCAGGCGGAGCCGCTCGCCGAGCAGGAGGGGGACGACTCGCAGCAGGTAGCTGCCGAGCCCGACGAGGAGGACGGCCAGCCACATCGTCATGACGCCACCTGTCGCGGGCTCCAGGTGCCGGCCGTCGCGCCGGCCGCCATCGCCGCCAGCAGTCCGGTGCCCGACGGCCACGAGGACGACACGGCCGCGACGGCGCCGGCGGCCGCCACGCAACGCGCACCCGCCGGGTTGCGCAGGTGGGGCGCGACGATCGCTGCCAGGCACAACGGCGTGAAGACGCCCAGGGACCCGGTCGACTCGTGCTGCGCGCCGAGGAGGACGCCGACTCCCATCGTCGTGGACCAGCCGACGGCGAGGGTGGCCGCGGCGCCGGCGTAGAAGGCGCGGCGGTCCTCGGTCGTCCCGGGCCTGGCCTCGCGTTGGCTGGAGACCAGCCACATCGGGTCGATCACCGCAGCGGCGGCGAGCAGTCGCTGCCGAAGCGGCGCCCCTCGCCACAGAGGCAGCATCGCGGCGCTGTAGACGGCCAGCCGGGCGTTGATGAGGAGGCCGCTGCCGACGGCGGCGGCGAGTCCCGACCCGTGCCCGACCATCTCGATCACGGACAGATGGGCCGACCCGCCGAAGATGAGCAGCGACCCGGCCCAGGCGGCCCCCGGGTCCGGGCTTCCCCCTGCCGCCACCCCGATCAGCAGCGCGAACGGCACGTAGCCGAGGACCAAGGGCAGCATCGTCGCGACGCCGTGGAGCGCCTCCCGCCGCACGCCCGCGTGCACGTGCGCCGTACCGGACGGCGCCAGGGTCTCTGTTCGCTCCATGCCACCAGGCTCGTGGTCGCGCCTTCCCCGAACCTTCCTTCGGCGCTCCGTGCCAGGTCGTGCGCCGGTCAGCTCGGGAAGGTCGACGGAACGGCGATCAGCTGGTCGGTGCGCCGACCCCCTTCGGATCCTCGGGGGAGCACAGGCCGGCGGCCCGGGCCGGAATGTGGCCGGCCTCGACGAGCCAGCGCACGGTGTCCCGCATGGAATCGGCCAGTGGCCTGCCCCGGATCCCGAGCTCCTCGGTGGTCGCCGAGTGGTCGACGCGGGTGTCCATCGCGATCAGCCGTGCGCCTTCGACGGTGTGGGGGAGGAAGGACCAGCCGGTCCGGTACCCGAGCTGAAGGACCGGGAGCGCAGCACTCAGCGGCACACGCACCGCCGGCAGACGGCGTCCGGTCACGGTCCGGAGCGGCGCGTGCGGGAGCGCGATCGTGTCGCCAGGGACGAAGTAGCGCCCCCCTGGCCGACCGAGAGCCGCCACCACCACGTCCGCGGTGTCTCGGACGTCCACCCACTGCAGCCCGCCACGTGGCCAGGTCGGCAGCCGCCCGAGCAGGATGTCGCGGACCGTCTCGTTGGTCTCACCGAGCGTGGGGTCGTGCGGACCGATGACCCCTCCCGGGTTGACGATGGTGATCGGAGCGCCCGCCTCCTGCCTGGCTCGGGCGGCGCGTTCGGACTCCACCTTGCTCCGGGAGTAGGGACCGATCGGGACGCCCAGCGGGCTGCGATGGTCCAAGGTCGCGCCGCTTCGGAGCAGGGCCACGACCGAGGACACGTGGACGATGCCGCTGCACCCGGCCCCGGCGGCCGCATCCAGGACGGTGGTCGTGCCGAGCGTGTTCTCCCGGAGCATCCGCTCGGCGTCGGGGCGACGGTAGGAGTACGTCGCGGCGGCGTGAACCGCCTGGTCGCAGCCGGTCACAGCCTCGCGCGCCGCACCGGGGTCGGTCATGTCCCCGACGACCACGTCGATGCGCCGGTCGTCCGGGTCCACGCCGAGAGCGGTCAGGCTCTCGCGCAGATTCGCGGGCGTCCGCACGAGCGCGCGGACCTGGTGCCCGCGGTCGAGGAGGCACTGGGCGATGTGCGTACCGAGGAACCCGGAGGCCCCCGTGAGCATCACGACAGCCACGGACAACAGTGTGCCCTATGCCCTCACTCCCGGCCGGGGGTCGCCAGGAACGCCTCCACCTCGGCCAGGAACACCGGCCAGGCGGGCTCGTCGCCGAGCAGGATGTGGTTGCTGCTGTCGAGCGCGACGAACCGGCTGTCCGGGATCAGGGAGGCGAGGAGTCGGCCCTGCTCGAACGGCGGACGGCGATCGTCGCGGGCGTGGAGCACCAGGGTCGGCGCCTGCACCGACGGAGCCAGGTCGACCACGTCGATGTCGCCGGTGACCTCCAGGACCGAAGCGGCGTTCTCCGGTGACGTGGACTGCCGCTGGAGCTCGTTGAAGGCGTCCCAGAGCTCCCGGCTCCCCTCGGGTATGAACTGGGCGGTGAACACCTGGCGGAACGCCGGGTCGTCGAGCCCCCAACCGTGCCGGGCCAGGTCGACGTGGAGCTGATGCATCCGCTCCTCGATCTCCGACGAGGCCCTGGCACGCCGTCCCTGGGCGTAGGAGCCGTAGATCACCAGATGGCTCACCCGCTCGGGGTGGCGGGCGGCGTACGCGATCGCTACCGGACCTCCCTGCGAGATGCCCATCAGCGGGAAGCGGTCGAGGCCCGCGGCGTCCACGACCGACTCCAGGTCACTGATCCACGCCTCGAAGCTGTGGACCGGCACGTCCCGGTCGGAGAGGCCGCACCCGCGCTCGTCGTACCGGACCAGCCGGTGGTGACCCGACAGGTCCACCAGCCAATGCCGCCAGACGGGGCTGTGCCAGTCGAAGTCGATGTGCGTCAGCCAGTTGGCCGCTTTGACGAGCGGGGGACCTGAGCCGGTCGTGGCGTAGGCCAGAGTGACGCCGTCGGACGTGCTGCAGAACCGGATCCGCTGCTCGAGCTGTGTCTCCTCGGCCGGGGTGAGGCGCTCGCGCTGCCGCAACCGCGTCACGACCTGGTCGCGCAGCTCGACGGCGTCGGGCGCGGGCCTGGTGTCCAGCTCCCGGGCGAGGACGCGGTCGAGGCGCTCGAACTGCTCGAGGGCGGCCCGGAGGTCTCCCACAGCCAGGTGCTCGCGCATCAACGCGACGTGGGCCTCCTCGTACGTCGGGTCGACTGCGAGCAGGTCGTCCCAGCGCCCGGCCTGGCGCAGCAGAAGCCGGTACCGGAGCCCGATCCGTTCCCGGAGGTCCTCCAGCCACGGCTCGTAGAGGTCGTGGGGGAGCAGCTCGCCGCCGTAGCTCGCCAACGCGGTGTCGGCCGCGTCCGCCGAACCGTCGGCCAGTGCGGCCTCGGCGGCGGCGTCGAAGGCCACGGCGTCCACCTCGACGTCGACGCCTGGGAGCAACGTCACGACCTCGCCCCGGAGCACGATCGCGTCGTCGCGACCGAGCACCCTGCGGGCGAAGTGCGCCGCCTTGTAGAGCCGAGGGGCGGCTTCGTCGACGCCCAGGTCCGGCCAGAGGCTGTCGAGGACCCGCTCACGGTGCAGCTGACGCCCGGGTCGGAGCGCGAGCAGCTTCACCAGGCCGGCCGCGTGGCGTCGCGGCCACTCGGAGGACGGGATGAGTCTGCCGTCGACCTCGACGGTGAAGTCCCCCAAGAGCTGGATCCGTGCCCGCACAGGCCCCCTCCTCGAGCCTGCATGCTACGGACCCGGAGGGGTCACGCGCGCGGTCGGAGCGGCAGGCTGACCCGCACCACGGTGCCCGCCCCGTCGTG
Source organism: Nocardioides sp. (assembly GCA_035707985.1). Lineage (GTDB taxonomy): Bacteria > Actinomycetota > Actinomycetes > Propionibacteriales > Nocardioidaceae > Nocardioides. The sequence continues at coordinate 4,124 of DASSTL010000032.1, read as the reverse complement.
GGTGGGAGAGTCGATGTCGATCAGGCCGCCGTGGCGCTCGACCACGATGCGCCGCGCGATGTCCAGCCCGAGGCCGGTGCCGCGACCGACGTCCTTGGTCGTGAAGAACGGCTCGAACGCGCGGGCGACGACCTCCGGCGGCATGCCGGGGCCTGTGTCGCCGATCTCGACGACGACCGAGCCGCCCTCGGCGCGCGTGCGCAGGGTGAGGGTGCCCCGGCCGTCCATGGCGTCGACGGCGTTGTCGATCAGGTTGGTCCAGACCTGGTTGAGCTCTCCGGCGTAGGCGTCGATCTCGGGGAGGTCGGCGTACTCGCGGACGACGTCGACGCCGTTCTTGAGCTTGTGCCCGAGCATGGTCAGGGTGCTCTCCAGCCCGTCGCGGACGTCGATCCGCTGCGCGGACGCGCGGTCCATCTGGGAGTACGACCGGACCGCCGCCACCAGCTCCGAGATCCGGCTGACGGCGTGCTTGAGCTCCGACAGCAGGGTCTTGGAGGACAGGGTCGCGGACACCCACTCGAGACCGGGACGCAGCGCGTCGTCGCCGAGCGCCTCGTGCGCCTTCCGGCACCAGTCGGTGTCGATGCCGCCCGCCACCAGTCCGGCGGCGATGCCCCACGCGTCCGGTACGCCGTGCTGGTCGAGCCAGGTGGCGAGGTCGCTCTCGCGGTCCGCCTGGTCGAGGGCACCCAGCGGGCCGGGGGCGACGGTGGACCGCCGCAGGTCGTCGAGGGCGCTGAACTGGACGGCGGAGATGTCGTCGTGGGCCAGCCGGGTCAGCGCCTCGAGCAGCGCGTCGCAGCACTGACCGAGCTCGTCGACGGTCCGGCTCGCGGCGGCGGCCGGGTTGTTGATCTCGTGCGCGAGACCCGCGGCCAGCGTGCCCAGCGTCACCAGGGCGTCGCGCTGCCGCACGGTCGACTCGATCGACCGGGCGGTGTGGTGGAGCCCGCCGATCAGGTGTCCGGCCAGGGGGAACCAGTGGTTCACCAGCTCGCGGAGACGGGGGGCGTCGAGCCGCAGCACGCGGCCCGACGTGGAGCCGCGGCCGGTCGCGAGGTAGATGCCGTTGTCATCCCAGGCGCGGAAGCCGCCGGCCCAGCGACCGGGCACATCCATCCGCGCCACCACGACGTCCTCACGGCCGACCTTGCGGACCAGGTCGAGCGAGCCCTCGAGCAGCACCCACCACTGGTCGGCGTGCTCGCCCTCGGTGAAGAGGACGTCGCCCGGCTCGAAGGGCACCTCGTCGCCGCCGGCCGCGAGCTCCGCGAGCTGGTCGTCGGTCAGCCCCGTGAACAGCTCGATGTCCCGCAGCTCCTCGACGTCCATCGGCTCAGACCGTCGCCAGGTAGCGGTGCACGAGGTAGATCGACATCGCGCCCTCGCCGACCGCGGAGGCGACCCGCTTCATCGAGTCGAGCCGGACGTCTCCGGCCGCGAACACGCCCGGCATGCTCGTCTCCAAGGCGAACGGCGCGCGGGCGAGGCTCCACGGCACTCCCGACGTCACCACGTCGGGTCCCGTCAGCACGAAGCCGTGGGAGTCGCGCACCACCGGCTCGCCGAGCCAGTCGGTGCGCGGCGAGGCGCCGATGAACACGAACAGCCAGGACGCCTCGACCTCCTCGCGGCCACCGGAGGTGCGGTCGACGAGGGTGAGCCGCTCCAGGTGGTCGTCGCCGTCGGCCGCCCCGACCTCGGTCGCACAGCGGACCGCGATGTTGGGGGAGGCGGTGATCCGGTCGACGAGGTACGTCGACATCGTGGCCAACAGGTCGGGCCCGCGCACGACGAGCGTCACCTGCTTGGCGTGCTTGGCGAAGTTGAGCGCCGCCTGACCGGCGGAGTTCGCGCCACCGACGATGTAGACCATCTCGTCGGCGGTCTGCGGGGCGTCCGCGGCCGTCGCGCCGTAGTAGATGCCCTTGCCGGTGAGACGTTCGACGCCCTCGGCCTCGAGCCGTCGGTAGGAGACGCCGGTCGAGACCACGACGGAGCGAGTCTCGATCGCCCCGCCGCCCTCGAACAGCACGGCGCGGACGGTGCCGCGCTGCTCCAGCCCGACGACCTCCCGCGCGAGCACCAGCTCGGCCCCGAAACGCGAGACCTGGGCCAGCGCGCGCTGGGCGAGGTCGGAGCCGCTCAGGCCCTTGGGGAACCCCAGGTAGTTCTCGATTGCGGAGCTCTGACCGGCCTGCCCGCCCGGCGCCTCGCGCTCGACGATGACGGTCTTGAGGCCTTCGGAGGCGGCGTACACACCGGCCGCCAGGCCGGCGGGTCCACCGCCCACGATGCAGACGTCGTACAGCGGGTGCTCGGCCTCGACGTGGAGACCGAGCGCGCCGGCGGCGTCGAGCAGCGTCGGGTTGCGCAGGGGCTCGCGGTCCGGCACCAGCACGAGCGGGAGGTCACCTCGGTTGCCACCGGACACGTCGAAGAGCCGGCGGCCGTCCTCGTCGCGCTCCACGTCGTACCACCGGTAGGGCACGTGGTTGCGGGCCAGGAAGTTCTTCAGCTCGTGGGTGCGGTCCGACCACCGGTCACCCACGACCTGGACGTCGTCGGTGACGTCGGGGTGGCCGCGTCGCCAGTCGCCGAGCAGGTCGTCGGTGACCGGGAACAGTCGCTCCTCGGGCGGGTCCCAGGGCTTGAGGAGGTAGTAGTCGAGCCCGATCTCGTTGATGGCGGTGATCGCCACGTCGGTGTCGGCGTAAGCCGTGAGCAGCAGCTGCTTGGCGTCAGGAGCCAGGTCGCGCGACTCGGCGAGCAGCTCGATGCCGGTCTTCTCCGGCATCCTCTGGTCGCTGACGATCAGCGCCACCGGGTCGGTCCGCAGGGCCAGCTGTGAGAGCAGGTCGAGAGCCTGGGCGGCGGAGGTCGCCGACAGCACGCGGTAGTCCGAGCCGTAGCGCCGCTTGAGGTCACGGGTCAGGGCAGCCGACACCTGTGGGTCGTCGTCGACGGTCAGGATCGTCGGCCGGCTCATCGTGCTGGTGCCCCCCGGAAACGCGCGTGGGACCTCAGACTAGACGCGTCAGGCGTCCCCACCCTCCTGCTTCACGCCGGACACGGCGGTGGGGTCGTCGATCCGGTAGTGGTCGAGCGCCTTCTGGACCGCGTCGCGGCCGATCCTGCCCTCCTCGGCGAGCGCGGCGAGCGCCTGGCACACCACGGACTCCGCGTCGATCTTGAAGAACCGCCGCGCCGCCGGCCGGGTGTCGGCGAAGCCGAAGCCGTCGGCACCGAGCGCGTGGAACCGCTGAGGGACCCAGCGCGAGATCGTCTCGGGCACGGCGCGCATGTAGTCGCTGACCGCCACCACCGGACCCGGCGCGCCGGCGAGCTTCGTGGTGACGTACGCCGACCGCGGCTCCTCCAGTGGGTGCATGAGGTTCCACTCCTCGGTCGCCAGTGCCTCGCGTGAGAGCTCGTTCCACGACGTGACCGACCACAGGTCGGCCGCCACGCCCCAGTCGTCGCGCAGCAGCTCCTGCGCGCGCTGGATCCAGGGCAGCCCCACCCCGCTCGCGAGCAGCTGCACCCGCGGGGAGTCGTCGGTCGCGCCGTCGATCGGGCCGGCCAGGTGGTAGATCCCCTTGAGCAGGCCGTCGACGTCGAGGTTCTCCGGCTCGGCCGGGTGGCTGATCGGCTCGTTGTAGACGGTCAGGTAGTAGATGACGTCCTCGCCGTGCGGGTGCTCCTCGCTGGAGCCGTACATCCGCCGCAGCCCGTCCTGCACGATGTAGGAGATCTCGTAGGCGAACCCGGGGTCGTAGTGCACGACGGCGGGGTTGGTCAGCGCGAGCAGCGGCGAGTGCCCGTCGGCGTGCTGGAGCCCCTCGCCGGTGAGCGTCGTCCGACCCGCGGTAGCGCCGAGCAGGAAGCCGCGGGCGAGCTGGTCGGCCATCGCCCAGAGGCCGTCGCCGGTCCGCTGGAAGCCGAACATCGAGTAGAAGATGTAGACCGGGATCATCGGCTCGCCGTGGGTGGCGTACGCCGACCCCGCGGCGGTCGCGGACGCGACACAGCCCGCCTCGGAGATGCCCTCGTGGAGCATCTGGCCCTGCGGCGACTCCTTCCACGCCAGCAGCAGCTTGCGGTCGACCGACTCGTAGAGC
>DASSTL010000031.1:0-33237 GCA_035707985.1 Nocardioides sp. | reverse complement strand
GTGCGCTTGCGCGTGGTCTTCTTCGCCGCGGGCGCCGAGGTCGCCTCGGGCGTGTCGCTGGATGGGGTCGCGGATCCGTCCGCGTGATCGTCGAGCATGTCGCTCCTCGGCCCGGACGCTGCGTGCAGCCCCGGACGTGTCCGTCGCCGGCGACCCGAGTGGACAGGGCCGACAGCGCAAAGCCTTCGTGGGTACGGCGACACCCTCCGCAGGTGCGACACAGTCACCCAGGCCGTTCATCGACCGCGGTCGCCGGGCCTGGTGCGGCCTCCTCGCTGTCACCGAGGTGGCCAGCCGCGTCGCGGTCGGGTGACGATCTGGACTCAGCGTGCCGGGCCACTCTGGAGGAGGGAACCGGCAAGTACGTCGTCGGTCCGGTCGGAGCGGCACGCCGCATGACCGAACACCTCGAGTATCGCACACCCGGAACGCGAACCTGGCTTTGTCAACCGAATAGCGGATCGCCGATCGCTCCGGTCGCCTCGTCGAGCGGTCCCTGCTGGAGCCGGGTGACGAGGGGTGCTCCGGCGCCGGGCAGACCACCCACGTCCCGCAGGCCGGAGAGCACGTCGTCGGGTCGGACGGCCGGCACGGTGTGGCGCAGCACGACCTCCAGCCGCGACCCACCGTCGTGCGCCGTCACCTCGAGCGCGAGCACGGCGGACCGGGTGTCGAAGGTGCGCAGGCCCTTCTTCGTCATCCGCTCGACGCTGACCGACGAGCGGCCGAGGAACTCCCGGACCGCGGGCTCGACGGCGTCCAGGGGAAGGGGTAGGTCGATCTGCCAGCGGCTCGCCTCGAGCCGGTCGGCGAGCCCGCCGGGCGTCGCCTCGACGACCTCGAGCACGTCCAGCCCGTCCGGGAGCGCCTCGTCGAGGTCGGCAGCGAGACGAGCCGGGTCGACCTTGTCCGCCAGGCCGATCTCGAGGTACTCCGCCTCGCTCGCGGCCCCGGTCGGCGAGGCCCCGGCGTAGGAGATCCGCGGGTGCGGGTTGAAGCCGGACGAGTAGGCCATCGGGATCCGGGCCCGGACCAGTGCCCGCTCGAACGCGCGGCTGAAGTCGCGGTGGCTGGTGAAGCGCAGCCGTCCGCGCTTGGCGTAGCGCACCCGCAGCCGCTGCACGGGCGGCGCCTGCTGCTCGGGCTGGTCACGCACGCGGTCAGGCTAGCCAGGGCGTCCGTGGATGGCGCGGGCGCCCGTGTCCGGTCAGCCCGCGAGGTGCTGCCGCGCCAACGGGGAGAGGTAGACCGAGCGGACGACATCCCCGTCCAACCATGCAGTGAGCTCGTCGGCCTCGGCCTCCAGGGCCCGTCGACCCCCAGGCGGCACGTCCTCGGCGAGCACGACCTCGACGCGACCGTCGGGCCGCTGGAACCACACGCCGACGATGCGGCCGTTCCACCACGCGGTCGGGCCGCCGTTGCCGTTGCGGTCGAAGACCTTCTCGACGTGGTCGCCGACGTGGAACGCCCGGCCCTTCCAGCCCATGGTGGACGGGTCGAGCGCCGGCAGCAGAGCCGCCCACGGCCCGGGGTCGGCCACTCGCTCGAGGTCGTCGGGCAGCAGCCAGCCGACGCCGCCACCGTCGAGCGACACGGGTACGGCGCTCACGTCGGTCAGCGCCCGTCGGACGGCGGCCTTGGTCGAGCCGAGCCACCAGGTGAGGTCGTCCTCGGTGCCGGGGCCGAACGACCGGAGCCACGCCGCCACCAGCGCGGCGTACCCCTCGGGCTCGGGGAGCGGGTCGGGCACGTCGCCGAGCCAGGCCTTCGGTGACGTCCAGCGCGGGCGGGAGATCTTCCAGCCGCCGTCGTTCTCGCCGCGGACGATCGCGCCGGAGGCGGCCAGGGTGACGATCACCGACGCCGCCACGGCGACGTCCGCCTGGTAACGACCCTTGCCGCGGGTGATCCGCGCGTCGAGGGTGGGGAGAGCAGCACGCACCTCGGACGTCGTCATCGGACCGTCCTGCTCGATCATCCGGCGCACCAGCTCGAGGTGCTCGGCGGTCCAGGCCTCGCCATCCTGCGCGACGCCCGTCGCCTCCATCTCCTTGGCCATCCGCCGGCGCTGCTGCTCGGCCACGCGCGCGCTGGCGCTCCCCCACACCGCGGGCAACAGCTCGCGCGGGAAGGCGAAGACGGTACGCCGCATCGCGAGCTGCTTGACGACCGAGCGGTCGGCGTAGAGCGCGTGGTCGACGTCGTCCCGGGTGGCCCCGCAGCGAGCCCAGGCGGCCAGGTGGACCGACGCCGGCTCCGTCGCGTGCAGACAGGTCACGGCCCGCGCCGCGGCCAGGGTGTCGGCGACCGGAGCCGCCAGCGCGTGACGCACCCCGAGCCGCGCCCGCCGCTCGTCGTCGTCGACGTGACGCACCGTCTCGACCGCCGGACCACCCACGTCTGCATCCTGCCGGAGAGCGCCGACAGCGGGCGCCCCGATGCTGCTGCGCCGGCCGGCGGGTGCGAGGATCCGCGGAGTGTCCCGTCGTACCGCCCTCGTGCTGACCGGGCTCGTCCTCCTCTCGTTCAACCTGCGCCCGGCCGCCGTGAGCGTCGGCCCCGTGCTGAAGGAGGTCCGCGGCGCGCTCGGGATGTCGGGGCCGGAGGCGGGCCTGCTCACCTCGCTGCCGGTGCTCGCGTTCGCCGTCTTCGGCGCCCTGGCCCCGAGGCTCGCGCGCGCCGTCGGCGTCCACCGGGCGGCCGCGGGGTCGCTGGTCGCGGTGGTGATCGGCCTGGGTGGTCGGGCTGCGGTGCACCAGGACGTCACCTTCCTCGTCCTGTCGGCGGTGGCCCTGGCCGGCATGGCCACCGCGAACGTGTTGCTCCCATCGCTGGTCAAGCTGCACTTCCCGGACCGGATCGGAGCGGCCACGGCCGTCTACACGACGGGTCTGGCCATCGGGCTCACCAGCGCCTTCCTCCTGACCGTGCCGATCACCGACGTCTACGACAGCTGGCGCGGCGGTCTGGGCGTGTGGGCCGTGGCCGCTCTGGCAGCCCTCGTCCCCTGGGTCGTGCTCGCCACGCACGACCGCCACCTCGAGCGGGTCGCGAGCTCCATCTCCTTCGGAGCCGTGGCGCGGACCAGGATCGGCTGGGCGATGGTGCTGGTCTTCGGCCTCCAGTCCATGCAGGCGTACTCGATCTTCGGCTGGTTCGCCCAGCTCTGGCGCGACCACGGGTACGACGCGAGCGAGGCTGGGCTCCTCGTCGGGATCGTCGCGGCGGTCAGCATCCCGATGTCTCTCTGGCTGCCGGCGATGGTCGCGCGGCTCGAGAGCCAGGTCGGCCTGATCCTCTCGGTGCTCGGCTGCTACCTCGTCGGTTACACGCTGCTGCTGGTCGACGCCCACACCTTCGCCGTCCCCGCGGCCCTGCTGATCGGGATCGGCTGCTGCATCTTCCCGCTGGTGCTCACCCTGATCGGGCTCCGGGCGCACACGCCCGACGGCACCGCCGCCCTGTCCGGTTTCACCCAGTCGCTCGGGTACCTGCTCGCCGCACTCGGTCCGTTCCTCGTGGGGACGATCTACGACGCCACCGGCGCGTGGACCGCGCCGCTGTGGCTGCTGCTGGCGCTCGTGCTACCGCTGATGGCCGTCGGCGCCTACGTCGGCCGCCCGGCGTACCTGGAGGACCAGCTGCGCTGAGCGGAGCCGGCGCGACCAGGCATCCGGCACAGTGGATGTCGTGCCGGACGACGCGGGCGCCTCGCGGTCCCGCCGTGCCCCGTGGGTGCTGGTGGGTCTCACGATCGGCCTGGCCGCGCTGTTCGTCGTCGCCGGCCGGGTGCCCGACCATCCGGGGGCGTTCGCCGGCGCTGACCGGCCGGGCTCAGGGCTCGAGCCCGCATCACCCCGCGTGGGGTGCTCGCCCGACGGCGCGCCGGTCCTGCGCGTGCTCCAGCTCAACATCCACTTCGGTGTCGACCGCGGCGGCCACCTCGACCTGGCCGCGCTCGCCTCCGTGATCCGCGCCCAGCGCCCCGACCTGGTGAGCCTCAACGAGGTCGACCAGAGGACGCAGCGCAGCCAGGGGCTCGACGAGGCCGAGGAGCTGGAGCGGGCCACCGGGCTCCGCGTCGTCTACGGCCCCAACCTGCCCTGGGAAGGTGGGCTGTTCGGCAACGCGATCCTGTCCCGCCTGCCGATCGTGCACAGCGCGAACCACACGCTGCCCGTGCGGAGCGGCCTCGAGCCCCGCGGTCTGCTGACGGTGGAGGTACGCGTGGGTCGGCGTACCGTCTCGTTCTCGTCCGTGCACCTGACCGACGGCGACGCGGGCGAGACGAGCCGGATCCTGCAGGCACATGCGGTGGTCCGGCTGGTGGAGCACGCGGCGTACCCGTCGATCGTGGCCGGCGACCTCAACGCCGAGCCCGACGAGCTCTCCGTACGGATCCTGCGGCAGCACCTCCTGGATGCACAGGAGCTCGGTGGCAGCGGCGACGGCGCCACGGTGCCGGAGACCTCACCGGGACGGCGCATCGACTACGTGCTGTACGACGACGGGTTCGAGGTCGTGCCCGGGAGCACGCAGGTGCTCGCCTCGTCCTCGGACCACCGGGCGGTGTTCACCGAGCTGGCCCTGTTGCCGAGCCGGTGCGGCGTCTGAGGTCGCCATCCCTGGACTCGCCGGACCGCATGTCGCCGCCGTCGGGCACGATGTCGTCGTGTCTCGACGTGCCGCACTGTTGTTCGTCGCTCTCGGCGTCGCCTGGGGAATCCCCTACCTGCTGATCAAGGTGGCGGTCGACGAGATCTCGCCAGCCGAGCTGGTGCTCGCCCGCACCGGCCTGGCCGCTCTGATCCTGCTGCCGATCGCGATCGCGAAGAACGCGGTGCGACCGCTCCTGCCGTACTGGCACTGGATGCTGTTCTTCGCCGGCATCGAGATCGCCGGGCCGTGGGTGCTGCTCGGGAGCGCCGAGACGCGGCTCCCGAGCTCCACCACAGGGCTCCTCGTCGCGGCCGTGCCGATGGCAGGTCTGGCGATCGCCTTCGCCACCGGCCGCGCGGAGCGCCTGGCTCCCCTGGCGTGGCTGGGTCTGGCGCTCGGGATCATCGGGGTCGGCGCCCTGGTCGGCCTCGACGTCGGCGGGTCGGACCTCGGCGCGGTGGGCGAGGTGGGGCTGGTCGTCATCGGGTACGCCGCCGGGCCGGCCATCCTGAGCCGTCCGCTGAAGGGCCTGCCCGGCATCGGGATCATGGCGACGGCGCTGACCCTGACCGCGCTCGCCTACGTCCCGATCGTGCTCGTCGCGGACGGCCCGCCCGGACCCCTCCCCTCCGGCAAGGTCGTCTGGTCGGTCCTCACGCTTGCGGGGATCTGTACGGCGGCGGCGTTCATGCTGCTCTTCGCCCTGGTGAACGAGGTGGGCCCGGTGCGCGCCACCACCATCACCTACCTCAACCCAGCCGTCGCCGTCGTCGCGGGCGCGCTCGTCCTCGACGAGCCGGTGACCGTCTGGACGGTGGTCGGTTTCGTCCTCGTCGTGACCGGGTCCTACCTGGTCAACCGTGGCGGTCGCCCCAGCGAGCCGGTGGAGGCGGAGATCGTCGAGGAGACGGCGAGCTCCTGCGCGTAGCGGCCTCGTCGACGTTCTGTGGAGATGAGGCGCCGCGACCATCGCTGCGTGAGCAGGTCGCGAACGTCAGGTGGCTGACAGACGCCGTGCCCTACCGACGGCATCGTGCTGGCCATCGGGCAAGGAGCCCGCCATCACACCAGAAGGAGACCCACAGGTGCCCATCTCTCTCGAGTTCATCGCCAACGCCCTCTTGTTCCTGCCCTCGCTGCTCGGGATCGGCTGACTCTCCGGCCACGAGACCACCGGAGCGGGAGGCGACCCGCCTCCTGCACTCCCCCGTCCAGGACGCGTTCTGGGGCGTCCGCACCGGCGAAGTCCTCGACCCCTCCGGCCACCGCTGGGCCTTCGACCACCGGCTCCGCGACGTCTCGGTCGAGGAGATCGAGGCCCAGCTCGCGACATGGTTCACGTCGTCCGGCTTCGCGTGACGCTCTCCGACGAGAAGGTCAGGAACCCGCCGTGCACGACCAGATCCAGGAGTCGATGGCCTCTCCAGCGGCCACGAGCGGGCTCAGGTGGTACACGTCGCCCTCCTCCACGTAGAACCTCACCGAGTCTGGGGCTATGGCGCTTGCTATGCCGCCGAAGAACCCGTGGGACCAGGCGAGCCGCATGACACCCGGTTCCGAGAGCGGCGTGAGGACGATCACGTCGCCTGGCGCCATCGTCTCGGGTGGCGGCGCGGAGTCCCGGTAGCCGTTGGCCGCGAGATCGGCGCAGCCCGCTGACAGTCCTTGCGGGCTGGTGCCGGTCAGACTGAGCGAGGTCGTGGCGACAGCCTTCTTGGCCGTGACGGCCAGCCTCGCCGTGTCAGTGGCGCCCTCGGCCGCTGGAGCGTAGGTCACCGCGATGGTGCACGACTTCTTGGGACCCAGCGCCACGCCCGTGCACGTGTCGCCGCCGGCCGGGATCACGAACCCGCTCCCCGTCGGCAATACGGCGACACTCAGCGCGCCGGTCGCGCTCTCGGTTTGGGGCGGATGTCTGAGGCCGGCAACTGAGCGCCACCACCATTCCGAAAGGTGGTCCGATCCCCCCTTCCGGGAGTCTCGCAGAGCCAGCATCGGGCCCGCCATAGTCCACCGGGCCAGGGGACAATGCCCAGCGCAAAGGGAGAGTGCCCGGACGAGCCCGGTCAGACCACGGAGAGCGGCAGCAGCTGGCGACCCGTCGGACCGATCTGGATCTCGGTGTCCATCTCGGGGCAGACCCCGCAGTCGTAGCAGGGCGTCCAGCGGCAGTCCTCGACGTCGGGGACGGCGTCGGGGTCCTCGGCGACGGCCAGCGCGTCCTCCCAGTCGGACCACAGCCAGTCCTTGTCGAGCCCGGAGTCGAGGTGGTCCCAGGGCAGGACCTCGTCGTACTCCCGCTCGCGGGTGGTGAACCAGTCGAGGTCGACGCCCGTGCCGGCGAGGGCGCGCTCGGATGCGGCCACCCAGCGCTCGAACGAGAAGTGCTCGCTCCAGCCGTCGAACCGACCGCCGTCGCGCCACACCTCCTCGATGATCCGACCGACCCGACGGTCGCCTCGTGAGAGCAGGCCCTCGACGATGCCGGGCTTGCCGTCGTGGTAACGGAAGCCGATGGCCCGGCCGAACTTCTTGTCCGCCCGCACGACCTCGCGGAGCTTGCGCAGCCGCTCGTCGGTGGTCTCGTGGTCGAGCTGCCCGGCCCACTGGAACGGCGTGTGCGGCTTCGGCACGAAGCCGCCGATCGAGACCGTGCACCGGATGTCGTTGCGACCGGTGACCTCGCGACCCTTGGCGATCACCTTCGTCGCCAGGTCGGCGATGCCGAGGACGTCCTCGTCGGTCTCCGTGGGCAGGCCGCACATGAAGTAGAGCTTCACCTGTCGCCAGCCGTTGGAGTACGCCGTCGCCACGGTGCGGATCAGGTCCTCCTCGGTGACCGCCTTGTTGATCACCTTCCGCATCCGCTCGCTGCCGCCCTCGGGGGCGAACGTCAGCCCGGACCGGCGGCCGTTCCGGGAGAACTCGTTGGCCAGCGTGATGTTGAAGGCGTCGACGCGCGTCGAGGGCAGCGAGAGCGAGACGTTCGAGCCCTCGTACCGGTCGGCCAGGCCCTTGGCCACCTCGGCGATCTCGGTGTGGTCGGCGCTCGACAGCGACAGCAGCCCGACCTCCTCGAAGCCCGAGCGCCGGATCCCGGTCTCGACCATCGAGCCGATCGTCTCGATCGAGCGCTCGCGCACCGGCCGCGTGATCATGCCGGCCTGGCAGAAGCGGCAGCCGCGGGTGCACCCACGGAAGATCTCGACACTGAACCGCTCGTGCACGGTCTCGGCGAGCGGCACCAGCGGCTTCGACGGGTACGGCCACTGGTCGAGGTCCATCAGGGTGTGCTTGCGGACCCGGAACGGGATGCCGGGCCGGTTCGGCACGACCGCCTCGATGGAGCCGTCGGCGCCGTAGGTGACGTCGTAGAACTTCGGGACGTAGACGTTCTCGGAGACCGCCAGCCGACGCAGCAGCTCGTCGCGACCGCCCGGTCTGCCCTCGCCCTTCCACTCGCGGACGACCGCGGAGATCGCGAGCACGACCTCCTCCCCGTCGCCCAGCACCGCCGCGTCGAGGAAGTCCGCGATCGGCTCCGGGTTGAACGCCGCGTGCCCACCGGCGAGCACGATCGGGTCGTCGTCGCCCCGGTCGGTCGCGTGCAGCGGGATGCCGGCGAGGTCGAGGGCGTTGAGCAGGTTGGTGTAGCCGAGCTCGGTGGAGAAGCTGACCCCGAACAGGTCGAAGTCGCGCACGGGCCGGTGGGCGTCGACGGTGAACTGCGGGATCCCGTCCTCTCGCATCACCCGCTCCATGTCGGGCCACACGGCGTAGGTCCGCTCGGCCAGGATCCAGTCGCGCTCGTTGAGCACCTCGTAGAGGATCTGCACGCCCTGGTTGGGCAGGCCGACCTCGTAGGCGTCGGGGTACATCAGGGCCCAGCGGACGTCGACGGAGTCCCACTCCTTGACGGTGGAGTTCAGCTCGCCGCCGACGTACTGGATCGGCTTCGACACCGACGGCAGCCGCGGCTCGAGCCGGGGGAAGACGCTCGTGGACACTCCTTCAGCGTACGACGCGGAGCCGGTCGCCCCGACATCGTCAAGGCCCCTCGGACCACCGGCCTAGGCTGGGTCGATGGCCACCGCCACGCGAACGTATCGGGACATCGAGGGTTGGTTCACCTGGCTGGACCAGGCCCTGTTCCGTGGAATCCTCCAGAGCCAGCATCAGACCCCGCCGGGCGACCTGGTGGAGATCGGGGCGTTCAAGGGGAAGAGCGCCGTCGTGATCGGCGACTACGTCCGCCCGGGTGAGCAGTTCGTCGTGGTCGACACGTTCGGCGACGCGGAGCTGCTCGGCATCGCCGACGCGAACGCCGTACGGACGAAGGGTCGCAACTACTTCACCCGGCTCACGCGGGACGAGTTCGAGCGGAACTACCTGTCGATCCACGAACAGCTGCCGACCGTCGTCCAGGCGCTCAGCACCGCGGTCGCCGACCACGTGAAGGCGGGGGCCGCCAGGTTCATCCACGTCGACGGCTCGCACCAGTACGAGGACGTGGCGGACGACTGCCGCTCGGTCAAGCGGCTCCTGCGCGGCGACGGTGTCGTCGTGTTCGACGACTGGCGCAAGCCCGACTGCCCGGGGGTGGCGGCCGCGATCTGGGACTCGGCGCTCCACGACGGCCTCATCCCGGTGGCTCTCTCGTCGGCCAAGCTGTACGGCGTCCACGGCGACCCCGGTCCGCTCATGGCCGCCGTCCGCGGCGTCGCCGCCGCCCACCCCCAGAAGCTCCGGACCAAGGAGATCGAGCTCTTCGGGCGCCCGGTCCTGTTCGTCAAGCGGGTCAAGTCCCACCAGTGACGACCGACCCGACCCGCCCGCGCTAGTCAGGGTCGGCGAGCTCCTCGAGCGCCGCGCGTGCCTCGGTGAGCCGCTCCTCGGCGTACCGGATCATCTGCTCCAGCCCCTCCGTGCCGAAGCGGTTGGTCACCCCGTCGACCGCCTCGGCGATCGCGGGGTCGAGCTCATGGTCGATCGAGTCCGAGAAACTCATGCCGCCCACTCAAGCACAGCCGGTGCAGGGGTCCCGGGACCCTTTCAGCCCTTGACGTAGGAGAGCTTCTCGCAGACCTTTCCGTCGCGGAACCGCAGCACGTCGGCGCCGCGCACGTGGCCGGCCGAGCCGTCCTCGTTGGTCCAGTCGAAGCGCCAGCGGAGGACGCCGCGGTCGCCGCAGACGAACGACTCCTCCTCGCTGAAGGCCGCCCCCGGCGTGTTGCCGAAGAGGTCCACCCACACCGCGCGCACGGCTTCGGCGCCCTCGTGACGCACGCCGTCCGGCGCCGGGCCGGTGGCCTCGAAGACGCAGTCGTCGGACGTCACCGCCATGATCGCGTCCACGTCGCCCTTCCCGAACGCCGTCGACAGGGCCGCCAGAGCGGCATGGGCCGGGCCCCACTCGGAGTCGCGCCCGAACGCCGCCAACAGGTCCCCCTGGCCGCCACCGTGGGACACGCCGCGCGGACCGATCACCCCGCCGGAGCGGTACATCTCCTCGCGATCGGCGAACCATGCATGCACCTCGGTGACCAGGTGGGGGTCGAGTCGCGTGTCACCGCTCGTGGCGGCCGCAAGGTCCCAGGCGTGGACCAGGTGGTCGGCAGCGAGCTGGTGGACGTACTCCGGGAGCTGCTCCTCGCCGTACGACAGGTGCACGGTGCCGCCCTCCGGCAGCTTCTCGGCCGTCACCGTGGTGGCGGCCTTCGCCGCGTCCAGGGCGGCGTTGACCGGGTCGTCGCCGAGCAGGTCGCCGTCCAGGCTGGAGCCGACCTCCTCGATGGTCTTGCCCTCGACCAGGGGCACCGTCCAGCGGTCCTCGCCCACGACGTGGTTCACCAGGTCCCGCACCGTCCACTGGGTGCAGGGTGTGGGGTCGTCCCACTGGTCGGGGTGCACGGCGTTCACCCGGTCCGCCCATGCCTCGACGGTGCGGTGGTAGAGCGTGTTCAGGTCCATCACGCGATTCCTTCCTCCAGTGCGATTCGCGACTGTCTGACCCACCACTCCAGGTCGGCCCGTTCGCGGGCGCGGATGTCGGGGTCCGGGTGCTCTGCGGCGTCGAGCGCCTTGTTCCAGCCGAGCCACATCGTGGCGGCGAGCAGCGAGAGGCGCTCGCTGCGCGCGTCGTACGCCGGCCCTGCGGCGTCGCGGTAGGCCGCGAGGATCTCCTCACGGCCGAGGTCGATGACCGACGCGCACCCGGCGACGAACCGGGCGACGTCGAGCGCCCCTGGAGCGGCGGTCGGCATCGCCCAGTCGATCAGGACGAGCGTGTCGCCCTCGATCGCCATGTTGACCGTCGCGAGGTCGCCGTGGACGAGCGTCAGCGGCCCCTCCAGCAGAGCGCGCCGGAGCGGACCGACGTCCTCGAGCAGGCCGAGCACGGCATCGGCCACCTCGCCGGGCACCTGCTCGGCGAAGAGCTCCCACCCGTTGAGCACCAGCCGCATGAGCTCGATGCCCATCTCGGCCAGCGGCCGGGCCGTCGCGGGCGCGAACAACGCGAGGAACTTGTCCAACGGCACGAGGTCGGACGGCGCAGCCCCCAGGAACGCCCGGTGCAGCGCCGCCGTCCGCTCCATGGCCCACCGAGCCTGCCGCGCGTCCAGTCGGTGGTCCCAGGTGAGCATCGCGTCCCCGAGGTCGCGCATGACCAGGACCGTCGCGTCACCTTCGATCCAGGCGTCGAGCAGCGCGTGACCGAGCCCGTCGGGCAGGCGGTCGAGCACGCCGCCACGCCACAGCAGGATCTCGCGACCCGGCAGCCCACCGGTGGCCTCGATCGTGAAGTCGGTGCCCGGCTCGATCCGCTTGACGATGAGCGAACGTCCGTCAGCGAGCCGGACCCGTTCCAGTCCGGCCCCCGACTTCCCCTCGTGCCCCGAGAGAACGACGCGCTCCACGGCGTCGTGCACCAGCTCCTGTGGTGCCACGCGATCATGGTGACACCGCGAGGGCGTCGACGGAACGGCTCGCGCTTACAGGAGTCTGACGCCGCGCACGACCGGCAGCGCTCACACTTCCTCGGTCATGGGGGCCGTCGGTGCCGTCTCGGATCTCACCGCCGCGCTCGCCGAGGTCGCGCGCAGCTCGACCTTCGGCATCAGCAGCACCGTGAGGAAGGCGAGCACGCCGACGAGGCCGGCGAAGAGGAACACGGTGTCGATCGCCTCGGAGAAGCCGACCTTGAACGGGTGGGCCAGGGCGGGTGACAGCTTCTGGATGAACGACGAGTCGTCGTTGGCCTTCGCCAGGAACGTGCCGTGGCCGCCCTGGAACGACTCCACGAACTGGCGGTCCAGGGGCGTGGCGGGGTTCTGCACCGCCTGCTGGAACTCCGGCGTGCGCGATTCGGCCTCGAGGGCGTTGCCGATGTGCCCGCCGACCTGGCCGAACAGGATCGACAGGAACACCGCGACACCGATCGTGCCTCCGATCTGCCGGAAGAACGTCGCCGACGCGGTCGCGACGCCGATGTCGCGCGGGGGCACGGCCGACTGCAGGATCAGCAGCAGCGGCTGCATGCAGTTGCCGAGCCCGTAGCCGAGGAAGAACATCAGCACCATCACCAGCGGCAGCGCGGTGTCGGCGCCGATCCGCGACAGCAGAAGCAGCCCGACCGCCGCGAGCGCGGTGCCGAAGATCGGGAAGCCACGGATGTGGCCGGTGCGCGAGATCACCTGCCCGGAGACGATCGAGGCGCTCATCATGCCGACCACCATCGGCAGCATCAGGAAGCCGGACTCCATCGGCGATGCACCGTGCACGATCTGCATGTAGAGCGGGAGCACCATGATCCCGCCGAACAGCGCCATGCCGGTGATCACGCTGGCCGCGATGCCGACGGCGACCGGTCGGAGGCGGAACATCCGCAGCGGGATCATCGCGTGCTCGTGCATCCGGCGCTCGACGGCGTAGAACGCGCCGAGCCCGACCACGCCGATCACGTAGCAGGCCATGGCCCGCCCGGAGCCCCAGCCCCACTCGCGACCCTGCTCGGCGACGGTGAGCAGCGGCACCAGGGTGACGATCAGGGTGACCGCGCCCCACCAGTCGATGCGGGCCTCGCGGCGGTGGTGGTGGACGTGCAGCGTGCGGTAGACGACGAAGAGGGCGGCGATCCCGATGGGGACGTTGACCAGGAACACCCAGCGCCAGCCGGTGAGACCGAGGATCACGGCGTGTGAGGCGAAGAAGCCGCCGATCACCGGCCCGAGGACGCTCGACGTACCGAACGTCGCCATGAAGTAGCCGGTGTAGCGAGCGCGCTCCCGCGGCGACACGATGTCGCCGATGATCGCCAGCACCAGCGTGAACAGGCCGCCGGCGCCGATGCCCTGGACGGCTCGGAAGCCGGCGAGCATGTACATCGACGTCGCGAACGAGCACAAGGCCGACCCCGCGATGAAGACCGAGATCGCGAACATGAACAGCTTCTTGCGGCCGTACAGGTCGCCGAGCTTGCCGTAGATCGGAGTCGCGATCGTCGAGGTGATCAGGTACGCCGTCGTCACCCACGCCTGCACGGACAGACCGTTGAGGTCGTCGGAGATGGTGCGGATCGCCGTCGAGACGATCGTCTGGTCGAGAGCACCGAGGAACATGCCCATCATCAGCCCCGTGATGATGGTGAGGATCTGGCGATGGGTGTACTCGCCCGACTCGGCAGGAGGAGCGCTGGCGGCGGAGGCAGAAGACATCGCCGGCCAGTCTATCGGTTGCCCCTGACAACCGAGATCGGTTTTCGCGGTGGCCGACTCGTCGTGGTGCCGGCCGACTTCGTGATGTCCCGCGACATGCTGAACGGCGTCAAGACCCGCGCCGAGAGGTACGCCGCGGAGCCTCAGCGCGAGACCAGCTGACCCTGCCGCACCGGCCGGGCGTAGCGCGTCGGCTGCGAGGCCGTGGCGCGGAGGTGGAGGTTCTGCAGGAGACCCACCGCGAGCATGCCCGCGAACATCGACGAGCCGCCGTACGACACGAAGGGCAGGGGTACGCCGGTGACCGGCATGATGCCCAGGCACATCCCGATGTTCTGGAAGGCCTGGAAGCCGAGCCAGCAGGCGATCCCCGCCGCGGCGACCCGGCCGAACAGGTCGGTGGAGAGCGCGGAGATCGCCAGCGCCCGCCAGATCACCAGGCCCAGGAGAGCGATCAAGACGCCGGCGCCGACCAGGCCGAGCTCCTCCCCCGCCACGGTGAAGATGAAGTCCGTGTGCTGCTCGGGCACGAACCCCGCCCGGGTCTGCGACCCGTGGAAGAGACCTTGGCCGAAGAGTCCTCCGTTGCCGACGGCGATCCGGGCCTGCTCGGTGTTGTAACCGGCACCGCGCGGGTCGAGGTCGGGGTTGGTGAACGCCAGGAAGCGGTCGACCTGGTACTCCTTGAGCAGATGCCCGGCGAACGCCGTCACCGCCGCCACGATGCCCCCGGCGGCCAGGAACGCCAGCCACCGACGAGGCGCACCGGCCACCGCCAGCACCCCGAAGACCGTCGCCGACAGCACGAGCAGCGTGCCGAGGTCGGGCTGCATCAGGATCAGCCCGGCGGGGACGGCCGCGATCACCAGCATCCCGACGACCTCGACCGCACCGACGCGAGCACGCCGTCCCTCGTTGCGCTCGGCGACCAGGAGCGCCATCCCGATCACGACGGCGAGCTTCGCGAACTCCGACGGTTGGATCGACATCCCGGCCACGTCGATCCACGAGCGCGAGCCGTTGACGGTCGTGCCGGTCGTCAGCACCAGCACCAGCCCGCCGATCGAGGCGAGGTAGACCAGCGGCGCGACGATCCGCAGCCAGCGGTGGTCGGTGGCCATCACCACCACCATCAGCACGAGCCCGATGCAGACGTTGACCAGCTGCTTGCGCAGGTACGCCGTGGGGTCGCCGCCGGTGAGGTCGTCACGGTGCGACGTGGCCGACCACACGAGCAGAGTCCCGAGGACGAGCAGCCCGAGCACGGCGAGCATCAGCACCCGGTCGACCCCGGGGGCCCGGAGAGACCGCGGGACGCGGAAGGGAGTCGTGGTCACGGGCGGTTCCTTCCGAACCTCGCCCCTCCGAAACGGGGCCGTGGGGGCAGGATCGAGCCGTCCGGCTGGAAGGACGGCAGCGCGTCGGGGGCGACCACACCGGGGATCAACGCCTTCTTCCGGTCCACGGTCGGCCCGTCGACGCCGTACAACGACTCCCAGATCTTGCGCACGAACGGCCCCGAGGTTCCCGACCCCGTGCCGCCCTGGGTGACCATCATCAGCACGACGTAGTTCTTGTCGTAGGAGGCGACCCACGACGTCGACTGCTTGCCCCAGACCTCCGCGGAGCCGGTCTTGGAGCGGATGTGGATCTGGTCCAGGGGGAAGCCGGTCATCTTCCAGGCCATGGTGCCGGTGAGCGCGGTGCCGAGCAGCGCCCGGGTCACGTAGTCGATGCCGTGCGCCGGGTCCTCGATGTGCGCCTGCACCTTCGGCGTGATCCGCTTCACCACCCGGCCACCCGGGCTGACGACCGCCTTGGCGATGCGGGGCTCGTAGAGGGTGCCGCCGTTGGCGAGCGCGGCGTACGCCCGGGCGAGCTGGAGCGGGGTGACCAGGGTGTCGCCCTGGCCGATCGCGAAGTTCACCGCGTCGCCCGCCCGGTAGTAGTTGCCCTCGAGACAGAACTCGTGGGCGAACAGCTTCAGGTAGGCGCTGGTGCCGGCCGGAGGGTGCTTGTCGACACGGCAGTAGTGGGCCTTCATCGACTTGTAGTAGGCCAGCTTCCAGTGCCGGTCGGCGATGCGACCCGAGGCCTCGCCGGGCACGTCGATGCCGGTGGGGCGTCCGAAGCCGAACCGCTTGGCCTCGGCCACCAGCGGGTCCTTGGCGTCGACGTCGGCCGGGTCCTGGCCGAAGAGCTGCCAGAAGTGGTAGCCGACGCGGTAGAAGAAGGTGTCGCAGGAGATCTGGAGGGCCTTGGCGAAGTCGATCGTCCCGTACGACGCCGACTCGTAGTTGTGGAAGAGCCGGTTGCCGACCATGAACCCCGACGAGCAGTCGAGACGTGTCCCGGGGCCCATGCCGTTGTTGAAGGCGCCGACGGTCATGATCGGCTTCCACGTCGATCCGGGCGCGAACTGGCCCTGGTACGCACGCGACAGCAGCGGGTCACCGGCCTTCGCCGAGTAGAGCCGTGCCAGTTGCCGGTTGCTGATCCCGCCGACCCACTGGGCGGGGTCGTACGTCGGCTGGCTGGCCATCGCGACGACGCGACCGGTCTGCGCCTGCAGCACGATCGCGGCACCCGAGTCGGCGACGTAGTTCTTGTGCGTGACGGGGTCGTAGGTCGCGCGGGCGGTCGTGATCGCGTCGTGCAGCGCACGCTCGGTCGCCGCCTGCACCCGGGCGTCGATCGAGGTGACCAGGGTGTCTCCGGGATGCCCGCGGACCTCACCCTCCTGGCCCAGGACGCGCCCCATCGAGTCGACGGCCACCCTCTGGTAGCCCGGGCGGCCGCGCAGGTAGCGGTCGTAGGTCTCCTCGATACCGGCACGACCGACCGTGCTGGCGCCGTTGACGGTGTCGTCGTGCTCCTTCCGCGCGCGGTCCAGCTCACCCGCGGTGATCGGGCTCAGGTAGCCCACGACATCGGCGAGGTTCACACCGTAGGGCCGCGGGTAGGCGCGCACGCTCTGCTGCTGTGCGACCACGGCCGGGTAGTCCTCGGGCTGCTCGAGGATCCGCAGCGCGACGGACTGAGGGACGTCGGTGGCGACCGGCACCGGCTGGTACGGCGACCCGTTCCAGCAGTGCCCGCGCTTGCTGCCGGGGTCTCCGCACGTGACCAGGGCCTCACGCACGCTGCGCAGCGGCGTCCGCGTGGCCTCGGCCAGGCGACGCAGCGCCACCGCCCGTTCGTGCGTCGACAGGCGACCGAGCAGGGCGCGGTCGACCGACACGACCCACGCCGTGCGGTTGGTGACGAGCGGACGACCCTGGTCGTCGACGATCAGGCCGCGTTGGGGCTGGACGACCACCTCGCGCACCGACTGCGAGGCGGCGGCCTGGCGGTAGGAGTCACCCGAGACGACCTGGAGGTAGTACAGGCGCGCGAACAGTGTGGCGAACAGCGAGAAGACGAGGACCCGCACCACGACCAGGCGCAGGCGGGACCTCTCGATGCTCGGGTCTCGGGGGGCGAGCGGTCTCATCGGGCGCCAGCGGGCTCGAGCCGGGTGAGCAGACGCATCACGCCGGGCAGGACCAGCGGGGTCAGCAGGACGTCCCACAGCAGCGCCACCACGATCACCCGGGCCAGGTCGCCCGACCCGGCGACACCGTCCCCGAGCACGACCCCGGTGAGGGCGTAGACCGAGGTCCCGACGAACGACGACACCGCCACGGTGGCGACCACGGTGGACGCCGAGGGACGCGTGTCCTGGCGCATCAGGCCGGCCACGAAGCCGACGACGACCAGTGCCAGCGCCCAGCGACCGGCCACATGGTCGGCGGGAGGGGCGAGGTCGAGCAGGATGCCGGCGAAGAACCCGAGGGTCGCCGCGAACGACGGGCCGCGAACCAGTGCGGCCGCCACGACGACGAGCAGGCAGAAGTTCGGCACGATGCCGTCCCAGGCGAACTGCGGGAAGACCGCGACCTGAAGGACCAGCGCCGCCACGACCAGGCCGGCGGCGACCGCCATGCGCACCGACCTCATCGGAGGCTCCCGTCCGCCTCGATCACGCCGCGGTCGCTCGGCGTGCCGGAGGGCACGACCACGCCGACGAGGTCCAGCGCTCCGAAGTCGACGTACGGCGAGATCACGGCGCGCTGCGACGACTCGCGCAGGCTGGCATAGACCGCCGTGACGCGCCCGATGGGAACCCCCGCGACGTACGGCGCGCCGTCGCGGCTCCCCCACGTCACGATGCTGTCGCCCTCGGACGGCGCCTGCGCCTCGTCGACCAGCTGGAGGTCGAGGGTGCCGGCGCTGCCGAGACCGCCGCGCCCGCGCAGGAAGCCGACCTTCATCGACGCGCCCACTCGGCCGCCGACGACCGAGTCGGTGTCGACGATCAGCAGGACGGTCGCGGTCGCGCGGGTCACCCGGAGCACCCGACCGACCAGGCCGTCGTCGTTCAGCACCGTCTGGTCGGGCCGCACGCCGGCGTCGGAGCCGGCGTCGATGGTGACCGCGCGCGAGAAGGACTGGGCCGGGCCATAGGCGACGACATGGGCGGGCACCAGCGTCTGCCCGAGCGTGCGGGCCGCGGAGGTGAGCCCGCGGAACTCGGCGAGCTGGTTGCGCTCGTACTGCGACGTGGCCTGCTGCGCCTCCAGCCGGGAGTTCTGCGACCGCAGCTCGGCGATGTCGTTCTGCATCTGCTTGCGGGTGCGGAACCAGTCGCCCATCGCCGTCACCGGCCGGACGACGGCCGACGTGCCGGACTCCACCGGGCCGAGGACCGTGCCCATGGCCGAGCGCGCCGGCTCGAGCGGTGAGCCGTCCCCCGGATGGTGGTCGAGCGTCATCAGGGTCAGGCAGGCCAGCACCAGGGCGATCATCCGCGAGCGGAGCCTCGCCCGGTCGGCGCGCTCGTCGAAGCTGTCGCGGCCCGGGCTCAGCGGCCGGTAGCCCCGGAGCAGCCGGGGAACTCGGACGGAGCGCAGGCTCAGCGGCTGGGATGGTCGCCGGAGCATCGTCAGTACCGCCGGCGCTCGGAGACCAGGACCTGCTGCAACCCCTCGAACTCTTCGACGCACTTGCCGGCGCCCATCGCGACGCTGGACAACGGGTCCTCGGCGACGTGCACCGGCATCCCGGTCTCGTGCCGCAGCCGCTCGTCGAGGCCGCGGAGCAGGGCGCCCCCGCCGGTGAGCACGATGCCGCGGTCCATGATGTCGCCGGCGAGCTCGGGTGGGGTCTGGTCGAGAGTGGTGCGGACGGCGTCGACGATCGCGTGCAGGGGCTCTTCGAGGGCCTTGCGGCACTCGGCGCTGGTGACGACCACCGACCGAGGCAGGCCGCTGATCATGTCGCGGCCGCGGATCTCGGCCTCGGGCTCGTCGTGGGTCG
Organism: Nocardioides sp.; assembly: GCA_035707985.1. Classification (GTDB taxonomy): domain Bacteria; phylum Actinomycetota; class Actinomycetes; order Propionibacteriales; family Nocardioidaceae; genus Nocardioides. The sequence continues at coordinate 14,503 of DASSTL010000031.1, read as the reverse complement.
GGAACGCCGACCCGAGGGTCATCTTCATCTCCTCGGCCGTGCGCTCGCCGAGCATGAGGCTGTACTCCTTCTTCATCCACGCGACGATCGCGGTGTCGAGGTCGTCGCCGGCGGTGCGGATGGAGAGGCTGGTGACGACGCCGCCGAGGGAGATGACTGCGACCTCGGTGGTGCCGCCCCCGACGTCGACCACCATGTTCCCGGCGGCCTGGTGCACGGGAAGACCGGCGCCGATCGCCGCCGCCATCGGCTCCTCGATGATGTAGACCTTGCGCGCGCCGGCCTGGTAGCCGGCCTCCTTCACCGCCCGCTGCTCCACCGCGGTGATGCCGCTCGGGACGCAGATCACCATGCGCGGCTTGGCGAGGTAGCGCCGGCGGTGGACCTGCTGGATGAAGTAGCGGAGCATCTGCTCGGTCGCCTCGAAGTCGGCGATCACGCCGTCCTTCATCGGGCGCAGCGCGGTGATGTTGTCGGGCGTGCGCCCGATCATCCGCTTCGCCTCGTGGCCGACCGCGAGCACCTCACCGGTGGTGTCGTTGAGCGCAACGACGCTGGGCTCGTCCAGCATGACCCCGCGACCCCGCACGTAGACGAGCGTGTTGGCGGTCCCGAGGTCGACCGCCATGTCGCGGCCGATGATGCTGTTCGCCATGCGCAATGCCTCGCAGGTGTGCGTCGTTCCGGGGAAGGAAGGAAGCGCACGCCTGCGCCCCCGTGGACCGGCGCGCCGATCCGCGCGACACGACGACCCGCTAGCAGGTTAAGAGCGGCTCAGCGCTCAGCTCCGCAGACACTCCGGGGGGTGGGGCAAAGATCAGGCGAACCAGATCCTGATCTCCCGCTCGGCGGACTCGACGGCGTCGGAGCCGTGGACGATGTTCTGCTGGACGGCCAGGCCCCAGTCGCGGCCGAGGTCGCCGCGGATCGTGCCGGGCAGGGCAGCGGTGGGGTCGGTTGCGCCGGCCAGGGCGCGGAAGCCCTCGACCACGCGCTCCCCCTCGACGACCATCGCGACCACCGGGCCGGAGAGCATGAACTCCACCAGCGGCTCGTAGAACGGCTTGCCCTGGTGCTCGGCATAGTGCTCGGCGAGCAGCTCACGGGTCGCCTGGCGGAGCTCGAGGCGCGCGAGGGTGTAGCCCTTCGCCTCGATCCGCCGGATCACCTCGCCGGTGAGGCCGCGGCGTACGCCGTCGGGCTTGACCAGGACCAGGGTGCGCTCCATGGGCGGCACCCTATCCAGCAAGGTGCCGTGGCCTACCAGTCGGCCAGCCGTCGCCGGACCTCGTCCGGGACCGGGCCGTCACCGTGGGGCTCGACCGGGCCGGCCGCGATCCTGAGCGGGACCACGCCGGCCCAGGTGCCGGTGGCGATGTCCTCGGGCTCGTCCTTCGGACCTCCGGTCCGCGCCTTCACCGACGCCTCGGCGAGCGGGATGGCGACGACCGCCGTCGCAGCGAGCTCTTTGCGGGTGTTGGCGCGCAGGGTGGCCGACCGGCCCGGCACGACGTGGTCGACGATCAGCCGCAGGGCGTGGTCGCGCTCCGCGGGGTCGTCCACCCGACGGGCGGCGCCGTACACGACGGCGGAGCGGTAGTTCATCGAGTGACTGAACGCCACCCGCGCGAGCACGACGGCGTCCACGATCGTGAACGTCGCGCAGACGACCTGGCCGGGCGCCTGCAGCAGCCAGGGCGCGGCCACCGAGCCGTGGAGGTACAGCGTGCCGCCCTCGTCGGGACCGTCCGGGTCGGCCGCGTGGATCGACGGCAGCACCACCGGCTCGCCGTCGCGGACGATGCCGACGTGGCAGACCAGCGCCTCACCGATGATCGCGAACAGGTCGTCACGGTCCACACTCCCCCGCTCGCGGTGGCGGGTCAGGCGCGTGCGCGAGGTCGGCGACAGGGTCTGGCTCATGGTCCTATCGTGAACGCAAAGTGGCCTGTCCACACGGGCCACATCCGCCCCAGTCGGACAGGACACTTCGATGCCTCGCAGCAGCCCCGTCCCGGTCTCCCTCGACCGGACCTCGGGCGTCCCGCTCGCCCGCCAGCTCGCCTCGGGCGTCCGCGACCAGGTCGTCGCCGGCGTGCTCCCGGTCGGGCGACGGCTCCCGAGCACCCGCGCCCTCGCCTCGGACCTCGGAGTCTCGCGCAGCGTCACCGAGCAGGCCTATGACCAGCTGGCCGCCGAGGGCTGGCTCGAGAGCCGGCGCGGCTCCGGGACGTACGTCGCCGCCGGTGCCGCACCTCGCAGCAGCCACCGGCGTCCGCCGCGCGCCACCTTCCGGTCCGACCTGCTGCGCCTCGACACCGGCACGCCGTGGATCGACGAGCGTCATCGAGCGGCCTGGCGGCGGGCCTGGCGCGACGTCTCGGTGGCCACCCCGCCGAGGGCGTACGACGACCCCGCCGGACTCCCGGAGCTCCGCGAGGAGCTGGCGGGGCACCTCGCGCGCACCCGAGGGCTCACCTGCGACCCGGACGAGATCCTGGTGACCTCGGGCACCATCGGCGGCCTCACCCAGGTGCTGGCCGCCCTGCCTCCCGGCCCGGTCGCCCACGAGGACCCCGGCTACCGCGCGGCCGCCGAGGCGATCCGCGCGAGCGGCCGGGAGATCCGCGACGTCCCGGCCGCGGAGCCGGTGACGGACCTGGCCGACTGCACAGCGGCGTACGTCACCCCGGCCCACCAGCATCCGCTCGGCCCGGTGATGTCCGGCGCCGACCGGCTCACCCTGCTCGCCGCGGCGCGGCGAGCGGGCGCGGTCGTGATCGAGGACGACTACGACTCGGAGTTCCGCTACGACGTGGCGCCGGTGCCCGCGCTGGCAGCGCTCGACCGAGACGTCGTCGCCTACCTCGGCACCACCAGCAAGACCGTCGCTCCGAGCATGCGGCTGGGCTGGCTGGTCGCGCCGGCCACCCTGCACCGCACGATCCTCGACCGCCGCGAGGTGACCCACGACCAGCCCGCGTGGCCGGTGCAGCGGGCCTTCCTGTCGCTGCTGCGCGACGGATACGTCGACCAGGTCGTCCGGTCCGCCCGCCGGGTCTACGCGGCGCGGGCCGAGCGCGTGGTGGCGGCACTCGGCGGCCGGGCGGAGCCCATCCAGCCGGTAGCCGGCATGTACGTGACCGTGCCGCTGCCGCCGGCCACCGCGGCACGCGTCGCCGCGTCGGCCCGGGCGGCCGGCTTCGAGATCCCGCTGCTCCGCGACTACTGCCGGGCCTCGTCACGCAGCGGGGTGATCATCGGCTTCGGCGGCTGCACCGACGACGAGCTCGACCACGCGCTCGCCGCGATCGTGCGCGGGCTCGACGAGCAGAGCTAGGAGTCGGCCCGTTCGGCGTCGTACGCCGCGTACGCCGCCGCGCGCTCGCGCTCGATCTTGCGCCCGAGGAAGTACGCCGTCCCCCACAGCAGCGCGAAGAGCACGCCGAGCACGAACATGATCGTCACCACGAAACCCAGCCCGATCGCCACGACCTGGAGCAGCCACCCCACGGCGTACGCCGCCTCCCACCGGAGCAGTCCGGCGAGCAGCAGGCACGCGACGCACAGGCCGAGCCCGACGAACAGGGCGGTCCGTACCGGGACGTCGGCGAGGTTGATCATCACCGGCGTCGTGAGGCCCAACACGATGGCCTCGAGGGAGAGGATCGCCGCGCACATGCCGCGTCGCGGTGACCGCTCCTCAGCCACCGGTCCCCTCCTGCCCGGTGGCGCGTTCGCGGCGGTGCAGCAACGCGCGCGCCTCACCGACCGTGACCACCGATCCGGTGACGAGCACGGCGCCGGACCCGATGGACGTGCCGACCGCCTCGCCGGCCTCGGCGAGCGCTGTCGCCTCGTCGATCGCGTCCACGAGGCGTGGGGCGACGGTCACCCGGTCCTCCCCGAAGACATCGCGAGCGGTGACCGCCAGCTCGGCGGCCGGGAGGGCGCGCCACGTGGAGTTCTGGGTGATGACCACGTGCGCGAAGTGCGGCTCGAAGGCTGCGAGCACCCCCTCGTACTCCTTGTCCGCCATCACGCCGACCACCCCGATCAGCGGGGAGAAGGCGAACGAGTCGTCCAGAGCCGCGGCCGTCGCCTCGGCCCCGTGAGGGTTGTGGGCGGCGTCGAGGATGATCATCGGGCTGCGGCGGATGATCTCGAGCCGGCCCGGCGAGGTCGCCTGACCGAACGCCTCCCGCACGAGATCGGTGTCCAGCGCCTGGTCGCCGAGGAACGCCTCGACCGCGGCCAGCGCGGTGGCGGCGTTCTCCGCCTGGTGGGCGCCGTAGAGCGGCAGGAAGACCTCGTCGTACTCGCCGCGCAGCCCCTTGAGCGTGAGCAACTGCCCCCCGACCGCGGGCACGCGCGACAGAACGCCGAACTCGAGTCCCTCGCGCACCGGAGTGGCCTCCACCTCCGCGCAGCGACGCAGCAGGACCTCCGCCGGTCCCGGCGCCTGCTCCGCCAGGACGGCCGTCGCGCCCGGCTTGATGATCCCGGCCTTCTCCAGCGCGATCGCCTCGACTGACGTGCCGAGGTACGCCGCGTGGTCGAGGGCGATCGGGGTCACCACCGCCACCGTCGCGTCGGCGACGTTGGTGGCGTCCCACGCCCCGCCCATGCCCACCTCGACGATCGCGACATCGACCGGCGCGTCGGCGAAGGCGGCGTACGCCATCCCGACCACGGTCTCGAAGAAGCTCAGCGGGAAGGGCTGCGACGCGTCGACGAGGTGGGTGTACGGCGCGACGTCGTTGAACGCGCGCACGAACGCCTCGTCGCTCAGCGGCTCGCCGTCGATCGAGATCCGCTCGTTGATGCGCTCGAGATGAGGGCTGGTGAACCGGCCGGTGCGCAGGTCATGGGCACGCAGCAGGGTGTCGATCATCCGGCTGGTCGAGGTCTTGCCGTTGGTCCCGGTCAGGTGGATGACCGGGTAGGCCCGCTCGGGGTCGCCGAGCAGCTGGGCGAAGGCCCGGATGCGGTCGAGCGACGGTTCGAGCTTGGTCTCCGGCCAGCGGGACTGCAGCGCGTCGTCGACCTCCTCGATGGTCTGGGCGAGGCGGGCCTCGGGAACGTCTGTCATGAGGCCACCGAGTCTAGGGACGCGTCACCGCACCTGCAGATTCGCCATGTCGACCACGCGTTCGTAGCCGAGCGCCTCGTAGATCTTGTTCGAGGTCGGGTTGGCCTGGTCGGTGAACAGGCAGGCCCGGAGCCCGCCGTCGACGAGGCGTCGTGACACCTCGTAGACCGCCCGGCTCGCATAGCCGTGGCCCCGGTGCTCGTGCGGCGTGTAGACGGGCCCGACCCGGGAGACGCCGAACGCCGGCTCGGTGTGCGCGGTCAGGTGGACCGGCGTGCCGTCGACGTCCCACACGAAGATCTGCTCGGCCTCGATCCGGCGGCGTAGCTCCTCCGGCGGGGGCGCCTCGTGCGCGGAGGACCCCGGGGGACGACCCGCCTGCTCGTCCGCGGCATCCATGAACGCGGCGTACCAGCCCGAGACGACGTCCTGCTCGTCCAGCCGCGCGGGCCGCAGCCGGCCCGACACCTTCGCGGGCTCCTTCAGCCGCCCGAGCTCGAAGAGCCGCGTGTGGCGCTCGACCTCGACCTGCCGGCCGGTGGCCCTGGCCATCTCCTCGCAGAACACCTCGACCGCCGGGAGCGAGCCGTTCGCGCCCAGCACCGGCTCGTCGCGGTCGATCAGGGTGCACGCGAGCAGCACCGCGGCGTCGTCCGGCATCGGCATCAGGTACGCCGGGTAGTCGCCGAACGTCGCCGTCCTCATGGCCGTGGCCACGACGGCGCCCCGGTCGACGACCGCGGCGAACCAGCACGGCACGGCCTCCGGCCACGGCACGCCGGCCGCGCGCTGCTCCATGATCCGCGCCGCCACCCCCGCCATCACCGTGCTGAGCACGGGCTGCTCGGCGAGGTGCTCACCGGCCACGGTCAGGAACTCGTCGGGGTCGTCGTAGAAGCGCAGCTCCATACGCCGACGCTAATGCGCGAACCCGCGCGTCGGCGTGCGGTTTTCCGCACTCCGGGCGACGGTCGGCGGCCCGGTCTGCCCCGCACGGTGTGCGGTCGGCTCGGTGGGGCGCGGGCGCTGTGATTCCTACCTTCGATGAGACGGGCTCGGGCCGTCCACGACGAACGTCTCGAACCTCTCCGAAAGGCAAGTCATGTCTCACCTTCTCTACAAGATCGGGAACTTCTCCGGCCGTCATCCCTGGCGCGTCATCGCCGCCTGGGTGGTCGCCGCCGTCGCAGCCGTGCTCCTCAACGGCTCGCTCGGCGGAGCTCCCGACGAAAGCTTCTCCCTCCCCGGTGCCGAGTCGCAACGCGCGGCCGACACCATCCAGGATCGCTTCCCGCAGCAGACGCTCTACTCGTCCAACGTGATCTTCCACTCCGAGGACGGCCTGACGTCCCCTGAGGTGAAGAAGGCGGTCGAGCAGGCCGTCGAGAAACTCGCCGACGGACCGCACGTGCTCGACGTCAGCAGTCCGTACGACCCCCGTGGGCCCACCGTCAGCAAGGACGGTCAGACCGCGTTCGCCACCGTCGCCTTCAAGACGGAGAAGGCCGACACGAGCGACCTCGAGGCCGCCGAGAACGCCGTGCAGAACCTTCGTGACGCCGGCATCCAGGTCGAGTACGACGGTGGCCTCGGCTACGCGGACCAGGCCGAGGGCGGCAACAGCGAGCTCATCGGCATCCTCATGGCCGTCCTGATCCTCGCAATCGCGTTCGGCTCGCTGGTCGCGATGAGCCTGCCCATCGTGTCGGCGCTGATGGCCATCGTCATCGGCAGCAGCGCGATCGGCATCATGTCCGGCTTCGTGTCGGTCCCGGAGATCACCAGCGTCGTGGGCATGATGCTCGGCCTCGGTGTCGGTATCGACTACGCCCTGTTCATCCTGGCCCGGCACCGTCAGAACCTCGCGTCCGGCCAGTCGGTCCCCGTCGCCATCGGCCGCGCCAACGCGACCGCCGGCCTGTCGGTGCTCTTCGCCGGCGTGACGGTGATCGTCGCGATCATGGGACTCAAGGTCTCCGGCATCCCGATGATGTCGATGATGGGGTACGGCTCCGCGATCATGGTCGCGATCACGATGCTGGCCGCGATCACGCTGCTTCCGGCGATGCTCGGCGTCGTCAAGCACAAGGTGAACAGCGCCCGGATCCCCTTCCTCAAGCCGAAGCCGGCCTTCAACCCCGACGCCAGGTCCGCACGCTGGGCCCAGCGCGTGGTGAACAAGCCGGTCTGGTACGGCGGCGTCGCCGCCGTGATGCTCGGGATCCTCGCCATCCCGGTGTTCTCGATGCACCTCGGGTTCGCGGACTCCGGCAACGACGCCCCGGACTCGACCACCCGCAAGGCCTACGACCTGGTGGCGGACGCCTACGGCGCCGGGACGAACGGTCCGCTGGAGGTCGTGCTCGACAACGGCGGCACGGTGATCGCCGGTTCGACCATCAAGGACGTCAGGGTCGCGCTGGCCGACCAGCCGGGTGTCGCGTCGGTGGACCAGGCGGTGACCAACAAGGAGGGCGACATCGCCATCATCACGGTCACCCCCACCACGTCGCCGCAGGACGCCAGGACCGGTGAGCTGCTCGCGGACATCCGTCAGGACGTCCTCCCGCAGACGCTGGCCGGCACCGACGTCGACGCGGCGGTGACGGGCTCGACGGCGCTCACCGACGACGTCTCGTCCCGGCTGCAGCAGCGCATGCCGCTGTTCCTCGGAGCCGTGATCGGTCTGTCGTTCCTGGTGCTGATGGTCGTGTTCCGTTCGGTGCTCGTCCCGTTGAAGGCCGCCGCCCTCAACGTGCTGGGTGTCGGCGCGGCGTACGGCGTCATCGTGGCGGTCTTCCAGTGGGGCTGGGGCGCAAGGCTGATCGGTGTCCACGAGACCATCCCGATCATGCCGCTGGCTCCGATGCTGATGTTCGCGATCCTGTTCGGCCTCTCGATGGACTACGAGGTGTTCCTGATGAGCCGGGTCCGCGAGCAGTACCTGAAGCACCGCAACCCCGGTCGGGCCGTGGTCGAGGGTGTCGGCTCGACGGCCAGGGTGATCACGAGTGCCGCGATCATCATGGTCAGCGTGTTCGCGTCGTTCATCCTCGACGTGGACGTGACGACGAAGATGTTCGGGGTCGGCCTCTCGGTGGCCGTGCTCCTCGACGTCACGCTGGTCCGGATGGTGCTGGTGCCCGCGGCGATGAGCCTGCTGGGTCACCGCGCCTGGTGGCTGCCGGCCTGGCTCGAGCGCCGGCTCCCGGTGATCGACATCGAGGGTGGCTCGCGCGACGGCGAGGAGGCGACCGAGGCGGAGACGCCGGAGTCCTCCGAGCCCGGGCAGGAGCGGGTTCCCGCCCTGGTCTGAGCCACTCACCGGCAATCCCCAACGGTGCGGCCGTCCCTCGGGGGACGGTCGCACCGGCGTACGTCGGGGCCGAGATCCCCTACGCTCCGTGCATGGGGGCGCTGCGCGTCGTGCTGGCAGACGACAACTTCCTGGTCCGCGAAGGTGTCACCAAGCTGCTGGCCGAGGTCGACGACATCGAGCTCGTCGACAGCGTCGGCGACCCGCAGGCGCTGCTCGCGGCCGTCGACGAGCACCGCCCGGACGCCGTGCTCACCGACATCCGGATGCCCCCGACCCACACCACGGAGGGGATCGAGGCGGCCAAGCGGATCCGCACCGAGCACCCCGACATCGGCGTGGTCGTCCTCTCGCAGTACGTCGAGGAGGACTACGCCTTCGAGCTCCTCGCCGACGGCGTCGCCGGCCTCGGCTACCTGCTCAAGGAGCGCGTCTCCGAGATCGACGAGCTGGTCCGGGCGCTCCAGGACGTCGCGCGCGGCGGCTCGGCGCTCGACCCGAAGGTCGTCGAGGGCCTGATGGCACGCCGCTCGGCCGACGCGAGCTCGCCGCTGCGCGGGCTCACCGACAAGGAGCGGGAGGTGCTCGAGCAGATGGCGACCGGGCGCACGAACGCGACCATCGCCAAGACCCTGTTCATGAGCGAGCGCTCGGTCGAGAAGCACATCAGCTCGGTCTTCCTCAAGCTCGGGCTGCTCGACGAGGGCGAGACCAACCGCCGGGTGTCGGCCGTGCTCACCTACATCGAGGCCACCCGGTGACATGACGGCGTGGCGATGGGTCCTGGCCCGGCGTACGTCGATCCTGGTGACCCTCGGCCTGTTGGGTGGCGTCGCCCTCGTCTACGTCGTCGTCGTGCTCGGCGGCGGGGCGCTGGTCGGCAGCACAGACTCGCCGAACGTCGCGCTGTCCGTGGTCGCGACGGCGCTCGTGGCCCTCGGGCTCGAGCCCCTGCGTCGCACCCTCCACTCCGTGGTCACCGAGCGCCTCGACCACGGCCGGCGCTCGCCGTACGACGTGCTGAGCGGGTTCACCGAGTCGTTGGCCGATCCCGGGGAGGGCATGGAGCCCGCTGCGACCGACCTGCCGACCCGGCTGGCCCGGCAGCTGGCGACCGGGACCGGCGCGGCCTGGGCACAGGTGTGGCTCTCGATGGGGGACGCCTACGAGTGCGCGGCCTCGTGGCCGCCCGACGGCGCGCACGAGCAGCCGAGGGCGGAGGGACCGGCGCGGGTCCACGTCCGCGACGTGGTCCTCGAGGGGGACAAGCTCGGTGCGTTGCGGGTGCAGGAGCCCGAGGGCCAGCCCTTCGGCCCGATCGAGGAGCGGCTCCTGGCCGACCTCGCGGCCCAGGCCGGCATGGTCCTGCATCGCGCGCGGCTGCGGGCCGAGCTGGCCCGGCAGGCCACCGACCTCGCCCTCCGGGCCGACGAGCTCCAGGAGTCGCGGCGACGCCTCGTCGACGCCCACGATGCCGAGCGGCGGCGGCTCGAGCGCGACGTCCACGACGGCGCGCAGCAGCACCTGGTCGCGCTCGTGGTGAACCTCCGCCTGGCCCAGACCCTCGCCGGTCGGGCGCCCGAGCGGTCGCGGGCGACCCTGGCCGAACAGGTCGGGGCGGTGGACGCCGCGATCGCCGCACTCGCCGATCTCTCCCGCGGGCTCTACCCGCGGGTCCTGGTGGAGCAGGGAGTGGGTCCCGCACTGCGCAGCGTCCTCGGCGGGACCGCCCTTCCCGTCCATGTCGAGGAGCACGGGACAATCCGGCTGCCTGCCGAGGTCGAGGCGGCGCTCTACTTCTTCGCCGTCGAAGCCGTGCAGAACGCCGTCAAGCACAGCGGGGCGTCCAGCATCTCGGTGGACCTGTCCGCCGAGGGGGACGAAGCTCGCCTCGCGGTCCGCGACGACGGGCGCGGGTTCCGTCCGAGCGAGGAGTCCCACGGCCACGGGCTCGGCAACATGCGCGACCGGATCGACGCCGTACGAGGTGACCTGGCGTTGGAGTCGCACCCCGGCCACGGCACGACGCTCGTCGCCACCGTGCCGCTCCGGAGCGAGGTGGCGTCGTGAACTCCCCCAGGCTGGCGTGGTCGCTGGCCCTGGCGAGCCTGGCCTTCGTGATCGTGGACACGGCGATCGTGGCGGTCTCGATCGGCCTCTTCTCCACCCGGTCGCTCGGACTGCACGGATGGCCGCTCGTGGATGCCGCTGCCTGTGGAAGCGCCTGGCTGGGTGCCGTCATCGTCGCGGCCGACCGGCGACACCGGATCGGCTGGATGCTCAACGTCGTCGGAGCTGCCACGAGCCTGAGCATGGTCGCCGAGTCGTTCGTGAGGTGGGCCCTGCATGAAGGCGGGCCCGGCCCGGACGGCCTCGCCTACCTGGTCGGGTTCGTCTCCTCCCTCGCGGGAGGCCAGTTCGCCCTCGCGGGCCTGGCGGTGACCTTCCTGCTGGTCCCGGACGGTCGGCTGCTGTCGCGCGGCTGGCGCTGGGCGGCATCCGCCGCCGTCATCGGCTACTGCTCGTTCGCCGTGGGCGTGATCCTGGTCGGCCCCAAGACCGTGAGCACGAGCGAGGACGACCTGGCCGCCGGCAACGTCGTGGCCGAGGTGGTCTTCGCGGTCGGGATCCTGGCGATCGTCGGCGCGCTCCTCGCATCCGTCGTGTCCCTCGGCGTCCGGTTGCGCCGGTCCGCCGAGTCCGAGCGTCGACAGGTCCGGCTGGTTGCTCTCGGCGCCGCAGCGGTCGGAGTCGCGATGGTGACACTGCTCTCGGACGAGCTGGTGAACGGTGGCCACCAGACGGTCTGGTCCAGCCTCCTGCTCTACGCCGCCTACCTGTTCATGCTGCTGTGCATCGCCGTGGCCGTCCTGCGCTACCGGCTCTACGACGTCGAGCTGATCATCAGCCGCGGTCTGGTCGTCGCCGTCACCGCGGGTTTCGCCGCCCTCGGGTACGTCGGTCTCGTGGTGGTGCTCGGCCGCGCCGCGGGCCACCGCACCGGTGGGTTCTGGGCGTCGCTGGTCGCGATGACCCTGGTCGCCCTGGCTTTCCAGCCGCTCCGCACGGCAGTCGTCAGGCTCGCCGACCGACTGGCCTATGGCACTCGTGCCGCGCCGTACGACGCCCTCGCGTCGTTCAGCCGGCGGATCGGACGCAGCCCCGCTCCCGGTGCCGTGCTCCCCGCGATCGCGGCGGCAGCCGGCCGGGCGGTGGCGGCCGAGCGTGCGGTCGTCCGGCTCGAGGTCGACGCCGGTCCGGACCTGGTCGAGGCATGGCCACCCGGGGCTACCGCCGAGGCTCCCCCGGCGCGATCGGTGCCGATCGCCGACGAGCACGGGCCGCTGGGCTCGATCGGGCTGGACCTGCCCGCGGGGCGCGACGTCCGACCCTTCGAGCAGCGGATGCTCGCCGACATCGCGGACCAGGCCGCCGTCGCGTTCCGCAACGTCCGGCTCCAGGTCGAGCTCGCGGCCCAGGTCGACCAGCTCGCCGAGCAGACGCGGGCTCTCGACGCCTCGCGACGACGCCTCATCGACGCGGCCGACACCGAGCGCCGTCGCCTCGAGGCGGCGCTCGCGAGAGAGGTGCTGCCGGCCATGACCGCGCTCCGCACGGACCTCGCCCAGGCGCCGCCCGACGTCGACGAAGCCACCTGCGCGTCGTACGTCGAGCGGGCCACCGTGGCACTCGAGGCCCTGCGTGAGCTGACCCGCGGGATCTACCCGACCCTGCTCGTGCGTTCCGGACTGGCCGCCGCGCTGACGTCGTTCGCCGAGCGTCGGGGCGTCGCCGACGTGCTGTCGATCGATCCGCAGGTCGGGTCGACCCGGTACCCCGAGCGCGTGGAGGCCGTCGCCTACTTCTGCTGCCTCGAGGCGCTCGCAGGCGAGTCCGCACCGAGCCGGGTGACCGTCTCACGCGACGGCGACGACGTGGTCCTGGCTCTCGTCGGGACGAGCATCGCCCCTCTCGACCGCCTCGGGATGGGCGACCGCGTGGAGGCGGCGGGTGGGGAGCTGGTCGAAACCGGTGACCGGCTCACGATCCGGTTGCCGGGCGCGCCCGCTCCGGCTGAGCGTCCTGCCACACCTGCTCGAGGCGCTCCGGGCTGAACGCCGCCTTCGAGACGTAGGCCGCGGCGCCACAACCTGCCCGGTCGAACTCGTCCTCGTCGTACGTCGACAGCAGCACGACGACCGGCCCGCCCGCGAGCCGGTTGGCGGCCTCGACCCCGTCGATGCCCGGGAGGTTCACGTCCATCAGCACCAGGTCGGGCTCGAGGTCCGCGGCCACGACCAGCGACTCCTCGCCACTCGAGGCCGCACCGACGACGACGAAGCCGGGCGTCTCCTCCACCACGGCCGTCATGGCGCGGCGGTAGGCGTCCTGGTCGTCCACCACGAGCACGCGTACGTCGGTCATGGCTCCAGTCTGGGTGACGGGCCGCGGCCGCCCCAGGGGGTTGACCGCACTTTCGGCGGTGGGTTGGCGCGGGGTCTTGGGCTCAGACGAGGAGCCGCGTGACGTGCTCCCGATCCTCCATGCCGACGGTCGTCAACGAGGCCATGTGCTTCGTCGGCACGACCACGACGTGGTTCCTCCAGTACGGCCTCGTGTGATGGAAGGCCAGCACCCACTCGTCGTCGTACTCGAGCCGCAGTGAGGCGGCCTGGGGAATCGCGACGTCGCAGTAGAACTCGTCGCCGGCGTATCCGGTTCCCGGCTGGGCAGTGGTCATCCGGCACGGTAACCCGAGCGCGCAGGACGCCGGAGCGGAACTCTCAGGCGTGTGGGAGTGCGGTGGTGCCGTCGGAGGTGACGAGGTAGCGGCGGCCGTGGGGGCCGTGCCAGAGGTAGGCGCCGTCGCGGCTGCGGCGATATCGCCATCGGCGCGCGGTCTTGGCGTTGTGATGTCGCCGGCACAAGCAGGCCAGCTTCGACGGCGCGGTCTGCCCGGGTGGGCCGCCCTCGTCCGTCGGGACGTAGGGGTCGATGTGGTCCAGGTCGCAGGCCCGGGCGTCGACGCCGCACCACGGGAACACGCAGTGCTGGTCGCGCAGGACGACTGCCTCGCGGATCTGGTCGGTGGGATCGTGCCGGTCGACGGCGGGCTCGTCCGCAGGGTCGTCGCCCACGTGCAGCACCGGGACGATCGTGGCCCGGGTGCCGGCCAGCCACTCCTTGATCTTGGTGGTGGTCGCAGGACCGAGCCGCTCCACCCCACCGACCGCCTCCAGGCCGTCGGGCAGGTGGATCAGGTCGGTGAGTCCGAGGTGGAGGTAGAAGCGGGTCTTGGCCAGGGACGGGCGCCGCACGCGCCCGCGGTCGTCGGTCGGACCGTCGGTCGGGCCGCAGAGGTCGAGCTGGGACTGGGCATCGGCGATCAGGCCGAGGGCCTTGGCCTTGCGAGCCCCGAGGGAGTCGGTGTCGCCGAGCCGGGCGAGGTGGGCGGCGTGCTCGCAGACGACGTCGTAGAACTTGGTCAGGTCGGCGGTGTCGCCGGTCGCGTCCAGATGACTCGTGCCGGCCCAGTCTCCGTCGCTGCGGTGCTCCAGCCTCACGTCCCAGCCGGCCTTGCCGGCCTGCTCTGCCTCGCCCTGGGCCTCGGGATCGAACCGCGCTGATGCCTCCGCGATGAGCCGGTCGATCAGCACCGCCCCGCAGGAGTCGATCCGGGCCGCCACCCGGCGGTCGACGTGCGCCGCGGCCTCCTGGGTGAGGCCGTGTGTCGCCTGGGCGAGGCGACGGGCACGCCATGGGGCGACCTCCAGCCTCTGAACGCGGGCCCAGGTCCGCGACAGCCGGTGGGCCAGGTCGAGGGCGTCGGCCAGAAGCTGCATCCCGGTGAACGTCGACACTCGCAGCGCGGCCGCGAACGGCTCCGGCGCGAACGCCGAGACCCCCGGACACCCCTCACCGCCCAAGGACTCCTCGCAGTCGCCCAGTCCCGGGATCTCGGCATCGCCCCACACCGCGACACCCGTGTCGTCGGTGGCCGGGTGCAGCACACACCACCGCAACGCCAGCTCCAGCTTCGCCAGCCCCGCCTGACGCTCAGCCGTCTCCGCCTCCCCGACACCGGCCAGCACCGT
>DASSTL010000030.1:0-17596 GCA_035707985.1 Nocardioides sp. | reverse complement strand
TGGGTGTGGTCGACACGGTCGACGACGTACGCCGGGCGGTGCGGCGGATCCTGTACGGCGGGGCCGACCTCATCAAGCTGATCGCCACCGGTGCGGTGATGTCCGACAACGGCAACCCCGGCGTACCCGAGCTCACCGAGGACCAGATCCGCGCGGCTGTCGAGGAGGCCGCCCTGCACGGGGCCCACGTCGCCGCACACGCCCACGGTGCCGAGGGCATCAAGCGGGCGGTCCGTGGAGGGGTGCACTCGATCGAGCACGGGTCGCTGATGGACGACGAGGGCGTCGAGCTGATGGCCGAGCACAGGACCTGGCTGGTCGCCGACATCTACGACGGCGACTACATCGCCGAGATCGGCAGGCGTGACGGCTGGAAGGCCGACGTGCTGCGCAAGAACGACGAGACGACGCAGGCGCAGCGCGAGATGTTCGAGAAGTGCGTCAAGGCGGGCGTGCGGATCGCGTTCGGCACGGACAGCGGCATCTACCCCCACGGCTGGAACGCCCGCCAGCTGGCCTACCACGTGCGACACGGCCAGACGCCGGTCGAGGCGATCCGGTCGGCGACCGTGCACGCGGCCGAGCTGATGGGGTGGCCCGACCGGGTCGGCCGGATCGAGCCCGGCCTGTACGCCGACCTCATCGCCGTCGCCGGCGACCCGACCGACGACGTCCGGCTCCTCGAGGACGTCGCGTTCGTGATGAAGGGCGGCGAGGTCGTCAGAGATTCCCTCTGAGCTCCTGCTCGCGCTCGATGGACTCGAAGAGGGCCTTGAAGTTTCCCTTGCCGAAGCCGAGAGAGCCGTGGCGCTCGATGAACTCGTAGAAGACCGTGGGACGGTCGCCGATGGGCTTGGTGAAGATCTGCAGCAGGTAGCCGTCCTCGTCGCGGTCGACCAGGATGCGGCGCTGCTTGAGCTCCTCGATCGGCACCCGCACCTCGCCGATCCGGGCACGCAGCTCGGGGTCGTCGTAGTAGGCGTCGGGGGTGTCGAGGAACTCCACGCCGTTGGCGCGGAGCTGGTCGACGGTGCGCAGGATGTCGCCGGTCGCGAGGGCGATGTGCTGGCAGCCGGCACCGCCGTAGAACTCGAGGTACTCGTCGATCTGCGACTTCTTCTTGGCGATCGCCGGCTCGTTGAGCGGGAACTTCACGCGGTGGTTGCCGCTCGCGACGACCTTCGACATCAGCGCGGAGTAGTCGGTGGCGATGTCGTCGCCGATGAACTCCGCCATGTTCGTGAAGCCGAGCACGCGGTTGTAGAACTCCACCCACTCGTCCATCCGGCCGAGCTCGACGTTGCCCACGCAGTGGTCGATGGCCTGGAAGAGGCGCTTCGGGTGGCCCTCGGGCCGGGTCACCTTGGTCGTGGCGGCGACGTACCCGGGGAGGAAGGGACCGGAGTAGCGCGAGCGGTCGACGAGCGTGTGGCGCGTCTCGCCGTACGACGCGATCGCGGCGGTCCGGACCGTGCCGTGCTCGTCGGACACGTCGTGCGGCTCGTCGAGGATCGTGGCGCCCTGGGAGCGGGCGTGCTCGATGCACTTGTCGACGTCGGGAACCTCCATGGCGAGGTCGACGACGCCGTCGCCGTGCTTGCGGTGGTGGTCGAGGAAAGGGCTGTCGGGGGCGACGCCGCCGGTGAAGACGAAGCGGGCGCTGCCGGAGCGGAGCACGTAGGACTTGGAGTCGCGGCGGCCGTTCTCGGGGCCGGCGTACGCCTCGAGGTCCATCCCGAAGGCGAGCTGGTAGAACTGCGCGGTCTGGGTCGCGTTGCCGACCACGAAGCCGACGTAGTCCTGCGCGGTCACCGGGAACGGGTCGCTGCTCGCGTCGTACTCGACCAGGCCGACCAGCTGCTTGAGCTGGTCGAGGGTGAGATCGGCCTTGAGCTCGTCGGCCGTCAGGGCGCCGCCGGTGGAGGGAGTCTCGTGCGTCGTCGTCATGCGGTTCACCTTGCCGGGAGATGACAACCTGAGCAACAGTACGTCGAATCGCTGTGCAATTTGTCTAGCATGGGAGCCGAGATGGACGATCTCGACCGCAGATTGCTCGCCCTGTTCTCCGCCGACCCGCGGATCGGGGTCCTCCAGGCGTCCCGCGAGCTCGGCGTCGCGCGCGGCACGGTGCAGGCACGCCTCGACAAGCTCACCGAGTCGGGGATCGTCACCGGCTGGGGCCCCGAGCTCTCGCCGGAGGCGCTCGGCTTCCCGGTGACGGCGTTCCTGACGTTGGAGATCCGGCAGGAGGCATCCGAGCACGGCGGTCACGACGCCGTCGCGCGCCACCTCGCGACCATCCCCGAGGTGCTGGAGGCCCACACGATCACCGGCGCCGGCGACCTCTTCGCCCGGGTGGTCGCACGGTCCAACTCCGACCTCCAGCGGGTCATCGACCTCGTGCTCAAGGACCCTGCGATCGTCCGCTCCTCGACCGTCATCGCCCTGGCCACCCAGATCCCCTACCGGGTGCTCCCGCTTGCCAACGCGGCAGGTAGTCCCTGACAAGGCGGCCCCTCCGGGCCGCCGGTGAGGGCCGTTCTGTCAGGGACTATCCCTCGGCCGGGAAGATCATGCAGGTGGAGGTCGCGTGGGCGACCAGGCGACGCCGGGCGTCGTACAGCGAGGCCTGTGCGAGCGCCGTACGACGGCCACGCTGGAGGACCGAGCCCTCGGCGCGGAGCCGGCCGGAGTCGACGGTGACCGGGCGGAGGAACTTCACGGTGAGGTCGACCGAGGTGTAGCGCTCGCCGGGGGCGAGGGTCGAGTGCACCGAGCACGCCGCGGCGGTGTCGAGCAGCGTCGACAGCACCCCGCCGTGGACGGTGCCCAGCGGGTTGTAGTGCCGGTGCTCGGGCACGAGCTCCACGTGGATGGCACCCGGTTCGCCCCCGAAGCCGTCCAGCCCGAGGGTGTCCGCGATCGGCGGACCCGGCAGGCGGCCGTCGAACAGTGCTCGGAGCTGCTCGAAGCCGTCCAGCTCGGCGAACGCGGCGAGGTCGGGGATCTGAGTCTCGGTCACGAACCCAGACTCGTCGATCGTTGCTGAGTCTGTCAACAAGACTTAGGCTTCGCCCCATGAGCACTCCCCCGGCCGC
The DNA here is from genome assembly GCA_035707985.1 of Nocardioides sp. Classification (GTDB taxonomy): domain Bacteria; phylum Actinomycetota; class Actinomycetes; order Propionibacteriales; family Nocardioidaceae; genus Nocardioides. Next base: position 14,498 of record DASSTL010000030.1, on the reverse strand, counting down.
CCTCGCGTGGTCCGCCGAGAACTGCACCGTCGGCCGCACGATGGCCGTCCTCGGCGAGCGGTGGACGTTCGTGGTCATCCGCGAGGTGTTCAACGGCGTACGCCGGTTCGACGACATCCGCCGGCACAGCGGGATCCCCCGCCAGGTCCTCAGCAACCGCCTCGCCCTGCTCGTCGAGCAGGACATCCTCCGCCGTGAGCCTTACCAGGAGCCCGGAGAACGGGCGCGGCACGAGTACCGGCTGACCGAGAAGGGGTTCGACCTCTACCCGGCGCTCGTCGCGATCGCCGACTGGGGCGACCGCTACCTCGCCGACCCCACCGGTCCGCCCGTCGAGTTCGAGCACCGCGGATGCGGAGCGGTCGTGCATGCGGTCCTCGAGTGCACGGACGGCCACCGGGTGGAGCGCCCGCGCGACGTGGTGACGCGAGTCGGCCCCGGCGCGCGGAAGTTCGAGGTCAGCGCCGCGGGTTGAGCCGCTTGGCGAACCACGCCTGCGCGTACGGGTTGTCGTTGTAGCGCTCGATGCGCCGGTAGCCCGCCCCCTCATACATCGCGATCGCCTCGACCAGCGTCGCGTTCGTGTCGAGGTAGACCTGGCGGTAGCCCAGCTCCGCCGCCCGGTCCTCGAGAGCGGACAGGAGGCGCCCAGCCAGACCACACCCGCGCCACTCGGGATCCACCCACATCCGCTTGATCTCGCCGATCGTGCGGGCGTGCCGCCGCAGCCCGCCGCACCCCACGACGTCGGCCTCGGCCCGCAGCACCAGGAAGTCGCCCGCCGGCGGGCGCATCTCCTCGAGATCGGCCGTGGTGGCCTCGCCGGGGTCGAAGCCGCTCGGGAACCGCTGGTCGAGCTCGTCGAAGTAGCGGCGTACGGCGCACACGGCCTCGTCCGAGGCGACGTCGACGGACTCGACCACACAGGTCGCGGACCGGATCAGCCGATCGGCGGTCGCGAGTGCCTCGGCGAGCCGGCGTCGCGGCGACTCCCCCAGCGGCTCGACCAGGGCCCGGGCGCGCTCCTCCGAGCGGTCGTCGAGACGGGCGATCGCCCGCCGCCCCTTCGTCGTCGGTACGACGACCCTGCGGCGCTGGTCGGCCGGGTCGGGCCGGACGTCCACGAGCCGCTCCTCCTCGAGCCCGCGCAGCAGACGGCTGAGGTAGCCGGAGTCCAGACCGAGACGACGACGCAGCTCGAGCACCCCGGCACCGTCCGGCCCCATCTCGAACAGCAGGCGCGAGGCGCCGAGGCTGCGCCCCTGACCGAGGTAGGACTCCTCGAGCAGCCCCACCCGCTGGCTCCACGCGCGGTTGAAGCGGCGCAGCACCTCGGTCTCGGTCATTCTCTGACTTTAGTCAGAGAATGCTTTCCTGCGCACCCCGGATTCGACGCCGGCCTCACCCGACCGTCACCCGCCGGCGACCAGCGACTTCCACATCACGGCCGCGTTGGACGTGGGCGAGGTCGTGCCGACCGGCGTGGAGTAGCGCAGCCGCCAGTTGGCGCGCGGGCCGGCATTGTCGAAGTAGGAGATGTGGTCGGCCCCGTGCGACTTCGCGTAGGCGACCGCCGCCGACAGCTCGTTGGCCTTGCGCATGGGGTTGTGGATGTCCTCGAGCACCCCCAGCTCGGCCACAGCCCAGGGCGTGTCGTGCGCCACCGCCCAGTTGTACAGCGGCGCGAGCAGCGTCGATGCCTTGCGCCAGTTGATGCCGTCGGTGTAGCCGGCCGGGACCCCGGGCGTGTTGGTGGCGTGCGGCCACTCGTACATGTCGCCCTGGATCAGGTCGACATGGCCGCCGTCACGGGCATTGGTGGGCCACCAGTCCGACACCTGCGTGCTCCAGGTCCCCGAGAACGTGATGTCCATGAGCGTGAGGGACACGCGCCGGGTGCCGCCGTCCGCGGCGTTCTGGGCGCGCACCATCCGGGCGAGCGCGAGGAGGCCGGCCCGGTACTGCGCCGTCGTGAACTGCCGGTTCTTCGCGTATGTCTCGTCGGGCTCGTGCCAGTTCGTGATGATCAGGTTCTTCGGGGTCGTGGCGAGGAACGACCGGATCTGCGCGTTGATCGGATCCGTCGGGTTGGTGAGTCGCTGCGGTAGGACCCGGATCGAGTAGTCGAAGGCCGGCGCGTTCGGGTGCTGCTGGTACGCCGTGGTCGCCCGCCAGGTGGCGTAGTGGAACCCGCCGTCGAACACGCGGTAGATCTGGACGGGCCCGACCGCCTTGTCGAACCAGGTCCAGTCGGACGAGTTCGCCCCCACCCGCGTCGTCGTGGCCCCTTGGGCCGGCGGAACCGGGCTGAACGCCGCCGGGCTCGACATCACCACCACGCCCAGCGCGATGACGACCAGCTTGCTCCACAGACGACGCCGTCCGGTCATGTGAACCATCCCCTCGACGCCATGCTGGCAGAGACGGTGGGATGAGGTCAGGGGCGGACGAGGGTCGATCTCGGTACCAGGGTCACTTCTCCGCCTCTACCCGGTCGGACGGGAGGCCCACTCCCGGAGGCGGTTGATCCGCGCGTGGAGCTGCTCGGCGTTGGCGACGGCCGCGGCCGGCCCCCCGAGCTCCTTGCGCAGGGCGGCGTGGGTGACGCCGTGCGGCTGACCCGTGCGGTGGTGCCAGGCAGCCACCAGGCCGTTGAGCTCGCGCCGCAGGATGGCCAGCTGCTCGTGGGTCGAGACCTCCCGCGGGGCCTCGTCGCGCGCGGCGGTCGACGTACGACGTGAGCGCTGGCGGTGATGGAGGAGCTCGCGCACCTGGTCGGGCTCGAGCAGCCCGGGGATCCCGAGGAAGTCCATCTCCTCGTCCGACCCGACGTGCACCTCGCCGGCGTGGCCGAACGCCGCGCCGTCGTACACCACCTGGTCGAAGCGCGCCTGCGAACCGAGTGCCTCGAAGGAGCCGAGCAGCTCGTCGGAGGCGCTCTCCTCGGCGTTCGCGCGGGCGAGCAGGTCCTGCTCGGCGGCGAAGATGTCGTCCTCGTCGGTGATCACCCGGCCGAGCACGTGGTCGCGCTCGACCTCCATCTCCGCGGCGTACCCGAGCAGCGTCGGCACCGACGGCAGGAACACCGACGCGGTCTCGCCACGCGCGCGGGCGCGCACGAACCGGCCCACGGCCTGGGCGAAGAACAAGGGCGTCGAGGTGCTGGTGGCGTAGACGCCGACGGCCAGGCGCGGCACGTCGACCCCCTCGGAGACCATCCGGACCGCCACCATCCAACGCCTGTCGGAGTCGGTGAACCCCGCGATCCGCTTCGATGCCGCCTTCTCGTCGGACAGGACCACGGTGGGCGACTCGCCGCTGATCTTCTTGAGCAGGGCGGCGTAGGCCCGGGCGGCGTCCTGGTCGGAGGCGATCACGAGGCCACCCGCGTCGGGCACGTGCCGGCGTACCTCGGTCAGACGCCGGTCGGCCGCGGCCAGCACGGACGGGATCCACTCCCCTGACGGGTCGAGTGCTGTCCGCAGGGCCTGGGCCGCGAGGTCCTTGGTGAGCGGCTCGCCGAGCCGCGCCGCGATCTCGTCGCCGGCCCGGGTGCGCCAGGCGAGGTCGCCCGAGTAGGCCATGAACAGCACCGGCCGCACGACGTGGTCGGCGAGCGCGTGCCCGTAACCGTAGGTGAAGTCGGCGACCGAGCGCGGGACGCCGTCCGGTCCGGGTGCGTAGGACACGAACGGGATCGGGTTCACGTCCGAGCGGAACGGCGTACCGGTGAGAGCCAACCGACGATGAGCGGGCTCGAAGGCCTCCCGCACACCCTCACCCCACGACAGCGCGTCGCCGGCATGGTGGATCTCGTCGAGCACGACCAGCGTCTTGAACCGCTCGGTGCGGATGCGCATCGCGAGCGGATTGACGGCGACGCCGGCGTAGGTCACCGTGACGCCGACGTAGTCGGCCGACGTCTTCCCCGAGCCGGCGGAGTACGTCGGGTCGATCGGGATGCCGGCTCGAGCGGCGGCCTCCGCCCACTGGAGCTTGAGGTGCTCGGTCGGCGCGACCACGATGACGCGGTCGACCATCCGTCGGCCGAGCATCTCGGCGGCAGCGGACAGCGCGAACGTCGTCTTCCCCGCACCCGGCGTCGCGACCGCGAGGTAGTCGCGCGGCGACCGGGTGAAGTAGTCGGTGAGCGCCGCGGTCTGCCAGGCGCGCAGCGACGTGGCCGTGCCCCAGGCCGCGCGCTCCGGCCAGGCCGGAGTGAGTGCGGGCGATGGTGGGACGGCCTCCGTGTCGGACGAGGGCCGAGAGGTCACTCCTCGTCGTCTCCGTCCCCGGGCTTGAACGACTCCCAGAGCTCCTGGCACTCAGGACAGACGGGGAACTTCTCCGGCGCCCGGCTCGGCACCCAGACCTTGCCGCACAACGCCACGACCGGCGTCCCCATCACCATCGCCTCGGTGAGCTTGTGCTTGTCGACGTAGTGGCTGAAGCGCTCGTGGTCGCCCTCGTCGGTGGGGACCGTGCGCTCCTCGACGCGCTCGTCGACAGCCGTGTCGGTCAACGGGGAGAAACCGGTGGGAACCACGCATCCAGCCTACGTCAGTTGAGCTCCGGATCGGCCGGCCGGTTGGCGTGCCACGCCAGCTCGCCGGGCTGTCGGCGCATCACTTCGCGCCACAGGTCGCTGGGGTCGGCCTGGAACGCGTCCGGAGGCAGCGAGGGTACGACGTACCAGTCGCCGTTCTCGATCTCGGCCTCGAGCTGACCGGCACCCCAGCCGGCGTACCCGGCGAAGATCCGGACCCCGTCCACGGCGTCGTCGATGTCCTCGGCGTCGCCCTCCAGGTCGACGATCGCGAGCCGGTCGGTGACCGGGCGCAGACCCGCGGGCGCGGCGCCGGTGTGCCGCAGGAGCGCGACCGCCAGCGCCCCCTCGGGCGAGACCGGACCGCCCCGGAACAGCACCTCCGGCTCTGCGACGATGTCGCCCCACCCGGCGAGCACGGAGATCACGGGGACCGGCGACGGCCGGTTGATGACCACGCCCATGGCGCCGTCCTCGTCGGCGTCGAGGAGCAGGACGACGGTGTCGGCGAAGTTCGGGTCGAGCAGCTCCGGCGAGGCCAGCAACAACATCCCCGCCCGGATCTCCATGCCCCCATGATGCACGCCGGGCGGGTGCGCCAGAAGGAGTTTGTCGCTCGCCGGACGAGGGCTCAGGCGGCCACCGGCGAGCGGTACGTGGCCCGCGCGCGCTCCTCGAGCTCCCGCCCGATGGCGGCGGTGAGGGCGGGGTCGGCCGTGCTCTGTCCGGCCATCGCGGCGAGGAGCACGTGCTCCTTGGCGGCGGCGGTGCGCAGCGCGTGGGCCATGGCCTGGTCGGTCGGCTGGTCGCGGTAGCGGTCCAGCACCAGCCGGGTCCCCGGCAGGTCGTCCGCGGTGGCGTGCCACGCGCCGATGACGGCCTCGTCGGTGTCAGCCGGCTGGCTCATCAGTGCGTGCTCGAGGTGGCCGGACAGGCGGGTGTGCCAGCGCAGCTGGAGCGCGGCGATCAGGGAGAGCTCGTCGCCGAACGTCTCGCGGACGCCCGGGAGGTCCATCGGCAGCACGCCGTCCCGGCGGGCGTCGATGGTGGTGGTCACGGTGCGGAGGACCTCTCCGCGGCGGTGGAAGGTGGTCCAGGTCATGGCCATCTCCTCTCTCGGTGACCGGAGACGGTGTGCCTCCGGTTCACATACCGTTGGTACGTACCGAGAGTATGTGAGGACTCTCCGTGGTTCAAGTCGGTTTCTCCCGAGGTCCAACCCGCCTTGGGAGCAAGCTCCCTGCGGCGCTCAGTCGAAGTCTGAGCCACGACTTCGTCGTGTCTCAGTGTTCGACTTCGACCATCACCGACGTCGACTTCACCATCGCCGTGGCGGCGACGCCGGGCGCCAGGCCCATCTCGTCGGCTGCCTCGCGGCTCATCAGCGACACGATGCGGTAGTCGCCGCAGGCCAGCTCGACCTTGGCCATCACGCCGTCCCGCTCGACCGAGGTCACGACGCCGGTCAGCCGGTTGCGGGCGCTCGACGTGCGGCTGCTGCCGGCGAGAGAGTTCAGGAAGCCGGCCAGGTCCTCGGCCGGAAGCACCCGCTGGTTGCCTCGGCGTTGGAACGTGATCCGCCCCTCGGCCTCCCACCGACGCAGCGTGTCGACGCTGACGCCGACCCGCTGGGCCACCTCACCGATGCGCAGGTAGTCGACCACGGCATCAGCGTAAACGCGTCACGGGTTGCCGAAGCCCGCCTGCTGGAGGATCTGCCGGCCGGTCGGGCCGAGCACCAGGTCGACGAACTCCTGAGCGAGATCCGAGTGGTCCGACTGCTTCAGCGCGACGATCGGGTACGTCGTGATCTGCTGGTCGGCGCCGGGGATCGGGATCGCCTTCACGTCGGATCCCGCCGCGACCGCGTCGGTGGTGTAGATGATGCCGGCGTCCGCCTCACCCTCGGTGAGCTTGGCCAGCACCGACTTCACGTCGACCTCCTGGCTGACCGGCCTGCCGGTGATGTGGTCCTGGTCGAGCAGGGCCTGCCCGATCTTCCCGCAGGGCGCCGTCGGCACACACATCACGAACTTCACCGACGACTTGTTCAGGTCGGAGAACGCCTGGACGTGGCCGGGGTTGTCGGCGGGAGTTGCGAGCACCATGACGTTGGTCGCGAAAGTCTTCGGGTCCGATGCCTGCGCCGCCTTCGCGCTGTCCATCGTGGTCTGGTCCGCGGTGGCCAGCACGTCGGCCGGAGCGCCGTCCGTCGCCTGCTGGGCCAGCGTCGCCGAGGAGTCGAAGGCGAACTTCACCGTCACCCCGGAGTGCTCCTCCTCGAACTTCTGGCCGAGCTCGGTGAACGTCCCGGTCAGGGACGACGCCGCGAGCACGGTGATCGTCGTGCCGTCGTCGCCGCCGCAGGCGGTCAGGGGCAGCACGGAGAGCATGGCGGCGCCGGCGAGCACGCGGCGCGTCCGGAGGCGGAGCACGGGACGTTTCTAGCACACTACTTCTAGGTATTACCTAGGTACGTCCACCAGCGAGACGGCCGGTCCTAGACTGCGCCGGTGACCAGGAGCGGACGAGCACGGGTGCCCGACCTGCCGCGGGTCCCCGGCACGAGCCGCCGGGCGCAGTACTCCGCGACCACCCGCCGCGCGCTCGAGGACGTCGCCGAGCGCCTCTTCACCGAGCACGGGTACGCCGCCACCTCCTTGGACGCGATCGTCGCCGGGGCGGAGGTCACCAAGGGGGCGCTCTACCACCACTACTCCGGCAAGCAGGCGCTGTTCGAGGCGGTCTTCGAGAAGGTCGAGTCGGCCGGCGCCGCGCAGATCCAGTCCGCGCTGGCTGGTCACGACGACCCGTGGGAGAAGGCGATCGCCGGTCTGCGCGCCTTCCTCGACGTCGTGCGGCAGCCGTCGTACAGCCGGATCGTCGTGCAGGACGGGCCGTCGGTGCTGGGGCACGAGCGGTTCCGGGAGCAGGAGGAGCGATCGACGTTCGACTACGTGCTCGACATCGTGCGGGCGGTACTGGACGCCACCGAGTGGGAGGCCGATCCGGCGCTCGAGCAGACCTTCGCCCGCATCTTCTTCGGCGCGATGTCGTCGGCCGGGACCTCGGTGTCGACGTCCCCGGACCCCGATGGAGAGGCGGAGCGCGTCGAGGTCGCCATCGGGTTCATCCTGTCGGGGCTCCGCACCCTGTTCGAGCAGGGCGCGGAGCTGCCCGGCTCGGCTACTTCTTGAACGTGACGTTGCCGCCGTCGATGGGCACGAGCTCGATCCAGGTGTGACCGGCGGGCACCTTCAGCTCCGCGCCCTTCTTGGTGGTCAGGGTGATCGGCGACTTGGCGAGCTTGCCCTTCTCCCAGGAGCCCGCGACCATCCGGCCGTTGTGGAACAGCAGCATCTTCCCCTTGCCCGTGAGCAGCGTCTCGGGCACCGGGTTGCCGGCCGGGTCCAGGTAGCCCGCGTCGCCCTCGCGCACGCGCAGCACCAGCACGTTGGTCGCCGGGAACTGGTCACCGGCGGGCGCGTTGCTGTTGAGGTTGTGGTAGCTGCCGTTGGTGAACTGCCACTCCGTGGTGTGGCCTCCCGAGAACTGAGCGTTGATCGAGGTCGCCTTCACGCCTTTCGGAAGGTCCTTCTCGTCGCCCCACTGGAAGTAGGCGGGGGGCGTGGTCGCCTTCTTCAGGTGAGCGACCTTGGCCACCTCGTTGAGATGCACGAGGAGGTTGTACGGCGAGTGGCGCTCCGACGAGCGGTACATCCCCTTCGTTCCCTGGCCGTAGAACGGGATGCCGGCGCCCTGGATCCGGGCGATCGTCCTCGGAGCCGCGCCGCTGGTCACCATCGAGGCGTGAACAGGCGACACGACGGCGATGTCGCTGGCGCGCATCGACCGGATCGGGCCGACGTTGCTCGGGATGTCGGAGTAGTAGAACGCCGCGAGCCGGGTCAACCCGCCCTCGACCAGCTCCTCGACCACCATGTCGGCCTTGGAGAGCCCGATCTGTGGCTGGCTCGAGACGGTGTTGTCCATCTTCGCCACCAGGACCGGGTGGTCCAGGGCCGGCGTCTTGCCGTCGGGCACCTGCTCCCCCGTGAGCGGCCAGAACTGCGGGGCAGGCGGCGCGCTGCTCGACTCGGACGGCCCCGCCTCGGGACTGGAGCTGGACGAGCCGCCGCAGGCGGTCAGCAGGAGGCCTGTCGCGGTCAGGGCGGACAGGGCCAGGGCAACGCGTCGCACGTGATTCTCCATCGGGGGTGTTGACTTTTCGATCCGGTCCAGTGTGGACGATGCGCCTGAACGGAAGGTGAAGGGCACGCCGTGGCTGTGACCGGAGTCACCGCGGCCACCGTCAGCGGGTGTCGACGGAGTCGAGCTCCCGGTACGTCGTGGGGTCGACGAAGTCGACATGGAGCGCGCCTGCGGACGACATCGGGACGACGACCATCAGGGCCGCGGTCGGCGTACCGGGTTGTCCTCCGTGTGCGGCGGTGAACGATGTCCGGAACACCAGCGGCTTCGCCCCGTTGTCGCCCGCCGGCGCACCGACTCGCGACAGCACCTGGCTCTCGGTGGTCGGGTCGACCGGGGAGAGCCCGCTGTAGGTGACGCCCTGGCTGGCCAACGCCTGGCTGAAGCCGGGAGGTAGCTGGGAGTAGACGTCGACCGACGACTCGTCACCCCGGCCGTGGGTCAGCACGTAGGCCATCACCCCGAACCAGACCACGAAGATCACGGCGCCGATCACCAGGTGGTTGCGCTTGAAGCCGGGCGGCGCACCGGTGCGGTGGATGTAGTCGACGGGCGGGACTGCGTCAGGAGACAAGCTTCGCGCCCCCGTCGACGTACAGCGTCTGGCCGGTGATGTACGACGCCTCGTCGCTGCACAGGAACGCGGCTGCCGCCGCGATGTCCTCGGGGTAGCCCACGCGGCGCACCGGGTTGCGGTCGGCCGCGGCCTGCCGGAAGTCCTCGACCGACATGCCCACCCGCGCGGCGGTCGCGTCGGTCATGTCGGTGGCGATGAAGCCGGGTGCGATCGCGTTGGCGTTGACGCCGAACGGACCGAGCTCGATCCCGAGGGTGCGGACGAAGCCCTGGAGGCCCATCTTCGCGGTGGCGTAGTTGGCCTGGCCGCGGTTGCCCAGCGCGGAGACGCTGGAGAGGCAGACGACCTTGCCGTACTTCTGCTCGACGAAGTGCTTCTGGGCCGCCCGGGTCATCAGGAAGGCGCCGCGCAGGTGCACGGCCATCACCGTGTCCCAGTCGTCGTCGCTCATCTTGAACAGCAGGTTGTCGCGGGTCACGCCCGCGTTGTTGACCAGGATGTGCAGCGCGCCGAGCTCGGCGACGACGCGGTCGACGGCGGCCTGCACGGCCTCGGAGTTGCTGACGTCGCACCCGATGCCGATGTGCTGCCGGTCGACGCCGGTGGCGAGCCCGCTCGCCGCTGCGGCCGCCTGCCCCTCGTCGAGGTCGAGGACGGCCACCGACGCGCCCTCGTCGGCGAGGCGGGTGGCGATGCCCAGCCCGATGCCGCGTGCGGCTCCCGTGACCACGGCGACTCGCCCGTCGAAGCGACCCATCTGTTGTCTCCTTGCGGCTCTACGGCTGGACCATCCGCCACTGTAGAACCCGCTGCGAAGCGCTCGGGACGGGCCTCGGGGTCAGTCGGTGCGGGCCGGCTTCGTCGCGGCCTCGGCCTGGGTGCGCAGGCCCTCGAGGCCGGCCGCGGTGGCCAGCACGGCCCGGGCAGCGGGGTCGTCGCTGCGGGTCAGCGCCACGAGGAGGCGCGCACCGGTCATGCCGGGGACGCGACGCGCCTCGGCACGGTCCTCGACCTCCAGCCGGTCGCGGAGGGTGGCCCGTCGTGCGTCGCGCAGCACGGCGCGGAGCTCACGCGAGAAGCGCGGTCCGTCGTACCGCCGGCTGCGAGGGCCGCGGCGGCCGCGACCGCCGTGATGCCGCTGCCCCTCGTGATCGTGGTGATGACGGCGACCGCGTCGGCGGTCACTGCGCGACCGGCCGCGCTCGGGGCGAGTGGCCCAGCTGTCCGCGAGGTCTTCGCCCAGGTTGGCGCGGACGGCCTCGCGGACCCGGTCGAGGTCGATGCCGATGGCCTTGAGCGCGTCGCGGTCCTCGGCGTAGTCGGATGCCTCGCCGGAGTCATCGGACTCGTTGGCCTGGTCGGCCTCGGACTCGGCCTCCACATGGTGCCGCGCGACCAGGTCGCGGGCGGTGTCGAGGTCGAGGCCGTGGTCCCGCAGGGCGGCGTACGCCGTGCCGCGGGGGTTGGCGAGCAGGCCGAGGAGGAGGTGGCCGGGGCCGACCTCCCGGTGGCCGAGCTCGCGGGCGATGTCCGCCGCCTGGGCGACGGCGATCCTGGACTCGGTGTCGAATCGGGACTGCATGGTGATGCTCCTGTCTGAGTTCGGGGCACTCCCGCGTCGCCGTCCGACGGCGCTCACTCGCGGGAGTGCTTCTGGTGAACGGCCTGACGGCTGATCTGCAGCACGTCGGCGATCGCCTGCCAGCTCCAGCCCTGCTCGCGCGCGTTGCGGACCTGCACCGCCTCGAGGCGGTCGGCCAGCGCACGGAGGGCCCTGACTGCGGCGAGTCCCTGCTCGGGATCGTTGCTCGCCGCGCTCTCGGAGAGCTCGGCGGCGTCGTTCACAACGTCAAGTAAACCTGACAGACGTTCCTTTGTCAACTTTTCCTGACATCCGGGGTCGTTCTTCTTCCGCAAGACCTCCGATTGAGCAATCCGCGGCTCCCCTACGTCGTTACGGGTATGGGCGGATCGCCACTCGGGAACAGTGAGGAGCTCTCACGCGAGCTCGTCGCCGAGCACGCGGAGGCTCTGCTGGCGTACGTCCAGCGGCTGGTGCGTGGAGACCGTCAGCTGGCCGAGGACATCGTGCAGGAGACGTTGCTGCGTGCCTGGCGCAAGGGCGACCAGGTGCCGATGCGTTCGAGGCGCCCGTGGCTGTTCGTGACCGCCCGTCGCCTGGTCATCGACGCCTACCGCGCTCGCCAGGCGCGGCCGGCGGAGGTCACCGCCGACCTGGTGGAGCTGACGGCGGAGGCTGACGAGCTGGACGCCGCTCTCGACGCGATCGTCGTGACCGACGCGTTGCGGACCCTCAGCCCCGAGCACCGCGCCGTCCTGTTCGACAGCTACTACCGCGGCCAGACCGCCAGCCAGATCGCCGCGACCCGGGGGATCCCGGCCGGGACCGTGCGCTCCCGCATGTACTACGCGCTGCGCGCGATGCGGCTGGCCCTGCACGAGCGAGGAGTGGACCGATGACGACGACCTGCGACATGAGCATCGAGCTCGGCGCGTACGTGCTCCATGCGCTGGAGCACGACGAGGACGAGGTGGTACGCCGTCACGTGGCGGGCTGCGACCTGTGCCAGGACGAGGTACAGGAGCTGTCGTTCACCGTGTCGCTGCTGTCCTTCCTGACGCTGGAGGACCTCGAGCAGCTGGAGGCCGACGAGAAGGCGTACCGATCGGCCCGTCAACGCTCGAAGGACGCCGGCCGGCCCCGTCGTGCGCGACGTCGCGTCGTGATCGGGCTGGTGGCCGCGACGTTCGCCGGAGCCCTCGCGTTCCCGATCGCCCGCGTCTTCGACCACCCGGAGGCGCCGTCCTCCGCGCAGGTGCTCCGTGCGACGGACCCGAACACGCGCGTCACGGCGGCCGTCAGTCTCGCCCGTCGGGAGAGCGGGACGCGCGTGACGCTCGACCTCTCGGGCGCCTATCCGTCCGGCTGGTGCGCTCTCGTGGCGCGCTCCCGCGACGGGCACACCGACACAGCGGCGACGTGGCGCGCGGACGCGAGCGGCGCCGCGCACGTCGCCGGCATGACCGCGATCTCCACGAACCGGCTCCGCGAGCTCGACGTCGTCACCGGATCCGGGCGTCTGCTCGTTCGCATCCCCGTGCATCAGGACAGCTGATGGCACGGCCGACCCAGAGAAGAGGAACCATGCGAATCCCCCACCCCCACCCGCGTGCCGTGCTGCCCGTGCTGGCGATCGGCGTACTCGCCCTGGCCGGCTGCGGCTCGGGCGGCGACTCGTCGTCGGCCACCAGTGGCGGCCAGGACTCCGGGCAGATCGTCACCGTCAGCAACGCCACCGGACACAGTGTTCTGGTCGACGCCGAGGGCAAGGCGCTCTACATGAGCGACGAGGAGAAGAACGGCAAGGTGCTGTGCACCAGCGGAGCCTGCAACGCCATCTGGGCACCGTTGACCGTCACCACCAAGGGCGGCCTGACCGCGCCACCGCCGCTGGCCAAGAAGCTCGGCACGGTCTCGCGACCGGACGGCTCCATGCAGGTGACGCTGAACGGTCAGCCGCTGTACACGTTCTCGTTCGACCACTCCGCCGGAGAGGTCAACGGCGACGGCACGCAGGACAGCTTCGACGGCACGAACTTCACCTGGCACGTCGCAACACCGTCCGGACGAGTGGGCGCCGCCCCCAGCTCGCCGTCGTCGTCCTCCACGTCGCCGTACACCCGGGGCTACAGCTACTAGGACGGCCTGCCATGTACGACGTCATCGAGCAGACATCGCGCCCGACTCGGACCAGGCGGCGGCTGGCGACGTGGGTCCTGCGCGTCGTCACCGCCGGCGCGCTGGGCGTCGATGCCTTCGTGCACAACGACCTGTTCCGCGAGTACGACCTGAACCAGGGCAGCGGGCCGCTGAGCCAGGGCGACCTGTTCCGCGTGGAGGCCGCAGTCTCGGTGCTCGCCGCGCTCGCGCTGCTCATCAGCGGCCGCTGGTTCGTCTGGGTCTTCGCCTTGCTGGTGGCGGCGTCGGCGGTCGGAGCGATGCTGTTCTACCGCTACCACGACCCGGGTGAGCTGGGCCCGCTGCCGGACATGTACGAGCCGTACTGGTTCCGCGAGAAGGCCGTCGCGGGCGTCGCCGAGGGGATAGCGGTGGTGACTGCCGCCGCCGGTCTCGTCGAGGCCTGGTGGCGGGGACGTTCGGCCGGAGGCGAGTGAGGGGTCAGCCGATCGCCGCGCGCAGGCGCGCGGCGTACTCGGCGCCCTCGCCGTCGGCGTACTTCGTGCGCGGCCAGAAGAAGCCGCGCAGGCCGTCGCCCTTGGTGCGGGGCACGACGTGCAGGTGCAGGTGGGCGACGGACTGGCTGACGACGTTGTTCATCGCCACGAAGCTGCCCTGCGCGCCGAGCCCGTCGACGACGGCCCGCGCCAGCACCTGGGCGGCGGCCAGGAACCCATCGCGGAGGCCGGCTGGAAGATCGGGAAGTGTGACGACGTGCTCGCGCGGCACCAGGAGCGTGTGACCCTTGAACACCGGCCGGGCGTCGAGGAAGGCGACGAAGTCGGGCTCGTCCAGCACCACGTCGGCCGGGACGTCACCGGCGATGATCGAGCAGAAGACACAGCCGTCGGCCATGGCCTCCAGCCTAAGAGGACGTCACATGCCGCCGCCCATGGCACCGCCGCCGGTGATCGTGTTCAGGTTCTCGGCCTGGAGCTTTGCCTCGTCGGCCGGATGTCGGCTCAGCCGAGGCCGTCGAAGGCGCGCACCTCGACCTGGCCGCCGCACGCGCGTGACCCCTCGGCAGCGAGCCTCAGCGCGGTATCCATGTCCGGAGCGTCGATCACCCAGAAGCCGCCGAGGACCTCCTTGGACTCGAGGTAGGGACCGTCCGTGGTCACCACCGCTTCTCCACGGCCGTCGACGACCGAGGCCGTGGACGCCTCCTTCAGCCCGCCGGCGAAGACCCAGTAGCCGTCCGCCTTGAGCTTGTCGTTGAACGCGTCGGTCGCCGCGAACGCCGCCTCCATCTCCTCCTGCGTGCCGTAACCGCCGAACTCACTCATCTCGGCGGGTCCGTGCACGGACAGCATGAACTGGGTCACCACGAGCCTCCTCGGTCGCTGCTGGTCCACAACGTCATGCACCCCACCCTGCCATCTGCTCCTGGCCGGGCCCGAAAG
>DASSTL010000029.1:0-24199 GCA_035707985.1 Nocardioides sp. | reverse complement strand
GCCGACCACGTGCTGGGCGAGAATGGTGAGCGCACGGTCGTCTGGATCACCCATGAGCCAGTCGGGCTCGACCGCGTCGACACCGTCGTGCAGCTCGATCCACCACCGAGGGAAGTCAGGTCCGCATGAACGACACCACGTCCAAGATCCGGGTGTTCCTCCTGGACGACCACGAGGTCGTCCGGCAAGGGCTCAAGACGTTCCTCGAGTCCTCCGGTGACATCGAGGTGGTGGGCGAGTCGGCACTCGCGTCCGAGGCGACCGCCCGCATCCCCGCCCTGCGCACCCAGGTGGCGATCCTCGACGCCCGACTCCCCGACGGGTCCGGCATCGACGTCTGCCGCGAGGTCCGCGCTGTCGACCCGACCATCCGGGCCCTGATCCTCACGTCGTACGACGACGACGAGGCGCTGTTCGCCGCGATCATGGCCGGCGCCTCGGGCTACATCCTCAAGGAGGCGACCGGCCAGGACCTGATCGGAGCGGTCCACCACGTCGCGGCCGGCCACTCGCTGATCGACCCGTTGATGACCGAGCGGGTGCTCGACCGGGTGCGCAACGGGCCGGAGAAGGCCCCCGAGCTCGCCAACTTGACCGACCAGGAGCTCAAGCTGCTGGAGCTGGTCGCCGAGGGACTGACCAACCGGCAGATCGGCGAGCGCATGTTCCTGGCCGAGAAGACCGTGAAGAACTATGTCTCGACGATGCTCCAGAAGCTCGGCCTCGAGCGGCGCACCCAGGCCGCCGTGCTCGCGTCACGGCTGCTCTCCGACCACCCGCGCAACTGATCCGGCGCCGCTCAGCGCGTCGCTTCTCACCGGGTCAGGGGCACGCTCCACCGCAGCCGGACGCCGCCGAGCGGACTCGCGTCGATCTCGAGGTCCCCGCCCAGTGCCTTGGCGCGGGCGGCGGCGTTCTCGAGCCCGCTGTGCACCCCGGGAGACGCCATGCCGATGCCGTCGTCGTCGACCGCGAGGGTGAAGCGGCCCTCCTCGACGGCGGCCACGACCTGCACCTTCGTCGCCTGGGCGTGCCGCGACACGTTCGACAGCGCCTCGCGCGCCACCTTGAGCAGCGGCTCGCGCATCTGTTCGGTCACGGCTGTGTCGACCGGCCCCTTGATCCGGAGCTCCGGCAGGAACCCCAGGACACGCCCGTACTCCCGGACCAGTGCCCTCAGCTCCCGGCGTACCGAGCCGGAGGACGGCATCTGGAGCTCGAAGATGGTCGCCCGCACGTCACGGATCGTCGCGTCGAGCTCCTCGGCCGAGCGTTGGACCAGCTCGCGGACGTCGTCGCGCACGGCTCGTAGCGCCGCGGCCTGGAGCTGCATGCCCGTGGCGAAGAGCCGTTGGATCACCACGTCGTGGAGATCTCGTGCGATGCGCTCGCGGTCGGAGATGACGGCCAGCTCCTCGCGTTCGGAGATCGCCTGGCTGCGGTCCAAGGTCAGGGCGGCGAAGTCGGTGAAGCTGCTCAGGAGCTCGCGGTCGTCGAAGTCCCGGCGCAGGACGTCATCCGCGTCGTGGAACGAGATGAGCAGGCCACCCTTGGCCAGCTGGGTGCTCAGGGGGACCAGGGTGGAGACCCACTTGTCCTTGGTCAGGTCGACCGGGTCGAGCACTTCGAGGTCCGCGAGGTCCGGCCACAGCTCGTCCACCCGCCGACGGACCTCGTCCTCGTCGTCGGAGTCGCAGGCGATCGCCAGCATGGTGCGCTCGGTGGTGTCGACCACGACGACCGCGTGGGCGCGCCCGGTCCGGCGTGCGACCGAGGCGATCCGGGTGAGGCTGGCCTCCCAGTCGATCGGGGGCTGGAGTGCCTCCGGCAGGGTCGCCGCGGCCTCCAGCCACTCCCGGCGTCGCTCGCTGAGACCGTAGGCCCGCGCGTTCTCGATCAGCAGTCCGGCGACTCCGGCGAGCGCGACCACCAGCTGCTCGTCGGTGTCGGTGAACTCGCCGCCCCCAGCCTTCTCGGTCAGGTAGAGGTTGCCGAAGACGGTGCCCCGGATCCGGACGGGCACCCCCAGGAACGACGCCATCTCCGGGTGGTGCGGCGGGAACCCGTAGGAGTCCGGATGTTCCTTGAGGTCTTTGAGGCGCAGCGGCCGGGGGTCGGAGATCAGCAGCCCGAGGATGCCGCGACCGTGGGGCAGGTCGCCGATGCGGGCGTGCTGCTCGTCGGAGACGCCGGTGGTCACGAACTCGACCAGGTAGCTCCCGGACCCGACGACACCGAGCGCCCCGTAGCGCGCGTCGGTGAGCTTCGTGGCCGCCTCGACGATGCGGGTGAGCACGTTGCGGAGGTCGAGATCGGACGAGATCGCCATGACGGCGTCCAACAGCGCCTTGGCGGACCCGGGCAGCTGCTCGATCTCGGACTTCTGCCACGGGCTCACGCGTCGATTGTGCGGCACGCCGACCCGGTCAACCAGCGGGAGTCTCGGCGGGTGTCTCGGCGGGCGTCTCGGCGCCCGTAACGGCCGGGGTCGGGCTCGGTGTCGTGGCCGGCGGCCGGAGCCGCCGCGGAACGCCGGAGTCCCAGGGTGCCGCGTCGGCGACCCGCACCTTGACGTCGACCAGCGAGCACCCGTCCGCGTTGACGAGCACGGGGTTGAGGTCCATCTCGCGCACCTCGGGCACCTCGTAGCCCATCAGGCCGACCGCCATCACCAGGTCGACGAGCGCGTCGATGTCGGCCGCCGGCTGACCGCGGAAACCGGCGAGCAACGGCCAGATCCGCAGCGAGCGCAGGGCGCCGAGCACGTCCCCCCGGGTCACCGGTGCGATCAGGAGCCGTTGGTCGTTCCACAGCTCCGTGGCGACTCCCCCGGCCGCGACCCGGACGAGGGCACCGAGCCCGGTGTCGCGCACCACGCCGAGCGCGATCTCGGTGCCGGCAACCATCGGCTGGACCAGGACTCGCACCTGCTTCGTGCCGAGGACTCGACCCATCTCACGCACCGCCGCCCCGACCTCCTGGGTCGTGCGGAGGCCGGCGCGCACCAGCCCGCGCTCGGTCTTGTGGACGACGTCCGGGTCCGCCACCTTCAGCGCAACCGGGAACCCCAGGTCGCGCGCGGTCTGCACCGCCTCGGCCTTTCCGGTCACCATCGTCCCCAGCGGTGACAGACCGTACGGCGCGAGCAGTTGGCGCGACTCCGACAGCCCGAGCCACCCGGCTCCCGAGGAGCTCAGGTAGGTGCGCACCCACTCCCGTGCCTGGGCGGCGCGGCCGTAGTCGGCGAGCGGCTTGGGCTCCCGCGGCTGCCGGCGCCACTCGGCGTACCGAGTCGCGTGGGCGAGAGCGCTCACCGCGCTCGACACGGAGGGCAGCAGTGTGATGCCCGCGAGCTCGCGGTCGTGGTCGTCCCCGAGCAGCACCCCGATCATGGTCTTGCCGGGGTGGCGTGCACGGGCCGCGGCGACACTGGCGAGGGCGCCTTCCCAGTCCATGGTGCGGGTCCGTACGAGCACGCAGAGCACGGTGTCGACCTCGTCGGTGGCGAGCAGGACGTCGAGCGCGGCACCCAGCGTCTCGGGGGAGCCGCCCGCACCCACGTCGATCGGGTTGCTCGTGCCGAGGGTCGCCTCCACGTGGGTGGTCAGCTCGTCGCGCACCTCGTCGGTGAAGGCCGGCACGGCCAGAGCGGCGTCCTCCAGGGCGTCAGCGGCGAGGACGCCGATCCCGCCGGCGTTGCCGATCACCGCGACGCGTCCACCCGTCGGGAGCGGCTGCCCCTCGAGCAGGAGCGCCGTCTGCGCGAGGTCGTCAGCGTCCGTGCAGCCGATCACGCCGGCCTGGGCGAAGAGCGCCTCGACGCGCACGGCGGGAGTCGCGGCCGCGGCCGTGTGCGAGGCGCCCGCACGCTGCCCGCCACCCGATCGCCCGCCGACCACCGCGAGCAGCGGCTTGCGCTCGCTGAACCGCCTCGCGATCCGGGCGAACTTCGCCGAGTTCCCGAACGACTCCAGGTAGAGTGCGGCCGCCGTCACACCGGGGTCGTCGACCCAGGCCGACAGCAGGTCGTTGCTCGACACGTCCGCCTTGTTGCCGAGCGAGACGAAGTGGCGGACGCCGAGGCCGATCCGGCGCGCGGTCTCCATCAGCACGATGCCGACACCGCCCGACTGCGAGGCGACCGCGAGACCGCCCGGCGGAGGGAGCTCGCCGCCGAACGTCGCGTCCAGACGGATCTCGGGCTGGTTGTCCAGCAACCCGAGGCAGTTGGGGCCGACCACCCGGATGCCGTGGGTGCGGGCGGCGACAGTGAGCTCGTGCTGCAGGGCCACGCCCTCGGCCCCCATCTCGGCGAAACCCGAGGTCACCACCACCGCGGCCCGGACCCCGCTGCGTCCGGCCGCGGTGACGGTGTCGAGCACGTGGGCCGGTGGCACCGCCACGACGACCAGGTCGGGTGGCGGGTCGAGCTCATCGAAGCCCGTGACCGTGCGTACCGGCACCGGGCACTCACCGCTGGGATGGATCGCGACGACCTCTCCGGTGAACCCGCCCTCGAGGATCGCGGTGAGGATGGACGCACCGACTCCCGTGCCGCCGCGGCGTACGCCGACCACGGCCACCCGCTGCGGCCTGAGCAGCGGCTCGAGCGAGGCGGACTCCGACACGGCATCGCGCTGGTCGGCGGCCGCCACCGCCTCCGGGGTGTCGGAGGTGTCCATCTCGATCTCGACGACACCCGAGGCGCTCGAGCGACTCACCGTGAACCCGGCGTCCTTCATCACCTTCAGCATGGCCGCGTTGTCCGCGAGCACCTCGGCGGTGAACCGTCGGACGCCCGCCACGCGTGCGGCGGCGGCCAGGTGCTCGAGCAGCAGCGTCGCGACCCCGAGACCGTGGGTGTCGTCGGAGACCACGAACGCGATCTCGGCGGCGTCCGGCACGTCCAGTGCCTCGGCGCTCGCGACGCCCAGGAGCCGGCCGTGCTGCCACACCCCCAGCGCCAAGACCCGGCCGCTGTCACAGGTCGCCATCACGTGCTCGGCGTACGTCGTCGCCGCGGAGCGGCTCACGCTGAAGAAGCGCAGCCGGACATTCTCCGGCGACAGGCTCTCGTGCAGACCGACGACGTCGTCGCGGTCCGCGGGCACGACCGGACGCAGCACCCCGACGGTGCCGTCGGCCAGGAGCACGTCGGACGCCGAGCCGACCGACCCGGACCAGACGTTGTCCACGGTCACGCGGGGCTCCCGATGGACACGCCCACGACACCGGGGATCCGCGAGGCGATGACCTGGGCCACGTGCATCCGCTCCGGGTCGTCCCCGTCGCGGAGGATCACGAGCCCGTCGTCCACCTCGACCACACACTCGACTCCGGCCTCACGTAGCGCCTCGTCGACCTCGGCCTCGATCAGGCCGTCCTGACGCGCCAGCACCGCGATCACGTCACGACGGCTCACCATGCCGACGACGCGGCCCGACGAGACGACCGGCAGGCTCTTCACCTGCGTGTCGACCATCAGCTCCACGGCGTCGACGAGGTCGTCGTCGGGCCCCACGCTCATCGGCAGGTGGGTCATCACGTCGGTCACCACCAGGTGGACCGGCGGCGCGGCGAGCTCGACCAGGCGGTCATGAGCGCGACGATCGGGTGGCAGGGCGTCGCGCAGCACGTCGGCCTCGCTCACCACGCCGACGAGACGTCCTTCCTCGTCGACCACCGGCATCGCGGTGATCTGGTGCTCGTCGAGCAGGCGCACAGCCTGCTTCACCGGGGTCCGTGGGCCCACGGTGACCACCGGGCTCGACATGACCTCGCGCACCAACATCGGACTCACCTCTTCGTTCACACGGCCCGCCGCACCGGCAGACCTGTCTTCGGATCCCAGCCCGACCCCAGCCGTCGCCCCGTGAGCTCCGACCACCGCATGCGCAGGTACAGGTTGCGCTGGCCGGTGGCCCAGGTGTGCGGGTCCCACACGCTCCGGATGTGGTTGAGCTCCTCGGCCCCGGTCACGGCCTCGGCGCGTCCTCGCGCGACGACGCTCCAGCCCCGCTGGCGCTCGTAGTCGAACTGGTCGACCTCGACCGCCAGGGTCGCCCCGCGCGCGTGGCTGCCCAGCACGCTGTACGGCGTGGTCCTGATCACGACCGCGTCGTCGACCACGGCGTAGTTCACCGGGACGATGTGGGGCCCGACCGGGGTGCAGACCGCGACCCGTCCGACCAGGCCGGCGCTCAAGAGCTCCCGACACTCCTCGGGCGACAGCTCGAACGGTTCGTTGTTCATGTCGTTCTCCTCTGGGCAGAACCCGGTGCCTCTCCGAGGCCGGCGTCAGCGGTCAGTGGACGATGGCCACGGGGCAGTGGGCGTGGTGGAGCAGCGCCCGACCGACCGAGCCCATGAGCACCTCGCCGACGGCGTGGTGGCCCCGGGACCCCACGACGACCAGAGAGGCGTTGTCGGCGGCGTCGGCCAGCGCGCGCTCGGGCGCCCCGGCGAAGATCTCCCCCTCGATGGCGATCTCGGGATGAGCTGCACGCAGGTCGTCAACCACGCGTCCGAGCGCACCTTCCGCGGCCTCCATCGTGTCGGCGCTCGGCGGGGGCGCGAAGCCGTACCGGTCCGGCATCACGCTCATCGGCTCCCAGGCACGCAGCACGACGACCTTGTCGCCGGTCAGCTCGGCCATCCCGCACGCGAGCTCCACGGCACGCGTGCTGGACTCCGACCCGTCGGAGCCGACGACGATCCGGCCGGACTCGGGGTGCAGCGGCGGGCGCACCACGACCACCGGGGGCCCCGCATGCCGCGCGGCGCTCTGGCTCACCGAGCCGAGCAGCATCTCGTGGAGGGTGGTGTGGCCGTGGCTGCCCACGACGAGCATCGAGCTGCCCTCGGCGCACTCCAGGAGCCGCGGCACGAGGTGGCCGACATGACGCTCGATCGTGGCTTTCACGTCCGGCCACTGCGCGAAGACCGCGCGAGCCTTGTCGTCGATCTCCTCCCAGTAGGAGTCCGGCCAGGCCACGCCACGGGGGGTCTGTCGCGGGTCGACGATCGTGGTGGCAACGATGGCCTCGCCCCGGAGCGACGCCACCTTGGCGGCCCACTCCAGGGCCGCGAGCGAGTCGGTGCTGCCGTCGTAGCCGACGACCAGGCGTGCGTCTGTGTTCATGTCTCCAGCGTCGTCGGTCACGGCCGGGGTCTTGAGTGCCCAATGGCACTGGACCCGTGGACCGTGGTCAGAGGAAGCCTCAGTCGAGGCGCACGCGCTCCCCGAGCGAGGGGACCACGGCGTTCCACCCCAGCTCGGACTGGATCCTCCGGACCAGCGCCGCGCTCGACTGCGGCTCGCCGTGCACGACGTACGCCGTGCACGGCGCCGACGGCATCCGGGCGAGCCAGCGGACGATCTCGGGCCCGTCGGCGTGCACCGAGAAGTCGGGGATCTGCACGATCTCGGCGTGCACCGGCACGTAGCGGCCGTGCATCTTGACCTGCCGTGCGCCCTCGAGCAGCTGGCGTCCGCGCGTGCCGACGGCCTGGTACCCGGTCAGCACGACCGTGTTGCGCGGGTCCGGCAGCTGGTGGCGGAGATGGTGGACGACCCTTCCGCCGGTGGCCATCCCCGACGCGGACACCACGATGCAGGGGACCGTCGGCCGGTTGAGCCGTTCGGAGCCCGCGGCATCCCGCACCGCCTGCACCTCGGGGAGGTCGAAGAGCGAGGCCTCGCGGTGCTTGAGGCGGCGGCCCGCGTGCGCCCTCCGGTACACCTCCAGGCTCGCCAGCGCCATCGGGCTGTCGACGTACACGGTCAGCCGCGGGATCCGGCCGGCCACCATCAGCCGGTGGAGCTCGAGCAGCACCAATTCGGTGCGGTCCACCGCGAACGCCGGGATCAGCACGGTCCCGCCGCGGGCGGCGGTCCGGGTCACCGCCGAGGCCAGCAGCTCGTCGTCCGGGGGCGGGTGCTCGCGATCGCCGTACGTCGACTCCACCACGACCGTGCCGACGGCCGGCGGGTCGTCCGGCGGTGGCAGCAACGGATGCTGCCCCCGACCGAGGTCTCCGCTGAACAGCGCCCGCGAGCCGTCGACGTCCACCTCGGCAGTACTCGACCCGAGGATGTGTCCGGCCCCCCGCAACGTCACCCCGACCCCGGGGGCGATCTCGACCCGCGTGCGAAGGTCGACGGGTCGCAGCAGTCGCACCGTCTCGGTGACGTCCGCGACGTCGTACAGCGGCAGCGCCGGCCGGTGCGACGAGTAGCCCGTGTCGTTGGCGTAGCGGGCGTCCTCCGCCTGGAGGTGCGCACTGTCCTCGAGCACGATCGCCGCCAGCTCGGCCGTGGGTCCGGTGCAGTAGATCGGCCCGCTGAAGCCGTCGCGCGCGAGCCGCGGCAGGTAGCCGCTGTGGTCGAGGTGGGCGTGGGTCAGCACGACGGCGTCGAGGGTGGCGGGGTCCAGTGGGAGGGGGGCCCAGTTGCGGCGGCGCAGGTCCGGCAGCCCCTGGAACAGCCCGGCGTCGACGAGCACCCGACCTCCCGCGCCCTGCACCAGGAACTTGCTCCCGGTCACGGTGCCCACCGCGCCCAGGAAGGTCAGCGTCGGGCTGGTCATGTCCCCAGCGTGGGCCTCGTTGCCGTCGTCCCGCAGAGCACAGCGCCCGCCGCCGAACTGACGACCGTCATCTCGTGCTGCCACCGGCGACCGACCGCTGTCACACCGGGCGAGGTCCGTCGGCCCGAGTCAGAGCTTCGGGACCCGCGCATGCTGGACGACAGGGAGGTGGTCCGCCATGACAGACACAGCTGGGCTGAAGGCACTGGTGGTCTACGAGTCGTTCTTCGGGAACACCGAGAGCATCGCGCGGGCGGTCGCGAGCGGGCTGCGGCTCGAGGGAATCGAAGCGGAGGCCGTCGACATCGCCGACGACTTCGAGGTCGACCCCGCAGCCTACGACCTGCTCGTGGTCGGCGGGCCCACGCACGCGTTCGCCCTCAGCCGTCCCTCCACCCGCGACGACGCGGCGGCCCGTGGCGGCGACGACCGGTACGCCACCCGGGGCCTCCGCGAGTGGCTCACTGCGCTGCCGGGAGGCAGCGGGACCCACCTCGCCGCCTGCTTCGACACGCGCGTGAGCAAGGTCCGGCGCCTGCCCATGTCGGCCTCACGCTCGGCCGCGCACTTCTTGCGCGACCGCGGGTTCACCCTCGTCTCGCGTCCGACCGGCTTCGTCGTCCAGGACGTCGAGGGACCGCTGGAGTCGCGGCAGATGGAGCGCGCCATCGCCTGGGGCAGGACTCTCGCCGGTGAGGTCCAGGCGCGGCTCGAGATCGCCGCCGACCTGCGACGTCGCGGCTCGTGACCCCGTGTGTTCGTGACCTGTGTGTTCGTGACCCTGTGTGTTCGTGACCCTGCGTGTTCGTGACCCTGCGGGACGCTGAGGTCCTGGCTGGTGACACGGGCCGCGATGACCAAGGTCCCTCACGGTGACCGTCAGGGACAGCACAAGGTTGTCCCGAGGGTGGACTCCTCCGCCCGCGCCCTGATACCCATGAGGAGCCCACCATGAGCGCGACCCAGGACGCCATGACGCCTGAGACGGAGCACCAGCCCTCGACCGGTTCACCATCGGTCATGCTCGCGCTGGCCACGATCGGGTTCGCGGTGAACTTCTGGGCCTGGGCCCTGATCAGCCCCCTCGGCCCGCTGTTCCGGCAGCAGGGCACGCTCGGATCCCTGAGCGAGTCCGACGTCGCGCTCATGGTCGCCGTACCTGTCGTCGTGGGGTCGCTCGGACGGATCGTCGTGGGCGCGCTCACCGACCACTACGGCGGCCGGGTGATGTTCCCGATCATCTCGGCCGTCACGATCGTCCCGATCCTGTTCCTGGCCTTCGTCGCCATCGACTCCTACACCCTGATCCTGGTCGGCGGGTTCTTCCTCGGCATCGCGGGTACCGCCTTCGCCGTGGGAGTCCCGTTCGTGAACGCCTGGTTCCCCCCCGAACGCCGGGGGCTTGCCGTCGGCATCTTCGGGGCCGGCATGGGTGGCACCGCGATCAGCGCGCTGACGACCGTGAAGCTCTACTCCAACGTCGGTGAGAAGGCGCCCTTCCTGATCACCGCCGCCGTCCTCGCGGTGTACGCCGTCGTCGCGTGGCTGGTGCTGCGCGACGCACCCGGCCGCGTCGTGCCGAGCGTCCCCTTGGCGAAGCGGGTCGTCGCCAACGCCAGGCTGCCGATCACCTGGCAGGCCTGCATCCTGTACGCCGTCGCCTTCGGCGGGTACGTCGCGTTCTCGGTCTACCTCCCGGCGTACCTCAAGACCGAGTACGGCCTGTCCCCGGCCGGCGCCGCCAACCGGATGGCGGGCTTCGTCGTGGTCGCGGTGGTCATGCGTCCCGTCGGCGGATGGCTGTCCGACCGGTTGGGGCCCGTCCGAGTGCTCGCCGCCTGCTTCGGGGTCGTGGTCATCGGTGCGGCCGTCGCGTCGGGACACCCGCCCGTCGACAGCGTCGGCGCCGCGGCCTTCCTCTCCATGGCTGCCGCGCTCGGGTGCGGCAGCGGGGCCACTTTCGCGCTGGTGGCGCAGGCGACCGATCCCGCCCGCGTGGGCGGGGTGACCGGTCTCGTCGGCGCGGCGGGCGGGTTCGGCGGCTTCGTGCCGCCGCTGCTGATGGGCTACATCTACGGCCAGACGGACTCCTACGCGATCGGCCTGTGGGCCCTGGCCGTCACGGCCGCCCTCACGCTCGTGCTGACCGTGACCGTCGTCCGTCGTACCGCCGGCGCCGCGGCGTGACAGTCGTGGCCCAGCCGACCTCCGGTGCGCCCCAGCTGGGTCCGTGGTTCCGTCGGCACCCCGCCAGCGCCGTGACCGTCGCGGGAGCGCTGTTCGCCGCGGTGCTCACGCTGCGCCTCCTCGTGGGAGACGCGGGCGACGCCTTCTCGATGCTCTACGCCCTTCCGGTGGCCCTGCTCGCCAACGCCTTCGGACTCAGGGTGGGCTTGGTCGCGGGTATGGTCGCGGTCGCACTCATCGTGGTGTGGACGCTGGTCGATGACGTCACCTTGTCCCCCACGGGATGGACCTCTCGCGTGGTGCCGCTGCTCCTCCTCGGCGTCCTCGTGGGACAGGCCGCCGACCAGGCAGGGCGCGCGGAGGAGGAACGACGCCGGCTGGAGACTTCGGCCCTGCTCCACCAGGAGGCCATCGAGATCAACGACATGCTGGTCCAGGGCCTGGCCGCCGCCCGGCTGTACTTCGAGAGCGGTGACGTCGACACCGGCCGACGCATCCTGGACGAGACCATCGCCCAGGCCCGCGAACTGGTGTCCGGGCTGATCCGTCGGGCGGAGATGGGCGGGCAGTCGGTCCCGGTCGCGGGTGCCCCGCCGAGGGACCACTAGGCCGAGGGATGAGCATGCCGCTGTGTCACGATCCCAAGGTGCGTTCCGGCATGCCCGACCGGGTGGGACGAGCCGTCGAGGGGCTGACTCCCGGCTACTTCGCCCTGGTGATGGCGACCGGGATCATCTCGGTCGGCATGCAGCTCGAGGGAGAGGACGCGATCTCGGACTCCCTGCTCGTCGTGTGCGTCGCGGCGTTCGTCGTCCTCCTCACCCTCACCACCTGGCGCTTCGTGGCCTACCGGCACGCCGTGGTCGCCGACTTCACCGACCCGCGACGCGCGTTCGGGTTCTTCACCTTCGTGGCCGGCACGAACGTCCTCGGCGTCCGGCTCGGCGCCGCGGGTGTGAACGACGCGACGGCGGTCCTGCTGGTCCTGTCCGGGCTGGCCTGGCTCGCCCTCGGGTACGTCGTCCCGTGGACCGCGGTGCTCGGGCGTCAGGAGCGGCCGGTCGTGGCCACGGCGAACGGCACGTGGTTCATCTGGGTGGTCGCCAGCCAGTCCGTGGCGGTTGCCTGCGCCACCATCGAGCCGGTCTACGACACCGCGCGACGCGACCTCGCCGTGCTCGCGGTGATGTCCTGGTCGGTCGGGGTGTTCCTGTACGCCGCGACCGGCATCCTGGTGGCCCTGCGGCTGATGCTCTACGACTTCGGACCCCAGGAGCTGACCCCGCCGTACTGGGTGTCGATGGGCGCCCTCGCCATCACCGTCCTCGCCGGCGCGCGGATCGTGGAGATGGCCGACGCGCCCATGGTCGCCAGCACGCGTGGCCTGATCGCCGGCCTCGCGGTGGTCTTCTGGGCCTTCGCGACGTGGCTGATCCCGGTCCTGGTGGCGGCGGGCTGGTGGCGGCACGTGCGACGCGGCGTACCGCTCACCTACGACGCGACGCTGTGGAGCCTGGTCTTCCCGCTCGGGATGTACGCCGTCGCCGGCATCTACCTCGGGCGGGCCGACCATCTCCCGGTGGTCGAGGCCGTCGGCCGGACCGAGCTCTGGGTGGCACTCACCGTCTGGCTGGTGGTCTTCGTCGCGATGGCACGCCACGTCGTGAACACCGTCTTCCGGCCGGGTCTAGGGTCGGGTCAGGGCTCCACATCCGCTGCCACGCGCCCGACGCTCGGAGGGAGAACGACCACGTGACCGACACCCAGCCCGGACTCGACGGTCCGCTCGAGGATCTCCTCGTCGGCACGAGACGGTTCTTCACCAGAGCCACCGTCAGCGACGACCGGCGGACGATGACGCGCACGGGCGGCCGCGGGGCCGACGCCTTCTACCGCGACCGCTGGAGCCACGACAAGGTGGTGCGCTCCACGCACGGCGTGAACTGCACGGGCTCGTGCTCGTGGAAGGTCTACGTCAAGGACGGGATCATCACCTGGGAGACCCAGCAGACCGACTACCCGTCGCCCGGGCCGGACCGGCCCGACTACGAGCCGCGCGGCTGCCCCCGTGGCGCCGCGTTCTCCTGGTACACCTACTCCCCCACGCGCATCCGCTACCCCTACGTCCGTGGCGTCCTCCTCGAGATGTTCCGCGAGGGCAAGCGGCAGTACGACGGCGACCCGGTGGCCGCG
This sequence comes from Nocardioides sp., assembly GCA_035707985.1. Lineage (GTDB taxonomy): Bacteria > Actinomycetota > Actinomycetes > Propionibacteriales > Nocardioidaceae > Nocardioides. The sequence continues at coordinate 11,231 of DASSTL010000029.1, read as the reverse complement.
TGGGCACACGTCGTCGACCACCCCCAGCGGGCACGCGCGTACAAGACGGCGCGCGGCAAGGGCGGGCTGGTGCGCGCGACGTGGGACGAGGCGCTCGAGCTGGTGGCGGCGGCGTACGTCCACACGATCCAGAAGTGGGGGCCGGACCGGGTGGCCGGCTTCTCCCCGATCCCGGCGATGTCGATGGTCTCCCACGCGTCGGGTGCGCGGTTCACGCACCTCGTCGGCGGCTCGATGCTGTCGTTCTACGACTGGTACGCCGATCTGCCGGTCGCCTCGCCGCAGGTGTTCGGCGACCAGACCGACGTCCCGGAGAGCGGCGACTGGTGGGACGCCGGCTACCTGGTGATGTGGGGCTCGAACGTGCCCGTCACGCGCACGCCCGACGCCCACTGGATGACCGAGGCGCGCTACCGCGGCCAGAAGGTCATCGCGGTGTCACCCGACTACGCCGACAACGTGAAGTTCGCCGACGAGTGGCTGGCCGTCCGGCCGGGCACCGACGCTGCGCTGGCGCTGGCGATGGGCCACGTGATCCTCAAGGAGTTCTTCGTCGACTCCCGCACGCCGTACTTCGAGGAGTACGCCGCGACCTACACCGACCTCCCGCACCTCGTGCGCATCGACGCCTCCGGTGACACCGCCGTCCCCGGGAAGTTCCTCACCGCCGCCGACCTGCCCGATCACGCCGACGATCCCGACGACGATCCCGACGACGATCCCGACGACGGGGAGGCGAACGCCGAGTTCAAGACCGTCGTGCTCGACGGGCGCACCGGCGAGCCGGTCGTGCCGAACGGGTCGCTCGGTCATCGCTTCGGCGACGCCGACGAGGGCCGCTGGAACCTCGACCTCGAGGGCGTCGAGCCGCTGCTCCGGCTGGGCGCTCCCGATGCGACGACCGTCGAGGTGCGGCTGCCCCTCTTCGACGCACTCGACGGGACCCCGACCGAGGTCGTCCGTCGCGTGCCGGTACGCCGGGTCGGCGACCACACCGTGACCACGGTCTACGAGCTGATGCTCGCCCGCTACGGCGTCGGCGCCGACTACGACGACGCCGACGCGCCCTACACGCCCGCCTGGCAGGAGGCCGTCACCGGGATCCCGGCCCAGCAGGCCGCCCGGATCGCGCGGGAGTTCGCCGAGAACGCCCGCGACTCCCGCGGCCGCTCGATGATCCTGATGGGAGCCGGCACCAACCACTGGTTCCACTCCGACACGATCTACCGGTCGTTCCTGGCGCTGACCACCCTCACCGGGTGCCAGGGCGTCAACGGCGGCGGCTGGGCGCACTACGTCGGCCAGGAGAAGGTCCGCCCCGTGACCGGCCACGCGCAGCTGGCCAACGCGCTCGACTGGAGCCGCCCGCCGCGGAACATGATCCAGACGGCGTACTGGTACCTCCACACCGACCAGTTCCGCTACGACCCGTTCGCGGCCGACACTCTCTCCTCGGCGACCGGCCAGGGCCGGTTCGCGGGACTGAGCACCGCCGACCTGATCGCGAAGAGCGCGCGGATGGGGTGGATGCCGTCGTACCCCACCTTCGACCGCAACCCGCTCGACCTCTGCGACGAGGCCGCGGCGGCCGGCGTGCCGGTGGCCGAGCACGTCGTGCGGAAGCTGAAGGACGGGACGCTGGCGTTCGCCGGCGAGAACCCCGACGCCCCCGAGAACTTCCCGCGCGTCCTGGGCGTGTGGCGGGCGAACCTCCTGGGCTCGTCGGGCAAGGGCAACGAGTACTTCCTCAAGCACCTGCTCGGCGCAGACTCCGCACTACGGGCCGCCGAGGCGCCCGAGGGGCATCGCCCCACCGACGTGGCCTGGGTCGAGGACGCGCCCGAGGGCAAGCTCGACCTGCTCTACTCCCTCGACTTCCGGCAGACCAGCACCACGCTGTTCTCCGACGTCGTGTTCCCCGCGGCGACCTGGTACGAGAAGCACGACCTGTCGAGCACGGACATGCACCCGTTCGTGCACTCGTTCAACCCCGCGATCGCCCCGCCGTGGCAGTCGCGCACCGACTGGGACGCGTTCCGCGCGCTCGCGCACGTGTTCTCCGACCTGGCGCGCACCCGGCTCGGCGTACGCCGCGACGTGGTGGCGGCGCCGCTGACGCACGACACCCCCGACGCCATGGCCAACCCGCACGGCGTCGTCGCGGACTGGAAGCTCGGCGAGTGCGAGCCGGTGCCCGGCCGGACGATGCCCAAGCTGGTCGAGGTCGAGCGCGACTACGGCGCCGTCGGCGAGAAGTACGACGCGATCGGGCCGCTGATGGACAGTCTCGGCGCCACGACCAAGGGGGTCACCTTCGACCTGACCCGCTCGATCGAGCGCCTGGCCGGGGTGAACGGCACGATCCGCGGCGGCGCCGCCGACGGCCGCCCGTCGCTGCGCGAGGCGCGGCACGTCTGCGAGGCGATCCTGACGATGAGCGGCACGACGAACGGCCACCTGGCCGTCCAGGGCTTCCAGACCCTGGAACGGCGTACCGGCCGGCCGCTGCACGACCTGGCCGCCGAGCACGAGGGCAAGCAGATCACCTTCGCCGACACCCAGGCGGCGCCCCAGCCGGTGATCACCTCGCCCGAGTGGTCCGGCACGGAGGCCGGCGGACGCCGCTACTCGGCGTTCACGATCAACGTCGAGCGGCTCAAGCCGTGGCACACGCTGACCGGCCGCCAGAGCTTCTACCTCGACCACGACTGGATGACCGAGGTGGGCGAGGGCCTGCCGGTCTACCGCCCGCCGCTGAACATGGCGGCGCTCTTCAGCGAGCCCGAGCTGGGCGACGTCGGGGAGCTGGGCGTGACCGTCCGCTACCTGACCCCGCACAACAAGTGGTCGATCCACTCGGAGTACCAGGACAACCTGTTCATGCTGTCGCTCTCGCGCGGCGGACAGTCGATCTGGATGAGCGAGCAGGACGCCGCGAAGGTCGGCGTCGCGGACAACGACTGGGTCGAGGCGGTCAACCGCAACGGCGTGGTGGTGGCGCGCGCGATCGTGACGCACCGGATGCCGGAGGGGACGGTGTACATGTACCACGCCCAGGACCGGCTGATCGACGTCCCGGTCTCGGAGACCAGCGGCAAGCGCGGCGGCATCCACAACTCGTTGACGCGCCTGCTGGTCAAGCCGACCCACCTGGTCGGCGGCTATGCGCAGCTGTCGTTCGCCTTCAACTACCTGGGGCCCACCGGCAACCAGCGCGACGAGGTCACCGTCATCCGCAAGCGGAGCCAGGAGGTCACGTACTGATGGTCTCGACAAGCTCGACCGACGAGGCCGCGGAGGTGACGTACTGATGCGCGTCATGGCCCAGATGGCGATGGTGATGAACCTCGACAAGTGCATCGGCTGCCACACCTGCTCGGTGACCTGCAAGCAGGCGTGGACCAACCGGTCGGGCACCGAGTACGTCTGGTTCAACAACGTGGAGACCCGGCCGGGGCAGGGCTACCCGCGCACCTACGAGGACCAGGAGCGCTGGCAGGGCGGCTGGACGCTCAACCGGCGCGGCCGGCTGTCGCTCAAGGCCGGCGGGCGATTCCGCAAGCTCGCGACGATCTTCTCCAACCCCAAGCTGCCCTCGATCCACGACTACTACGAGCCGTGGACCTACGACTACGCCACCCTGACCGACGCCCCGGCGCAGGAGCACACGCCGGTCGCGCGCCCCAAGTCGCTGCTGACCGGTCGCGACACGAAGATCACGTGGTCGGCGAACTGGGACGACGACCTCGGCGGGTCGATGGCGTCGTTCGAGAACGACCCGGTCCTGGCGAAGGTCTCGACCGAGGTGAAGAAGTCGTTCGAGGACGCCTTCATGTTCTACCTGCCGCGGATCTGCGAGCACTGCCTCAACCCGTCGTGCGCGGCGTCGTGCCCGAGCGGCGCGATCTACAAGCGCGCCGAGGACGGCATCGTGCTGGTCGACCAGGACCGCTGCCGCGGCTGGCGGATGTGTGTGTCCGGCTGCCCTTACAAGAAGGTCTACTTCAACCACCGCACGGGCAAGGCCGAGAAGTGCACGTTCTGCTTCCCGCGGATCGAGGTCGGCATCCCGACCGTCTGCTCCGAGACGTGCGTCGGCCGGCTCCGCTACCTCGGGCTCGTGCTGTACGACGCCGACAGGGTGCTGGCGGCCGCGTCTACGCCCGACGAGCGGGACCTCTACCGCGCCCAGCGCGACGTACTCCTCGACCCGCACGACCCCGAGGTCGTCGCCGCGGCCGAGCGTGACGGCGTACCCCACGACTGGGTGCTCGCCGCCCAGCGTTCGCCGATCCACGCCCTCATCCAGACCTACGAGGTGGCGCTGCCGCTCCACCCGGAGTACCGCACGATGCCGATGGTCTGGTACATCCCGCCGCTCTCGCCCGTGGTCGACGCCGTCCGCGACACCGGCGAGGACGCGGAGGACGAGCGCAACCTGTTCGCCGCGATCGACGCGCTGCGCATCCCGGTCGAGTACCTCGCCGAGCTGTTCACCGCCGGCGACATCGAGGTCGTCGACGGCGTGCTGCGGCGGCTGGCCGCGATGCGGTCGTACATGCGCGACCTCAACCTCGGTCGGGAGCCGAACGGCCAGATCCCCGCCGACGTCGGGATGAGCGAGGAGCAGATGTACGACATGTACCGGCTGCTCGCGCTGGCCAAGTACGACGAGCGCTATGTCATCCCGCCCGCGCATGCCGAGCAGGCGCACTCGCTGGAGGCGCTGGGCACCGAGTGCCCGGTCGGCTCGGGCCCGTTCGGCGAAGGATCGGGCGGTCCGGTGCCGATCGCGGTGGAGAACTTCGCGATGCTGCGTGACCGGCAGACCTCCGACACCATCGCCGCCCCTGACGACAAGGCCGGTCGAGTCAACTTGCTGAACTGGGACGGCAAGGGCACGCCCAGCGGACTGTTCCCGCCGCGCGAGACGACGGCTCCCGCCGGCGAGGGCACCACGCCCGACACCTCTGACGACGGTGCCACTGGGCCCGGTGGCACGGGCGGCCTCACCGGCGGGGCGGACTACCGATGAGCACCCACCACGCGACCGAAGCCGCGGTCTGGCAGTCGGCCGCGCTGCTGCTGTCCTACCCGGACGGGAGGCTGCTCGCTGACCTGCCCGTCGTACGCCGGATCGTCGACCACGTGCCGGATGAGACAGCGGCGATGCTGCTGCGGGTCGTCGCGCACCTCGAGAGCACGCCACTCACGGAGCTCCAGGCGGCGTACGTCGAGACGTTCGACACCCGACGGCGCCACAGCCTCTACCTCACGTACTTCGCGCACGGCGACACGCGCAAGCGCGGAACGGCGCTGCTCAGGTTCAAGCAGACCTATCTCGCTGCAGGCTTCGTCCTCGACCAGGAGGCGGGTGGGGAGCTGCCCGACCACCTGTGCGTGGTCTTGGAGTTCGCCGCCACCGTCGACCGGGAACAGGGCCGCCGGCTCCTGCTCGACCACCGCGCCGGGCTCGAGCTGCTCCGGCTGTCGCTGACCGAGGCCGGCTCCCCGTGGTCCGGAGCGGTCGAGGCCGTCTGCGCGATGCTTCCTGCGCTGCACGGCGACGAGCGCTCGGCGATCCGCCTGCTCGCCGAGCAGGGTCCGCCTGCCGAGGAGGTCGGCCTGTCGCCGTACGGCGGCCCCGCGTTCGACGCCCTCCTGCACGAGACGACTGGGGTACAGGAGACGGTCGACCTCCCGATGCCCGCGGTGCGACAGGAGGTAGGCGGGTGAGCACGTTCCTCTGGGTGATCGTCCCGTACCTCTGCCTGGCGACCTTCGTGGTCGGCCACTACTGGCGCTACCGCTACGACAAGTTCGGCTGGACGACGCGCTCGTCCCAGCTCTACGAGAACCGCCTGCTCCGCCTCGGGTCGCCGCTGTTCCACTTCGGCATGCTGGGCGTGGTCGGCGGCCACTTCGTCGGCCTGCTGGTCCCCGAGACCTGGACCGATGGCGCCGGCATCAGCAACCGCGCCTACCACTGGGCCGCGCTCACGTTGGGTCTCCTCGCGGCGGCGGCCACCGTGGTCGGTCTCGCGATCCTGATCTACCGTCGGCGCACGGTCGGTCCGGTGTTCTCGGCGACCACGAAGATGGACAAGCTGATGTACGTCGTGCTGGCCGGCGTGATCCTGCTCGGGGTCTGGAACACGGTGTCCGGGGCGGCGTTCATCTTCGGCGGCCACGAGTACGACTACCGCGAGGGTGTGTCGATCTGGTACCGGCAGTTCTGGAGCTTCCACCCCGATCCGGGTCTGATGGACGCGGCGCCGCTGAGCTTCCAGGTGCACGCGCTCGTGGCGTGCGGCTTGTTCGCGCTGTGGCCGTTCACCCGGCTCGTGCACGTCTTCAGCGCGCCGGTCGGGTATCTCACGCGTCCCTACATCGTCTACCGCAGTCGCGACACGCAGCTGGGCACCCGCCGCCCCGGACGCGGCTGGGAGCGGATCGGCTGACGATGTGCGACTACTGCGGCTGCCGCGAGACCCCGCTGGTGAACGAGCTGATGACCGAGCACCGGCACCTGCAGGACGAGGTGGACCACATCCGTCGGGCGCTCGCGGCCGGTGACACGAGCGGCGGTGACGTGAACGGCGTGGCGACCCGGCTGAAGGAGCTCCTGGCTCATCTCGAGCGCCACGTGTCGCGGGAGGAGCGCGGGATCTTCACGGCCCTGCGCCGGCAGGGCGACTACGTCGACGAGGTCGCTGACCTCGAGAGCGAGCACCGCTGGCTCGACGCCGCTGCCTCCGGGCTCGATCCGCAGTCACCGGAGCTCGCCGACGCGCTCTCCCGGCTCTTCGACGCGCTGGAGGCTCACATCCAGCGCGAGGACCTCGGCATCTTCCCGGTCTCCGTGGTCACGCTCGGCGCCGACGGCTGGGACCTGGTCCAGCGCGCGCACGACGACGAGCCGTCCTTCCTCGAGGAGCTCCCGGCTCGGAGTACGACGGTGGTCACCGGACCATGACGTGGTGGTCGACCCACTGCTCGAGCTGCGGGACCAGCAGCAGGGCGAACACGCCGCCGACCATGAGGACGTGCACGAGCGCGTTCCAGGTCGCCGTACCGGCGGTCTCGCCACCACCGTGGGCGGCGAACCAGTAGGGCAGGAGTGTCACGAGGCCGACCGCGGCCGACCCGAGAGCCGCCGCCTCCCACCACCCGTAGCGGGCGAACAACGCCCACGTCGCCACGCAGAACGCGGCGATCGTGAGCAGGCTCAGGGCCCGGGTGACGGCCCAGGTCGCCCCCGAGGTGCTCACCCCCTTCGTCGCGAACGCGGGCGTGAGCCACAGCCACGTCGTGCCGGCCAGGAACAACGAGATACCACCGAGGTTGCGGATGGTGAACATCTTCATCGCCTCCGACACCACCGTCCCTCGCGCGCCGGGGTGAGGGTCAGGGGCGGAGGGCCACGACGTCCTGGTCCTTGGTCGGCCCTGGACTCGTCCGGGCCCTGGGCTCGTCCGGGCCCTGGGCTCGTCCGGGCTGGGTCGCTCGGACACGGCAACGGGGCCCGGTGCGTGACCGGGCCCCGCTGAGTCGCGTCAGCCTGCGCCGACGTCAGTGCCCTGCTCGGGTGGAGTCCTTCTTCACGAAATGCTCCACGGTGGCGTCGGGCCCCGGGAACATCAGGCTCTCGTGACCGGTGTCGGACCACCGCACGAGGTACGGCGGACTCCCGTCCGCGTGCCGGACCTCGACGATCTCGCCGTCCCGGTCGGGGGCGTCGAGGTGGTGTGAGTGGATCACGAGGCGGTCACCGACTGCGGCGTACATGGCGGACTCAGCCTGCCTTCCGAGCGATCGGCACGGTGCGCGTCTCGATGCCGTCGGTGTCGACCGGCACCCGCACCTCGAGCACGCCGTCGTCGTACGTCGCCGTCACGTCGTCGGTGCGCGCCCCTTCCGGCAGCCGCACCGAGCGGACGAACTCGCCGTAGTGGATCTCGTGGTGCCGCTTGTCCTTCTCCTCCTCGCGCCGCTCGCCCCGGATGCTCAGGGTGTCGCGAGCGACGTGGACCTCGACGTCCTTCTCGGGGTCGATCCCCGGGATCTCCGCGCGCAGCACGTACGTGCCGGCGTCGACGAAGTCCTCGATCCGCACGAGTGGCGTGTTGTCGGTGCGGAAGGCGAAGGGCGCGTCGTTGTCGAGCCAGCTCAGAACCTCGGTCACGGGGTTGTTGCGGCGACGGGCCAAGGTCGTCATCTCCTGCCTCCTTCTCACTGCGTCTGTCTGTGCTTCCCTCTGGCTGCGGGCCAGATACCCGCACCATCACTCTTCTCCGAGTCCTGTTCCGTCAGGAGGGGAGTTGGTCACCGCATGCGATGACCGGGGCCACGGCCTTGTCGGGACGGTCACCAGAAGCCGTAGATCGGGCCCACCAGGAAGAACGCCAGGAAGCCCAGGGTGTTGTTGCAGCCGTGCGCGAGGACCGACGCCCACAGCGAGCGGAACCGGTAGCGCAGCGCGCAGAAGAAGAGGCCGTCGAGGGTCACCACGGCCACACCGACCGCGCCCTGCTCGGTGTGGGCGAGGCCGAACAGCAGCGAGGACGCCAGCACGGCGAGCCACACGCCGACCCGGCCGTGGCCGATCGCCTCGCGGATCCGAGTGAGCAGGTAGCCGCGGTAGGCCACCTCCTCGACGACCGCACCGAGGACCCAGCCGACCACCAGCAGGACCAGGAGCAGGCCGACGTTCCCCTGGAGGTCGTCGAACGCGTCGAGGTCCTGGCGGTGGCCGGACACGTGGTTCGCGATCGGCATCGTCACCGACAGCTGGAGGAGCGACCAGAGCGCGACCAGAGCGAGCACGACGCCGGCGACCCGCCCGCCATGGCCGAGTCGCCGGAGTCCGAGGCTGTGCCACCCGTCGGCGCCGAGGCCGGTGCGGCGGACAGTCAGCGAGACGAGCGCCATCGCCACCAGCACCAGGCTCGGGATGAGCAGGTCGGCCAGCACGGCGACGACGGCGGCAGCCGCCTCGACTGCGGTCCAGAACATCCAGCGCCGCGAGCGCGGACCGCTCTCACGCGTCGGGGGACGCGCGAGGGAGTTCTGGCGGACCGACGAGGTCATCGCGCCAGCGCCTCGACCGGCGCGTCGGACGTGAGTGCGTGCGCGCCGTGATGACTGGGCTGCACCTGGTGGCTGGGCACGACCACGACCGGGCACCGGGAGTCGCGGAGGACCGCACGCCCGACGCGGCCGAGGTGGCGCAGAGGACGGCCGGCCAGCCGCTGCAGCACCAGCCGATCGACGCCCCCGGTCACCCGCACCAGCGCATGGGCGGGGTCCTCGTGCCGGATGTAGACCCGGATCGGGACGTCCGGGAACCGCTCCCGGAACTCCGCCAGGTCGCGCTCGATGAGCTCGGTCTGGTGGTGCTGCCACCGGTCGGCGCAGGTGCGGTCGGCGATGATGTCGTCGTACACGCCCTCGAGCCGCCAGGCATGGAGGACGACCAGGTCGGCGTCAAGGTCTCGCGCCGTCTTGAACGCCACCTCCAAGAGGTCATGGGCCTCCCCCGGCGTGTCCACCCCGACCGCGACCCGACCGCGCACGACGTCGTGCTGCCACTCTGCGGGCACCACGACGACGGCGCACGCCGCACCGGCGGACACGGCGGTCACGGTCCCTCCGGTCCAGATGCGGTCGAAGGCCTTGGGACTGCGGTTGCCCAGCACGAGCAGGGTGGCCCGCTCGGCACACGCGACGAGCTCCTGGGCCCGGCTGCCGGAGCGCAGATGGGTCCGGACCTCGACGTCGGGGCGGAGCGCGAGAGCGCCCTTGCGGGCTCGGTCGAGGATCTCCGTGGCGTAGGACTGGAGGGATGCCTCGGACAGGACCGGCTCGTGCTCGGGTGCCAGCGGGATGGCCGCGGGCATCACGTGCACGAGGTCGAGGGGCACTCCGAGCCGATCGGCCTCGACCGCGCCGTACCGCGCCGCGGTGTCGCCGTGCTCGGAGCCGTCCACGCCTACGACCACGCCGAAGACTTGCTGGTCTGTGATGTTCATGGTGATCCACCTGCCTCTGTTTCCATCGTGCGGTGGCCCGAACCGGGAGTCAGGGGCCCCGGGTCGGCGATCGTGTGGACCTTGGCCACGAGTGGACGTGATCTGTGTCCGTCGGTCCCTTCGCCGGATGACGGGAGACCCTCGACTCAGGACCCGGAATGCGGCTGACTGGAGGCAAGACCCGCCCGGACCCGAGTTACGCACCAGCGTTCGGGCGGGCCCGCCACCATCCATCTGTGGGAGGCCAGCGATGCTCGTCAAGGACGTCATGACCCAGGACCCGATCACCGTGGTGCCGTCGGTGGGGATCAAGGCTGCGATGACGAAGCTGGCGTTCGCCGGCATCACCTCGATGCCCGTTGTCGACGAGGAGCAGCACCTCTGCGGGATCGTGAGCGAGGCGGACCTCATCCGCGACGTCGCCGACGACCCCCGTGCGCACGAGCGCCCGATCACCATCCACCCGGTCTCGCCGGCGCACACCGTCGAGGACGTCTACACCCGCACACCCGTCACCGTCGGCCCGCAGGACGACGTGACCGCGGCGGTCGACCTGATGGCGGCCAAGGGGTTCAAGAGCCTGCCCGTGGTCGACCACGAGCACCGGCTCATCGGCATGGTGAGCCGGAGCGACGTACTCCGGGCCCTGGCCCGCGACGACGACGTGATCGCGCACGACGTCATCAAGCTGTTCGACGAGCTCGGGCACGACGGTTGGAGCGTCGAGGTCACCAGTGGAGTCGTCGAGGTCAGCGGACCCGAGGACCCGGCTCAGCGCTCGCTCGCCCACGCGCTCACGCGCACCGTCGCCGGGGTCGTCGCTGTACACGTGCGCTGACCGGTGGATGGCTCTTGATCCGTGACGGGCCGTGGGTGGTGGCGGTTCTTGGCTGAAGAGAGGGAGAGGTCTCCTTTGTGCCCGGCCGCCGTCGCCGAGCTCCGGCTCTCCGGTGGTTGAGGGGGCGAGCTCTGCTCGTCGTGGTTGAGGAGGCGCGCTAGCGCCGTCTCGAAACCACCGGGCTACTACGGCGATGGGGGCAGTTCAGTGCTCACTCGCGGCGTGGTCGGGTTCTGATCCAGGCTCGTTCGACTCCGTGTTTGGGTGGGGGTTTGAACTCGGGTCGGTGGTCGTGGGGGTTGAGGCGGACTTCCCAGGGCGTGTGGTGGATGACCCGGTGGTGGTGTCCGCACAGGAGCACG
>DASSTL010000028.1:0-27648 GCA_035707985.1 Nocardioides sp. | reverse complement strand
GACCGTGCGCATGCGCCGGTTGCCGAAGTGGTCGATGTCGTCGGCGGCGATCTCGAGCGTGCCCTGGGCGGACTCGATCTCGGTGCGGCCGTCGTGCAGCGAGACGATGTAGCGGATCGCCGCGACGATGTCGTCGATCGTCAGCGTCTGCTGGTCGAACGCCTCGAGCAGGCCCAGCTTCTTGTTGATCTTGTAGCGGCCGACCTTCGCGAGGTCGTAGCGCTTGGGGTTGAAGTAGTAGTTGTTCAGCAGCGTCTGCGCGGCCTCGCGCGTGGGCGGCTCGCCCGGGCGCAGCTTGCGGTAGATGTCGAGCAGCGCCTCGTCCTGGTTCTGGGTGTGGTCCTTCTCCAGGGTGAGCATCATCGACTCGAACTCGCCGAACTCCTCGCGGATCTGCTCGTTGGTCCAGCCGAGGGCCTTGAGCAGGACGGTGACGTTCTGCTTGCGCTTGCGGTCGAGGCGGACGCCGACCATGTCGCGCTTGTCGATCTCGAACTCGAGCCAGGCGCCGCGGCTCGGGATCACCTTGGCGGTGAAGATGTCCTTGTCCGAGGTCTTGTCGGCGGTCTTCTCGAAGTAGACACCGGGCGAGCGGACCAGCTGGCTGACCACGACTCGCTCGGTGCCGTTGATGATGAAGGTGCCGCGGGGCGACATCAGCGGGAAGTCGCCCATGAACACCGTCTGGCCCTTGATCTCACCGGTCTCGTTGTTGGTGAACTCGGCGGAGACGTAGAGCGGCGCGGAGTAGGTGAAGTCCTTCTCCTTGCACTCCTCGACGGTGTACTTCGGGTCGTAGAAGACCGGGTTCTCGAAGGAGAGACTCATCGTCTCCGAGAAGTCCTCGATCGGGGAGATCTCCTCGAAGATCTCCTGGAGTCCGGACTTGTGGGAGACGTCCTCGCCGGCGGCTTCGCGGGCCGCGACATCGGCCTGCCAGGCCTCGTTGCCGATCAGCCAGTTGAAGCTGTCGGTCTGGAGGGAGAGGAGCTTGGGAACTTCGAGAGGTTCGCTGATCTTCGCGAACGAGATGCGGTGCGGCGTGGTGGAAGAGGTGTCGGCGGTGCTACGCGCGGCCAAGATCTGTCCTTCGACGAATGCTGGCGGAGAGAGCGCCAACCCACCACTTCAATCAGCCACCGGGCAGGCGATCAGCATTTGAGGGCAGGCGCAGAGATGTCAAGACTAGCGCAGAAGGGCGCGCACCACAAATGGCATCCGGCCCGCTGGCCGAACGTTCCCACGAGTGTGACCCCGGGCGGGCCTCAGGTCAAGCACTTCTGCACAGGCGCGGCGTCCCCCGACGGTAAAACCCCAGGTCACCTCCAGGTCGGCCCGCCCCGGCGGCGACGGGGGCCGCCGAGGCGCGCAGCGATACCCGGCTCGCCGGGTGTTGCGTCGCTTCTCGGCCGTTGCAACCCCTGAGAAGCGACGAACGATCCTGAGAAGCCGACGGCTCGCCGCCCGGGGCGATACCCGGCTCGCCGGGTGTTTCGTCGCTTCTCGGCCGTTGCAACCCCTGAGAAGCGACGAACGATCCTGAGAAGCCGCCGGGCTCGCCGCCTGAGGCGCGCCTCCTCGCTCAGCGGTTGGTCGTCAGGCCGTCGACGAGCCACTGGTCGCCGACCTTGGCCATGGAGACCGTCACCTGGTTCTTGTAGACCACGGGGACCTTGGGATGCTGCTTGTTCCGGGTCACCTGGTCGACCAGCACGAACACGTCGACGCGGTCGGTGCCGGAGCGGACCACCCCGGAGGCGAGGTACTTGGCCTGGACGACGGTGCCGGTGCGCGGGGCGTTCTGGCGGATGACGTCGAAGAGCTTGTCGTACTGCTCCTTCTCCGACGACGTCAGGTAGGGCTGCGCGGCCGCCGCGCTCCGGTCGAGGTGGTGGGCGTCGTAGGACAGCAGCGGCACGATCGCCCGCTCCGCCGCCGCCTGGGCGGCCTGGGTGTCCTCGGTCACCGCGGTGTCCGTGGGCCGCGACAGCAGGACGCCGACCACGATCAGGCAGACGGCCAGCACCGCCGCCACGGTCACCAGCAGCCAGCCCGGCACCACCGGCAGGCCGTCGCCCGCGAGCCGTCGCACCGCCCCCGGGACGGCGGTGCGCGCGGCTGCGGGCTCGGCCTCGGCCGACTCGGCCATCTCGGCCACCTCGTCGGCGTCGTCGGCATCCGAGAGGTCGGTGCTGTCGTCCACGTCGGCCTGTCGGGCAGCGATCTCGGCCGCGATCTCCTCGTCGTACGCCGCCCGGCGGGCCGGGTCGAGCAGGACCTCGGCGGCCTGGTTGTAGACGCGGAACCGACGGTCGGTCGGGTCCAGGTCGGCGACGGCGGCCCGCCAGGCCGCGCGGACCTCCTCCGCGGACGCGCTCGGCTCGACGTCGAGGACGTCGTACAGGGTGGCGGTCAGGGTCGTCGCGTTCATGAGCTGGTCACCGGTTGGTAGTCGTCGACGAGCCACGTGCCGTCGATCTTGTCGAGGCTCACCCGGAGGCGGAACGGCGCCGGGTCGCCGGCGGAGACCCGCTTCCCCTTCCGGTCGAGCACGGTCTGGCTGATCGTCCCGGCGACCAGCACCTGGGCCGAGTCGCTGTCGATCACCTCGACCCCGGTCGCGGAGACCGCGCAGGTGCGGTCGAGGCCGTAGATCTTCACGCTCTTCTCGGCGATCGACACGCTCTTGTCGAAGGACACGGCGAACTTCGGCGTGATCACGGCCCTCACCCGCGAGCGGTACGCGGGCATCCGACCCTGGGAGTCGAGCAGCTTCGGTCCGTAGGTGTTGACCCGCATCACGAACTGTTGGGTCGCGGCCATCGCCGCCTCACGGTCGGCCTGCACGGCCGACGCGTCGTCCGAGCCGAACGTCGCGCCGAGCACCGTGACCTGCCGGTGCGCGAGCAGGACGGGGATGCTGACGAGGGACACGACCAGGCCGATCGCGAGCACCGCGAGCAGGACCAGCCGGAAGAGGGCGGCCCGTGGGGCGCGAGGCTCGTCGGTGGGCGCCGGCTCCGGGGTCGTCACCTCCGGCCGGTCGTCAAGGGCTGAAGGAACAGCCATTTCCAGGTCTCCTCTCCGAGCGTGGCGGGGGCGGGGCTCCCCGCGTCATCGAGCCGAGCGGGGACACGGGATCCCCAGGTCAGGTGCTGGGTCGACGGGTCGTACCAGGCGACGGGCGGGCGGTACGCCGCGGCCGGACGGTTCGAGGGGGCGTTCTGGGCGCCCCGCGGGTCGGACTTCGAGGCCGGCTCCGTGCACCGCGCGTTGACGTTCATCGGCCGGTTCGACCCGTCCTGCGGCGGCCGGGTGTCGGTGCTCTGGTAGCCGCTGTGGCACACCGGCGGGTCGTTGGTGAGGACCATCCCGAAGTGCGCGTCGTACAGCCCGGTCTCGGGCGACTTGGACACGACCGTGAAGCCGCCCTCGACGACGTAGGGGTAGAGCACGAGCACCTGGCGCAGGCCGGGGAGGTGCTTGACCACGATGTCGCCGGTCGTCACCAGGTTGTTGATCAGGCCGGCCAGGTGGACCTTGTTGTCGTCGAGGAAGGTCCGCAGCTCGGTGGCTGTCACCGACCCGTTGGCGATCACGCGCCGCAGGTCGCGGTCGTGCCCGGCGAGCGTCCCCGAGAACAGCCGCAGGTCGCGGGCGAACGAGCGGATCGCGCTCGCGGAGGCGATCTGGCCGCGCAGCACGGTGTTGCTGTCGTGGATCAGCGCCGTGGTGACGTCGAAGTTCCGGTTGGCGGCGTCGATGAACGTCGTGCCGGTGTCGATGATCCGCTGGAGGTCCGGGCCGGTCCCGCCGAAGGCCTGTCCGAGCTCGTGGACCGACGTCCGGAGCGCCTTCTTGTCCACCGACTCGACGGTGGTGGAGATGTCGCCGAGCAGCTTCTCGGTGGGCAGCGGCGTGCGGGTGTCCGCCCGGGCGATCTGGGAGCCGTCGTGGAGGAACGGGCCGTCGTCGGTCTGCGGCTGGAGGTCGACGTACTGCTCGCCCACGGCCGATCGGTTGCCGACCACGGCCAGGGTGTCGGCCGGGATCTCGTGGTCCCAGCCGCGGTCGATGTCGAGGTAGGCGTCGACGCCGTCCTGGGTGAGGACCAGCTTGTCGACCTGGCCGACCGGGACCCCGCGGTAGGACACCAGCCCGCCGGCGTACATCCCACCGGAGTCCTGGAAGTGCGCCACCACGGTGTACGACGTGTTGTAGAAGAGGCGGTTCAGCTGCGCGTACTTCGCACCCACGAACGTGACGCCGAGCATCGTGATCAGCGCGAAGATGGCGAGCTGGACCTTGGTACGGCGGGTGATCATCGGCTCATCACCATCCCGGGCACGAGGAGGTCGACCAGGGCCGGGTCGTACATCCGCGAGAGCTGACGCATGGTCGGCCCCCGCGGCCCGAACGCGGTCCGGTTCAGCCCGAGCACCCCGCCGTCGCCGAGGAGGGTCGGCAGCAGGCTGGTCGGCAGGCTCAACGACGGGAGCGGCCCCTTGGTGGGCAGGTCCAGGGCGTCGAGCACCTGGCACACGGGGTTGTCCTGGTGCTTGTTCTTCTTGCACTTGGCGATCAGGCGGAGCAGCTCCTGCGGGTCGCCCAGCACCTTGCGGCACGCCTTGCTGGTGACGTCGCCGCTCTGGAGGCACTTCGTCACGTCGCCGAGGATCTTGGTGATCTCCGAGGTCGGGAGGACGGTCGGCAGCCCGGTCGGCAGCGACGGCAGGTTGGTCGGCAGGCCGGTGGGGATGGGCAGACTGCCGTTCGGGTCGAGCGAGATGTCGAGCTTGATCGACAGGTTGGTGTAGTCGCCCATCTGTAGGTTGCGCGCGACCTGGGGGTCGCGCCCGACGACCTCGTCGACGAACGGGTAGGTCAGGGCGATCTGGAAGGCGTCGACGAAGTTCTTCCCGGACGCCTGGAGCTGGCTCAGCACCGGGCTGAGCTGCCGGAGGGTGTCCACGGTCGAGTCCTTCGACACCCGGATGACCCGGGTGGCGACGCCGCTGAGGTGGGCCAGCGCCTTCAGCATCCGCACCAGGTCGTCGCGCTGGGTGTTGATCGAGCGCAGCGCGCCGGGCAGCTGGTCGAGGGTCGCGTCGATGGTGTCGCGCTGGTGGTTCAGCTGGCCCGACAGCCGGTCCAGCGCCTCGAGTGCGGTGACGATGTCCTGCTTGTGCCGGTCGAGCTGGCCGCTGAAGCTCCGGATCTGGTGGAGGACCGAGCGGGCGTCCCCCTCACGGCCGTGCAGGGTCTTGTTCAGCTCGCGGGCGATCGTCTGGAGCTGGCCGACACCGCCGCCGTTGAGCAGGAGGCTGAGCGCGCCGAGGACCTCCTCGACCTCCGGGTTCTGCCCGGTGCGGTCCATGTCGATCACGTCACCGGACCTCAGCGGGTTGGGGCTGGGGTCGGCCGGCGCCGAGAGCTCGATGAACTTCTCGCCGAGCAGACTGGTCTGCTGGATCGTCGCGACGGCGTTGTCGGGGAGCTTGGTGTCGTCGCGCAGCTGCATGGTCACCAGCGCGTGGTAGCCCTGGAGCCGGACGTCGGTGATCTTGCCGACCGTCACGTCGTTGACCTTGACCGTCGACTGCGGCACCAGGTCGAGGACGTCGCGGAACTGCGCGGTGATCGTGATCGGGTGGCTGCCGACGTCCGTGCCGCCGGGGAGAGGCAGCTTGTAGGGGTCGAACGAGCAGCCGGCCAGCAGCACCGCCGACGCCACGAGGGCGGCGACGGCCTCGAGCAGGTTGGGGAGGCGACGGTTCATCGGCCGACCTCCACGAGTCCACCCAGCGTGGGGTCGGTGCGGTCCACCGTCGGCCGCCGCGCGGGGCCACCACCCAGGGCGCCCGGACGGTTGTTGCCGAGGAGCTGCCGGACCAGGTCGCAGGTCTGCCTACCCTGGTTCGCCTGGTTGAGGATGCCGCACAGGAAGGTGCCCGGGTCGGAGGTGATCTGGTTCCCGATCTCGCCGAGGTTGGCTCGGGTGTCGAGCGTCCCCGCCTGCGGGTTGTAGGTCAGGGCGAGGTTGTTCAGCGCGAGCGGCGCGTTCCGCAGCGTCTCCGCCAGGGCGGCGCGCTGCTTGACCAGGATCTGGGTCACGTCGTCGAGCCCGGCGATGTTCTTGCCGAGGACCTCGCGGTTCTCACGCACGAAGGAGGAGACCTGCTTCATCGCGGTTCCGAGGTTGCGCAGGGAGGCGGCGAGGTCGCCCCGCTCCCCCTCGAGCATCCCGGAGACCTGGGCGAGCGTCTTGTTGAAGTCGCGGACGGTGTGGTCGTTGCGGGCCAGGGTGCGGACGAAGCCCTCGAGCTGACGGACCGACCCGAAGAGCTGGTCCTTGTTGTCCGCCAGCGTGCCGCTGAGCTTGCCGAAGTCCTCGATCGTCTGGTGGAACTTCTTGCCCTGGCCCCCGAAGTTCCGGGCCGTGGTCTCGAGGAGGTCGGTCAGCGCGCCCTTCTCGTTCGCACCGCTCGGACCGAGCGCCACGGTGAGGTCGTCGAGGCTCTCGTAGATCTGGTCGAGCTCGAGCGGCACGGCGGTGTGGTCCTGGTCCAGCGTCGCCCCGTCGGCCAGGACCTGGCCACCGGAGTACGCCGGCGTCAGCTGCACGAACCGGTCGCCGACGATCGACGGCGAGATGATGACCGCCTTCGCGCCGGCCGGGATCTGCACGTCGGCGTCGTAGTGCATCGTCACCACGACCTGCGTGCCCGACGGCGTGACCGAGTCCACCTTGCCGACCGGTACGCCGAGCACCCGCACGTCGCTGCCCTCGTACAGCGAGACCGTGCGCGGGAAGTCGGCGGTGAGGGTCTTCTGGTCGGACCCGCCGAAGGCGAACGACGCCAGTGCGGCCACCGCGAGGGCGACGACGATCACCGGGACCAGGGTCTTGCGGAGCAGGGTCATCTCAGCCACCCACCTGCGGGACCGGCGGCATGTTCTGGATGTAGGTGTCGAACCACGGCCCGCTGCCCAGCGTGTTGGCGAAGACCCGGTAGAACGGCCCCATCAGCCGGATGCTCTGGTCGATGTTGTCGGAGTTCTTCTGCAGGACGTCGACCACCGAGCTGAGGTGGGTCAACGCGGGCTTGAGGTCGCCGCGGCTCTGCTTCACCAGCGCGGTCAGCTCGCGGGACAGCTGCGAAGTGGAGGTGAGCAGGTCGTGGACGGCGTCGCGGCGCGTGACCAGCGCCTCGAACAGCACGGCGGAGTCGCGCATCAGCCCGACGATGTCCTGGTCGCGGGCGTTCAGCGTCGTGCTGACGCTGTGCAGGTTCTGCAGGAGCGTGCCGATCTGCTCGTCGCGGGCGGCCAGGTTGCTCGACAGCGCCGAGACCCCCGACAGGGCCTTGCGGAAGTTCTCCGGCGTGTGCCGGGTCAGGTCGGCGAGCGTCGTGAGGCTCTTCGCCAGCTGGTCGGTGTCGATCCGCTCCGAGGTGCGGGCGAGGCCGGAGAACGCTTGCACCACGTCGTACGGCGAGGACGTGCGGTCGACCGGGATCTCGGAGCCCTCACCCATCTGCCCGGAGCCGGCCGGCTCGAGCGCGAGGTACATGGCGCCGAGCAGCGTCTTGACCTTGATCGCCGCGCGGGTGTCCGGCCCGAAGTCGGCACCGCTGTCGATGCGGAACGCGACCTTGACGTGGTCGCCGTCCAGGGAGACCGAGTCGACCTTGCCGACGCGCACCCCGGCGATGCGCACCTCGTCGTTGGGCTTCAGCCCGCCCGCCTCGGAGAAGTCGGCGTAGTAGGTGGGGCCGCCGCCGATGAGGGGCAGCTTGTCGGCGTTGAACGCGAGCAGGACCAGGCCCACCACGACGGCGAGGCTGATCGCCCCGATCACGACCGGGTTGCGCTCTCTGAAAGGGGTGCTCATCCGAGATTGCACCTGTTGGAGCCGGTCTTGTAGGTGACCGGGACGGCGGTCTTGCCGAGGCGGATCTGGCCGGTGAAGTCGCAGAGGTAGAAGTTGAACCACGAGCCGTAGGTGGCGGTGCGGCCGACCTTGCGCAGCTTGATCGGGAGCACCTGCAGGGCACGGTCGAGCTCCGGCCGGCCGCGGTCGAGGTTGGCGGCGAAGCCGCGCAGGTGGTGGATGTCGGAGACGAACGGCCGGCGGATGCCCGAGACGAGGTCGGCGGTCTGCACCGACAGGTTCGAGATCTGGTCGAGTGAGCCGAGGATCGCCTTCCGGTCGTTCTTGAGGCCTCCGACGAACTGCTGGAACGTCGTGATCAGGTCGTTCAGCTGCCGGTTGCGGCGCCCGACGTGGTCGAGCACGGAGTTGAGGTTGCTGATCAGGTCACCGATCACCTGGTCGCGGTCCGCGAGCGTCTGGGTGATGGACGCCGTGTGGGCGAGCATCCCGTCGAGGGTGCCGCCCTGCCCCTGGAAGACCTGGATGATCTCGTAGGACAGCTGGTTGACCTCGGACGGCGAGAGTGCCTGGAACAGTGGCTTGAACCCGTTGAAGAGCAGGGTCAGGTCGAGCGCCGGCGACGTGCGCGAGACGGGGATCGTGGAGCCCGGCTCCAGCACCTGCGTGCTGCCGATCTCGTTGGTGAGGGCGACGTACCGCTGCCCGACGAGGTTGCGGTAGCGGATGTCGGCGTGGGTCGAGCGGGTGAGGGCGGTGTCGCTCTGCACGTCGAAGGTCACCATCGCGCGGGTGCGGTCGACGATCGAGATGCTCTTGACCGACCCCACCTTCACGCCGGCGATCCGTACGTCGTCACCCTTGACGAGCCCGGTCGCGTCGACGAACTCGGCCCGGTAGGTGTGCGTGGGGCCGAAGCTGAGGTTGCCGATGACGATGGCGAGCGCGCCGGTCGCCAGGGCGGTGATGACCATGAACACCAGCAGCTTGACCAGCGCCGAGATGGTCTTGGTGTCGAGGTGGCGGCGCGCCGGCGCGGGGGTGGCGGCGCGGGTGCCGGCTTGGGTCGAAGCCTCTTCCCTCGACCTGAGCAGGGGGATGCTCATCGCAGCGACACCTCCGCTCCGCGGGCCATCGGGCCGACCAGGAGGACGCCGAGGTCGGGCACCTCGTCGGGGGTGACCCCGAGCGAGGGCCCGAGCAGCGACTTGAGGATGTTCGACTCCGCCGTGCCCCCGGCGTACCCGGTGCCGCGCGTGTAGGCCCGGCCCCACGAGGGCGCCACGCGGTCGGTGCCCTTCCCGGTGGGGCTGTCGATGCCGTCGTGGAAGTTCGGCTGGTGCCGCACCGGGTTGCTCTGGTTCCACGGTGGGTTCGGCAGGTGGAGGCAGTTGGGGCCGCGGTTGTCGGCGTACACCGGACGGTCGCCCGCGGTGTAGCCGCGCGGCTGGTTCGGCAGCGTCTCGAGCACGATGTGCAGGGTGAAGCCGCGGAAGGCCTCGGCCTCGCGCTTGGCGGCGTTGACCAGCCCGCCGAGGAGGCACGGGTACTCCGGTGCGTAGCGGGCGAGCATCTGCGCCTGCGGTCGGCTCAGCTGCCCGAGCCGGATGATGTTGTCGCCGTTCTGCCGGAGGAAGTCGTGGGCGGTGTCGGAGAACGACGAGACGTCGGTGAAGAGCGCCTGGAGCTGCCGGCGGCGGTCCTCGAGCGTCCCGGTGGTCGTGATCGTGTTGTCGAGGATCTGGGCGATCGACGGCATGACGTCGGCGTAGGTGTTCGAGACCTTCGTGGTGAGGCGGAGGTCCTGGACGATCTGCGGGATCTGCGGGTTGATCCGCTTCAGGTAGCGGTCGACGGTGACCAGGTCGCGGCCGAGATCGTCGCCGCGGCCCTCGAGCGCGGTGGAGATGGCGTTGAGGGTGAGGTTCAGGTCGGCCGGCTGCACGGTGCGCAGGAGCGGGTACAGGTCGGCGAGCACCTTCTGCACCTCGACGGGTACGACGGTGCGCGGGATCGTCTGGCCGCCCCGGAGGTGGTCGGGCGACGGGGTGCCGGGTACCACGAGCGAGACGTACTTCTCGCCGAACAGCGTCTTCGGCACGATCGCGCCGGTCACGTTGCTCGGGATGGAGTCCAGCTGGCCGGGATCGATGCCGAGCCGGACCTTCGCGCCCTGGTCGGTCGCGCTGAAGCCGAGCACCTCGCCGACGATGACGCCCCGGATCTTGACGTCGGCCCGGTCGGGCATCTGCAGCCCGATGCTCGGGGCGTCGAGGGTGACCTCCTCGAAGTGGCTGAACTTCTGGGTGAAGACGCCGTAGGTCAGCCAGACGCCCGCGAGCAGCAGCGCCAGGAACACGAGGCCCAGCGCGCGCAGCTTGAGTGCCGCGCCCATCAGCCGGCCAGCCTCACGGTGGTGGCCGCGCCCCAGATCGCCATCGACAGGAAGAGGTCGATGACGTTGATCGCGACGATGCTGGTGCGGACCGCCTTGCCGACGGCGACGCCGACGCCGGCGGGGCCGCCGGAGGCGTTGTAGCCGTAATAGCAGTGGATGAGGATCACCGTCACCGCGAAGACCAGAACCTTGCCGAAGGACCACAGCACGTCCTGGGGTGGCAGGAAGGTGTGGAAGTAGTAGTCGTAGGTGCCGGTGCTCTGCCCGAAGAACTGGGTGACCGTCAGCCGCGTCGCGTAGTACGACGACACCAGCCCCACGACGTACAGCGGGATGATCGCGAGCAGGCCGCCGACGATGCGGGTGCTCACCAGGAACGGCAGCGACGGGACCGCCATCACCTCGAGCGCATCGACCTCCTCGGAGATGCGCATGGCGCCGAGCTGGGCGGTGAAGCCGCAGCCGACGGTCGCGGCCAGGGCGATGCCGGCGACGAGGGGTGCGATCTCGCGGGTGTTGAAGTAGGCAGAGACGAAGCCGGAGAAAGCCGCGGTGCCGATCTGGTTGAGGGCGGCGTACCCCTGGAGGCCGACCTCGGTGCCGGTGAAGAAGCACATGGCCGTGATCACGCCGACCGTGCCGCCGATCACCGCGAGGGCCCCGGACCCGAGGGTGACCTCGGCCAGGATCCGCAGGATCTCCTTCTTGTAGCGGACGACGGTCTTGGGGGTCCACGCGAGGGCGCGCAGGAAGAACGCCAGCTCTCCGCCCAGGTCGTCGAGGGTGCGGAGCGGCTTCTGGTAGACCGCTTTCATGCTCGCCACGGCTAGGCCATGCCCTTCGACGTCAAGCCGTCGCGAGCGACGCATCCACGGGATGCTCCGCAAGGCGCGGGAGCGAGGCCATACCGGGGTTGTCTGGTGAGCGACCGCAACGCAGCGGAGCGCCCGTGGGGCGTCGCGCAGACGGCTCTGAGGTCGAGGGGCATGGCCTTCAGCCCGTCTTCGGCGGGACGAGCTGGAAGTAGATCGCGCTCATCACGAAGTTGACGACGAACAGGAGCATGAAGGTCACGACGACCGACTCGTTGACGGCGTCACCGACCCCCTTGGGCCCACCCCCGGCGTTCATGCCCTTGTACGACGCGACGATCGCGGCGATCAGGCCGAACACCAGGGCCTTGGCCATGCCTTGGTAGAGGTCCGGAAGCTGGGCGAGGGCGGTGAAGCTGGCGATGTAGGCGCCCGGCGTACCTCCTTGGAGGACGACGTTGAACACGTAGCCGCCGGCCACGCCGACGACGCTGACCAGGCCGTTGAGGAAGACCGCGACCAGCATGCAGGCGAGCACGCGCGGGACGACCAGGCGCTGGATCGGGTCGATGCCCAGCACCATCATCGCGTCGAGCTCCTCGCGGATCTTGCGGGCTCCGAGGTCCGCGGCGATCGCGGAGCCGGCGGCACCGGCGATCAGCAGGGACGTCGCGATCGGGCCCGCCTCGCGGACCACCGCCAGGACCGAGGCCGAGCCGGTGAAGGACTGGGCACCGAACTGCTTGATGAGCCCGCCGACCTGGAGCGCGATCACAGCACCGAACGGGATCGCGACGAGCGCCGTGGGGATGATCGTCACCGACGCGATGAACCAGGCCTGCTGGACGAACTCTCGGAACTGGAAGGGTCGCCGGAAGATCCCGCGCACGACGTCGAGGGCGAACGCGAAGAGCTTGCCCGCTGTGCCGATCGGCGCGAGGGCGCGTGAGGCGGTCAGGTCGGCCACGGCTCACCCACCCGTGCTCATGGTCATGTTCTGCTCGAACGAGCCCGACGGGGGGATCACGCCGTTCTCGCGGCACCAGTCGCCCGGCGGGCGCTGGCTGCGCCGCGGGATGCCGTTGGAGGGCTCGAGCTGGAGCGGGATGGGCGGGAGGGGAGGAAGCTCCACGCCGCGCTCCCGCTCCGCCTCGAGCTCGTCGGCGTCCTTCTCCTCCGACATGCCGATCGGGCCGATGGTCTGGGCGTTGAGGAACTGGCGCACCACCGGCTCCTCCGACGACAGCAGCATCTCCCGGGGGCCGAACATCGCCAGGTGGCGGTGGTAGAGGAGCCCGATGTTGTCGGGCACGGTGCGCGCGGTGTTGATGTCGTGGGTGACGATCAGGAACGTCGCGTCGATCTGGGCGTTCAGGTCGACGATCAGCTGGTTGAGGAACGACGTACGGACCGGGTCGAGGCCGGAGTCCGGCTCGTCGAAGAGCACGATCTCGGGGTCGAGCACGAGAGCCCGGGCGAGGCCGGCCCGCTTGCGCATACCGCCGGAGATCTCACCGGGCAGCTTGTCCTCCGCCCCGAGCAGACCGACCAGGTCCATCTTCTCCATCACGATGGAGCGGATCTCCGACTCCGACTTGCGGGTGTGCTCGCGCAGGGGGAAGGCGACGTTGTCGTAGAGGTTCATCGAGCCGAACATCGCGCCGTCCTGGAACAGCACGCCGAACAGCTTGCGGATCTCGTAGAGCTCGCGCTCCCGGCAGGCGGTGATGTCGACGCCCTCGATGACCACGCTCCCCCGGTCGGGCTTGAGCAGGCCGATCAGGGTCTTGAGCAGGACCGACTTGCCCGTGCCGGACGGCCCGAGCATCACGCAGATCTCTCCGGCGGGGACCGTCAGGGTGACGTCCCCCCAGATGAGCTGCTTGCCGAAGGACTTGGTCAGACCCTCGATCTGGATCTCCACGCCCATGGGTCAGCTGCCCTCCCAAGGTTCGCCGGCCACGCGGGGCTCGCGGCCGTGCTACCTGGGGTCAACGGGCGTGAGGACGAGAAGTTACGCCCGGTCACCGCGCGGAGTTGCGCCGGCGCGCAGTCAGGAACCGGAGACCCGCTCCAGCCTGACCACGAGGGACTTGTAGACCGGGGTCCGGGACTCGTCGGCCAGCTCGCCGAGCGGTACGAGCACGTTGCCCTCCGGGTAGTACGTCGCGGCGCAGCCGGCGGCCGTCGGGTAGCTGACCGCCCGCAGCCCGGTCAGCCGGCGCTCCCCGTCCGCGGCCACGGAGACCAGATCCACGGTGTCGCCGTCCTCGATCCCCAGCGACCTCAGGTCGTCGGGGTTGACGAAGACGACGTTGCGGCCGTGCTTCACGCCTCGGTAGCGGTCGTCGTACCCGTAGACGGTCGTGTTGAACTGGTCGTGGGAGCGCAGCGTCTGCAGGAGCAGGTGCCCGTCGGGGACGTCGACCGCCGTGAGCGGGTTCGCCGTGATGCGCGCCTTGCCCGTGGAGGTGTCGAACTCGCGGGAGTCCCGAGCCGGGTTGGGCAGCTGGAAGCCGCCGGGGTGGGCCACCCGCTCCTCGAACGCGTGGAACCCGGGTACGACGTGGGCGATGTGGCGCCGGATCAGCGAGTAGTCCCGGGCGAACCCCGACCAGTCGATGCCGTCCCCGGAGCCGAACAGGGCCTCGGCGATGCCACAGATGATCTGCACCTCGCTGCGCAGGTGCGGCGAACCGGGCAGCAACCGCCCGCGCGAGGAGTGCACCATGCTCATCGAGTCCTCGACCGTCACGAACTGCTCACCCGCGGCCGTGATGTCGCGCTCGGTGCGCCCCAGGCAGGGCAGGATCAGCGCCTCTCGCCCGTGGTGCAGGTGTGAGCGGTTGAGCTTGGTGTGGATGCCGACGGTGAGGCCGACGTTCTCCATCGCCCGGGTGGCCGCGGCCGTGTCGGGCGTGGCGACCGCGAAGTTGCCGCCGAGCCCGACGAACACGTCCACGCCGCCGGCCAGCATGGCCTGGAGCGCCGCCACGGTGTCCGTGCCGTGCTCGCGCGGCGGCTCGAACCCGAACTCGTCGCGGATCGCGTCGAGGAAGGAGTCGGCCATCTGCTCCCAGATCCCCATCGTCCGGTCGCCCTGGACGTTGCTGTGCCCCCGGATCGGCGCTGCACCGGCGCCGGGGCGGCCGATGTTGCCGCGGAGGAGCAGGAAGCTCACGATCTCGCGGATCGTGGCCACGGAGTTCTTGTGCTGTGTCAGACCCATCGCCCAGCAGACGATGACCCGGTCGTGGGCCTCGACCCGGTCCGCCAGGGCCTCGATCTCGGTACGACGGAGGCCGCTGTGCGACTCGATCGTGGACCAGTCCAGGGCGGACCACGCCTCCGCGGCGACGTCGTACCCGTCGGTGGAGTGCTCGATGAAGTCGCGTTCGACCGCCCCGCGCTCGACGAGGAGCTTGTTGAGGCCGGCGAACAGCGCGAGGTCGCCGTTGAGCCGCACGGGGAGATGGACGTCGGCCATCTTGGTGCCGATCCCGGAGACCCCGCGGGCCGTCTGCGGGTTGCGGAAGCGGATCAGCCCCGCCTCCGGGAGCGGGTTGATCGCCACGATCGTGGCGCCCTTCTTCTTCGCCTGCTCCAGCGCCGTGAGCATCCGTGGGTGGTTGGTCCCGGGGTTCTGGCCGGCGATCAGGATCAGTCCCGACTCGAAGGCGATGTCGTCGTAGGTGACGGTGCCTTTGCTCTCCCCCAGGGTCTCGGTCAGCGCGGTGCCGCTCGACTCGTGACACATGTTGGAGCAGTCGGGGAGGTTGTTGGTGCCCAGCCGGCGGGCGAGCAGCTGGTAGACGAAGGCTGCCTCGTTGGAGGCACGACCGGACGTGTAGAACACCGCCCGGTCGGGTGACTCCATGCCGTCGAGCCGCGCGGCCACCAGCCGGAAGGCGTCGTTCCACGAGATCGGCCGATAGTGCTCCCCGCCGGGTGGAAGGTACATCGGCTCCGTCAGCCGACCCTGGCTCTCGAGCCAGTGGTCGTCGTGGGCGAGCAGCTCGGCCACGGAGTGCTCGGCGAAGAAGTCCGCGCCGACCCGCTTGCGCGTCGCCTCCCACGCCACCGCCTTGGCGCCGTTCTCGCAGAACTCCGCGGCCTTGCGCCGGTCGGGGTCGGGCCACGCGCACGACGGGCAGTCGAAGCCGTCGATGTGGTTCATCGTCAGCAGTGTCCGGGCGGACCTGGACGGACCCATCTCGCTCATCGCGTACTTCATCGACCAGTAGATACCCGGGATGCCGACCGCCGCGTGCTCCGGCTTGCCGACCTCGGGACGTTCCTCGGCACTCTGATCCGTCACGCCCCGCCCGTAACCGATTTCGGGGCGTCTCAATCGGACGTCAGGACGACTTCGGAACGGACTGGCGGAGGATCGGGCGGTAGACCGCGAGGATGTTGCCCGATCCCTCCCAGGTCCGGGTGGACAGCAGCTCGAGCGAGACCGGCGGGCGACCGGTGAACAGCGGGATCCCCTCGCCGCCGATCACCGGGAAGATCGTCAGGTGCAGCTCGTCCACGAGCCCGTGGACGAGCAGGTCGTTCCAGAGCTGCCGGCTGAGCTGCACCAGGATGTCGCGCCCCGGTCGCGCCTTGAGGGTGGCGATCTGCTCGTAGAGGTCGGCGCCGCGCAGGATCCGGGTGGTGTCCTGCCAGGGCGCCAGGTCGTCGGGCTGGATCGTGTCGGAGACGACGTACTTCTCGGTGTCGGCGATCAGGGCGGCATACTCACGCCGGATCGCGGTGCCGGGCGGGGCGTCGGGGTATGTCGACCAGTAGGCCTTGTTGCCCAGGAACGACGTCCGCCCGCTGAGGAGCAGGGTGTCGGCACCATGCAGCAGCTGGGTGTTGTACTCGTCGAAGGCCTCGTTCGCGCCGTACTCCTCGAGGAAGTAGTCGAAGAAGCGGTGGAACGTCTTGTCGGACGACTCGTAGTAGCCGTCCAGGGTCTGGAAGTTGCTCACGATCAGCTTCCGCATCGGATCGATGCTAGCCCCGCAGCCCGGGGCCCGGACGGACGAAGGCGGGTGCTCCCTGCTGGGAGCACCCGCCTTCGGGGTCTGCGTCAGAAAGTCGCGACGCGAGATGTCACTTGAGGGTGACGCTGGCGCCGGCGCCCTCGAGGGCCTCCTTGGCCTTCTCGGCGGCTTCCTTGGTGACGTGCTCGAGGACCGGCTTCGGAGCGGCCTCGACCAGGTCCTTGGCCTCCTTCAGGCCGAGGGAGGTCAGGGCGCGCACCTCCTTGATCACGTTGATCTTCTTGTCGCCGGCCGACTCCAGGATCACGTCGAACTCGTCCTGGTCGCCGCCCGCCTCGGCGGCCTCGCCGCCCGCGGCACCGCCGGCGGCGGGAGCGGCGGCGACGGCGACCGGAGCGGCCGCGGTGACGCCGAAGGTGTCCTCGAACTGCTTGACGAACTCGCTGAGCTCGATGAGCGTCATCTCCTTGAACGCGTCGAGCAGCTCGTCGGTGCTGAGCTTCGCCATGGTGGCGTTTCCTTCCAGTCTGTGGCTCCGCCGGATCGAGGCGGGCCGGGGTTTCTCAGGTGGGTACGGCGGCCTGGGTCAGGCCTCCGCGGTGTCGCTCTCGTCAGAGGCGGCGGTGGCCTCCGCGGCAGGGGTCTCCTCGGCGTCGGCGGGTGCGTCCGCCGGAGCCTCGGTGGTCTCGTCCGCGGGAACCTCGGTCACCTCGTCAACGGGGGCGTCGGCCGCGTCGGCGGTCTCCGCCTCCTCGGCGGCAGCCGGTGCAGCGTCAGACTGCGGGGCCCCACCTGCGAGGATCGAGGGGTCCTGCTCGGCCTTCGCCTGGAGCGCACCGGCGAGCCGGGCGGCCTGGGCGATCGGAGCGTTGAGCAGGTAGACGGCCTGGCTGAGCGACGCGAGCATGGCACCCGCCAGCTTGCCCAGGAGCACCTCACGCGACTCGAGGTCGGCCAGCTTGGCGACCTCCTTGGCGTCGAGGGGCTTGCCGTCGAGGACGCCACCCTTGATGACCAGGGTGGGGTTCGCCTTGGCAAAGTCACGCAGACCCTTCGCGGCCTCCACGACGTCGCCCTTGATGAAGGCGATCGCGGTGGGACCGGTCAGGAGGTCGTCGAAGCCTTCGATCCCCGCGTCCTTCGCGGCGAGCTTGGCCAGCGTGTTCTTGACCACGGCGTAGTTGGCGTGCTCACCGAGTGAGCGCCGCAGCTCCTGCAGCTGCTTCACGGTGAGCCCGCGGTACTCGGTCAGCACAGCGCCGGCGGCATCGTTGAACGACTCGACGATCTCCGCGACGGCGGCCTGCTTCTCTGCCCGCGCCATGGGTCTCCTTCCGATGGGCGAGACCCGGGCCGACTCGATCGAGACCCGAGAAACAGCAACGCCCCGGGCGCAGGCCCAGGGCGTGGATCGCACGGCGGCCGCGAGGCCGACGTACCGCTCTGTCACCTGCGCGGGCCGTCCGCTTCGCGGAACCTTCGATCACACCTGCCGGGGCAGGTACGACGACCAGCGGTCTCTGGTTACTCGCACGAGGGTACGGCGTCCGCGTCGCCACGACCAAATCGGCCGCCGGGCGTCCTGCGGGTGGTGCGCCCGACCGGTCGGTCCGGTGGAGCAGATGTCAGGTAAAGAACGCGCCAAGATGCGCAGACAGGACCGGCACGCGCGGTACCGTCCTAGGTATCGAGACGGGCCTCCCGGGCACCTATGACGCGACTGGGCCAAATGGGCCAGGTGGTCTGATCCAGAGAGGCTGACTTTTCGGGGATCTTTACCGGACCCGGACGATCCATGCTCCAATCTTCCCCATGGACTACAAGTTGACGTCGCTGTCGGCCGTCCTCGAGCGCGCCGACAGCCGCCTTCGCAGCCCCGACGGCGGTGTTCGCCTGTGGCCCACCGGATTCCCCCTTCTCGACGAGGCGATCGGTGGCGGCTTCCGCTCCGGCACGCTCAACCTGATCGCCGGCCCGCAGGGCCAGGGCAAGACGATGTTCGCCCTCCAGGCGGCGCGAGCCGCGGTGAAGGCCGGCCGGTCGGCCGTGTTCTTCTCCTACGAGCTCGAGGCCGACGCCCTCACCCAGCGCCTCGTGGCGATGGAGGGTGGCGAGATCGACCCCTACGAGGCCCCGAGCCTGAGTGAGGTGCGTGGGATCTTCGAGGGTCTCAGCGGCGGTGCCGGCGGTCTGCTCGAGCGCATGGCAGCCACCCGCAACGGCATCGGTACCCAGGCCCTGGTCAACGTCAGTGAGTACGCCGACCGGCTGGTCGTGCACCGCTCGACCGCGACCCACACGGACATCACCGAGATCAACGACACGATCAAGAAGGTCATGGGCAGCACCGGCGAGTCCCCGCTGATCGTCGTGGACTACCTGCAGAAGGTCGCGACGCCGCTCTCGGAGCTCGGCGAGGAGGAGCGGATCACCCGCATCACCGAGCAGCTCAAGGACGTCGCCATCGAGTTCGACGCCCCGGTCTTCGCGGTCGCCGCGATGGACCACGAGGGTCTCGAGCCGGGGGCCCGCATGCGGACCCGCCACATGCGCGGCTCGACCGCTCTGTCCTACGAGCCCGACGTCGTGCTGATCCTCGGCACCAAGGCCGACATCGTCGCCCGCCACCACCTGATGTACGGCGGGGCCAACGCCGAGCACTTCAAGGACTGGTCGGTGGTCACCGTCGAGAAGAACCGCTCCGGCAGCGGCGGCGCCGAGATCGAGTTCAAGAAGCGCTTCGACCAGGGTCGCTTCGACCCGAACGGCAACGTCGTCACCGAGAAGCTGGTCGACGAGCGGGTCTACGTGGAGTAGCCAGCCACCTGGCTCGCCCGAGTCAGGTACCCGGACATCGAGAAGGGCCGGTCACCGCGAGGTGACCGGCCCTTCTCATGTCTGCTCCACGTGCCGTCCGGCGGACGGCGCCGCCTCACTCGGCTGCGTCCGGCTCCGCGACGTTGCGCGTGCGGTTCGGGTCGACCTGGATGCCGGGGCCCATGGTCGTCGACACCGTCACCTTGCGCAGGTAGCGGCCCTTCGAGCTGCTCGGCTTGAGCCGGAGCACCTCCTCGAGCGCCGCGGCGTAGTTCTCGGCCAGCTGCTTCTCGGAGAACGAGGCCTTGCCGATGATGAAGTGGAGGTTGGCGTGACGGTCCACGCGGAACTCGATCTTGCCGCCCTTGATGTCCGAGACGGCCTTGGCGACGTCGGGCGTCACCGTGCCGGTCTTCGGGTTGGGCATCAGGCCACGGGGACCGAGCACACGACCGAGGCGGCCGACCTTGCCCATCATGTCGGGCGTGGCGACGACGGCGTCGAAGTCGAGCCAGCCGCCGTTCACCTTCTCGATGAGCTCGTCGCCGCCGACCACGTCGGCGCCGGCCTCACGGGCCGCCTCCGCCTTGTCGGCGTTGGCGAAGACGAGCACGCGCGCGGTCTTGCCCGTGCCGTGGGGCAGGTTGACGGTGCCGCGCACCATCTGGTCGGCCTTGCGGGGGTCGACCCCGAGGCGCATCACGACGTCGACGGTCTCGTCGAACTTCTTCTTGCTGGTCTCCTTGGCGATCTTGATCGCGGCGTACGGAGAGTAGATCTCGTTGCGGTCGAACGACTCGGCCGCGGCGCGGTAGGTCTTGCTGCGCTGCATGTGCTGGTTCCTGTTCTCCAGATGTGGTCGTCGGGCCAGCGCGGCCCTGCCACAAGGTTGGTCGGTCCTGTTACCGGACTCGGTTTCGAGACGCGCCGCTCATCCCCTCGCTTCGCTTCGGGTCTGAGCCGGACGCTCCTCAACCTTCGAGCCTGGTCCTGGCCTTCGCAAGCTCAGGCCAGGGGCTCTCAATCGGTCGTGACGCCCATCGAGCGGGCGGTGCCCTCCACGATCTTCATCGCGGCCTCGATGTCGTTGGCGTTCAGGTCGGGCATCTTGGTCTGCGCGATCTCGCGGACCTGGTCCTTGGTGATCCGACCGACCTTCTCCTTGTGCGGCACGCCGGAGCCCTTCTGGAGGCCTGCGGCCTTCTTGATCAGCTCCGCGGCGGGCGGCGTCTTGGTGATGAAGGTGAACGTGCGGTCCTCGTAGATCGTGATCTCGACCGGGATCACGTTGCCGCGCATGGACTCGGTCTGGGCGTTGTACGCCTTGCAGAAGTCCATGATGTTCACGCCGTGCGGACCGAGCGCGGTACCGACCGGCGGCGCCGGCGTCGCGGCGCCCGCCTGCAGCTGGACCTTGACCAGCGCGGCGATCTTCTTCTTGGGAGGCATCTGAGTGGGTGTCCTTCGTGTCGTACGTCGTGGTCATCGCGAGCCGGACCGGCTCTGCCACCTGGTGTTGCACGGTGCCCGGTGTCGCTGGGCAACCGCACCATTCTGGCCCGTCACCCGTCAGAAGCGAAATCTGGGGGCCCAACTCGCACGGAAACCGCGGACGAGACGCACGCCACGCCCGAGGGCCGGCGTCCATTCCTCCGCAGTTTCGGGTGAGTGCTCAGACCCGCTGGATCTGGCTGAAGCTGAGCTCGACGGGGGTCTCCCGGCCGAAGATCTCGACCAGCGCCTTGACCCGCTGGGCCTCGGCGTTGATCTCGGTGATCGTCGCGTGGAGCGTGGCGAACGGACCGTCCACGACCATCACCGAGTCGCCCTCGCCGAAGTCCGCGACCTCGACCGGCTTCTTGGTGGCGGTCGCGGTGCCACCGGCTGCGCCACCTGCACCCGCGGGAGCCTCGGTCGGCGCGACGATCGTCGGGGCCAGCATGTTCTCGACCTCGGTCATGCTCAGCGGCACCGGCTGGTGCGCCTGGCCGACGAAACCGGTGACCGACGGCGTGTGCCGCACCGCCGCCCAGGACTCGTCGGTCAGGTCCATCCGCACGAGGACGTAGCCCGGCAGCACGGTGCGCTTGACCATCTTGCGCTGGCCGTTCTTGATCTCGGCGACCTCTTCGGTGGGGACCACGATCTCGTGGATGTAGTCCTCCATGTTCAGCGAGACGATGCGGTTCTCGAGGTTCTGGCGGACGCGGTTCTCCATGCCGTAGTAGGTGTGGACGACGTACCACTCCCCCGGCTTGGACCACAGCTCACGACGGAACTCCTCGAGCGGGTCCTCCTCCGCGGCGGCCTCACCGGTCTCGGTGGAGTCTGCGGTGTCGCCCGCCTCCTCGGCCTCGGCGACCGCCTCCTCAGCCTCGGCAACCTGCCCCTCCGCTTCGGCGACCGGCTCCTGCGGGGCCTCCTCGGCCCCGGGCTCGTCGGTCTCTGCCACGGCCTCCTCGGCCACGGCCTCCTCGGCCACCGCTTCCTCGGCCGGTTCCTCGGCGGCCGGTTCCTCGGCGGCCGGCTCCTCGGCGGCCGGTTCCTCGGCGGCCGGTTCCTCGGCGGCGACCGTCACGTCGGCCTCGGCCCCCAGCTCGGAGCCGGGCTCGGGAGTCGGCTCGGCCGACGTCTCAGGGGTCTCCTCGACCGTCGGCTCCTCGGCCTGGCCGGAGACCTCCTCCGTGGCGTCGTCGTGCTCGATGTCGTACTGCGACACGTTTCCTGCTCCCAACCTCAGCTCGAGGAATTGCCGTTGAACACCCAGAAGATGAGCTTGCCGATGCCCAGGTCGAGCCCGGAGATCAGCGCCATCATGAAGACGACGAAGGCCATCACCACGAAGAAGTAGGTGATCAGCTGCTCCTGGGTCGGCCAGACCACCTTGCGGAGCTCGGCCACGACCTGCCGGTAGAACAGGACCGGTCCGGTGCGCTCGGTACGCCGGTCACGCGACCGGACGGCGTTGCCTCCCGACACGTGGGCCACCTCATTCCTGATCTCTCGCGACCGACCCGGTTGGCCGTCCGCTTCTTCTTCGTGCTGGTTGTCCAGTGCTTGTTCGGTTCTCGCAGGGCACGAGGGACTTGAACCCCCAACCTTCGGTTTTGGAGACCGATGCTCTGCCAGTTGAGCTAGTGCCCTTCGGTCCTCCCCTGCGCCGATCGTGCCGTGCGCGGGCATGCCAAAGCATGGGGAAGATCCACCGGTCGCCGAGTCTACGGGGCGCACCGAGGGTGAGTCCAAACGCCCGGGGGCGAGGGCCCCGGCGCGAATCGGCCGAGCCGCCGCGGCGCCCCTACGATGGGGCCATGACCGAGCCCACGTCCACCCTTCCCCCGCGCGAGCGGCGCATCTCCGCCCGCATCGGCGCGATCGCCGAGTCGGCGACGCTCAAGGTGGATGCCCGGGCCAAGGCACTGAAGGCCGAGGGCCGCCCGGTGATCGGCTTCGGAGCCGGCGAGCCCGACTTCCCGACACCGGACTACATCGTCGAGGCGGCCGTCGAGGCGTGCCGCGACCCCAAGAACCACCGCTACACGCCCGCGGGCGGGCTCCCGGAGCTCAAGCAGGCGATCGTCGACAAGACGCGCCGCGACAGCGGCCTCGAGGTCACCGCGCAGCAGGTGGTGGTCACCAACGGTGGCAAGCAGGCCATCTACGAGGCGTTCGCGACCATGCTCGACCCCGGCGACGAGGTGATCGTGCCGGCGCCGTACTGGACGACGTACCCCGAAGCCATCCAGCTCGCGGGCGGGGTCGCGGTCCCCGTGCTCGCGGACGAGACGCAGGAGTACAAGGTCACCGTCGAGCAGCTCGAGGCCGCGCGCACCGACCGCACCAAAGTGCTCCTGTTCGTCTCGCCCTCCAACCCCACGGGCGCGGTGTACACCTCCGACGAGATCCGCGCGATCGGAGCGTGGGTCGAGGAGCACGGCCTCTGGGTGCTGACCGACGAGATCTACGAGCACCTCGTGTACGACGACGTCGACACCGGCTCGCTCCCGGTCATCTGCCCGGAGGTCGCCGAGCACACCGTCGTCGTCAACGGCGTCGCCAAGACCTACGCCATGACCGGGTGGCGGGTCGGCTGGGTCATCGCCCCGGCCGACATCGCCAAGGCTGCGGCCAACCTGCAGTCCCACGCGACGTCCAACGTCTCGAACGTCGCCCAGCGGGCGGCCCTGGCCGCAGTCAGCGGCGACCTGTCGGCCGTGGCCGAGATGAAGGCCGCCTTCGACCGCCGTCGCCGGACCATCGTGTCGATGCTGAGCGAGATCGACGGCGTCGTCTGCCCGATGCCGCAGGGCGCGTTCTACGCCTACCCGTCGGTCAAGGGACTGCTCGGACGCGACTACGACGGCCGCACCATCGAGAGCTCCGCCGACCTCGCGGAGTACATCCTCGAGCAGGCCGAGGTGGCGGTCGTGCCGGGCGAGGCCTTCGGCTCACCGGGCTACCTCCGGCTCTCCTACGCCCTCGGTGACGACGACCTGGTCGAGGGGATCACCCGGCTCCAGAAGCTCTTTGCCTGAGGTGGCGCCCGACGGGCGGCGTGACCTCCGCACGCTCCCGAAGGCGCACCTCCACCTGCACTTCACCGGCTCGATGCGTCACGAGACGCTGCTCGAGCTCGCCGAGCGCGACGGCATCGTGCTGCCCGACTCGTTGGTCAGCGAATGGCCGCCGCAGCTGTCGGCGGCCGACGAGAAGGGCTGGTTCCGCTTCCAGCGTCTGTACGACGTGGCGCGGTCGGTGCTCCGCACCGAGGACGACGTACGCCGGCTCGTGCGCGAGGCCGCCGAGGACGACCTCCGCGACGGCGGCCGGTGGCTGGAGATCCAGGTCGACCCGTCGGGGTACGGCGCCCGCTTCGGCGGCATCACGTCGTTCACCGAGCTGGTGCTCGACGCCGTCCGCGAGACCTCGGCGGACACCGGGCTCGGGATGGCGCTCGTGATCGCGGCCAACCGGACCCGCCACCCGCTCGACGCACGCACGCTCGCGCGCCTCGCCGCCCAGTACGTCGGCCGCGGCGTCGTGGGGTTCGGGCTTTCGAACGACGAGCGCCGCGGGGTCACCACGGAGTTCGCCCCGGCGTTCGCGATCGCCGAGCGGGCCGGGCTCACGCTGGTGCCGCACGGCGGGGAGCTGGTCGGGCCACCGTCCGTCCGCACCTGCGTGGAGTCCCTGCACGCGCAGCGTCTCGGTCACGGGGTGCGCTCGGTCGAGGACGAGGCGCTGCTCGCCGAGATCGTGGACCGTGGCATCGCGCTGGAGATCTGCCCGGTCTCGAACGTGGCCCTGGGCGTCTACTCCGACCTCACCTCGGTCCCGCTCCCGGAGCTCCTCGCCGCCGGAGCCACCATCGCACTCGGCGCCGACGACCCCCTGCTGTTCGGCTCACGCCTCGCCGCGCAGTACGCCACGATGCGCGCCGCCCACGAGCTGTCGGACGAGACGCTGGCGGAGCTGGCGGCGATGTCGATCCGTGCGTCGTGCGCGCCCGACGAGACCAAGAAGGTGCTGCTGGCGGGCGTGGCCGAGTGGCTGTCGGACCCGACTCCGTCTGGGACGATGACGCCATGAGCGACGACGACCTCTGGCGCCGTCCGCACGACCAGCAGCCGGGCTCCGAACCTCCTGCGGACGAGGCGGGCGAGCCGTCCGAGGGAGGCGACGCGGTCGACGAGGGCCGACCTGAGGCCCCGGTCACCGACGAGACCCAGCCGATCTCCGGCGTCGGGTCGCCGCCGCCTCCTCCATCCGGACCGTCGTCCGGCTCGCCGTCGGGCGCGTCCGCCGGCCCGTCCGCGGTCCCGCCGCCGGCGAACCCGTACGGCCAGGCCACCGGACAGCAGCAACCGGGCTGGAACCCGTACGCCGACCCGCGCGACCCTCGCTCGGGCGCCGCCCAGCAGCCGACGACTCCCTACCCGCAGGGCTACCAGCCGTACGGCCAGGGATACCTCCCGCCGCAGAACCCCTACCCGCCACCACAGGAGTTCGGTGCACCGCAGAACCCCTACGGCTCGCCCTACCAGCCGGCGTACGCCGGAGGGTTGCTGCCGGCGCACCCGACGGCCACGACCTCGATGGTGCTCGCGATCATCGGCCTGGCCTCGATCTTCGTGTGCGGGGGCGTGCTGTTGGTCCTGTCGCCGGTGGCGTGGGTGATGGGCGCCAAGGCGGTGCGTGAGATAGACGGGTCACCGGGACGCTACAGCGGCCGCGACCGCGCGATGGCCGGCAAGGTGATGGGCATCATCGGCACCGTCCTGCTGGTGCTCGGCATCCTGCTCGTCGTGGCGATCGTCGCCATCGTCGTGAACTCCGACCCCAGCGGGCCCATCAGCCCGGCCACCAACCAGAACCTCTGACCAGTACCTCTAGAGCTCGACCCCCACCAGCACCGGCTCGTTGACCAGGCGGATGCCGAACCTTTGCTCGACGCCGTCGCGGATCTCGCGGGCCAGGGCAATGAGCTCGGCAGTCGTGGCGCCTCCCCGGTTGGTCAGCGCCAGCGTGTGCTTGCTCGACAACCGGGCCGCTCCCTCGCCGTAGCCCTTGCCGAAGCCGGCCCGCTCGATCAACCAGGCGGCGCTCGTCTTCACGTCGCCGTCGGGCTGGGGCCATGACGGCGCTCCCTCGGGGAGCCGGGACGGCTCGACCACGGGGTTGGTGAAGAAGGAGCCCGCGCTCCACGTGTCGTGATCGGCGGGATCGAGCACCATCCCCTTGCGCCGGCGCAGCTCCAGCACGGCGCGGCGTACGTCGGCCATCGGCGCGCGCGCCCCCGGCTCGACACCGAGCGACGCCGCGAGCTCGGCGTAGGTCACCGCAGCGCCCAGGTCACCCTGACGGAACTGGAAGGTCACGTCGAGCACGACGTGGCGCCCGGGGGCGGCCTTGAACCTGCTGGTGCGGTACCCGAACCGGCAGTCGGCCGCGGCGAAGGTGCGGACGCCGCGGAGCATCCGGTCCCAGACCCGGACCGAGACCAGGGTCTGCGCGATCTCCTGGCCGTAGGCGCCGACGTTCTGGATCGGGGTCGCGCCGACCGAGCCGGGGATCCCGGAGAGCGCCTCGACGCCGACCCAGTGCTGGCCGACCGCGTGCTCCACGAAGGGCTCCCACGACTCGCCGGCCGCGACCGTGACCACGACGCCGCCGCAGGTCGGGTCGTCCCCTTCGTGGTCGGCGGTGATGCCGCGCGTGGCGACCTCGACGACCGTGCCGTCGAAGCCCTCGTCGGCGACGACGACGTTGCTGCCGCCGGCGAGCACCAGCACCGGCTCGCCGGCCTCGTCGCAGGTGCGGACGGCGTCGACGAGGTCCTGCTCGGTCTCGGCGCGCACCCATGACCGGGCGGGGCCGCCGAGCCGCAGGGTGGTGTGGTCGGCCAGCAGCTCAGACACCCACGACCGCCACCGGGTTGCCCAGCACGCTCTCGCCGGCGCAGGTCACCGTGAGCGCGATCGTGCGCTCGTCACGCCACGTGCCGGAGACCTCGACCTCGGTGCCGGACGCCGGCACGACGACGGGCTTGGTGAACTTCGCGCCGAGCTCCACGATCCGACCCGGCTCGCCGAGCTGCTCGTCGACGTACCGCGCCGCGAGGGCGAGGGTGAACATGCCGTGCGCGATGACGTCGGGGAGCCCGACGCTGCGGGCGACCTCGGGATCCTGGTGGATCGGGTTCGGATCGCCGCTCGCGGCGGCGTACGCCTTGAGCGCCTCGCGGGTGACCGGGTACGTCGTCGGCGTCAGCTCGGTCATGCTGCACCCGCCTTGTGGACGAGGGTCGCGTCGGCCGTGCAGACCAGCGAACCGGACTCGTCGGTGATCGCGCTCGACGTCGAGATGATGTCGGTGCCGGCGATCTGCCGGAGCCCGCTCACGGTCAACGTGGCGCTGAGCCGGTCGCCGACGGTGATCGGACGCGCATGCACGAACTTCTGCTGGCCGTGCACGACGTTGTGCAGCTCGATGCCGACCTCGGGGTCGCGCATCAGCTCCTGCATCGCGGCGAACGCCACGACGATGGGGAAGGTCGCCGGCGCCGGGTCGCCCGGGGAGTACGGCGTGCCGGTGGCGGCCGCGAAGTCTGCCACCGCCTGCTCGGTGACGGCGTACGGCTCGGTCGGGGGGAAGGTGCGGCCGGCCAGGGACGCGTCGACTGCCATGGCCGGAACGCTACAACGCCCGCCCGGCAGGGCCGGGCGGGCGTGGTGCGTGAGAGGAAGAGTCAGCGCGTCTCGCGGTGCGGCGTGTGCTTGCGGCAGCGCGGGCAGAACTTCTTCAGGTCCATCCGGTCGGGATCGTTGCGCCGGTTCTTCTTGGTGATGTAGTTGCGTTCCTTGCAGTCCACGCACGCCATCGTGATCTTGGGACGAACGTCGGAGCTCTTGCTGGCCACGGGAAGTCCTTGGTTGTCGGTACAGGTGTCGCTGGATTCTGAGTAGCGGGGGCGGGACTCGAACCCGCGACACCACGATTATGAGCCGTGTGCTCTAACCACCTGAGCTACCCCGCCACGGGCACGGCTGCGCACACCAGATTATCCGGTCCGCCCAGCGTCCTGCCCAGAGCCCCTTTACGGAATCGAACCGTAGACCTTCTCCTTACCATGGAGACGCTCTACCGACTGAGCTATAGGGGCGAGCGAGGAAGACATTACACGGTCCGCAGCCATACGTGAAATCCGTATCCCGCAGGGCACATCGGACGCGG
>DASSTL010000027.1:0-29698 GCA_035707985.1 Nocardioides sp. | reverse complement strand
GGGCGGTCCCCCGGTGCCGCTGCTCCGCTCCGCCAGGGCGATCGCCTGGTTCAGGAGGTGGGTCTTCTCGGGGTCGACGGACAGATCGGTCGTCATTGACACAACCCGAGGTTAGGACTCCGTTCAACGCCGTACCAACACGGCGTGCGCACGGCGCGGCCCCGCTCTTTGCTCCAGCACAGTCGGGGCGGTGGAGACCTCTCAGGACGAGGGCTTCCGGGCCGTCCCGATCACGACGTCGGTGTGGATCTCGGTGGCCTCGAGACGGCGTACGCCGTCCAGGATCGCCTCGTGGAGCCGCCGCTGGGAGGCCTCGTCCAGGGCGTCCAGGGTGGCTCGGTAGCCGGTCCCCAGGACCACGTGCCAGAAGTCCTGGGGCCGGGCCAGCTCGTGGCGCCCCGGGATGGCCACGGTCTCGGGATCTTCGACCCCGCCCGCCGCGAGGAGAGCCGCGAGCAGCTCGGGAGAGGTGATCTGGTCCCAGGGGTTGTTGTCGCGGTAGAGCTCGGGCCGAAGGTCACGCACCGCGTTCCAGAAGAGGCTGTTGAGAGGCTCGAAGAGATCGGGCCCCCACGTGGTGACCGCGAGCCGGCCGCCGGGCCGGACCATCCGCCACATCTCGCGGACGAAGCCCGGCGTGTCGTCGACGAAGAAGACACCGAACACGCACAGGACCGCGTCGAAGGCCTCGTCGTCGAACCCGGTCGCGGTCGCGTCGCCCCGCACGAGGTCGACGTGGTGGAGGCCTTCGGCGTCGAGCCGCTCGCGCGCCTGGGCCAACAACGGTTCGGTGATGTCGACGCCGGTCACCGAGCCGTCCGCACCGACGGCTCGGGCAGCGGGCACGACGGAGGCG
Organism: Nocardioides sp.; assembly: GCA_035707985.1. Taxonomy (GTDB): domain Bacteria; phylum Actinomycetota; class Actinomycetes; order Propionibacteriales; family Nocardioidaceae; genus Nocardioides. Next base: position 28,842 of record DASSTL010000027.1, on the reverse strand, counting down.
CCTGCTCCGCAGCACAGGTCGAGCACGCGGTCCCCTGGCTCGATCCCGGCCCGGCGAACGGACTCCTCGCCGTACAGGTCCCAGAAGGAGAGCTGGTCGTCGTTGAAGTGGTCAGCCGCGAGTCCGTAGACGCGCTCCGCCCATCCGAGGCGCGACTCCTCGGGAGGGGTCATGTCAGACATGATGACCCCCATGAAGCGCGTGAGCCACACCCTGACCTACCCCGCGACGACGGTGGACGCCGTCTACGCGATGCTCGCGGACCCGACGTACCGGGAGGCGGTGGGCGAGTACCAGCGCGTCGTGGACTTCTCCTGCGACATCACGTCGTCGGGGGACGGGATGCACGTGCGCCTCGAGGAGGCCCACGGCACCGACCGCATCCCGTCGTTCGCCCAGAAGCTCGTGGGTGGCGAGATCAGGTTCGTGCAGGAGGAGACGTGGTCGTCTCCGGCCCGCGCGGACATCCACGTCACCATCCCCGGCAAGCCGGGCGACATGACCGGGGCGACCACGTTGACCCAGACCGGCGACGACGTCGTGCAGCAGATCAACCTCGCGGTGAAGGTCTCCATCCCCCTGGTCGGCGGCAAGCTCGAGGACCTGATCGCGGGCTTCGTCGGCAAGGCCTTCGACGCCGAGCACAAGGTCGGGGTCAAGTGGCTCCGCGGCGAGTGGCGGATCTAGCCCGTTCGCCGAGTCGTCATATGACGACTCGGCGAGTTTCACGTGTCCTTTTGCGCCGACTCGGCGGTCATGACATGTGGGGGTAGCGGTAGTCCGTCGGCGGGACGAACGTCTCCTTGATCGAGCGCGGGCTGGTCCAGCGCATCAGGTTCTGGGGGGCGCCGGCCTTGTCGTTGGTGCCGCTGGCGCGGGCCCCGCCGAAGGGCTGCTGGCCGACGACTGCACCGGTCGGCTTGTCGTTGATGTAGAAGTTCCCGGCCGCGAAGCGGAGCAGGTCCTGCGCCTCGACGATCGCCTGGCGGTCCTGGGCGATGATCGACCCGGTGAGGGCGTACGGCGCGAACGACTCCATCTGCTCGAGCATCCGGTCGTAGCGGCGGTCGTCGTACACGTGGACGACCAGGATCGGCCCGAAGTACTCGGTGTTGAACATCGCGTCCTTGGGGTCCTTGGACACCACGACGGTCGGGCGCACGAAGTAGCCGACGCTGTCGTCGGTCTGGCCGCCGGCGATGACGTCGAGGTCGGGGCGGCGCTTCGCGCGCGCAATGGCGTTCTTGTGCTTGGCGAAGGCACGGGAGTCGATGACCGCACCCATGAAGTTGGACAGGTCGGTGACGTCGCCCATGGTGAGGCCCTCGACCTCGGCGACGAAGTCGTCCTTCATCCGGTTCCACACCGACTTCGGGATGTACGCGCGGGAGGCGGCGCTGCACTTCTGCCCCTGGTACTCGAAGGCGCCACGGATCAGCGCGGTCCGCAGCACGTCGATGTCGGCCGACGGGTGCGCGACCACGAAGTCCTTGCCGCCGGTCTCGCCGACCAGACGCGGGTAGGCGCGGTACGACGAGATGTTCTCGCCGACGGTCCGCCACAGGTGCTGGAAGGTCGCCGTCGAGCCGGTGAAGTGGATACCGGCGAGGTCCGGGTGGGTGAGGGCGACCTGGGAAACCTCGAGACCGTCGCCGGGCAGCATGTTGATCACGCCCGGCGGCAGGCCGGCTTCCTCCAGCAGCTCCATCGTCAGGTTGGCGGCGAGCTGCTGGGTCGGGCTCGGCTTCCAGAGCACGGTGTTGCCCATCAGGGCAGGCGCGGTCGGCAGGTTGCCGGCGATCGCGGTGAAGTTGAACGGCGTGATGGCGTAGACGAAGCCTTCCAGCGGCCGGTAGTCGGTGCGGTTCCACACGCCCGGGCTGTTCGCGATCGGCTGCTCGGCCAGGATCTGCTTGGCGTAGTGGACGTTGAAGCGCCAGAAGTCGATCAGCTCGCACGCGGCGTCGATCTCGGCCTGGAACGCCGTCTTGCCCTGGCCGAGCATGGTCGCGGCGTTGAGCCGCTGCCGCCACGGCCCGGCCAGCAGGTCGGCCGCCTTGAGGATGATCGCGCACCGCTCGTCGATCGGCATGCGCTGCCACGGCAGGGCGGCGTCCTTGGCCGCCTTGATCGCGGCCTCGGCGTCCTTGGTCGTGGAGTTCCTCATGACGCCGAGCACGTGCTGGTGGTTGTGCGGCTGGACGACCGGGATCTCCGCGCCGCCGCCGTTGCGCCGACGGCCGCCGATGTGGGCCCGCAGGCTCGCCTGCCGCCGTTGCTGCTTGGCCAGCTCCTGCTCGAGCTCCTTGCGCTCGGGGCTCCCCGGGGCGTAGGTGAGGTTGGGCTCGTTGACCGGGTGCGGCGGGTGGGTGACGGCGTCCATGCTGGCGATGTTGTCAGACAGGATCGGCGCACTCAATCCGGGTCGTGGGCGGGCTCAACCGGTGAGGAGGTCGGGGATCTCCTGGGTGGCGTACCAGCCGAGCTCCTCGAGCTCGTCGGGGTCCGCGCCCGGAGGCATGTCGTCGGCATCCGCATGCACGGCCACCACGTCGGCGAGCCCGATCGCGGAGACCTCCCCGGACACCTCGGCGACGACCACGACCCGACGCCGCTCTCCCGGACCGAGCTCGTCGGCGAGGACCGCGGAGGTCTCGGCGGCCGTCATCAGCGCGTCGTACTCCGCGTCCTCGGACTCGTCGACGGCGCGTACGACGTCCTCCCCCAGGGGCAGGGTCAGGCCCTGGTCGAGCTTGGCCAGCAGGTGCAGCGTGGCCGGAAGGTAGAGGCGGGTCACGACTTCCCCCGGGTCCGTCGACCTCGCCCGCGCGGCACCTGCGGGCGGGCGTCGCCCACCGTGTCGAGCAGCTCGTCGAGCGACTCCGACAGGCAGGTCGCGAACACGTCCGCGTCGGGTACCAGGTCGCGGTCGGCGGTGATGCCGTAGAAGACGTAGCCGTCGTACGACGTGACGCCGATCGCGAGCGCATGCCCGGGCAGCAGGGGTGGCACCGGGTAGGTCTGCTCCATGACCGCACCCGCGGCGTACAAGGGCGACTGCGGTCCCGGCACGTTGGTGACCGAGAGCTGGATGCCGCGACGCACCTGCTCGGCCGCCACCCGGGACCCGATCGCGTGGAACGTCGACGGCGCGAAGCCGGCGATCCCGGCGATCCGGTTGGCCGCGACCGCGCGGCCGGTCTCGCGATGGGCCTTGAAGGAGTACGACACCTGGTGGAGCCGCACGACCGGGCTCGGCTCGCCGACGGGCAGGTCGACGAAGTGCGGGGCGATCTGCGACCCGACCGAGGTCGCCTCGAGCTCGTGGTCGTGCACCGAGACCGGGACGACGGCGCGCACCTGACGAAGCCCGCCGAGTGACTCGGCCCGGGTCATCAGCCAGCCCCGCAGCGCGCCGGTGACAGTGGTCAGCACGACGTCGTTGACGGTGCCACCGTGCGCGTCGCGGACCGCACGGTGGTCGGCGAGCGTGCGTCGGACCGTCTCGAAACGCCTCTGCTCCGACAGCGTGCCGCCGATCGGCGAGTCCTGGTCGGTACGACGGCCGGCGAGCACGCCGGCGACCGCGCCGAAGCGCTGCACGACACCGTCGGCGTCGCGCAGCAGCGTCTCCGTGACGCCCCGGGTGGTCTCGAGCACCGTCCTCGGTGAGGTCAGCGTGTCGCGGACGGCGTCGAGGAGCAGACCCGCCGAGCCCACCGGAGGGTCGGGCTGCCACTCGTCGCCACCCAGGTCCTTCTGCTCCGGGCTGCGGTCGAGCAGCACCTGGGCGAGGTCGACGACCTGCGCGCCGTCGACCAGGGCCTGGTGTGCCTTGGAGAGCACCGCGACCCGGCCGTCCTCGAGCCCCTCGACGAAGTAGACCTCCCACAGCGGCCGGTTCCGGTCGAGCGGGCGGGAGACGATGCGAGCGACGAGCTCCCGGAGCTGGGCCAGGGTGCCGGGACGCGGCAGCGCGGAGCGGCGTACGTGGTAGGCCAGGTCGAAGTGGGGGTCGTCGACCCAGACCGGGTTCGCCAGGTTGCCGGGCACGCGGCGCACGCGCTGCCGGTAGCGCGGCACGAACGCGATCCGCTCGCCGATCAGGCGGATCAGCGTCTCGTGGTCGAAGCCCGCATCACCCGGGTCGAAGATCTCGACGGTCGCGTTGTGGCGGGGCGCGGTCGGGGTCTCGGCGTCGAGGAAGGCGAGATCTCGCGCCCGGAGCCGCTCGCCCATGGTCACCCCATCCGCCGTGTCAGTTGTCCCGCATGGGATTCTGACAGAGGCCCTCGGCGGGCCGACTGTCCCGCGTTGCGGGCCCGTTTGCGAGAAAGGCCACACCTCATGCGTCGTCTGGTCGCCGCCGTCGCGGTCGCCCTGGTCAGCGCCCTCACCCTCACCGCCTGCGGGAGTGACGACAGCTCCTCGGGCGACGGGGCCGGCCTACCGGTGAAGAAGATCGCGATCACCTTCCAGGGCGAGGACACGACGCCGAACGGCTCGGACATCGACGTGAAGGTCGGTCAGCCCATCGAGCTGGACGTCACGGCGGACCAGCCCGGCGAGATCCACGTGCACTCCACGCCGGAGCAGGAGTTCGAGTACGACGCCGGTGACACCACACTCCAGATGAAGCCGATCGAGGCCCCGGGCCGGGTGACGGTCGAGTCGCACACGTTCGACAAGACCTTGTTCATCCTCGTCGCGCGGTGACCGCTCTCGTCGTCCCGCGGCTGCTCCCCCAGCACGGTCTCGGTGGGGCGCAGGACCTGCCGATCTCGCGCGAGCTGGCCATCCTCGGTGCGGCCGCCGCGGTGGCGGTCTCGTTCGTCGTCCTGGCGCTCGCGTGGCGGAGCCCGCGGTACGACGCGGCGACCAGCGGGAGCCCGGCACCCGCCTGGCTCGAGTCCTTCGTCGACTCGGTCTGGTGGCGCGGCTTCCTCCGGGTCGTGGGTCTGGTGGCACTCCTCTACATGGTCGTGGTCGCCGTCTTCGGCAAGGACCTGCTGATCAACCCGATCTTCGGCATCTTCTACGTCTGGATCTGGGTCGGCGTCCCGATCGCGTCGCTGCTGTTCGGGCGCGTGTGGAAGGCGATCAGCCCGTTCCGGTTGATCAGCGCGGGCATCGCCCGGGTGTCGGGCGGCCATCCTGACGAGGGCGTGTTCACCTATCCGAGCCGGCTCGGATACTGGCCCGCGGCGCTCGGCCTCTTGGCGTTCGTGTGGATGGAGCTGGTGTACACCCACAACGTCGACCTCTCGCCGGTGCGACTGTGGTGCGGCGTCTACCTCGGCGTGATGATCATCGGCGGTGCGCTGTTCGGGAACCCGTTCTTCGCCCGGGCCGACCCGTTCGAGGTGTACTCGTCGCTGGTCGCGCAGGTGTCGGTCTGGGGACGCCGCGACGGCCGGCTGGTGCTCCGGAGCCCCCTGGCGAACCTCGACACCACACCGGCGACCCCGGGCCTGATCGGCGTGGTCGCGGTGCTGTTCGGCAGCACCGCGTTCGACGCGTTCCGCGACTCCTCACGCTGGCTGACGTTCATCCAGGGCAACGGCTGGTCGACGTACCTCCAGAACAACCTCGGCCTGATCGGCTTCTGCCTCCTGGCGGGGCTGATCCTCGCGGTCGCCTGCGTCTGCACCGGTGTCGGACCCGGGCAGTCGCGCCGGCAGCTGCCGAGCCAGTTCGCGTTCTCGGTGATCCCGATCGTGATCGGCTACATCGTCGCCCACTACCTCAGCTTCTTCGTCGAGAACGGCACCCAGACGCTGATCTGGGCCAGCGACCCGCTCAGCAACGGCAGCAACATCCTGGGCACCGGCACGCTCGCGGTGCCCTACTGGCTCTCCTACCACCCGACGTTCCTGGCCGACACGAAGGTGGTCGCCGTCGTCGTCGGGCACGTGCTCGGCGTGGTCTCCGCCCACGAGCGGGCGATCAAGCTGCTCCCGAAGAGGCACCAGCTCACCGGTCAGATCCCGCTCCTCGTGGCGATGATCTGCTTCACCGTCGGCGGTCTCTACCTGCTGTTCTCCACCTGACGCGACCACAGCCGGCGTCTGCGCCGGCGGCGCGACGTGGGAGCCGGGACCACGGCATCGGTGACGGCGACGAGGGCCTGGGCGAGGTCGGACTCCCCCATCTCCGTCACGCTGTTGCCGGTGGTCAGGGCCCGGTCGACCGCGGCGCGGTCGTCGGGGAGGAAGTGCACGCTCGCGAGCCGGGCGAAGCCCTCGACCATCCCGGCGATGTCGCGCTCGGTCCAGCCCAGGGTCGGCCGCATGCGGTTCACGACGACCCGCACCGGCACGCCCGGGCAGCGCTCGCGCAGGTCCACCAGACCGCGCGCGAGCCGCGACAGCCCGATCGGGTCGGCCGTACCGACCACGAGCAGCTCGTCGGCCACGCTGAGCGCACCGAGCGTGAGCTGGTTGCGGCTGGGGCGCGCGACCAGGTCGCCGGCAGGGTCGTCCTCGAGGCTGAAGCCGGTGTCGACGACCACGTGACCGGTCGACCCGGCGACCTCGACCAGGTGCTCGACGACTCCGGCCCGCACCTCGACCCAGCGTTCGGCCCGCGGGAGGCCCGTGACCACCGTCAGCCGGTCGCCGACGGCTCGCTGGACGGTGCCGAGCCGCGCTTCCAAGGCCCCGTCGCCGGTCAGACGGGCGGCGCTGAGCAGGCCCGAGACCTCGTCGAGGATCCCGAGGTGCTGGGCCACGGCCCCGCCGTACGGGTCGGCGTCCACGAGCGTGGTGCGGGTGCCGCGCCGCGCGAGGAGCGACGCGACGGCCACGGCGACGGTGGTCCTCCCCGGCGCTCCGGCCGGCCCCCAGACGGCGATCGCGCGTCCCGGTGTGTCGGGCTCGGGCCGGTCGGCGTCGAGGTACGGCGCCTCCGCGATCCCGTCGTCGCTCTCCTCCTCGTCCGCGGCCGCGAGCGCGTCGGGCAGCAGCTGGAGGTCGTCATGAGCGACGAGGGCGTCGACAGCCACGCGTGCCGCGCGCGTGCGGGCGGCCTCGTCGTCCGGCCCGACCGCGACGACCCGCACCCCGTGTCGATGGAGCACGTCGACCGCGGTCGGGTCGAGCCCGGGCGCGTCGAGGGCGACCACCGCGGCGTCCGCCTGCCCCGCGCTGCTGGTCGCGAGCGCCTCGTCGACGTCCACGCAGCGCTTCAGCACGACCATGCCGGACCGCGCGCGGACGAGGTCGAGCACCCGAGACTCCCAGGCCGCTCCCGCCGCCACGACCACGACGACCAGCACGTCAGCCCCGTCCGACGATCGTGAGCGACGCGTCGTCGGTGGTGGCGTAGCGCCGGAAGAACCGCTCGGCCTGCCCCGGCGACATGGCGAGCACCAGCATCCGCCGGCCGTCGGAGCCGAACGTGGTGTCGGCCGGAGGAGCGTCGGTGACGGTCACACCGTCGAGCACCGGGATGCCGTCGCAGACCGAGGTCCCGGCGCACGCCGTACGCGAGGCCGGCCGGAGGTAGACGTCGACCACGTCCCCGACACCGACGGAGCCCGGCACCTGGTCGGGGGCGACCGAGACGGGGACCTCGCGCTGGTCACGGTCCGGGCCGCGCGCCACGGCGTCGCGGGGCAGCAGCTCGCCGGCTGCGACCTCGTGCCGGAGCCGCAGGTCGGGGGCCAGCTGACGGTCGGCGAGGAGGTACAGCGACGCGGCATCGGCGCCGTCGAGCCGCACCCGGCGTACGGCGAGGTCGTCGGCCGTCAGCACGTGTCCCGCGCCGAGCGTGTCCGCCGCCGCCCAGACCGGGACGGTCTCGTCGGAGGTGCCGATCACGGCCGCGCCGACCACGATCGAGGCCGCGACGATCGCGAGGCCGATCCACAGCCGGGGGTCGCGCCAGCCGGGTGGTGAGCTCCGACGCGCAGCAGGAACATCCGTGATCCCGAGATTCACCGGCTCATTCTGACCCCCAACCGCGCCACGCGGCAGACCCTCGTCCACAAGCGGCCACCGCAGCCCCGCGACGCTGTGTTCACTCGTGCAACGATGGCCCCATGGCCCCCAACCCTCGGTTCCTCACGCTCGCGGACGTCGCCGAGGTCCTCAGCACGTCCAGTGCCCAGGTCTACGCGTTGGTCCGGCGCGGCGAGCTTCCGGCCATCAAGATCGGCGGGCGGGGCCAGTGGCGGGTGGAGTCCTCCCAGCTGGAGGCCTACATCGAGCGGATGTACGACGAGGCGCGGGCCTTCGTCGACGCCCACCCGTTCACCGAGGGTGACGCCAAGGGCGACGACCCCGAGGAGTGACGGGTTCAGCCCACCTCTGACCCGAGGGTGATCCGCAGCCGCATCTGGGACGCACCGCGCTGCACGGTGAACGGGATCGTGTCGCCCGGCTGGTGGGAGCGGATCGCGACGATCAGGGCGATCCCGTCCGGCACGTTCTCGCCGGCGACGGCGATCACGACGTCGTTGCGCCGCAGCCCCGCCTTGTCGGCCGGGCTCCCGTTGGTCACCTTGAGGATCTTCGCGCCCTCGTCCGAGGTGGCCGTGGTGTCCACGGTCGCGCCGATCACCGGGTAGCGCGCCTCGCCGGTGCGCAGGATCTGGTCGGCGGTGATCTTCACCTGGTCGATCGGGATCGCGAAGCCCACGCCGATGCTGCCCGACTGGGTGCCTGCCGGCGCGCCGGTGGTCGCGATCGCCGAGTTCACACCGACCACCCGCCCGCTGAGGTCGACCAGAGGACCGCCGGAGTTGCCCGGGTTGATCGCGGCATCGGTCTGCACCGCGTTGATGAACGACGACGAGCCTGTGTCGCTGGTCGTCACCGGCCGGTTCAGGGCGCTGACGATGCCGGAGGTCACCGTCGAGCTCAGGCCCAGCGGAGACCCGAAGGCCACCACCTGGTCGCCCACGCGGAGCAGCCTGGCCGTGCCGAGGCTCGCCGGGGGCAGCGAGGGACCGCCCTTCACGTACAGCACCGCGAGGTCGTACGTCGGGCTGCGGCCGACCACCGTCGCGGCGTACTTGTCGCCCTTCTGGTCGACGATCTCGATCGGCCCGTGGTGCTCGACGGCGTCGGCCACGACGTGGTTGTTGGTGATGTAGTGCCCGGACCGGTCGAGCACGAAGCCGGAGCCGGTCGCGCCGTCCTTCTTGCCCTGGTACTGCGCCAGCACCTGGACGGTGCTCGGGAGCAGTCGCTCGGCGACCGAGGCGACCGATTTGTTGTGCGTCGACAGGGGTGCCCGCGACTCGGTGCCGGACTCGACGAGGCCGCCACTCACCTGGCCCTCGGTGGAGTGGTCACGGAGGTTCTCGTACGCCGCACCGCCGAACACGCCGCCGATCACGCCGATGACCAGCGCGAGCGCCGCCACGACCGGCCAGACCCACCCGGAGACGCCGCGGTCAGGCGGCGCCGGCGGCCGGTGCTGGACCGGGTACGGCGCGGTGCCGGGCGGCGGGTAGCTCGGACGCCCCGCCTCGGGGCCGGCGTACGGAGAGGTGCCGGGTGTCGGCGGTCCCGGAGGAGCCCATGGGTGCGGAAGGGGTTGCTCGCGCGGAGGCAACCAGCCGGAGCTGTCGCTGGGTTGCTCGTCGGTCACGTGTCCTGACTCTCCACGGGTGCCGGCCGGCGCTCGGGTCGGCCCTACGAGTGTCCGGAGAACCCGAGCAGGCCCTAAGGAACGAGTCTACGACGGTGGTCGTGGACGGGCGGCCGGGCGCCCTGCTCGGCACCGGGGTGCTGCCTGCCGGAGCTCCGCGCGGACGAGCGGCTGTCGTCGACGACGGCGGTGATGGTGTGACCGAGGTTGACGCCGAACGTCTCGGAGGCCGGTCGGACGACGGCTCCCGGAGCGTTCGCGGGCGAGGCGCCCAGGGCGAGCACTCCCATGACAGCGGCACCGACCGCGCCGCCGCCGATCCCGCTCAGTCCGAGGTGACGACGGCGAGCCGAGGTGTCGGCGTACGCCGGGTGCTCGGGGAGCTCGGGCCAGTCGACGACCCCCCGCACGAGCAGCGTGCCTTTGAGGTGCGACGGCGCGGAGGCGCCTGCGAGCTGCATGCTCGCGAGGCGGGTCTTCACCCAGCCCTCACGCTCGACGGCGTCGCGGCACTGGTAGCAGGTGTGGACGTGCTCCCAGGCGCGCTCCTCGTCGGTGGGGGACATCTGACCGTCGAGGAGCGCGCTGACCCGGGAACCCAGGTGCCCGATCACGTCGCGCTCCCCGGGAAGAGCCCGGGGGCCGCGGTCGCCGGCCCCTGGTAGCGGGTGCGCCCCTCGGCGGGTGCGCGGTGGGCGAGCGCGGCACGGAGCATCGCGCGCCCACGGTGGATGCGCGAGCGGACCGTGCCGAGCTTCGCGTCGAGGATCTGGGCGATCTCCTCGTAGGACAGTCCCTCGACGTCGCACAGCACGACCGCCGCCCGGAACTCCGGCGGGATCGTGCTCAACGCGTGCTCGACGTCGTCGTCGAAGGTCTGGTCGGCGTACGCCGTCTCGGGGGCGGGCAGCTCGCTGTGCAGCCGCTCCGCCCGGTCGTCGGACAGGGCGTCGAACCGGATGCGCTGCTTGCGGCGCGCCTGGTCGAGGAAGAGGTTGGTGGTGATCCGGTGGATCCAGCCCTCGAACGTCCCCGGCGTGTAGGTGTCGAGGCTGCGGAACACGCGGACGAAGACCTCCTGCGTGAGGTCCTCGGCATCGTGGCGGTTGCCGGTCAGGCGCAGGGCGAGCCGGTAGACGCGGTCGGAGTGCCGGTCGACGATCTCTTCCCAGGTCGGGACGCCCTCGGTCGCGGGCACGCCGACGGTCTCGTCGTACGACCCATCCGTTGCCACGAAAGCCTCCTGTCGACGCTTCCGCGCGTCGCGTGATCCGAACAGCGCCTTCCTCCGTCCTCCGACCCTCGTGGCCACGGCTGAGAAGAACCTGTGAGAAAGGCACCCCGCACCGTGTGAATGTCGAAGAGTCCAACGAGCGGCGACGTGCCCGGTGTTCCCGGATCGCGACGGTTTCTGCGCGGTAGGGTCGGCCCACACGCCCCCCACCCGGAAGGCTGCGCGATGACCGTCACCCCGCCCAAGCCCGCCAGCTGGAGCTACGCGGAGAGCTTCGTGGAGGAGGACGAGGTCCTGGCCGGCGCCCGCGCGCGCGCCGAGGAGATCGGCGCCGTGGCGATCGGATCGGGCGGCGGCGCCGCCCTGCGCTTCCTCGCGGCGGTGATCGAGGCCCGGGCCGTGGTCGAGGTCGGCACCGGCGCCGGCGTCTCCGGCCTGTGGCTACTGCGCGGCATGCGCCCCGACGGCATCCTCACCACGATCGACATCGAGGCCGAGCACCAGCGGCTGGCGCGCGAGACCTTCAACGACGCCGGCATCCCGCCGCAGCGCGCCCGCACCATCGCCGGCGCCGCGCTCGACGTACTCCCCCGGCTCACCGACGGGCACTACGACCTGGTGTTCTGCGACGGCGACAAGGTGGAGTACGCCGCCTACCTCAAGGAAGCGCTCCGGCTCCTGCGTCCCGGTGGGATCGTCGCCTTCGACAACGCCCTGTGGCACGACCGGGTCGCCGACCCCGCCGAGCGCGACGAGGAGACGACCGTCGTCCGCGAGCTCGGCAAGGAGATCGCCTCGAACGACTCGCTGGTCCCCGTGCTGCTCCCCGTCGGCGACGGGCTGCTGGTCGCCAAGAAGGAGTGGGCTCCCGAGTGACGAGCGAGGACGTCCTGGCCCTACGAAGGAGGGGCGGGACGGCCGGAGCGAGGCCGCAGCGAGGCCGCAGCGAGCTTGCTCGCAAGGCGGCCCGACAGTCAGCCCGCGGCGGTGAGCCAGCCACAGTTTCGACGGCAGAACTGTGGCTCACTCACCGCCGCGGCGAGAGACTCAGCCGATCCCGCTCAGCGGATCGGGTCCGGTCAACCACGTGAGCAACGCCCGCGGCCCGAACCCCGAGGGCCCCTTCGTCCACTCGAACGAGTCAGCGGGCGCGTCGCCGGTCGAGGCGATGTCGAGGTGCGCCCACGGAACGTCGCCGGCGAAGTGCTGGAGGAACAACGCGGCGGTGATCGCGCCCGGACCACCCGGCGAGTTGTTCGCGTCGGCGACGTTGGAGGTCAACAGGTCCTCGTAGTCGGGCTCGAGCGGGAGGCGCCACAAGGGCTCCCCCGCTTCGGCGCCGGCGGCCGCGAGTGCCTCGGCGAGGGCGTTGTGGTTGGCGAAGTAGCCGCCGGTCCACTGACCCAGGGCGACCTTGACGATGCCGGTCAGCGTCGCGACGTCGACCAGAACGGCCGGGTCGAGCTTGTCGATCGCGTACGCCATCGCGTCGGCGAGGACGAGGCGCCCCTCGGCATCGGTGTTCAGGACCTCGCTGGTGCGACCGCCGTAGTGGGTGACCACGTCGCCGGGCCGCATGGAGGAGCCGCCGACGGCGTTCTCCGCCGCGGGGACGAGCCCCGTGACGCGGAGCTGGCATCCGAGGGCGCCCAGCGCTCCCATCACGGCCATCACGACGGCGCCGCCCGTCATGTCGCGCTTCATGGTGGCCATGCCCTCGGCAGGCTTGATCGACAGGCCACCGGAGTCGAAGGTGATGCCCTTGCCGACGAGCACCACGCGGGGCGCTCGCCGCCCCCGCGACGGCGTGTAGTCGAGGCGGATCAGCCGCGGCGGGGTCGCCGAGCCCTGGCCCACGCCGATGATCCCGCCGAAACCCTGCTTGGCCAGCTGGGACTCGTCCCACACCTGACAGGTCAGCCCGGCCTCGTCGGCGAGCGCCTGCGCCTGGTCGGCGAGCCACTGGGGTGACTTCAGATTGGCCGGCACGGTCGCGAGCATCCGCGACCGCCATCCGGCGCCCCCGAGGGCGAGACCGCGCTCCAGCGCCGCGGCGTGGTCGTCGTCGACGAGCCCGGCCAGCACCACCCGGCGTACCGGCACGTGCTCGGGCCCCTGCGAGCGCCAGTGGAAGACGAACGATCCCAGCATCGTGCCGACGACGTACGCCGTGAGCGCGTCGTTGCCACCTCCGGCCGGGACGGTCGAGGCGAGGGAGTCGTGGTCGACCGCCGCCCGCGCGACGGCCGCGCCGGCGCGGCGGTAGTCGGTGGTCGTCTCGGCACCCAGCCCGACGAGGAGGACGAGCCCGGGTCCGCCGGACCCCGCCAGCGGAACGGCGACGACCTCTCCGGCCGTGCCCTTCGCACGCCGGAAGCTCAGCACCGCGACCAGGTCGAGACCGAGGGCGTCACCGGCCTCGGCACCACCCGACCCCAGCACGGGCGTGCCGTCCCGGACGGTGAACGGCATCGCCAGCACCTCGACACCCGTCAGCTGGTGCGGAGGAAGGGCGCTCAGCGCGAACGCAGGCGGTGAGACCTGGGGCGGGAGAACGGCGGCTGCTGTCGAGGTTGTCGTGGGCACCTCAGCCCACGACCTCCTTGAGCGCATCTCCCAAGGCTCCGGCTTCCTCGGCGTTGAGCTCGACGACCAGTCGCCCACCACCTTCGAGCGGCACGCGCATCACGATGCCACGGCCTTCCTTGGTGACCTCGAGCGGACCGTCACCCGTCCGCGGCTTCATTGCCGCCATCCGCGTACCTCATTCTTCTCGTTCGGGACCCGGGACGCACGGGATGACTGCCCCACACGCCTGATGCGCTGACCATTATCCCCTATCGCCCCGCGCACGTCCGAGACCCTGTCTCCTTCGCGTCCCCGTCGCGTCGCGCGGAACCGTGGCCGACACCTGGCACAGTGACCGCATGCGTGCACGCTCGGCCCTGTTCGACGTGTACGGCGACCACCTGCGCTCGCGCGGTGACCAGGCGCCCGTGTCGGCGCTGATCCGACTGCTCGAGCCGGTCGGGATCGCCGAGCCCGCCGTGCGGACCGCGATCTCCCGGATGGCGGCCCAAGGGTGGCTGGAGCCGACCCGTGTCGACGACTCACCCGGTTACCGCGCCACCGAGCGGGCCATCGAACGACTGTCGGAGGCGGCCGCCCGGATCTACCGCAGCGCCCCCGAACCGTGGGACGGTCGGTGGCGCCTGGTGTTCCTCGACGCCCCCCGCCACCGAGGTGACCGCGAGCGGCTGCGGCACGAGCTGACCTACCTCGGCTACGCCGAGCACGCCCCGGGCGTGTGGCTGTGCCCGTACGACCGACCGGAGGTCGACGAGGTGGTGAGCCGGGCCGGCGGCTCGTGCCGACACGCCCTCGCCGTCGACCTGCGCCCGGACCCGGTGGGCGCGTGGGACCTGCAGCACCTCGCCGCGTCGTACGCCGCGTGGCCGGACGTCGCGCGCCGGCTCCTCGAGGACGAGCCGCCCCACGCCGACGAGGACGAGAAGGCGTTCGCCGCCCGCTTCCGGCTGGTCCACGAGTGGCGCAAGTTCCTGTTCGAGGACCCCGGGCTGCCCGCCGACCTCTTGCCACCCGACTGGCCGGGCGACGCGGCGGCGCGGCTGTTCACGACGGAGGCGGCCCGGCTCAAGCCCGCCGCCGACCGGTTCGTCAGCCGCTGCCTGGGCACGGGCTGACGACGCCTGTCGGCGGTGTGACAACCTCGGGTCATGGCCGACGTGTCCCCCGTCCTGCTCGAGGTCGCCGACGGTGTCGCCACCGTCACCTTCAACCGCCCCGAGGCGATGAACAGCCTCGACGTCGCGACGAAGGAGGCGCTCCTCGCGGCGTTCCGTGAGGTCGCCGACGACCCGGCCGTGCGCTGCGTCGTCCTGACCGGCACTGGGCGCGCCTTCTGCGTCGGTCAGGACCTCAAGGAGCACGTCGAGATCCTCAAGAGCGGTGCGACCGAGTCGCTGTTCCGCACCGTCGACGAGCACTACAACCCGATCGTGACCACCTTGGTCGGGATGCAGAAGCCCGTGATCGCCGCCGTCAACGGTGTCGCGGCCGGCGCCGGTGCCAGCCTGGCGTTCGCGTGCGACCTGCGGGTCGTGGCCGACACTGCCGGGTTCAACCTGGCGTTCGCGAACATCGCGTTGTCCTGTGACACCGGCTCGAGCTTCACGCTGCAGCGGCTGGTCGGGCGGGCCAAGGCTCTCGAGCTGCTCTACTTCCCCCGCACCGTCGCCGCCGACGAGGCGCTGTCGCTCGGGCTCGCGACCCAGGTCGTGCCGGCCGGCGAGCTGACCGAGGTGGTCACCGACCTGGGGAAGCGACTCGCCGCCGGACCCACCGTCGCCCTCGGCGCCATCCGACAGTCGTTGACCTTCGCCGCCGACCACACCTTCACCGAGGCGGTCGCCAACGAGTCGACCCAGATGACCCGCACGGGACAGACGGCCGACCACGCCGCCGCCGTCGACGCGTTCCTGGCCAAGGAGAAGCCGGTCTTCGAGGGGCGGTAGGGGTGGCCGCGAATTCCCCGCTCAGGCGGGGAATTCGACACTGGTTGGCCGAAATCTCCTCCCACAAGTGTCGAACCGGGCCATCAGGTGTGGCCGGTGGGGAGTGTGGTGCGCCGGCAGTCAGCCGCGGTCGATCCCCTTCACGCCGCCGCGCCACGCACCGAACAGCGCCAAGATCTTGTTCGGGGCCCGGCGGAGCTTCTTGGCGGACGGGTGGGCTCCGTACTCGACGGTGAGCGCAAAGCCGCGGAACCTGTGGTTGAACCACATCGTCATCGTGCCGTGGCAGGTGGAGCCGCAGGTCAGCCGCGACATCGGCAGGTCGAGGGCCCGCGCCACGCGCTTGGAGTACTTCGGTCGCGCCGTGATGTCCACCGCGTGCAACGGCTGGTGGAAGGACAGGACGTACTGGGGCCGCACGTCCTTCAGGAACCGCATCATCGCGCGGGTCTCGGGCTCGCTGGCCGGCTTCGGGCCGGACTCGTAGTTGCCGTCCAGCCGGGCCCACTTGTAGGGGTAGTTCCGGTTGGGGTCGACACCGTGGGCGTTCTTGCGGGTGTGGTGCGCGAACCCGTCGGGGTTGTAGACCGGCACGACCCACAGGTTGATGCCGTGCACCGGCGGGCCGTCGAGCAGGTTGGTCAGGATGCGACGTGGGGCCGGCTCGTTGCCGTGCATGAGCGAGACCAGCACGACCTTCTTCTTCCCCGGCTCGCCGAGGTGGTAGGCGACGATCTTGCGGCCTTGGACCGACGTGCCGAGCACCCGCTTGCCGATGACGGCGGGACGACCGGCGGCGGCTTCGGTGGGCTCACCCGGCACCAGCAGCATCCCGGGCACGAGGGCGAGGGACAGCAGGGCGCCGACGAACGGCGTACGGCGTGCGCGGGCGACCCGAGTCATCCGCGCTCAGCTCTGGGTGGCGTAGAACCAGGTGAACACGAGCACGCCGACCAGCATCCCTGCGTGGGCCAGGATCGACAAACCCGGGCCCTCCGACCAGCTGTCGTCGGCCGATCCCGAGGCGTGCTTCCCGCGGCTGGGCATCCAGCGCAGCAGGATCATCAGGCCGACCAGCGCGGTCAGCCAGTAGAAGAAGAGGGCGACCACGCCCACCAGCGACATGTCGTGGCCGGTCACCAGGAACACGACCCAGAGCAGCACCGCCACCACACCGAACGAGGAGTGCAGGTTGACCGTTCCCATGCCCACCTGGTGCTGGCCGGCAGCGTGGTCCTGGGAGAGGCGGACCCGGGTCAGCACGACCACGACGGCTGACAGGAAGGTGAGGACGTAGACGATGTACTCCGGCTTCACGGCCCCTCAACCTAGCCCTACTCGAGGGTCGTCGCCTCACCCCCGTGGTCGCTGCGCCGCTCTTCGGATTCGGCGCGTTCGAGCTCCTCGGCGAGCCGTTCGAGCAGCGCATCCACCTCCGCCATGCGATATCCGCGGAAGGCCAGGGGGAAGCGGATCAGCCGCAGGTCCTCCCCCGTGATCGGCCCGTCGCGGGGCACCAGCGAGTCCGGCGCGTCGTCGTACGCCGGCGACATCGGGGTGCCCCGACCGGCTGCCACGACCGCGATCGCACCCAGCGCGAGCACGATCAGGATCGCGAAGAGCCACATCATCCGGGGTCCCGGCGGAAGCGCGAGCCCTGCGAGCGGTTTCGTGGGGTGGACCTCATTCGGAGCGCCTCATGTCGCGTGCCTGCACCATGAGCTCGACCGCCTGGTCGACGTCGTCGGTGAGGTTGAGCATGTCAATGTCCTTCTGGCTGATCGTGCCGTGCACCAGCGCCCGGTCGCGCAGCCAGTCGATCATGCCCTGCCAGTAGTCGGTGCCGATCAGGACCAGCGGGAAGCTGGTGACCTTCTGCGTCTGCACCAGGGTCAGCGCCTCGAACAGCTCGTCGAGCGTGCCGAGCCCGCCCGGCAACACGATGAAGCCTTGGGAGTACTTGACGAACATCGTCTTGCGGGCGAAGAAGTAGCGGAAGTTCATGCCGACGTCGACCCAGTCGTTGAGCCCGCTCTCGAAGGGGAGCTCGATCCCGAGTCCGACGCTGATGCCCCCGGCCTCGCTGGCACCCTTGTTGACGGCCTCCATCGTGCCGGGGCCGCCGCCGGTGATCACGGCGAAACCCGCGGCGCTCAGCTTCCGGCCGACCTCCTCGCCGATGGCGTAGACCGGGTCGTCGGGCCGGGTGCGCGCCGAGCCGAAGCACGCGATGGCGGGCCCGAGCTCGGCCAGGGCGCCGAAGCCTTCGACGAACTCGGCCTGGATCCGCAGCACGCGCCAGGGATCGGTGTGCACCCAGTCGGTCGGTCCGCGGGAGTCGAGGAGGCGCTGGTCGGTCGTCGTGCCGTCCACCTGGTGGCGGCGCATGACGACCGGGCCCTTGTACTTCTCGTGCTCGGCACCGTGCTCGACACCGTGCTCGACACCGGGCTCGACACCGGGCTCGACACCGGGCTCCGGGTCGCTCATCGTCCGCCTCCCAACCACGACGAGAGGGCCCGTTCGCAGCCCCGCAGCTGCTCGAGCGGCACGAACTCCTCCTGCTTGTGGGCCAGCATTGGGTCACCGGGGCCGAAGTTCACGGCGGGCACGCCGAGCGCGCTGAAGCGGGCGACGTCGGTCCAGCCGAACTTCGGGTTGACCACACCCCCGACCGCCTCGACGAACTCCTTCGCGGCCGGCCGGTCGAGCCCCGGCAGCGCACCGGGCGCGCTGTCGGTGACGCGCACGTCGTACCCCTCGAAGAACCCGCGGACGAACTCCTCGGCCTCGACCTCGCTGCGATCGGGGGCGAACCGGTAGTTGACGCTGACCGTGCAGAGGTCCGGGATCACGTTGCCGGCGACGCCTCCGCTGATGCCGACGGCGTTGAGTCCCTCGTGGTAGGTGAGTCCGTCGATGACCGGCGTCCTGGGCTCGTACGCCGTGAGCCGCGCGAGCACCGGGGCTGCGGCGTGGATCGCGTTCACGCCCTTCCAGGCGCGGGCGGAGTGGGCGCGCTCACCGTGCGTGGTGACGTCGACCCGCATCGTGCCCTGACACCCCGCCTCGACCACGCCGTTCGACGGCTCCATCAGGATCGCGAAGTCGGCGGCGAGGAGCTCGGGCGCGTCGGTCGCGAGATGGCCCAGCCCGTTGAACTCGCTCTCGATCTCCTCGCCCTCGTACAGCACGTACGTCACGTCGCGGACCGGCTCGGTCACCGTCGCCGCGAGCCGGAGGATGACCGCGTCGCCGCCCTTCATGTCGCAGGCGCCGAGCCCGTGGAGGTTCGTGCCGTCGTTGCGGCTGGGGAGGTTGTCGTGCAGCGGCACCGTGTCCAGATGACCGGCGATCACCACCCGCTCGCCACGGCCCAGGTCGGTGCGGGCGACCAGGGTATGGCCCCGGCGTACGACGTCGAGGTGGTCCAGCGGCGTCAGGGCGGCCTCGACCGCGTCGGCGATCTGCTGCTCATCCCGGCTGACCGACTCGATGTCGACGAGCTGGGCGCAGACCGACACCACGTCGGCGGTCAGGTCGAGCTCCACGCTCCCATCCAACCAGCCACGCCCGGCGCCAGGGCCTAACCTCCCGACATGCCCTCGCCTCCCTCTGCACTGCTGGTGGCGATCCCCGAGGCGGAGCCCCTGGTCCAGCCGCACCGGCTGCGGTTCGATCCGGTCGCCGCGCGCGGCGTACCGGCCCACGTCACCGCGATCTTCCCGTTCGTACCGCGGGACCACCTCGACGACGCCGTGCTCGAGCGGCTGGCCGCGGTCGCCGCCGCCCACCCGAGGTTCGACTTCGTGCTCTCGCACACGGCGTGGTTCGACCGGGACGTCCTCTGGCTCGGTCCTGAGGACCCCGCCCCCTTCGTGGACCTCACGCGCGCCCTCGAGCGCGAGTTCCCCGACTACCCGCCCTATGCCGGCGAGTACGCCGACGTGGCGCCCCACCTCACGGTCGCGCATGGGTCGGCCATGGCCGACCCCGACGCGGTCGAGGCGGAGCTCCGGACGGGCCTGCCCGTCACCGGGCGGGCCGAGCACCTGTCGCTGTTCGTCGAGGACGACGACGGCAGGTGGTCGGTCCTCCACCGCTTCGCGTTCGGCCGGGTCACGCCCGGCTGAGCTCGATCACCGGCTGGGCCACGTCGAGCTCACGCACCTCGAACGACGTCGCCAGCGTCTCGCGCTCGATCAGGCCGGCGTGCGTGCGTGCCGCGTCGGCGACGTCAGGTGCCGCGGAGATCGTCAGCGTGATCCGGTCGGAGACGTCGAGGCCGGCGTCGCGGCGGGCCTGCTGCACGGCTCGGACGAGGTCGCGGGCAACACCCTCGGCCTCGAGCTCGGCCGTCACCGACGTGTCGAGCACGACGAACCCACCACCGGGCAGCAGCCCGGTGGCCGAGTCGTCACCGCCGGAGGCGACCGTCTCGAGGGCGTACTCGCCCTCCTCCAGAACCAGTCCGCCGGCCGTGACCACACCGTCATCCGACACCGACCAGTCCCCCGCCTTGGCGGCGCGGATCGCGGTCTGCACGTCCTTGCCGAGCCTGGGTCCGGCGGCGCGCGCGTTCACGGTGAGCCGTTGCGACACGCCGTACGACGCGGCCTCGGGGTGGTCGTCGGGGAGCAGGCGCACCGACTTCACGTTGAGCTCGTCGGAGATGACCTCCTCGAAGCCCTTCAGCCGCTCGGCGTCGGCGATCACCACCGTCAGCTGCGACAGCGGCAGCCGGTTGCGGAGGGAGGCGCCCTTGCGCAGCGCCGACCCCGCCGAGCACACGTCTCGCACCTGGTCCATGCCCTCCATCAGCGCGTCGTCCTCCGGGAGGTCCTCCGCGTCGGGCCAGTCGGTGAGGTGCACCGAGCGCTCGCCGGTGAGCCCGCGCCAGATCTCCTCGGTGGTGAGGGGCAGCAGCGGTGCTGCGACCCGGCAGACGGTCTCGAGCACCGTGAAGAGCGTGTCGAACGCCGCCGCGTCGACTTCGCCGTCGGCCGCCCAGAAGCGCTCGCGCGACCGCCGGATGTACCAGTTCGAGAGGACGTCGAGGAACCGCTGCGTGGTGTCGCAGGCGTTCGCGATCTCGTAGTCGTCCATCTGCCGGGTGGAGTCCTCGACGTACTGCCGGGTCTTCGCCAGGAGATAGCGGTCCATCGGGTGGTCGGACGCGGTGGAGCGCTTCGCGTCGTACCCCGCGGCGTTGGCGTAGAGCGCGAAGAAGTACCAGCAGTTCCACAGCGGGATCAGGACCTGCCGCACGCCCTCGCGGATCGCCTGCTCGGTGACGATCAGGTTGCCCCCGCGCAGGATCGGCGACTGCATGAGGAACCACCGCATCGCGTCGGCGCCGTCGCGGTCGAAGACCTCGCGCACGTCGGGGTAGTTGCGCAGCGACTTCGACATCTTCTGCCCGTCGCTGCCGAGCACGATGCCGTGGGACAGACAGGTCTCGAACGCCGGCCGCTCGAAGAGCGCCGACGCCAGCACGTGCATCGTGTAGAACCAACCACGCGTCTGGCCGATGTACTCGACGATGAAGTCACCCGGGAAGTGGTGCTCGAACCAGTCGGCGTTCTCGAACGGGTAGTGCACCTGCGCGAACGACATCGACCCGGACTCGAACCAGCAGTCGAGCACGTCGGTGACGCGTCGCATCGTCGACTTCCCTGCGCCGATCGGACGGGGGTCGTCGGGGTTGGGTCGGGTGAGCTGGTCGATGAACGGCCGGTGCAGGTTGTCCGGGCGTACGTCGAAGTCGCGCTCGAGCTCGTCCAGCGAGCCGTACACGTCCGTCCGCGGGTACGCCGGGTCGTCGCTGCGCCAGACCGGGATCGGGCTGCCCCAGAACCGGTTGCGCGAGATCGACCAGTCGCGGGTGTTCTCCAGCCACTTGCCGAACTGCCCGTCCTTGACGTGCTCGGGCACCCAGCGGATCTGCTGGTTGATGTCGAGCATCAGCTCGCGGATCTTCGTCGTCGAGACGAACCAGGACGAGACGGCCATGTAGATCAGAGGCTCTCGGCACCGCCAGCAGTGCGGGTAGGAGTGCTCGTAGGACTCCCGCCGCAGCAGCACCGTGCCGGGGTTGACCGCGCCGGTCTCGCCTTCGCCGCGAGTGGTGTTCTTGAGGTGCTCGATGATCGCGATGTTGGCGTCGAAGACGTGCATCCCGGCGTAGTCGTCGACGGGCGGGGTGAACTTCCCGTCCTTGGCCACCGGCACCACCGGCTGGATCCCCTCGCGGTCGGTGACCACCTTGTCCGCCTCACCGAAAGCGCCGGCGGTGTGCACGAGCCCGGTGCCCTCGGTCGCGGTGACCAGGTCGGCGGCCTCGACGAACCGGTAGGCGCGCGCGTGGTCCGGGAAGTACGACATCGGCGGGACGTAGGTGCTGTCGATCAGCTCGTCGCCCCGGAGCCGCCGGACGACCTGGTCCTCGACGGACTCGGAGTCGTCGTCCTTCAGGTCCCGTGCGTACGCCGCCAGCCGGTCGGCCCCGAGGAGGTAGCGCTCCGGCCGGCCGGTTGCCGACGACTCCACCACGACGTACTCGAACTCGGGGTGGACCATGATCGCGAGGTTCGCGCACAGGGTCCACGGAGTCGTGGTCCAGATCAGCGCGAGTGCGCCCTCGACGGGACCGCTGGTGACCCGCATCCCCACGGTCACGGCCGGGTCCTGCCGCATCTGGTAGACGTCCTCGTCCATTCGCAGCTCGTGGTTGGACAGCGGCGTCTCGTCGTTCCAGCAGTAGGGCAGCACCCGGAAGCCCTCGTAGAGCAGCCCTTTCTCCCACAGCTGCTTCATGGCCCACATGACCGACTCCATGTAGTCGAGGTCGAGGGTCTTGTAGTCGTTGTCGAAGTCGACCCAGCGCGCCTGACGGGTGACGTAGTCGCGCCACTCCTGGGTGTACCCGAGGACGGACTTGTGGCACTCGGCGTTGAACGCCTCGATGCCCATCTCGAGGATCTCGTCGGTCGTCTTGATCCCGAGCTGGCGCATCGCCTCGAGCTCGGCCGGCAGGCCGTGGGTGTCCCAGCCGAACCGTCGCTCGACCCGGCGGCCGCGCATCGTCTGGTAGCGCGGGACGAGGTCCTTGACGTAGCCGGTGAGCAGGTGGCCGTAGTGCGGCAGGCCGTTGGCGAACGGCGGGCCGTCGTAGAAGACGAACTCGTTGTCGCCGTTCTCGCCCGCGTCGCGGTTCTCGACGCTCGCGCGGAACGTGTCGTCGGCCTCCCAGTAGGCCAGCACGCCCTCCTCGATCTGCGGGAAGCGAGGCGTCGACGGCACGCCGGAGCCGGGCGTGGCGTTCGGGTCGGTGGAGACCTTCGGGTACGTCATCTGCGGTCCTCGTCGGTTGAGCCTGTCGAAACCACGAGGACGACGGACGCCGCGGTACCACCTCGCTTGCCGTGCCGGAGAGCACGACCGCTCGTTCGCGGGCTGTGACGGGCCCACCCGTCCGGTTCTACTGGGCTCCGGTGGTTTCGAGACGGTCGCTGCGCGACCTCCTCGACCACCGGAGCTGTTCTTCCGGAGGCTCGCCGCTGATGACGGCTCGAGCGCCTGTGACTCCAGGGTAAGGCACGCCTCCTGGCGATCTCGAACCGATTGCCCGGTTCTCACGACGTGTCCTCATCACTTCCTCATCGAGACTTCAGCCCGGGCGAGAACGCTCGCCGTGTGACCTCGTTGCACGAGCGAGAGCGGCCGGGGCGCGACCCGTCAGCCGCAGCCGTCACGTCGCGGTCGTGGACCGCGACCGGGCAGCTCCGGTGGGTCGACCCGGCCGCGGTCGGCGGGATCGCACTCGTCGTCTACGCACTGCACGGGTTCGACGGGGTCCTGAACCGCGACTTCGGTGTCTTCACCTACGGCGGTCTCCGGATCGCGCACGGCGGGTCGTCGTACGTCGACGTCTTCAACTCGGTGGGCCCGTTGTCCGACACCGTCCCCGGACTGGCGATCTGGGTCGGTCACCTCGTGGGCCTGGATCCGATCCTCTCGGCACGTCTGCTCGAGACGGTCATCTCGGCGCTGTGCTGCTCGCTGCTGTGCGTCCTGGCGCGTGACGTCCTCGGCTCCCGGACGGCCGGGCTCGTCGCGCCGGCCGTCTTCCTCACCTTCACGAAGTTCCTCGAGCTGGCCTCGGACGGACCGCGCGACAAGACGACGATGGTGCTGTTCCTGCTCGGCTGCCTGGTCCTGCTCGTGCGGCGCCGCTGGGGCGCGGCCGGCGTGTGTGCCGCGCTGGCGACGCTCACCTGGCAGCCTGCGCTGGCCGTCGCCGCCGCCGCTCTGGCTGCGGCGCTGCTCGTGGACCACGAGGAGCGCAGGCCCTGGATCGTGCTCCGGTTCCTCGCCGGCGGTCTGGTGCCGAGTCTGGTGACCGTCGGCTACTTCCTCGGCGTCGGGGCCCTCCGCACGGCACTCGACGGCTTCGTCGTGATCAACGCGTTGTACACGACTCAGCCGTCGCTGCTCACGGCCTCCGGGCACATCGCCAGGATCATGTGGGCCGGCTACGGCTGGACCCTCCCGATCGCGATCGGCGGGCTCGTCGCTCTCGTGGCGCTCGGGGCGAGAGCGATGCCGCAGGCGCTACGACCGAGCGGCACCACGCGGGCGCCCGGCCTGGTCATCTGCGGTGCCGGCGGTCTGGCCGGTGTGGTGTGGACGACGCTCGTCGTCAACGGGGCACCCGACCTCTTCGTGGTGCTGCCGTTCGCCGCCCTCGGGGTCTCTGCGGCAGTGGTGCTGATCTTGCAACGAGCTCCGCGCCGACCGGGCCGGTACGCCGTCGCCGCCGTCGTGAGCGCCGGCGTGCTCACGGCGGGGATCGTCTCGGTGTCGACCCGCGACGACCGTCTGGACCTCCAGCGAGCGGACGTGGCGGCCGTGCTCGCCACCGAGCCGACGAACGCGACCGTGCTCAGCCTCAGCGCCCCCGAGGTGCTCGCCCTGTCGGGTCGCACCGACCCGACGGGCTACCAGATCATGACCCGGCCCCAGGACCGCTACCTGTCCGCGAGGTACCCGGGTGGGCTGGCGGGCTTCCTGCGGACGCTCGTCTCGACCCACGCCACGTTCGTCGCGGTGGGGAACGGGGCCGACGTGGGCTTCGCGCGGTCGTGGCTGCAGGCCGACTACTGGCCGATCGCCGGACAGCAGGCCGGCTGGCAGTGGTACCTGAACCGGTCCGCCGGACTCGGCGCGCTCGAGCGTGCCCAGACGGCCCAGGACGAGGTGGTGTCGGCGTACCGCAGCTGATTTGAGACCACGGACGACACCCGGCAGAGTGCCACCGTGACCGAGCAGGCCGAGCGCAAGTACCCCGACCTGTGGGTCGACCCCGAGGACGACCCACGCAACACCGACGCCGTACCTCGGGGCGAGAAGGCGGTGCTCGCCGAGTACCTCGACCACTTCCGGAAGACCTTCGAGATGAAGTGCGAAGGGCTCGACGCCGAGCAGCTGGCCCAGCGCAGCGTCCCGCCGTCCTCGATGTCGCTGCTCGGGCTCGTGCGCCACCTCGCGTCGGTCGAGTTCCACTGGTTCCGCCGGTTCATCGAGGGGCACATGGACCTGGAACGGCCGTTCAAGTCGCCGGAGGACCGCGACCTCGACTTCAACGGCGCGGTCGCGGACGACGCGGTGGTCGCGGAGGCGTGGGCCGCGTGGCACGCCGAGGTGGCACACGCGCGCGAGGTGTACGACCGCTTCGACGACCTCGGTGTCCTGATCGGCCCCGAGGGCGACCAGAACGAGGTGCGCGAGATCGTCGTCCACATGATCGAGGAGTACGCGCGGCACTGCGGTCACGCGGACCTGCTGCGCGAGCGGATCGACGGCCGCACCGGCCAGTAGGCCGGTCGGGTGAGGTCCGCTCAGTAGGTTGTCCGCGTGAGCGAACAGCAGCAGGCGCACGGCTGGGGTCTCGCGACCGTGGTCACGACCGGCTCGGGGGAGGGCTCGGTCCTGGACACGTGGTTCCCCTCGCCCGTCCTCGGTGAGGGCCCGGACGTCGGCCCCGCACCCGAGGACCTCGAGGCCCAGGCGCGCGCCCACCCCGAACGCCGAGTCCGCACCGAGGTCGTCCGGGTCGCCATCGACCTCCGGGAGCCGCCCGCGAGCGTGCCCGACGCCTACCTCCGTCTCCACCTCCTCTCCCACCGTCTGGTGCGTCCGCGCGAGCTCAACCTGGACGGCATTTTCGGGGTGCTCCCCAACGTCGTCTGGACCGACGCCGGCCCCTGCCCGGTCGAGGACTTCGAGGCCATCCGGCTGCGGGTGCGGCCGCACGGCCCGATGCACGTGTACGGCGTGGACAAGATCCCGCGGATGGCCGACTACGTCGTACCGACCGGGGTCCGCATCGCCGACGCCGACCGCGTCCGGCTGGGTGCCCACCTGGCCGCGGGCACGACCGTGATGCACGAGGGCTTCGTCAACTACAACGCGGGCACGCTGGGTGCCTCGATGGTGGAGGGCCGGATCTCGGCGGGCGT
The DNA here is from genome assembly GCA_035707985.1 of Nocardioides sp. Taxonomy (GTDB): domain Bacteria; phylum Actinomycetota; class Actinomycetes; order Propionibacteriales; family Nocardioidaceae; genus Nocardioides. The sequence goes on along the minus strand of DASSTL010000027.1, from coordinate 2,956 downwards.
CGTGGTCGGTGACGGCTCCGACGTCGGTGGCGGGGCCTCGATCATGGGCACGCTCTCCGGGGGCGGCACCCAGGTCGTCTCCGTCGGCGAACGGTGCCTGGTCGGAGCCAACGCCGGCATCGGTATCTCGTTGGGTGACGACTGTGTCGTCGAGGCGGGCTGCTACGTCACCGCGGGGACGAAGGTGACCATGCCCGACGGAAGCATCGTCAAGGCCCTGGACCTGTCCGGTCGCGACCACCTGCTCTTCCGCCGCAACTCCGTGTCGGGCGCGGTTGAGGTCGTGCCGTGGAAGGCCGGCGGCGTCGCGCTCAACGAGGCTCTCCACCAGAACTGACCGAGACCTCCATGCCTCGACGTTTCGGCCTGGCCAAGCGGGTCGCCGCAGTCGCCGTCCCCCTTGGTCTCGTGGTCGGCGGTGTCGCCTACGGCGTCTCCCAGCACCAGTCGGGCGACGACAAGACGCTCGGTGAGTGCACGACGAAGGTCCGAGGCCTGTCGGTGATCCTCACCGACGAGCAGGCGCGCAACGCCACCCTGATCTCGGCCATCGCCATCCGGCGGGGCCTGCCCGCGCACGCCGCCACGATCGCGCTCGCCGCTGCCCTCCAGGAGTCCAAGCTGTACAACCTGCGCGGTGGCGACCGCGACTCGCTCGGCCTCTTTCAGCAGCGCCCGTCGCAGGGGTGGGGCACACCCAAGGAGATCCTCGATCCCGTGCACGCCACCAACGCGTTCTACAGCGCACTGGAGCGGGTGCCGGGGTACGCCGACCTCGAGGTCACGGTGGCGGCGCAGCGCGTCCAGCGCTCCGGCTTCCCCTCGGCGTACGCCGTGTACGAGAAGGACGCCCGTGCGCTCGCCTCGGCGATGACGGGTTACTCCCCCGCCGCGTTCTGGTGTCACCAGCCCACGCCGGACGGGTCGCCGGCGCCCACGGCCCGCCGCGCGCGGGCGCTGCGGGCGGCGCTGCTGCCGGCGTTCGGCCCGTCGGAAGTGCGCGTGCTGTCGGGACCGACCATCTCGGTCCCGGTCTCGACCCGGGAGCGCGGCTGGTCGCTGGTGTCATACGTCGTAGCGCGGGCGGACCGGCTCGGGGTCTCGAGCGTGGCCTACCGGGGCCGGGTGTGGAAGGCGGGCGAGAACGCAGGATGGCACCGCGGCGGCGCCGCGGACGGGTCCGCCGTACTGGTCTCCTGAGGCCGTCTCGAGGTCGCGAGGGCGACGGTAGGTAAAAGGTGGGGTAAAGGTTGGCCGGATCGGGCGACAAATCGGCCGTTTGCGCGCACCCGCCCCCTACTCTGACTGCAGTGCAGAGCCCGGGGGGGCTTTGGGGATGAGCCCACACGGGGGCTTTGGGGGGATAACCATGCACGGTCAGTCGACGATCTTCACCGTCGGAACGGCACTCCGCCGCGCCGAGAACAACCACCTGCCGGTCGAGGTGCTCGTCCACGGACAGTGGATCCGTGGCACGGTCGCCGGTGTCGACAGCCAGGGCGTCATCTTGAGCACGCACTCGGAGCACTCGGTCGTGCGCCTCGAGTCGATCTCGGTCGTCCGGGTCCCGGAGACCATGTCGGACTCGCCGGTCGCCGAGACCTTCGACGACTACCACGAGCTCTCCGTCCGCCAGGAGGACGGCTCGTTCGCCATGGGCAGCGTCTCTGCCTGACGCCGCCTGACTCCTGGCCGGTGAGCCAGCCACACTTTCGCGCCCGAGAATGTGGCTCACACACCGCTCGGGTGCGCTCGGAGGCGAGCGGCGGCGGAGGCGACGCGCTCGTCGGTCGCGGTGAGGGCCACACGCACGTGGCGGGCGCCCTTGCGACCGTAGAAGCTGCCGGGGGCGGCCAGGATTCCGAGGTCGGCGAGGTCGGAGACGGTGGTCCAGCAGTCCTCGTCGCGGGTCGCCCACAGGTACAGCGAGCCCTCCGAGTGGTCGACACGGAAGCCCGCCCGCTCGAGGGCCGGCCGGAGCACGGCCCTGCGTGCGGCGTACCGCGCGTGCTGCTCGGCGACGTGCGCGTCGTCGGCCAGCGCCGCTGCCATCGCCACCTGCTGGGGGCCGGGCTGGATCAGGCCGAGGTTCTTCCGTACGGCGAGGAGCTCGGCGACGACCGCGCGGTCTCCGGCGACGAACCCACAGCGGTAGCCCGCGAGGTTGGACCGCTTCGAGAGCGAGTGGACGGCGAGGACGCCGTCGTGGCTGTCACCGCAGACGTCGGGATGGAGCACCGAGACCGGCTGCGCGTCCCACCCGAACTCCAGGTAGCACTCGTCGCTGACCAGGAGCGTGCCCCGCGCCCGGCACCAGTCCACGACCTTGCGCAGGTGGGCCACGGGCAGGACCTGGCCCGTCGGGTTGGCCGGCGAGTTCAGCCACAGCACCGCCGGCCGCTGCGGACCGAGACTGGTCAGCGAGTCCGCGGCCGCCGTGCGAGCGCCGGCGAGGCTCGCTCCCACCGCGTACGTCGGGTAGGCGAGCTCGGGGACGACGACCAGGTCGGAGGGGCCGAGGCCGAGGTGGGTCGGCAAGGAGGCCACCAGCTCCTTGGTCCCGACGACCGGCAGCACGCCGTCGACGTCCAGTCCGGTCACTCCGTGCCGGCGGGCGAGCCAGTCGACCGCCGCCTGACGGGTCGTGGGCAGCCCGACCGTCTGGGGGTAGCCCGGTGAGTCGGACGCCGCCTCGAGCGCCCGGCGTACGACGTCCGGCGTGGGGTCGACCGGGGTGCCGATGGACAGGTCGACGATGCCGTCCGGGTGCGTGCGCGCCCGGGCGGCGTACTCCGTCAGGCGGTCCCAGGGGAAGTCGGGGAGGCGTCCGGAGAGGTTCACGACGTGGTCTCGACGAGCGCGACCGACGTCGTGAGGGTCACTCGTCGTGCTCCTGCGGGGGCAGCGCGGCGACCAGCGGGTGGTCGTGGTCGATCTCCCCGAGCTTGGCGGCGCC
>DASSTL010000026.1:0-13385 GCA_035707985.1 Nocardioides sp. | reverse complement strand
GCAGGCCAGTACGACGATCTTCATGAATCGTGCATTGTGGGGGCTTCAGGAGCCCGGCTCGGGGCTGCCCTGGCTCGTCAAATCTCCACAGTGCGTTGTGACGTAGGACTGGAACTTGAGAGTGGCAGCTCTCACGGGGCTCCCCGGAGCGTCCATCGAATCCAACTCATGCTCGCTCTGCGCTTGGTCGATGGCGGTACGCAACTGGGTCACCGTCGCCCGAATGTCTTGGGGAGAGTCGTCCTCGATCCGGGCGAACGACTCTTGCGCCTGCTGCACGGAACTCCCGGACGGAATGCTTGCGACGGTGTGACAGAAGTCCGCGGTGGCGGGCTCGCTTGGACCACCGCAGGCGCTCACCAGGCCGGTGAGCAACAGTGCGGTTACGAGCGCCTCCACACCTTTCACGCCGGTGAGTTTCCCATAGGGAGTCACGACACTCTGCGACTTTTGGAGATCCATCTCAGCCGCGAGAGTGCACGGAGAGCGGCATGAGCGGTCACGCTATGCCGTCCATGTCAGCGGCAGATGAGTGCGTTTCGGTCCGCCGTCAGAGCGCTGGCAACTCGTCGGACTCCCTGGCTGCCTGGACCGACTTGATCCAGTCATCCCAGGTGGCCGGGTCGTCGGTCTGTCGCGGGTCACCGCCGGGCGTCCACGGCGTCATTGAGACCAAGAGCAGCAGGAACGGGTCGATGGGCTCGCGTTTGTAGTACTGGTGGATGAAGTGGAATGTCGCCCGGTACGCCTCGTCCAGTGTCAGCAGCGGCTCATCGGCTTCGTCCATGCGCTCAGTCTGCCTGCGGAGTGCGCCCTCGGCAGCCGCTTCGAACGACTCGCTCATCGGCATGAGAGTCCCTTCTCCGGCTGCGATCTGCGATGACGAGTGACGCCTCTCGCTCCGTCCTGGTTCGCGCCCCTTGGGGACACGGAACGGTCTCGGATGGCAGCTACTCTCCCCGTTTACCGTGCCCATACTGTGCCCACGATTTTCACTGCTGACCGCCGAGGGCCACTAGCGAGAATCGCGTTTGCCCAGGTCAGAGACACTTTGCCGTCGATGGTCACCGACGACCTCCCCGCGGGGATCATCCCCGGCCTACAGACCAGCCCCTCCGCCCGACACGTGGGGAACAGCGCTCCGCTTGACGAGTAGCGGTCCGATTGACGACTAGCGCAGTTGCAAACATGTTCAACTCGTGCGTTAGGGTGCGCTCGTCCTGATGGCGACGTCGGGCTGATGACGGGGGTGGAGCGTGACCGAGCTGGAGACGACGGTGGGCACCGCGGTGGAAGAGGTCCTGGACGAGGCCGGGCTGACCAACAAGGCCGTGCGCGAGTACGTCCGCCACTGGGCGGACCTGACGGGCGCCGCCCGGGTCGAGGTGGTCGGCGTCGCGGACGACGCGCGGCTGATCCGGGAGGCCCTCGACGCCGGCGAGATCGTGCCGGCCGGCGAGGGGCGCTACTACTCCCGGAGCTACCACTTGGACACCGCTCGTTCGGAGGAGCGCACGATCGTGGCGACCAGCCGCGAGTCCGACCGCGGTGTCTACAACAACTGGCACCCGTCGAGCGAGATGAAGCCGAAGCTCGAGGGCCTGATGCGCGGCGCCCTCGGCGGCAAGACCATGTACGTCATCCCCTACCTGATGGCGCCCCCGGGGTCTCCCCTGGAGCGGTACGCCGCCGGGGTTCAGCTGACCGATAACCGCACGGTGGTCCTGCACATGAACCGGATGGCCCGCGCCGGCGTGCGGTTCGTCGAGAACCTCGCCGACCCGGACAGCTTCGTCCGTGCCGTCCACGTCACCGGCGACCTCGAGAACCTCGGCCAGGGCACTCCGGACGACCAGCGCTACTTCGTCACCGTCGCCGACGAGCGCACGATCCTGCACTTCGGGTCGTCGTACGGCGGGAACGCGCTGCTCGGCAAGATCGCCCACGGCCTGCGCCAGGCGGCGTACGACGGCTGGCGGTCGGGTGAGTTCCTCGGCGAGCAGTTCATGCTGCTCTCCGTCACCGACAAGCAGACCGGACGCAAGCACCACATCTGCGGTGGCTTCCCCTCCGCCTCGGGCAAGACCAACCTGGCGATGACGCTCCCGCCGGACGCGCTCGGCGACCGCTACGAGGTGGAGTTCTACGGCGACGACATCGCCTGGATCTGGGTCGACTCGGACGGACGCCTGCGGGCGATGAACCCCGAGTTCGGCGTCTTCGGCGTGGCCAAGGACACCAACGAGAAGACCAACCCGACCGCTCTCGACTCGGTCGCACCGGGCACCGGAGCGCTGTTCACCAACGTCGCGTGGAACGAGAAGACCCACGAGGTGTGGTGGGAGGGCCGCACCCCGGAGCCGCCCGCCGACGTGGACGGCTGGCGCGACTGGCGGGGCAACCTGATCTCGGAGCGCGAGCCCGGCGACACCAGCCCCTGGGCCCACCCCAACAGCCGGTTCACCACCACTCTGGCCAACGTGCCGAACGTCGCCAGCGACTTCGAGGATCCGGCCGGCGTACCGATCGACGCGATCATCTTCGGCGGCCGGACCAGCGACCGGGAGCCGCTGGTCCGAGCGATCCGCGACCTCGCCGAGGGGGTGTACGACGGGCTGACGCTCGGCGCCGAGGCCACCTTCGCCGCCGACGGACTCGACGGGAAGCTGCGCTACGACCCGATGTCGATGCGCCCGTTCATGTCCTACCCCGAGGGCGACTACGCGGCGCACTGGCTCGAGGTGGTCGGCCGCGCGAGCCAGCCGCCGATCTTCGCCCACGTGAACTGGTTCCAGCGCGACCCCGACGACGGGCACTTCCTCTGGCCGGGCTACCGGGAGAACCTCCGGGCCCTGCTCTGGCTCGTCCGCCTCAAGGACGGCGAGGTGACCGGACGCGAGACCCCGGTCGGGATCGTCCCGACCCAGGACGAGCTGGGCCTCGAGGGGCTCGACATCCCTCAGGCCGACCTCGACCGGCTGCTCACCATCGACATCGCTCGCTGGCAGCAGGAGATGGCGTTCCGCGAGGCGCACCTGCGCCAGTTCGACAACCTGCCGGAGGCGATCTGGGAGGCACATCGCCGCGTGGCCCAGGCGCTCGAGGAGGCGGCCTCCGCATCAGGTGACCCGGCGTGAGCGTGCCGCTCTACCAGGCCAAGGCGGATTTCTTCCGCACCCTGGGGCACCCAGTTCGGATCCGCGTGCTCGAGCTGCTGAGCGAGCGCGACCACGCCGTGCACGAGCTGCTCAAGGAGATCCCGATCGAGCCGAGCAGCCTCTCCCAGCAGCTCTCGGTGCTGCGACGCTCCTCCCTCGTGGTCTCGCAGCGACGGGGCGGCGACGTGGTCTACTCCGTGAGCTCACCCGAGGTGCGCGACCTGTTGCTCGTGGCGCGCCGGATCGTGCAGGGTCTGGCCGCCGAGCGCGCCGAGCTCGAGCCGGAGCTGACACCACAGGCGGAAAGACAAGCTCGCTGAGCTGAGTGCTGGGCCGCTCCCGGGTATCGCGAGGCCCTCGCGCCAGGCCGCCGCGCTCCCAGGCCGGGTCAGTGCCGGCTGATGGCCCTCAGCACGTCGAGGCGGGCCGCACGGCGGCCTGGTGCCGTGGCTGCGACGACCCCCGCCAGGGAGGCGAGCATCGCGACGACCAACAGCTGGCCGAACGGGATGGACAGCGTCGTGACGCCCTCCGACTTCAACGCGAGGACGACGGCCCAGCCGAGCAGGGTGCCGACCACCAGGCCCTCGACCGTTCCGAGGACGGCGATGATCACCGCCTCGGCGCGCACCGTCCGACGCAGCTGGGGGCGGGTCATGCCGACGGCCCGCAACAGGCCGAGCTCGTGCGTGCGCTCGTGGATCGAGAGGGCGAGGGTGTTGGCGATGCCGATCAGGGCGATCACCAGTGCTAGACCGAGCAGCCCGTACATCAGTCCGAGCAGCTGATCGATCTGGGCCTCCTGCTCGGCCTTGAACTCGGTGCGGTCCAGCAGCGTCGCGTTCGGGTACGCCGCGAGCGCGTCCTCGACGGCCCGCCGGCCGACGTCCGGAGCGACGCCGTCCGCGAGCCTGATGTACACCTGGAAGTCGAGCTGGGTGCTGAAGTTCTTCTGCGCAGCCGCCAACGGGAGCACGTAGTCGCCCGCGAGCTGGCGAGCGCCGTACACCACTCGGACCACGTACTGCTGCGAGCCGGTCGTCGGGAACGACGCGGTCACCGGATCGCCGATGCTCAGGTGCCGGGCGTCGGCGACGTGCCGTGAGATCGCGATGCCCGTGTCCCCCATGTCCGCGAAGTCGCCGCGTTGCACGTCGACGTCGAAGAGGTCACCGACATGGGTCGGGTCGACCGCGAGCACCATCATCATCTCGCCGCCGATGCGCGCCGAGCCCGACCGGAGGCCGGTGGCGGACGAGACCTCGGGCAACGCCGCGACGGAACGCTGGAGTGCCGGGCTGAACCCCGACTGGCCACCCATCTGGCCCGCCCCGCTGACCACGAAGTCAGCGCGCATGGACGAGTCGATCACCGCGCTGATCGAGCTCTTGGTGGACGACGCCATCACCGCGATCAGCGCGACGAGCGCCACGCCGATCATCAGCGCAGCGGCGGCGGCCGAGGTCCGCTTGGGGTTGTGGACGGCGTTGTTGCGGGCCAGCCTCCCGGCGGGACCCACCCAGGTCAGCGGCAGCCCGAGCGCGCGTCCCAGGGGCCGAGCGAGCACCGGCCCGAGCACGGCGATCCCGACGAACAGACCCGCGCCGCCGAGCCCGACGTACCGCATCCGGTGCGGGACATCGGCGTACAGACCGATGAGCAGCACGACGGTGGCGAGCACCACGACGATCGAGCCGTTGACGGTACGACGGATCCGGCGCGTCGTCTCACCGGTGGAGACCGCCTGCAGTGCGGCCACAGGGGCCACGCGCCCTGCCTTCCACGCAGGCATCAGAGCGGCGGCGAGCGTGACCAGGGTCCCCACCACCACGCTGACGACCACGGTGCGCGACTGGACGACGAGGCCGGACGACGGGATGTCGATGCCGAAGGCCCCGAGCAGGCCACGGAGGCCGACGGCGAGGCCGAGACCGGCGGCCAAGCCGACGCACGAGGCAAACAGGCCGATCACGACCGACTCGCCCAGCACCGAGCGCATCATCTGTCCGCGGCTGGCACCCACCGCACGCAGGAGCGCGAGCTCGCGCATCCGCTGGGCCACCACGATCGAGAACGTGTTGAAGATCAGGAAGGAACCCACGAAGAGGGCGACCCCCGCGAAGACGAGCAGGAAGGTGTCGAAGAACGCCAAGGCGTCACGGATCCCGCTCTGGCCCTCTTCGACCACCTGGGCGCCGGTGATGATCTCCAGGCTCCGGTCGGGCAGCGCCGTCCTCAGCCGTTGGACGAGCTCGTCCTGGGAGACGCCGGGCGAGGCCATCACGTCGATCTCGTCGACCTGCCCCGGCTTGCCCAGCACGCGTTGGGCGGTGTCGAGGTCGAACAGCGTGATCGATGCCCCCAACGGGCTGTCGGCGGTCCCCCAGCGCACGAGGCCGGTGATCGTGTACTGCCGCGGCGAGTGCTTGGTCAGGACGGTGACCCGGTCGCCGACCGCCAGGTGTCCGATGTCCGCGGAGTGCTTGTCGATCGCGACCTCGTCGCCGTTCGCCGGTGGCCGACCACCCGCCACGAACGTGTAGGGCTCCATCGACTGCGCGTCCGGGTTCCACCCTTCCCCGAGCGTGGGCGCGCCGGCCGCCGGGTTCCCGATCGCCTTGCCGTCCTTCCCGACCAGCTGGGCGTAGCCGCCGACGCCGAGCCGCGCCTGCGCGACGCCTGGGACCGAGCGCACGTCGTCGATGAGCCGTGCGTCGATCAGGTGGCGCTGGTTGGTGAAGTTCGCGTCGGGAGTGACCGGCTGCCGCGCGCGCACGACCGCGTCGGTGTTCCGGTAGACGTCGTCGAAAAGCCCGTCGAAGGTGTTCTTGATCGTGTCGGTGAAGATCAGGGTCCCCGCCATGAACGCGACGCCGAGCACGACGGCCACCGCGGTGAGGGCGTAGCGCACCTTGTGAGCCAGCAGGCCGGGGAGCGTGATGCGCCACATGGCTCACTCACCGAGCGCCCTGATGGTGTCGAGGACCGAGTCCGTCGTCGGCGACGTCAGCTCGTGGACGATGCGACCGTCGGCGAGGAACAGCACCCGGTCGGCGTACGCGGCCGCACGGGCGTCGTGGGTCACCATGACCACGGTCTGTCCCATGTCGTCGACGGTGGCGCGCATCTGTTCGAGCAGCTCGGTCGCCGACTTGGAGTCCAGGTTGCCGGTCGGCTCGTCGGCGAACACGAGGGCCGGCTGGGTGATCAACGCCCGGCCCATCGCGACGCGCTGCTGCTGCCCGCCGGAGAGCTGGTCGGGTCGATGGCGCAGCCGGTCCGCGATCCCGAGGCTGTCGGCGAGCGACTCCAGCCGTCCGGGCTCGGGGCGACGCCCGGCCAGGGTCAGCGGCAGGACGATGTTCTGGCGCGCGCTCAGGGTCGGCACCAGGTTGAAGGACTGGAAGACGAACCCGATCCGCTCGCGACGGAGCAGCGTGAGGGCCTTGTCGCCCAGGGACCCGACCTCGACGTCCTCGATGAACACCTGCCCCGAGGTGAGGCGATCCAGCGCCGCCAGGCAGTGGAGCAAGGTCGACTTGCCGGAGCCGGACGGGCCCATGATCGCGCAGAACTCACCGGCCGCGAACTCGGCGCTGATGGAGTCCAGTGCGCGTACGGCGGTGTCGCCGGCCCCGTAGATCTTGACGCCGTCGACGATCCGGGCTGCGGCTCCTGACCGCACCGGCTCCTCGGTGTGCACGGACGCTGCGGCGATGCCCATGCCTCCACCATGTCGGAGCCGACCACCCGCTGACGCCTGCTGGGAGTCCGCCTCGACGGTGCCTTTGGCCGTCGCTCCGCGGGACCCTGGTCCCACGAGTCGCAGGCGCCATCTCGACAGGCGCGCAGTGCTTCGCGATGATCGTGCCGCCGCCTCGACGACGTGGAACGGCCTCGGCCCCGGTCGGGAGACACGAAGGAGACGACGTGCCTGACCCCGCCGCCTCGCGCCGCTGGCTTCTCTCCCGGGTCGACCAGCGCTGTCTCGACGGAGCGGACGCCATCCTCCGCGACATCGTCGAGGCCCTGGCCATCGCGACCGCCGACGCGGTGGCCGTCCGCGTGCTCGCCGAGGACGGGCAGTGGCTGCTGCCGGTCGTCGCGTACCACCCCGACCCGGACCGGAGCGAGGCGATCACCGCGGTGATGGGTGAGACTCCGTCCGCCGCGACTGGTCTGTGGCTGTCGGTCATCGAGACCCGGCAGCCACGTCGGTGGCGCATCCCTCCCGGCTTCGTCCCGCCCGAGGCGTCACCCCGTCAGGCCGAGTTCCTCGGCATGTATCCGATCAGAGCCGTTCTGGGAGTGCCCTTGCTCCTCGAGGATCGAGTGGTCGGGAGCGTCGCGCTGATCAGGTTCAGCGTCGACCAGGAGTTCACCGACCACGACGAGGAGCTGCTCCTCGCCTGCGGGCGTCGGCTCGCCCGAGCCCTGGACTTCCGTACGAAGATGACCGCCCTGGCAGCAGAAGGCGGAACGGCCACGTACACGTAGGAGGCCGGCGCCTCGGGCGCCGGCCTCCGTTGCGTGGACCGTGAGTCAGACGTGCGCGCCAAGCGGCTGGTCCTGCACGGCCACGGTGTAGCTGGCACGGCGCGAGTGCCAGAACCCGAGCGCGACCAGGACGATCAGCACGGCCGCTCCCACGAAGGCGGCGATGGCGGCGTACCCGGCGATGGTGCCGATGGTCGCGAACGCGTACCCGTAGAGCAGCAGGCCCCGCAGGGTGTTGCCCATGAAGAGCGTCTGCCGCTGGCCGGCCAGGGTCTGGCAAGCCTCACTCGCCGCGGCCTTCGGGTCGGACGTGCACTGCTGGATGTACTGGCCGCTGACCTCGGAGTAGGTCTGGCCGTCAGCAGCCTCGTTCATGTGCACGAGGATGTAGTGGTCGGCGTACGCCTTGGCCTGCGGACCGGTGGTCAGCTGTTGGCCGGCGTACTTCTCGAGAGCTGCCCTGTCACCGGCGGGCAGGTCGGCGAGACCGGTCTTGTCGGTCGGCATCGTGATCTTCTGTTCCGAGAGCTGGTCGTGCACCTGGTTACCGACGAACGAGCTGGCCCAGGTCAGCAGACCGCCCGCGACGAGCAGGACGACGACGAGCAGGAGACCTGCCCACGAGGTCACCTTGTCAAGTGTGGCGCGCATGATGTTTCACCTTCTCTGACGGATACCGGACCATCCGGTCCCATGTATCCAGGGTCGAGTCCCGGAAGAAGATCGGGCAGAGAACGACGTCACCTGACCGGGCGGGCCACGGTCATCGGTCGAGATGACCCTGGTCCATCCACGCGCAGCCTGTCCGCGCGGGCACCGGAGACCAGCAGGGCGAGGGCGGGGAGGCTCCACAGCCAGAAGCCCCACCCGAAGCACATCAGGGCCACGTGGAACGCGATCGTGCCCGCCCAGCCCCAGCGGCGCCTGGTCCACGAGTGCGACAGCAGGAGCACTCCGAGCAGGGCCTCGCCCGCAGCGACGGTCAGGCCACCGAGCGCCGGCTGGCTCATGAACGCCGACCGCCAGGCCGCTGCCAGCCCGGGCACCAGGGCCTCGTCGGCGAAGTGCCGGTAGAAGCCCGTGCCGGCGGCCACGATCCCCACGTGGATCCCGCTCGTCCACAGGAAGAACCAGCCGACGTACCGGGGCGGCACGGATCTCGAACCCGCGCGCCACCACCACTCAGGCATGCGTGACACCACGACCTCCGGCCGTGCCGCGTGCTGGTGTGGATGGTGGTGCGGACTTCGGCGACGTCTCGCCGTCGGCCAGAGTCCTGAGCACCGAGACCAGGGGCCACAGGGTGAGCAGGCCGAGCACCACGAACATCGGGACCGCCGCCGCCGACACCGCCGGAGACGTCGGGTCGGCGTGCTGACCCCACCACTGGTCGACGGCCACGCCGGCCGCCTCGAGGACCCAGTAACCGAGCACCGCGGCGCCCAGCGCGGTCCGAGGTCCGTGGGACCGCCACATGCCGACCGCCACCCAGGCGATCATCGGCAGCCAGAACGCGAGGTCCTGGACGTAGACGGGGTTGGTGGTGAGCCCGGTCCCGTCGAGCACGGATCGCGGGTCGTCCGACAGCAGTGCCGGTACCAGCCCAGCAGCCCAGGCGAGGGTGTTGAGCACGACGACGGTCATCAGGAAGGCCGGAGCCGACCGGCTCGCGGGACGGATCAGGTGCTCACCACGACGCCACAGGTCGAGCGCCAGGCAGGCCAACGTCCAGATGCCGAGCCCGAGCATGGCCTCGTAGAGCGGGAAGGCCCGGTTGAGCGGGGTGGCGAACGCGAACATCACCGCGTTGTAGACCAGGTACGCCGTGGCGCCGCCGGTCAACGCGAGCGCAGGCAGGGAACCGTCGAGGGCTCGGCGGTAGGCCCCGACCAGGAGTGGCACGCCACCGACGGCCACGACCAGGGCGGTTCCCTTCGCCGAGCCGTTCATGGCCGCGGGGCCCGCGAGGAGGTCGGGGACGAGCAGCGTGGCGAGGGCCGAGGCCAACGACACCACGGCCAACATCAGGACGACCAGCGGTGACGTCGCGCCCGGGGCGCGCCGGACGACGCCCGTGCTCATGGGACCAGCTCTCCCTCCTCCTCGAGCTCGAGGGGCGGCATCGTCAGCTGGTCGCGCGGCTTCGCCGGTACGACCACCACCGGGCACTCGGCGAACCGGAGCACGCCTCGAGCGGTGCGGCCGAGGTGGTGGAGCAGGCTGCCGTGCAGGGGTTTGACCAGGATCAGCCGGTCCGCCTCGCGCGAGGCCTCCACGAGGGCCCGCACCGGGTACTCGTGCACGACGTGCACGCGAACCGTGACGTCGGGGTAGCCCTCCTGCCACGGAGCGATCAGGTCCCGGATCGACTGCTTCTGCTCCCGGTTGGTCGCGGCCTCGCTGACGCGACGGGCGATCATGTCGTCGTACCCGCTCGAGAGCTTCCAGGCGTGGACGATCTCCAGCTCCGCGCCGAGCTCGTCGGCAGCCCGGAACGCCGCCTCGAACAGCTCCGCCGAGTGCTCGGAGGACTTGAATCCCGCCACCACCCGACGAGGGCGGTCCGCACGGTCGCGCGTGCTGGGCACCATCACCACGGGGCAGGTGGCGCGACTCGCGATGCCGTCGAGCGTGCCGCCGGACCACGCGCGGTCCAGTGCCGTCGCCCGCCGGCGTCCCACCACGACGAACGTGGCGTCCTGGGCCTCGTCGACGACCTCGGACACCCGCCCGCCCATGGTCAGGTGGGTCGTGACCTCGAGATCGGGAGCCACGTCGGTCGCCAGGCGGGCGGCGCTCGCCAGGGTCTCCGACCCGTAGCTGCCCAGCCCCCGTGTGTCGGGCACCAGCAACGGCCGGAGGGGGATGTCCGGAGGCATCACGTGCACCAGGCGGAGCACCAGGCCGAGGCGGGCTGCCTCCTCGGCCGCCAGGGACACCGCGGCGTTACCCTCCTCCGTGCCGTCGACGGCGACGACGGCGTACCCGGGCTCCAGCGTCGGGGCGGTCATGGTGTTCTCCTCTCCCCCTGCTCACCTCCATGCTTCGCCCCGGCGTCCGGTCTTTCAGGTGGCTTCGGGAACTCCGTGTGCGGACGTTCGTCACCCGGGCAGCCCATGACCAACGCCATCGGGGCGATGACCCCAGGCACTGGGGGACGTGCGCCCGCGAATGGTGACGTGAGCGGGCCAACACCCCGTTCTTGGAAGGAGCACGCCATGAAGGCCGCCGTCGTCACCGATTTCTCGAAACCCCTGGAGGTCGTCGAACGCGACATCCCGGAACCCGGCGAGGGGCAGGTGCTCGTCCAGATGGAGACCTGCGGGCTGTGCCACACCGACATCCATGCGGCGCACGGCGACTGGCCGGTGAAGCCGGCGCCGCCGTTCGTCCCCGGCCACGAGGGCGTGGGGCACGTCGTGAAGCTCGGCCCGGGCGTGACGTCGCGCGCCGTCGGTGACCGGGTCGCCATCGCGTGGCTCGGCCACGCCTGTGGTCACTGCGAGTACTGCATCGAGGGCTGGGAGACCCTGTGCGAGTCGCAGCAGAACAGCGGCTACTCGGTCGACGGCGCCTTCGCGGAGTTTGCCGTCGCCGACGCCGCCTACGTCGTTCCGGTCCCGGACGAGGTCTCGTCCTTCGATGCCGCTCCGCTGACCTGCGCGGGTGTCACGACGTACAAGGCGATCAAGGTTGCGAACATCCGGCCCAGTGAGCGGGTCGCCGTCTTCGGCATCGGCGGGCTCGGCCACCTGGCCGTGCAGTACGCGCGCCTGGTCGGTGCCGAGGTCATCGCGGTCGACATCCACACCGACAAGCTCGACCTCGCGCGCGAGCTCGGCGCCGATCACGTCGTGGACGCCTCTGCGGTCGACCCGGTGGCGGCGATCGCCGAGCTCGGTGGCGCGGACGTCGCCGTGGCGCTCGCGGTGACGCCGCGGTCCTTCGAGCAGGCCTTCGCCTCGCTCCGCAGGGGTGGGCGACTCGTCTGCGTCGCACTTCCTCCCGAGGCGGACGGCCCCATGCGGCTGCCGATCTTCGAGACCGTCCTCAAGGGGATCAGCGTGATCGGCTCGATCGTGGGCACCCGCGAGGACCTTGCCGAGGTCTTCCGCCTGCACGCTCTCGGGCGCACACGCGTCATCGCCGAGGCACGCAAGCTCGATGACGTGAACTCCGCCATCGACGACGTCCTCGAGGGACGGACCGGGGCCCGCCTGGTCTTCGAGTACTGAGCGACGTCGCGGGTCCCGCGGTCGCAGACTCCGGTCAGCGGTCGCGGGACCTCGACGTGAAAGGACCCCCGTCCATCGAGTCCCTTGCCAACGGCCGTTCGATCACCGCGCCTCCCCGCAAAGAATCGAAGTATGAGCAGCACGTCCACTTCCTCGGGCACCTCTTCGGGTCCCGTCGTCGTCGGGGTCGACGGATCACCTGCCGGCGACCACGCGGTGCTGTGGGCGGCCGAGGAGGCAGCCCTCCGGCACCGGAGCCTCACTCTGGTCCACGCCCAGCGCAGGATCGCGGCCGACGACCTGGCCTGGCTGGCCTCCGCAGGAGTGTCCACCCAGCAGGTCGGCGACCAGCTGCGCGCCGAAGCCGAGCGTGTGGTGCAGCGTGCCCGCGAGCTTGCGACCGACCGCTCCCCTGGGCTCACCGTCGAGACGGTGATCGCCGAGGTCGACCCCCGGACCCTGCTCCTCGAGGCCGGCAGCACGGCAGACCTGACGGTCGTCGGCACGCGCGGCCACGGACGGGTCGCCTCCCTGCTGCTCGGCTCGGTCAGCAGTGCGCTGGTGCGGCACAGCAGCCGTCCGGTGGCCGTCGTACGACCGCAGCAGGATCACGGACGAGGCGTCCTGGTGGGCGCCGACGGGTCGGAGGAGTCGCTGGGGCTGGTCGAGCACGCCTTCCGCGAGGCCTCCCTGCGCCGGCTGCCCCTGACCGTGGTGCACTGCCTGTGGGACGGCCTGCTGGCGCAGGTCCGCTGGACGACGGTCTCGGAGACCGACCCGGTCGCGGAGGACGCCCGCCTCGCCCTGGCGGAGTCCGTCGCCGGCATGGGCGAGAAGTTCCCCGACGTGCAGATGTCGGTTCTCGTCACCCGCGGTGCGGTCGACGCCTGTCTGGTGGACCTGTCGGCCCGCTACGACCTGTTGCTGATCGGTCGCCCCGTGCGGCCGCTCCTGCTGCGTCTCACGATGAGCGGCCTGACGTTGCCCGTCGTCGAGCACGCCCACTCACCCGTGCTGGTCGTGCCATGAGGGAGGAGCGCGCCATGAACGAGCACCCGCACGAAACCATCGTCGTCGGGGTCGACGCCTCCTCTGCCAGTGCTGCCGCGGTCCGATGGGCGGCCGCCGAGGCCGACCGTCGAGGTGCCCGACTCCACGCCGTCCACGTCGTGGAGCCCGCGCACCGGTCGCGACCCGACCAGGATCTGCGTCTCCAGCTCGACATCGCCCGGCAGACGGTTCCCGGCCGCGTCGGTGACTGGGTCTTCCGCTCGGGCGTGGCGGTGGACATCGCGGTGAGCGTCGTGACTGGTGACATCGCCGCTCAGCTCGCCCGTGAGGCAGGGGACGCCGCCCTCATGGTGATCGGCGCACCCGAGTCGCTGCACCACAGCGACCTTCCCGACGACCTGGTGCGCGCGTGCGTGTGCCCGGTCGTGATGGTCGGCTCCTTCGGTGACGTGACCTCGCTACCCGCACCTCCCCCCGCGGCTCC
>DASSTL010000025.1:0-9940 GCA_035707985.1 Nocardioides sp. | reverse complement strand
GCAGGCGCAGCACGGCGACGGGGTCGTTGGCCCGGCCAGCGAGCGCGAGGCCGATCGCGCCGGACAGCCCCAGCAGGAGCACGACAGCGGGGCGGGCCTCGACCAGCGCGAGTCGCAGGCGGGCGGTCACTTGTTGCTCCCGGAGCCGCCGAGCCCGAACAGGGCCACCGCGATGAGGCTGGCGATCAGCGGCAGGGCCGCGAGGAAGCCGAACACCAGGAGGCCGGCGATGAAGAAGGTCCAGATGATCGCGGAACCGCGACGTGGCGGCTGTGGAGTCGTCATACGCCCAGTGAGCCCGGTCACGCCAGGCGGGCGCATGCGCCCGGATACTCAACTCCGCGAGACCGCGGGCTCAGGCGCGCGTCGTGCCGGTGAGCCAGACGTCGGGCGGCAGGTGTCGTTTGCCCGGGACCGCGACGGTCTCCTCGACGACGTCGTCCAGGCTCTCGGCCGCGAGCCGGCGCCAGAAGGCCGCCGCGCGGGGGTTCTCGTTCTGGAACGGCACCAACCAGGGGCCCGGGTGACGCCCGAGGACCTCGCGGGCGAACGCGGCCGCGATCCCTCGGCCACGCGTGGAACGGGTGACGAAGAACTCCCCCATCAGGCGCTGCTCGGTCCCGACACCGCGGACGAGGGCAAAGCCACACGGCAGGTCGCCCAGGCGCGCGAGGTACGAGACGCGGTCACCGCGACCACCGCCGGCGTAGGACGCGAGCCGGCCGGCGAAGAGCCCCTCCGCGTCGGGCGCGCTGTGCCGGAACTCCGAGAGGTCGTGCTGGTAGAGCTGCCACAGTCGCTCGACGACCGGCCAGTCCTCGGCACCGGCCGGGTCGACCCGCAGCGGCCAGACGGCCTCGACGACCAGCTCGCCGATGCCGGCGGGCAGGAGCCCCAGCATCGGGAGCTCCCCCGCCGTCGCCCAGAGCGGCTGGAACTGGTTGTCCTCGGACTGCGCGGCCGCCTCGGGCCCGCCCAGCACAGGCTCACCGTCCGGCACGTCGACCAGGATGTACGACGCGGGCCGGCCACCCTGGTCACCGTCGAACAACCGGCGGACCGCCGTGCCGTCCAGGGAGCACTCCTCCGCGAGCTCGCGGACCGCGGCCTCCTCGGGCGTCTCGCCGGGCTCAATGCCACCGCCCGGGAGGACGGCGTACTCCTGACCGTCGAGCCGGCGCGCGATCACCAGCAGCTTGGCGCCGCGGGCGACGACCGCGACGGCGCGGGGTTCGGGGCTTCCGAGCGGGACCCGAGCGGTCACTTCTTGCCGGCCTTCTCCCCCACCGGTCCCGTGGACAGCGCGGCGATGAAGGCCTCCTGCGGCACCTCGACGCGGCCGACCATCTTCATCCGCTTCTTGCCCTCCTTCTGCTTCTCGAGCAGCTTGCGCTTGCGGGTGATGTCGCCGCCGTAGCACTTGGCGAGCACATCCTTGCGCAGGGCGCGGACAGTTTCGCGGGCGATCACGCGGGTGCCGATCGCGGCCTGGATGGGCACCTCGAACTGCTGCCGCGGGATGAGCTCCTTGAGCTTCCCGGCCAGCATCACGCCGTAGGAGTAGGCCTCGTCCTTGTGCACGATCGCGCTGAACGCGTCGACGGTGTCGCCGTGCAGGAGGATGTCGACCTTGACCAGGTCGGCGACCTGCTCGCCGGTGGGCTCGTAGTCCAGCGAGGCGTAGCCCTTGGTGCGCGACTTCAGCTGGTCGAAGAAGTCGAAGACGATCTCGGCGAGGGGGAGGGTGTAGCGGATCTCGACGCGGTCCTCGGAGAGGTACTCCATGCCGTGCAGCGAGCCGCGCTTGTCCTGGCAGAGCTCCATGATCGTGCCGATGTACTCCGACGGGCTCAGGATCGTGGCGCGGACGATCGGCTCGCGCACCTCGTCGACCTTGCCGGCCGGGAACTCGCTGGGGTTGGTCACCTCGTGCTCGGAGCCGTCCTCCATCCGCACGTGGTAGACGACGTTCGGCGCGGTCGAGATCAGGTCGAGGCCGAACTCCCGCTCGAGCCGCTCGCGGACGATCTCCATGTGCAACAGCCCGAGGAACCCGCAGCGGAAGCCGAAGCCCAGCGCGCCGGACGTCTCGGGCTCGTAGGTGAGCGCGGCGTCGTTGAGCTGGAGCTTGTCGAGCGCCTCGCGCAGGTCGGGGTAGTCGTCGCCGTCGATCGGGTAGAGCCCGGCGAAGACCATCGGGTTGGGGTGCTGGTAGCCGCCGAGCGGCGTCGTCGCGCCGTGGTTCTGGCTGGTCACCGTGTCGCCGACGCGCGACTGGCGGACGTCCTTCACGCCGGTGATCAGGTAGCCCACCTCGCCGACGCCGAGGTCGCCCGCCTTGACCGGCTCGGGGCTGATCACGCCGACCTCGAGCATCTCGTGCACGGCGCCGGTCGACATCATCTTGATCCGGTCGCGGTGGCTGAGCTTGCCGTCCATCACGCGCACGTAGGTGACGACGCCGCGGTAGGTGTCGTAGACGGAGTCGAAGATCAGCGCGCGAGGAGGTGCATCCGGGTCGCCGACCGGAGGCGGGGTCTGCCGGACGATCTCGTTGAGGACCGCCGAGACGCCCTCTCCGGTCTTGGCGCTCACCCGGAGCACCTCGGAGGTGTCACACCCGATGATGTGCGCGAGCTCCTCGGCGTACTTCTCGGGGTTGGCGCTCGGCAGGTCGATCTTGTTGAGCACCGGGATGATGTGGAGGTCGGCGCCGAGCGCGAGATACAGGTTGGCCAGCGTCTGCGCCTCGATGCCCTGCGCGGCGTCCACCAGGAGTACGGCGGCCTCGCAGGCCGCGAGCGACCGCGACACCTCGTAGGTGAAGTCGACGTGGCCCGGGGTGTCGATCATGTTGAGCACGTAGGTGCCGGGCTCGGCCCCCTGCTCGTTGCCGGGCTCGACGGTCCACGGCATCCGCACTGCCTGGCTCTTGATGGTGATGCCGCGCTCGCGCTCGATGTCCATCCGGTCGAGGTACTGCGCCCGGGCGCTGCGCTCGTCGACCACCCCGGTCAGCTGCAGCATCCGGTCGGCCAGCGTCGACTTGCCGTGGTCGATGTGGGCGATGATGCAGAAGTTCCGGAGGACCGCGGGGTCGGTGCGACCCGGAGCGGGCACGGACTTGGTGGGCACGGCAAACCTTCGCAGGAACAGGCGGGTCGGGTCGCCTCGATTCTTTCACGCAGTCCGCGCCGACCCGGATTCGCCGAGCGGCCTCCGCGAGGGCGCGGCGTACGCGCACAGCAGCGAGGAGGCCCTACCCCCCTGGGCCCCCTCGCTGAGCTGTGTCCCCCGTGCCCTCCGCGTGTCCGGTCGCCGGTCCCCCTCGCCGGCGCGCGGAGGAGGCTCTACTGGCGGACGACGCTGTGCACGTGGTCGGTGTCGTCGCCGCGCGGCGGCTGCACGTGACCCTCGACGTCGTCCTCTGTCGCGCCGTCGACCAACGGCGGGCGCTTCTCGAGGTGACCCTCGACGTCGTCCTCCACCTCGAAGGCGACGAACTCCTTGTCCTGCTCGCTCATGGGATCTTCCCCTCAGGTGCCCGGCCCCGGTGGCCGCGTCGGGACCCACGCTGCTCCTGGCGACCTGCCCCGTCTGTCAGCGCGCTGACACAACACGAAGATCGGGTCAGCTCGGGACGCTGTTGCTGCTGGCGGCGTGGAGCACGGCCTTGACCTGCAACGGCGTGAGCCAGGGGTGCTTGCTGCGCATGAGGGCCACCATCGCGCTCACGTGCGGGGCGGCGAAGCTGTTGCCGGTGGCCGTGATCGAGCCGTGGTCGGACCACGCGACGTCGACGTCGATGCCGCGCGCCCCGAACTCGACCGGCGGGTGCGCGTTGTAGGCCAGCGCCAGCGCCTCGTCGCCGGGCCGCGCCGCCACCGAGACGACCGAGGCGTACTGCGAGGGGTACGTCGGCCCCGGCAGGTTGTTCGCCGCGCAGACCAGCACCGTCCCGGTGAAGTAGGCGTGGTCCGCGATCTCGTGCAGCGGGCCGAACATCGTGTCGGACTTGCTCGACAGCGACAGGTTCGCGACGTGCATGCCGTGCTCGACGGCCCAGGCGACGCCCGCGTGGAGCAGCGCCCCGCGGCCCTTGAGGTTGGCCCCGAGCACGCGCACCGAGTAGATCTCGGCCTCCGGCGCGAGGGAGCGGATGATCGCGGCGCAGGCGGTGCCGTGGCCGACCAGGTCCTCGTGTGGGCCGTCACGCTCGACGTATCCGAGGTCGGCGACCGGGTCCAGCTCGAACGCGACGGCGCCGGCCACGCCGCCGACGCGTGGATGGTCGGCGTCCACGCCGCTGTCGACCACCGCTACCTTGGCCCCCGCGCCGGTCGCGCCGCCGAACGCCCAGTCGCGCACGTCCTCGATCGGGAGGCCGACGACCTCCTCGAGGGACCCTCGGTCGAACGCGCTCGACCAGGCGGGGGTGGTGCTCACCCCTGCCGACCCGGCTCGTCGGTCTGCCACGCCGCGACGAGCCGGAGCACGTCGCTCCCGAGCTGGGCGAGCGGCTGTGGTGACCCGGACGCGCCCGCGCCTGCCGTGACGAGCTGCGCCGTCAGGCCGGCGATCGTGCCCAGCACGTGGAGGGTCCAGTCGCTGGCCTCGTCGACCACTGGGTCGAGGACGGACAGCACGCCCAGGATCTCCCCCTCGGCGTCGAGCATCGGTGCCGCGTGGATCGCGGTCGGCACGTAGTGGGTGGACTCCGCCACGTCTCGCGCGAAGCGGGCGTCGGCCTGGACGTCACGGACGGCGATCGGCTGCCCGGACATGGCCGCCCAGCCGGCGATCCCGCGGCTGACCGGGATCGTGACACCCACGATCTCGTCCGCGCCGGCGCCGTCCGATGCCACGAACCGGAGGGTGGTGCCGTCGTCGTCCACCAGAGCGATGGAGCATGCGGCGGCGTTGAAGAGCGCGCGGGTGGCCTCGACACAGCGCCCGAGCGAGGTGTCGACATCGGGTGCCGTGGTCATGGCGAAACGGTACCGATCAGAGGCGGCCCTCCCCCAGACGAGCCGTGGCCGGTGGGCGGCGATGGTGTACTGACCCCGTGAAGGTCCCGAAGGTCCTCCAGAGCCTGCCGGACTCGGACGCCAAGCTCCTGCTACGCGCGGGCAGGACCAACCACTACGCGCGACGCGACGTGCTCGTCCAGGAGGGCGACGTCGCCGACTCGTTCCACATCGTCCTGGACGGCCACGCGGCGGTGCAGGTCACCACTCCGGCGGGCGAGAGCGCGATCGTCAACGTCCTCGGACCCGACTCGCACTTCGGCGAGGTATCGCTGCTCGGCCGGAGCGACCCGCTGCGGACGGCGAGCATCGTGGCGCTCGACGCGGTACGGACCCTGAGCATCCCGGCCACGGTGTTCAGGGACCTGCGCGAGCGAAACCCGCGTCTGGAGCAGCTCGTCACCACGATCCTCGCTCGGCGGGTGGACGAGCTCTCCGCGCAGCTCGTCGAGGCGATGTACGACAGCCTCGAGCGGCGAGTCGTCCGGCGGCTGTCCGCCCTCGCCGTCACCTATCGGTCGTCGTCCCCGTCGGTCACGATCCCCTTGACCCAGGACGAGCTGAGCCAGCTGGTCGGCGGTGCCCGGCCCTCGGTCAACCAGGTGCTCCGCCGACTCGTCGACGAAGGAGTGGTCGAGGTACGACGCGGCAGGATCATCGTCGGAGACCCGGAGCGGCTCAGTCGGTTGGCCACCTGAGCGTCGTACGGCCACCGGAAGGGGCTGCCGCGATCTACGATCCCCACATGGAACCTGGTGGTGGCCCTCCGGGCTGGTTCGTCGGCGTGTTCGTGCTGGTCCTGATCATCGGCTTCGGCTCCACCATCTGGCGGGTGACGACGGCGCAGAAGCTGGCCCGACGGTCCGGCATGGACGAAGGCATGGCCACGCAGATGACCCTGCTCAGCGACGACGGGCTCGAGGCGACGTACCTCGCGGCCAATCTCCGCGGGAAGGAGCCCTCCCCCACGGAGGCTCAGGCGGCGGCGCCGCGCGCGTCGACCGCCGAACGCCTCGAGGAGCTGCGGACGCTGCTCGACCGGGGCCTGATCACGCAGCAGGAACACGACGAGCGCCGGAAGGCGATCATCGACTCGGTGTGACCGTCCGGCCCGCGAAAGCCGCGATGCGCTGGTAGGCGTCCGCTCCCTCCGGCGCCGGCTGCTCCGGCCCGAAGGCCCCGCCGCGGTTCTCCAGGGTGAGCGAGGCCTGCATGAACCCCAGCCCACTCTCGGCGACCACGGGGTCGAGGTCCGCCGTCGGCCGTCCGAGCGCCGTCGCCAGGTCGTAGGAGTGCACGGCGATCTCCGCGCACTGCCAGGCAGCCGAAGCCGCCGCGTCGTCGCCTGCGCCGCGCCAGGTGTCGAGGAGCTCCTGCGCACCGCGCCGGAACGCGTCCGCCCGCTCGCTGCCGACGTGCGGCGGCGGCGCGGACCAGTCGATCTCCTCCCCGCGCATCATCTTCGCGAACGTCGTCGGCGCGGCCGCGAGGTGGTCCACGAGCTGCGCCATGCTCCACTCCGAGCACGGCGTCGGCTCGGCCAGCTCGTCCTCCTGCACGGACTCCAGCAGCGCGGCGGCCTGGTCGAGGCCACGGCGCAGGACATCGAGTTCCTCGAGATTCGTCATCGACTCAACGTACGCCGACTCCGCGCGGGTTCAATTCCGGGTGAACGCGCCGGTGCCCTGGAGGACCGACCACACCTGGTGCCGCATGGCCTTCGCGTAGGAGACCGTGTAGTGGTGGTCGTCGCGCCAGACCAGATGGTCGTGCTGGATCGGCGAGCACACCGGCGCAGTCGGGCAGAACACGGGGTTGAGGTCCACCGTGTGGATCTTGGGGTTGTCGACGGCCAGCGTCGTGACGAAGGAGTCCGTGGGCGAGGGTGCGGACTCGGCGCTGACGGCGCACTCCCCCACCCGTTTCGCCGACGCCAGGCAGTCCGCCGGCTCGAAGCTGTCGGGCATGGTGAGCCGCTGCACGACGACGGCCTGCGACACCTTCGTGACCTTGTCGAGGGTTTCCCGGGTGCTCTGCCAGATGGCCTTGTCCAGACGCATCGTCCTCCCGTCACGGAGCTCGGTCCTCCGGCCCCACTCCTGGGGGTCGTCGCGGGGGCGATCCAGCATCACGACGACGTCGGGATGCAGCCGGGGCAGCACATCGTCGTACCACCCGACGCGCGCTTGCGCGCACTCCTGCGCGGTGTCCGCGGCCGACTTGTCGTTCGTGAGCTGCTCCTGCCAGGGGCAGCCGGCGAGCACGTTCAGGTCGAGGGTGAAGTCGTACTCGCGGGCCAGCTGCTTGAAGACCGGGATGAAGGTCTGGGCCTGGCTGTCGCCCACCAGCAGCACCGTGGGACCCGAGCCACGCACCGACCGACAGGCGGAGATGTCCGAGGCCGAGCAGTACTGCCACGGACCGTGCTCGGAGATGAGGGCGCGGAAGTCCAGGTCGGGAACCGGGCTGTCGAGCTCGCGGGTGAGGGAGGCGTCGGTGCTGAGGCTGTCACCGTTGTCCCTCGAGGCTGCCACGACCGGCTTCCGGTCCCGCTCGAGCACGTTCGGGACGACGGTCGCGGCGACCAGCGCGCTGGCGGCGAGACCGGTCACGACCACCGGCCAGGTGAGGCCGTCCAGTCTCGGCGTACGTCGGATCGGCATCTCGAGCAGCTCGGCGGACAGAGCCGCGAGACCGCTCGCGATCGCGAAGGCCAGGATCGCGATCGGCAGCGGGCCGGCGTCGAGGACCGTCTTCAGCGCCACGATGACCGGCCAGTGCCACAGGTACGTGCCGTACGAGATCCGGCCGAGGTACGCCATCGGCTTGAACGCCAGCACGCGTGACAGAAGGCTGCCCTCGGCCTGGGCCAGCCCGCCGAGCACGAGGATCGACCCTGCGGCCGCGCCGATGCCCCGCCACGACGGCGACAGGTCGAGCAGACCGCTCGCGACCAGCACCACCCCGACGATCCCCACGACCGCCAGCAGATGAGCACGTTCGGGACGCATCCTGCGCGGGGTGAACGCGAACCCGGCGGTGAGCAGCGCCCCTGCCAACAGCTGGTAGAGCCGGGTGTCCGTGCCGTAGTAGGCCCGGTCGACGTTGCGGGTCGCGAACCAGATCTGCCCGGCCAGGGAGGCGACCATCAGGAAGGCCAGGCCGCCGACCACGACGTACCGGCGGCGCGAGCGCCCGAACCGGTACAGCAGCAGGAGGAGGACCGGGAACACCGCGTAGAACTGCTCCTCGATCGACAGCGACCAGAAGTGCAGGAACGGGCTCTTGTCGATGTCGGTGGCGAAGTAGTCGCCGGACGCCGACAGGAAGTGGAAGTTGGCGTAGTAGAGGAGTGCGCTCACGGCGTCGCCGACGATCGGGGCGCGGCGTACCACCGACCAGAGCAGCGTGAACGTCAGACAGGTCGCGATGACGACCACCACCGCGGCGGGCAGCAGCCGCCTCATGCGACGGGAGTAGAACCGGCCGACCCGCAGGGAGCCGGTGGCCTGGAGCTCGGTCATCAGCACGCTGGTGACCAGGAACCCCGACAGGCAGAAGAACAGGTCGACGCCGACGTACCCGCCGGCGAACCACGGCAGCCCCGCGTGGAACATCAGCACCAGATAGACCGCCACGGTCCGCAGACCGTCGAGGTCTGGCCTGTGGCCGGTGATCATGGCCGCACCTTAAGCGCTGTCGGTTACCTGAGAGCATGCCCCCCGTGGCCCCCGTACCCACTCCGTCCATCCCTCATGGCCGCACCGCTCGCCGGCTGGAGTGGCCCCATCTGCCCCGTCAGGTCCGGGCCGGGATCGAGGAGCGCTGCGGCTCGTCGGTGGTGGAGGCGGTGTCGCAGGGCGGCGGGTTCACGCCGGGCTTCGCGTCCGTCCTGGTCTGTGAGGACGGGTCGCGACACTTCGTCAAGGCCGCCTCGAGCGTGGCGCAACCGGTGTTCGCGGAGTCGTACCGCGAGGAGGCGCGCAAGCTCCAGGCGCTCCCGGAGTCAGTGCCCGCCCCGCGCCTGCAGTGGTACGACGACGGTGACTGGGTGGTGGTCGGCCTGGAGTACGTCGACGCGCACGCCCCGGCCCGGCCGTGGCGCACCGACGAGCTCGACCTCGCGCTGGACGCGCTCGAGGTGGTCGCCGACGAGCTCACGCCCGTCCCCGACGGGATGGGGCTCGAGCCGCTCGCCGACGAGCTCGCGGACTGGCCGGCGATGTGGGACGCGGTCCGCGACCGCGACACCCGGCCGCATGCGGACGAGGCCGCCGCGCTGGCGGCGACGTTCGCCGAGGTGGCCGCCGGCGACACGGTCGTCCACACCGACATCCGCGACGACAACGTCCTGCTCACCGACGACGGGCGGACGCTCTTCTGCGACTGGAACTGGCCGGTGGCCGGCGCCGACTGGCTGGACTCCCTGATCCTGCTCATCTCCCCGCGTGGGGACGGCCTCGACGTCGAGCGGATCGTGGCCGAGCGGCGCCTGCTGCGCGACGTACCAGCCGACCACGTCGACCGGGTCCTGGCGCTGCTGGCGGGCTATCTCCTCAGTCGGGCGGACGAGCCCGTCCCGGCATCGTCGCCGCACCTGCGCGACGCCCAGCGCGTCCAGGGCGAGGCGGCCTGGGGCTGGCTCTGCGAACGGCGCGGGTGGCGTGACGCTTGAAGAGGCCACGTCGGATGCTCCGGAGACCTCATCCGCGGATTTCGAGACGCGTCGCACGTCCCTCGCCCGACCCTCGGTCGACCCTCGGTCGACCCTCGGTCGAGCTTGTCGAGACCAGGTCGGATGCTCCGGGAAACCTCATCCGCGGATTTCGAGACGCGTCGGTCGCCCCTCGCCCGACCCTCGCTCGCCCCTCGCCCGACTCTCGGTCGAGCTTGTCGAGACCAGGTCGGATGCT
>DASSTL010000024.1:0-26204 GCA_035707985.1 Nocardioides sp. | reverse complement strand
ACCGGAGGTCCATCGCGGTCTTCTGGATCCACCGGAAGGCGTCCGGCTCGCTGAGTCCGAGCTTCTCCTGGAGCACGCCCTTGGCCCGGTCGACGACCTTGCGGGTCTCGAGCCTCTCGGTCAGGTCGGCGACCTCGGCCTCGAGCTGCTGGAGCTCGGCGAAGCGACTGACGGCCATCTCGATCGCGGGCAGCAGGTCGGACTTGCCGAACGGCTTGACCAGGTAGGCCATCGCGCCGGCGTCACGGGCGCTCTCCACCAGGTCGCGCTGGCTGAACGCGGTCAGCATGACGACCGGCGCGATCCGCTGGCTCGCGATCCGCTGCGCCGCCGCGATCCCGTCGAGCCGCGGCATCTTCACGTCGAGGATGACCAGGTCCGGTCGCAGCTCCTCGGTGCGGGAGACCGCCTGCTCGCCGTCCTCGACGGCCGCGACCACGTCGTACCCCTCCTCGGCGAGCATCTCCGCGAGGTCCATCCGGATCAGCGCCTCGTCCTCCGCGATCACGACGCGGCGCGGCTCCGACCTGCTCATTCCGCCAGGCTATCGATGCCCGAAGGAGGCCATCGATCAGGTAGTTTTCGGACCGCCCAGCCGGGTTGGCGGAACGGCAGACGCGGTGGTCTCAAACACCACTGTCCGAAAGGACGTGTGGGTTCAAATCCCACACCCGGCACCACTGTCGGCGCTCGCTGTCATCATACTGATATGGGACATGTTCGCTCCGATGCTGAGGTCGCAAGCGCTCTGGCTGCCTCCGACGCGGGCGTCGCCGACGCTGCGAATGCCGAGCGACACGGCGTAGCCGTCAAGACCATTCGCCGTTGGCGACGCCTGTACCAGCGCCAGCGCCTACCTCGAGGCCAAGGGCACACCCGGGTGCCGTGTCCGCGTTGTACGGGCATCACCCTTGATGAGCTCGCGTACGCCGAACTCCTCGGCTGGTACCTCGGAGATGGCCACATCACTACTGGCCGTCGAGGCGTCTTGAATCTCCACGTCTACAACGACAGGAGATACGTCGACCTGAACGAGCACGTCGCGGACTTGATGAGACGCGTCAAGCCCGGCGGGCGGCCACACACCCGTGAGGTGCCGGGTTGCGTGATCACGACCGTTTCCTGGAAGCATTGGCCGTGCCTGTTCCCCCAGCACGGACCAGGTCGCAAGCACGAGCGTCCGATCGTTCTGACAGCGTGGCAGGAGGAGATCGTGGAGCGGCACCCGGGCGACTTCCTCCGCGGGCTGTTCCACTCCGACGGCTGTCGGTCCACAAACTGGGCGACCAGAACGGTGGCGGGCGAGATGAAGCGCTACGAGTACCCACGCTGGCAGTTCGTGAACCACTCCGAGGACATCCTGGGCCTGTGCGAGCGCGCGCTGGACCTGGCAGGGATCGCCTGGCGCCGCTCGAAGGCGACGACGGTGTCGGTGTCGCGTCGCGACGACGTCCTGCGACTCGACGCGCTCATCGGGCCGAAGTCCTAGCGGCCTCAGGCCCGCCGGTACGCCGGCGCCACCTCGTTGATCGCGTCTCCCATCCGGTGGATGCGCAGAGCGTTGGTGGAGCCGGGGATGCCCGGAGGCGAGCCGGCGATGATCACGACCAGGTCACCCTGCTCGACTCGGCCGATCTCGAGAAGGGCCTCGTCGACCTGGCGGACCATCTCGTCGGTGTGCTCGACCGGGTTGGTCAGGAACGTCTCGACTCCCCAGGTCAGCGACAGCTGCGAGCGGACCTTCGCCTCCGGCGTGAACGCGAGGATGGGCACTCGGCCGCGGTAGCGCGACGCCCGTCGGGCGGAGTCGCCGGACTGGGTGAACGCAACGAGGTACTTCGCCTCGACCCGCTCGGCGACCTCGGCCGCTGCCTTGGCGATGACGCCGCCGCGCGTCAGCGGTTGCCAGTCGATGGCAGCCATGCCCGCCAGCTCCTGGGCCTCGGTCGCCCCGATGATGCGAGCCATGGTCTCGACGGTCTCGACCGGGTACTGCCCCACGCTGGTCTCGCCCGACAGCATCACGGCGTCGGCACCGTCGAGGACGGCGTTGGCGACGTCGCTGGCCTCGGCCCGGGTCGGCCGGGGGTTGTCGATCATCGACTCGAGCATCTGCGTCGCGACGATCACCGGCTTGGCGTTGCGGCGGGCCTTGTCGATCACGCGCTTCTGGAGGAACGGCACGTCCTCCAGCGGGCACTCCACGCCGAGGTCGCCGCGGGCGACCATGAACGCGTCGAACGCCTCGATCACCTCGTCGAGGTTGTCGATCGCCTGGGGCTTCTCGATCTTGGCGATCACGGGGAGCATGACGCCCTCCTCGCGCATGATCCGGCGTACGTCCTCCACGTCGGCCGCGGACCGCACGAAGGAGAGCGCGACGAAGTCGACCGAGGTGCGCAGCGCCCAGCGCAGGTCGTCGACGTCCTTCTCGGACAGGGCCGGCACGCTCACGGCCACGCCGGGGAGGTTCAGGCCCTTGTGGTCGCTGACCTTGCCGCCGACCTCGACCCGCGTGGTGACGTCCTGGCCATCCACCTTGACCACCCGGAGCCGGAGCTTCCCGTCGTCGACCAGGATCGGGTCTCCCGGGTGCACGTCACCGGGCAGACCGGCGTACGTCGTGCCGCACTGGTGCTCGTCACCCTCGACCTGGCGGGTGGTGATCACGAACTCCTGGCCGACCGCCAGCTTCGCCTTGCCGCCCTCGAACGTCTCGAGGCGGATCTTCGGACCCTGGAGGTCGGCGATGATGCCGACGCCGTGGCCGGTGGAGTCCGACGCCTGCCGGACCATGTCGTAGCGGCGTCGGTGGTCGTCGTGGTTGCCGTGGCTCATGTTCAGCCGGGCGACGTCCATCCCGGCCTCGACGAGACGCTTGACGTCCGCGGCCGAGTCGACGGCGGGTCCGAGCGTGCACACGATCTTGGCTCTCTGCACGACCTTCAACCTACTCGGTGTTGGATCGTTCCAAACGGCCACTCGCCGCCCGAGTTGCTCCGGACTCCGGACGTCACACCCCCAGCGGGCGCTCCGTGGGGCGGATCGGCGCCGGGAGACTGGACTCCCCTGTCAGGTAGCGGTCGACCGCGGCCGCCGCGGACCGGCCCTCGGCGATCGCCCACACGATCAGCGACTGACCCCGGCCGGCGTCACCCGCCACGAAGACGCCGTCCACGCTGGAGGCGTACGACGGGTCGCGGGCGATGTTCCCTCGTTCGTCGAGCTCGACACCGAGCTGCTCGACGAGGCCTGCGCGCTGGGGGCCGGTGAACCCCATCGCGAGCAGCACGAGCTGCGCCGGGATCTCGCGCTCGGTGCCCGGCACGGGCTGGAACGACGCATCCACCTCGACGAGCCGGAGCCCACGGACCCGGCCGTCGTCGTCGGCCAGGAACTCCTGCGTGGAGACGGCGTACACCCGGTCGCCGGCCTCCTCGTGCGCCGAGGAGACGCGGAAGGTCATCGGGTACGTCGGCCACGGCTGGTGCGCGGGCCGGTCGACGGGCGGCTGCGCCAGGATCTCCAGCTGGGTGACCGTCCGGGCGCCCTGCCGGATCGCGGTGCCGAGGCAGTCGGCACCGGTGTCTCCGCCGCCGATGATCACCACGTCCTTGCCCTCGGCGGTTACCTGCTCCCCCTCCCCCGACGGCACCGGGTCCAGGCCGAGCGCCGCGCGGTTGGCGGGAGGCAGGTACTCCATCGCCTGGAGGATCCCGTCCAGCTCGCGGCCGGGGACGGGCAGGTCGCGCGGCACGGTCGAGCCGATCGCGAGCACGACGGCGTCGTACCGCTCGCGCAGCCGGTCGCCGGTGAGGTCGGAGCCTTCGGAGCCGACCTCGACCCCGGCCCGGAACACCGTGCCCTCGCGACGCATCTGGTCCAGCCTGCGGTCCAGGACCGCCTTCTCCATCTTGAACTCGGGGATGCCGTAGCGGAGCAGCCCGCCGATCCGGTCGGCGCGCTCGTAGACGGCGACGGTGTGGCCCGCGCGGGTCAGCTGCTGGGCGGCGGCGAGGCCCGCCGGTCCGGAGCCCACGACCGCGACGGTCCGCCCCGAGAGCCACTCCGGCGGACGGGGCCGCACGTAGCCCGAGTCCCAGGCCCGGTCGATGATCGCGACCTCGACGTTCTTGATCGTCACGGGGTCCTGGTTGATGCCGAGCACGCACGCGGTCTCGCAGGGCGCCGGGCACAGGCGACCGGTGAACTCCGGGAAGTTGTTGGTCGCGTGGAGCCGGTCCATCGCGCCGTCCCAGTCGTCGCGGAAGACCAGGTCGTTCCACTCGGGGATCAGGTTGCCGAGCGGGCAGCCCTGGTGGCAGAACGGGATGCCGCAGTCCATGCAACGCGACGCCTGGGTCGAGATGATCGGCAGCAGGGCACGCCCCGGTCCGCCCGGGTAGACCTCGTGCCAGTCGCGGATGCGCTCCTCGACCGGCCGTCGTGGCGCGACCTCGCGGCCGTGCCGCAGGAAGCCTCGGGGGTCAGCCATGAAGCGCCTCCATGATCCGCTGGTCGACGGCGTCGCCGTCGAGGCCGTCACGCTCGGCCTCGGCTCGGGCCTCGAGGACGCGCCGGTAGTCCCGCGGCATCACCTCGGTCAGCCGGGCGAGCGTGCCGCTCCAGTCGTCCAGCAGCTGCTCGGCGACCGGTGAGCCGGTCTCCTCGGCGTGCCGCCGGACCAGCTCATGCAGCTCGTCCGAGACCTCGTCCGGGACCGGGCCGAGGTCGACCATCTCGCGGTTCACGCGCTGCTCCTCCAGGTCGAGGACG
The DNA here is from genome assembly GCA_035707985.1 of Nocardioides sp. Classification (GTDB taxonomy): domain Bacteria; phylum Actinomycetota; class Actinomycetes; order Propionibacteriales; family Nocardioidaceae; genus Nocardioides. Next base: position 21,428 of record DASSTL010000024.1, on the reverse strand, counting down.
TACGCCGTGCCGCCGCTCATGCCGGCTGCGAAGTTGCGCCCGATCGGCCCGAGCACCACGACCCGGCCGCCGGTCATGTACTCGCAGCCGTGGTCGCCCACTCCCTCGACCACGGCCGTGACCCCGGAGTTGCGGACGCAGAACCGCTCGCCCGCTCCGCCGCGGACGAGCACCTCGCCGGACGTGGCGCCGTAGCAGACGACGTTGCCGGCGATGATCTGCTCGTGCGCGGCGAACGTCGCCGCCCGGTCCGGACGGATCACCAGCCGGCCGCCCGAGAGCCCCTTGCCGACGTAGTCGTTGGCGTCACCCTCGAGGCGCAGCGTGATGCCGCGCGGCAGGAACGCGCCGAACGACTGGCCGGCCGACCCCACGAAGGTGAGGTCGATGGTGTCGGGCGGCAGCCCGTCGGCGGCGTACCGCTTGGTGACCTCGTGGCCGAGCATGGTCCCGACGGTCCGGTTCACGTTGCGGATCGGGAGTTGGGCGCGCACCGGCTCGCCGTGCTCGAGCGCCGGGCGGGCGATCCGGATCAGCTCGTTGTCGAGTGCGCGCTCGAGGCCGTGGTCCTGGGCGGTGGTCCGGTGGAGGGCCTGGCCCGCGAACTGCTCGCCTACGTCGGCGACGTGGAGGATCGGGGAGAGGTCGAGGCCGGCGGCCTTCCAGTGGTCGACCGCCCGGCTCACGTCGAGCGTCGACACCTGGCCGATCGCCTCCTCCAGGGTCCGGAAGCCGAGCTCGGCGAGGAGCTCGCGGACCTCCTGGGCGACGTACTCGAAGAACGTGACGACGAACTCCGGGCGGCCGGTGAACCGCTCGCGCAGCACGGGGTTCTGCGTGGCCACGCCGACGGGACAGGTGTCGAGGTGGCAGACGCGCATCATGATGCAGCCGCTCACCACCAACGGCGCGGTGGCGAAGCCGAACTCCTCCGCACCCAGCAGCGCGGCGACGACCACGTCGCGGCCGGTCTTGAGCTGCCCGTCGGTCTGGACCACGATCCGGTCGCGGAGGCCGTTCACCAGCAGGGTCTGCTGGGTCTCGGCCAGGCCCAGCTCCCACGGACCGCCCGCGTGCTTGAGCGAGGTCAACGGCGAGGCGCCGGTGCCGCCGTCGTGCCCGGAGATCAGGACGACGTCGGCGTGCGCCTTGGAGACGCCGGCGGCGACGGTGCCGACCCCGACCTCGGCGACCAGCTTCACGTGGACGCGGGCAGCAGGGTTGGCGTTCTTGAGGTCGTGGATGAGCTGGGCGAGGTCCTCGATCGAATAGATGTCGTGGTGAGGCGGCGGGCTGATCAGGCCGACGCCGGGCGTCGAGTGCCGCGTCTTGGCGACCCACGGGTAGACCTTGTGGCCCGGCAGCTGGCCGCCCTCGCCGGGCTTCGCGCCCTGGGCCATCTTGATCTGGAGGTCGTCGGCGTTGGTCAGGTAGTCGCTGGTGACACCGAAGCGTCCGGAGGCCACCTGCTTGATCGCGCTGCGCCGCTCGGGGTCGTGGAGACGGTCGGCGTCTTCGCCGCCCTCGCCGGTGTTGGACTTCGCACCGATCCGGTTCATCGCGATCGCCAGGGTCTCGTGCGCCTCGCGGCTGATCGAGCCGTAGGACATCGCTCCGGTCGAGAAGCGCTTGACGATCTCGGAGACCGGCTCGACCTCCTCGATCGGGATCGGCTGCCGGCCCGTGTCGGCCGGGTCGCGGAACCGGAAGAGCCCCCGCAGGGTCATCAGCCGCTCGGCCTGCTCGTTCACGCGCGCCGTGTACTGCTGGAAGACGTCGTAGCGCTGGGCGCGGGTCGAGTGCTGGAGCCGGAACACCGTCTCCGGGTCGAACAGGTGCGGCTCGCCGTCGCGGCGCCACTGGTACTCGCCGCCGACCGCCAGCTCCCGGTGGCTCGGGCTGATTCCGCCACGGGGGTACGCCGTGTGGTGGCGACGCGCGACCTCCTCGGCGATCACGTGGAGGCCGACCCCGCCGAGCTTCGACGTGGTGCCGGTGAAGTAGCGGTCGACGACGTCCTGCGACAGGCCGACCGCCTCGAAGATCTGGGCGCCGGTGTAGGACGCGACGGTCGAGACGCCCATCTTCGACATCACCTTGAGGACCCCTTTGCCGAGGGCCTTGATCAGGTGGCGCACGGCCACCTCGGGTTCGACGGTGACGTGGTAGCCGTCGCGGGCGAGGTCCTCGACTGACTCCATGGCGAGGTAGGGGTTGACCGCGGCGGCGCCGTACCCGATCAGGAGGGCGACATGGTGGACCTCGCGGACGTCACCGGCCTCGACCAGGAGCCCCACCTGGGTGCGGGTCTTCTCGCGCACGAGGTGGTGGTGGACCGCCCCGGTCAGCAGCAGCGACGGGATCGGCGCCAGCTCGGCCGTACAGTGCCGGTCCGAGAGCACGATCACGCGAGCGCCGTCGGCGATCGCCGCAGACACCTCGCCACAGATCTCGTCGATGCGGCGGGCCATCGCCTCGCCGCCGCCCTCGACCTCGTAGAGGCCACGGCTGACGTGGGTGATGAAGCCGGGCATGTCGCCGTCGCGGTTGATGTGGCGGATCTTGGCGAGGTCGTCGTTGTCGAAGACCGGGAACGGCAGCACGACCTGGCGGCACGACGCCGGCGTCGGCTCGAGCAGGTTGGCCTCGGGACCGATGGTCCCGGCGAGTGACGTGACCAGCTCCTCGCGGATCGCGTCCAGCGGCGGGTTGGTGACCTGGGCGAACATCTGCGCGAAGTAGTCGAAGAGCAGTCGCGGCTTGTCGCTGAGGGCGGCGATCGGGGTGTCGGTGCCCATCGACCCGATCGGCTCGGCGCCGGTGTTGGCCATCGGCGCGAGCAGCACCCGGAGCTCCTCCTGGGTGTAGCCGAAGACCTGCTGGCGACGGGTCACCGACGCATGCGTGTGCACGACGTGCTCGCGCTCGGGGAGGTCGTCGAGGTGGATCAGGCCGGCGTGCAGCCACTCGTCGTACGGGTGCTCGGCGGCGAGCTCGCCCTTGATCTCGTCGTCCTCGATGATCCGGTGCTCGTCGACGTCGACGAGGAACATCCGGCCGGGCTGGAGCCGGCCCTTGCGCACGATGGTCGCGGCGTCGAGGTCGAGCACGCCGACCTCGGATGCGAGGACGACGAGCCCGTCGTCGGTCACCCAGTAGCGGCTCGGCCGCAGCCCGTTGCGGTCGAGCACCGCGCCGATCTGCGAGCCGTCGGTGAAGACGACGCAGGCGGGACCGTCCCACGGCTCCATCAGCGAGGCGTGGAACTCGTAGAACGCGCGGCGCGCGGTGTCCATCTCCTGGTGGTTCTCCCAGGCCTCCGGGATCATCATCAGCACCGCGTGAGGGAGCGTGCGCCCGCCCATGTGGAGCAGCTCGAGCACCTCGTCGAAGCTGGCGGAGTCGGAGGCCCCCGGCGTGCAGATCGGGAACAGCCGCTCGAGGTCGCCGGGGATCAGGTCGGACTCGAGCAGGGCCTCGCGGGCACGCATCCAGTTGCGGTTGCCCATCACGGTGTTGATCTCGCCGTTGTGGGCGACGTAGCGGAACGGGTGGGCCAGCGGCCAGCTGGGGAACGTGTTGGTCGAGAAGCGCGAGTGGACCACCGCGAGCGCGGTCGCGACCCGCTCGTCGGCCAGGTCGGGGTAGAACGTCTCGAGCTGCGCGGTGGTGAGCATGCCCTTGTAGAGCAGTGTGCGGCCGCTGAGCGAGCCGAAGTAGACGTCGGTCTCGTGCTCGGCCCGCTTGCGCAGGCAGAAGACCATCCGCTCCAGGGCCAGGCCCGTGATGCGCAGGCCGCGCGCCTCGACGAAGAGCTGGCTGAACGACGGCATGGCGGCGAGCGCTGTCGCGCCCAGACCCGCCGGCTCGACCGGGACGTCGCGCCAGCCGAGGACGGTGAGCCCTTCCTCCTCGGCCAGCTCCTCGATCCGCTGCCGGGTCTTCACCACGTGGTCGGGGTCGCCGTCGAGGAACGCCGTGCCGACGGCGTACGCGCCCAGAGGCGGCAGGTCGAAGTCCACGACGTCGCGTAGGAACGCGTCGGGGACCTGGATCAGGATGCCGGCGCCGTCTCCGGAGTTGGGCTCCGACCCGGCGGCGCCGCGGTGGTCGAGGTTGCGCAGCGCCGTCAGCGCCTGCGTCACGATGTCGTGCGAGGGCTCGCCGGTGAGCGTGGCGACGAACGCGACGCCGCACGCGTCGTGCTCGAAGCGGGGGTCGTAGAGGCCCTGCGGCGGTGGGCCTGCGTGGAGCTCGCGCATCCTGTGCTCCCGTCGTCGGCGCCCGAGACGTCTGGCGACGGTCGGGCGATCGGGCGAGGCGTGCAGGGGACGGCGTTGGCCCTAGCGCGCTCAGGCTAACAACGAGAGCCGCCGGATACCGTGACGTCCTGACCCGCGGACACCCCGGTGGTCGGCGGAGTTGCGGACGGACCGGGGCCGGTCGCGGAAAACGCGGAAGGATCGCCCGTTCACTCGGGCGTGTCGGGTGATTTCTTCCGCGTTTTCCCCGTCTCGGATGATGACGCGTCGTCGTCGAAGATCGTGCCGGACGACGGCGCGTCCGCCGCGACGAGCGGCTCGTCGCCGTGCGCCTCGGTGTCACGAGCGAGCCGCTTCTCGGTGTAGACCTCGGCCTCGCGCCCGGGACGCCGCCGCCCGACGACCACGAAGTACGCCGCCGCCAGGCAGAACAGCACGATCGACGTCCACACGTTGAGCCGCAGCCCGAGGACGTGCTCGTACTCGACGGTGTCGATCCGCAGCATCTCGATCCAACCGCGGCCTGCGGTGTAGGCCATCACGTAGAGGGCCATCACCCGGCCGTGCCCGAGCTTCCAGCGGCGGTCGGCCCAGAGCACGAACGCGAAGGCCGCGAGGTCCCAGACCGACTCGTAGAGGAACGTCGGCTGGAAGGTCGCGTACTGCTCGTAGCCGGGCGGCCGGTTGCCGACGTCGATCTTGAGCGCCCAGGGTGCATCCAGCGGCTTGCCGAACAGCTCCTGGTTGAACCAGTTGCCCCACCGGCCCATCGCCTGCGCCACGAGCACGCCGGGTGCCAGGGCGTCGAGGACCGGCGGCACGCGGATGCCCTTCGAGCGTGCACCGAGCCAGATGCCGACCGCGCCGAGCGCGATCGCGCCCCAGATCCCGAGACCGCCCCGCCACACGTAGAGCGCCTGGATCGGGGACTTCCCCTCACCGAAGTAGAGGTCGTGGTCGGTGATGACGTGGTACAGCCGGCCACCCACCACGCCGAACGGCACCGCCCACAGCGCGAGGTCGGTGACCTCGCCCTTGGTGCCTCCGCGGGCGATCCAGCGCCGCTCGCCGATCCAGATCGAGGCGATGATCCCGGCGATGATGCACAGCGCGTAGCCGCGCAGCGGCACCGGGCCGAGGTACCACACGCCCTCTGACGGGCTGGGGATGAACAGACTGGTCACGGCGGTCCTCGATGGTCAGGAGAGCAGCTGGTGGATGTCGTGCGCGAGCTCGGGGGCGGTGGTGCCGAGGGTCCACACGACGGGGATCCGGTTCTTCCCGTCGAGTCCCAGCACCTGGGTGCCGTGGGTGACGTCGTAGCCCCCGGACGGGAGACGCTTGCCCTTCGCGACCGGGATCCCGACGTCGATGGCGACCCGTTTGATCGTCGGCAGCGGCCCGGTGAGGCCCACGAAGGACGACGAGAAGTTGTCGAGCCAGTCTCGGATGACCGGGCCGGTGTCGCGGGCAGGGTCGGTGGTGACGAACACGACCTGGACGTTGCGCCGGTCGGCGTCATCGAGCTGGAGCATGGCCGAGGCGATCGTGCCCATCGTCGCCGGGCACTCGTCGGGGCAGTGCGTGTAGCCGAAGTAGACGAGCGTGAGCCGCTTGTCGGTGCTGTCGGCCAGCGAGAACGGGTGGCCGTCGGTGTCGGTGAGCTCGGTGGCCGGCGCGTGGTACGGCCTCGGCAGGACCGCGCCGGCGAACGTGTCGGCCGAGCTCTTCGAGCACGCGGTGACGGCGATGCCGAGCACGAGGACGAGCACGGCCAGGAGGGCTCTACGCACGGCGTACCCCTCGGGCGAGGTCGGCGGTGAGGGTCGCGAGCGCCGCGCGGGCCTGCGCCGGGTCGTCGTGGTCGAGCAGGCACCGCACCAGCGCCGAGCCCACGATCACCCCGTCGGCGTACGAGGCGACCTCGGCGGCCTGGTCGCCGTTGCTCACGCCGAGGCCGACCGCGACCGGCAGGTCTGCGCCCTGGTCGCGCGCGGCGGTCTTCGTGCGCTCCACGAGCGGACCGGCCAGGTCGCTGGTCGTCGCGCGGGCGCCGGTCACCCCCATCACCGCGGTCGCGTAGACGAAGCCGCGGCTCGCGGCGACGGTCATCTCGATCCGTTCGTCGGTCGACGACGGGGAGACCAGGAAGACCTTGTCGAGGTCGTGCGCATCCGCGGCCGCGATCCACGCCTGCCCGCTGTCCGGGGTCAGGTCGGGCGTGATCAGCCCGGCTCCCCCGGCCGATGCGAGATCTGCGGCGAACCGCTCCACGCCGTAGTGGTCGACCGGGTTCCAGTAGGTCATCACCAGCGCGGGCGTGCCGGTCGCGGCGACGGCCTCGACGGTGTGCAGCACGTCGCGCGTGCGTACGCCGCCCTCGAGGGCGCGCTGGGCGGCCGCTTGGATCGTCGGCCCGTCCATCACCGGGTCGCTGTAGGGCAGCCCGATCTCGATCGCGTCACAGCCGGCGTCCACGAGCACACGCAGCGCCTCGATGCCGCCCTCGACGGTCGGGAAGCCGGCCGGCAGGTAGCCCACCAGGGCGGCTCGTTCGTCCGCGCGCGCCTTCTCGAAGGCCGACGCGACTCTCGCGCCCGTGCTCATCCCAGGGGCTCCGCGGCCCCGCCTCCGTCGGCGTCGCCGAGGTGGAACCAGTCGATGGCGGTGTCCATGTCCTTGTCACCGCGGCCGGACAGGTTGATCAGCAGGATGTCGTCGGGGCCGTAGCTCTCGGCGACCTTCAGCGCCCCCGCGATCGCGTGCGCCGACTCCACAGCCGGAATGATCCCCTCGGTGCGGCTGAGCATGGCCAGGGCGTCCATCGCCTCGGCGTCGGTCACCGAGGTGTAGGACGCGCGGCCGGACGCGGCGAGATAGGCATGCTGCGGCCCCACTCCGGGGTAGTCGAGCCCGGCCGAGATCGAGTGGGACTCGATGGTCTGGCCGTCCTCGTCCTGGAGGACGTAGGTGCGCGCGCCGTGCAGGACCCCGCGGTCGCCGGCCTGGATCGTCGCGGCGTGCCGGCCCGTCTCGAAACCCTCGCCACCCGCCTCGAACCCGTAGATCTCGACGTCGTCGTCGAGGAACGCGGTGAACAACCCGATCGCGTTGGAACCGCCGCCGACGCAGGCGGCGATGCCGCGCGGCAGCACGCCGTACCGCTCGAGGCACTGGGCTCGGGCCTCGTCGCCGATGCTGCGCGTGAAGTCGCGGACCATGCTCGGGAACGGGTGAGGTCCGGCCGCCGTCCCGAAGAGGTACGCCGTGTGGTCGACGGTGGCGACCCAGTCGCGCAGCGCCTCGTTGATGGCGTCCTTGAGCGTCGCGCTCCCGGAGTCGACGGGCACGACCTTGGTGCCCAGCAGCTGCATCCGGGCGACGTTCAACGCCTGTCGCTTCACGTCGACCGCGCCCATGTAGACGGTGCAGTCGAGGCCGAAGTACGCCGCTGCGGTGGCGCTGGCGACACCGTGCTGGCCGGCCCCGGTCTCGGCGATCACCCGGGTCTTGCCCATGCGGCGCGTGAGTAGCGCCTGGCCGAGGACGTTGCGGATCTTGTGCGCGCCGGTGTGGTTGAGGTCCTCGCGCTTGAGCAGGATCCGGCAGCCGACCTTCTCCGAGAGGCGGGTGGCCTCGTAGAGCAGGCTGGGCAGGCCGGCGTACTCGCGCCCGATCGTGGCGAGCTCCTCGACGAACGCGGGGTCGGCCATCGCTTCCTGCCAAGCGAGCGTGAGCTCGTCGAGCGCGCTGACCAGGGCCTCGGGCATGTACCGGCCGCCCCACCCGGTCTCGGGCTCGCCGAACCAGCCTCGCTCGTCCGCGTCCCAGCGGAGTCGTCGGTCGTCGGTCACGCCGCCACTCCCGTCATCGAGCGCACGGCGCCTTCGGGGTCGCCGTCGCGGACGAGCGCCTCGCCGACGAGCACCACCCGGGCGCCCTCGCCGACGTAGCGGCGGACGTCCGCCGCGGACGCGATGCCGCTCTCGGCCACGAGCACGGTCTCGTCGGGCAGCAGCGGGGCCACCTTGCCGAACGTCTCGGGGTCGACGTCCAGCGTCTTCAGGTTACGGGCGTTGACACCGACCAGCGCCGCGCCGAGCTCCGCGGCCCGGTCGGCCTCGGGCTCGTCGTGGACCTCGACGAGCGGTGTCAAGCCGAGCTCGAGAGCGCGGTCGTACAGGCTGCGCAGCTCGTCACCGGGCAGTGCGGCCACGATCAGGAGGGCGAGGTCGGCGCCGTGGGCGCGCGCCTCGAGCAGCTGGTAGTGGTCGACCACGAAGTCCTTGCGAAGGAGCGGGACCTCCACCGCGGACCGCACCGCGTCCAGGTCGGCGAGGCTGCCACCGAAGCGGCGTTCCTCGGTGAGGACGCTGACGGCGTGCGCTCCGCCACGCTGGTACGCCGCGGCGAGCGCGGCCGGGTCGGGGATGGCTGCGAGGTCGCCCTTGCTCGGGCTCCGACGCTTCACCTCGGCGATCACCGACGAGCCCGCGCTGCGGAAGCTCGGCAGGGGGTCGAGAGCCGGCGGCAGGTCGAGGAGGCGGGCCCGCAGGTCGGCCTCGGGCGCCTCGGTTCGGCGTCGGGCGAGGTCCTCGCGCACGCCCGTGACGATGTCGTCGAGCACGGACATGGGGACGCCTTTCGGGATCGCGAACTGCGCCGCCCAGCCTCTCACGCGGACCCAACGCCGACGGCATCAGCCCGCTCCGCGGCCACCCCCTCGGTCGTGGGCTCGATCGTTGACGACCCCCGGGCCCGCGTCGGTAGGGTCGCGCACCTGGTCATCGGACGGTGGCCCTCGGAAGGGGACAGACACATGAGCTACGACATGCCTCCACCGCCTCCCGGTGGGTCGCCGTACGGCGCTCCCCCGCCGCCCGCCCCCGCGAGCAGTGCCAAGTCCGTGTGGTCGCTGGTGTGCGGCATCATCGGTCTGCTCTGCTTCGGGATCATCCTCGGGCCTGTCGCGATCATCCTGGGTCGGCAGGCGCAGCGCGAGGGTCAGCCGGGTGGCATGGCCAAGGCCGGCGAGATCCTCGGCTACATCGACATCGCGCTGTTCGTGCTCTACATCGTCATCGTCGCGTTCCGCTGACGTCGCGGGCGGCGCGTCAACGCGCCGGTCAGGGTGCGAGCCAGCTGCCCGGGAAGTTGCGGGCGACCGTGAAGACCACGACCACGGCGAGCAGCAGCACCATGACCGCACGTGGCACCGCCGGGACCGCCCGCACCTCGCGGCCGGTCCAGGCCCCGTGCACCCAGCGCAGGAAGAACACCGCGGCGAACGGCAGCGCGAGCACCAGCAGCAGGTTGCTCGACGCCGCTTGTCCGAGATGGCCGTTCGTCAGGTCGTTGACCCCACGCAGCCCGCCACAGCCCGGGCAGTAGATGCCGGTCAGGGCATAGAGCGGGCACACACCCCAGGAGTGGGTGACGTGGGGGTCGCGCACGTGCAGCGCGAGGGTCGCCGCCGTCAGCGTCGCCGCCGTCAGCAGCGGCGTCCGCAGCCGTTCCGACCGGGGTCGGACGTCGACGGGCGCGGCGGTCAGGGTCATCAGCGTCCGGTCATCAGTGTCCGGGCCCGTGGTAGCCCATCTTCGCCATCACGATGAACACCACCAGCGACGCGCACCCGAGGGCGACACCGACCCAGAAGATCGGATAGTTGATGGGGTCGAACATCAGCCCGACGCCGGCGACCACGAACCCGAGCATCGCCACCGACACCGCGGCCCAGGCGGCCGGGGTGTTGCCGTGGTTGTCAGACATGCAGGCTCCTCAGCGTCGGCGGTGGTGCGAAGCGGTCCGGGTGACCGCATCCTAATCGTCGGCAGGGTCGGTCGGATCGCGCCCCTGGTCGATGGCGCGCCACAGATCGACGTCCTCCATGTCCTCGGGATCCCGGCGTGCGGGAGCGGCCCCGGCGGGGGCGTCGAACCGGCTGCCCATCTCGGGCCACGAGCGCGCGTGCCGCACGGCGAGAGCGCTCGCGGCGAGGGCGAGGACGGCTGCGACGAGGGCGACCCACCACCACGCGGTGGTGTGCGCTCCGGTCGGAGTCCGGCCGAGGTCGACGGTGCCGCGCCGGGCGGAGTCGAGCGCTGACCCGCGGCCGACGACAGCGGTCGCCACCAGCCCCACCGCCACGACCGCGCCCATTGCCGCGACCAGCCTGCGGGCGCGGCCGCGGGTCACCAGGACCACGCCCCAGCACGCGAGCCCCGCAAGCCCGAGCGCGGCGGCGAGGGGCACGTGGCCGCCGGTCCGGTCCGCCAGGACCGCGGCGGCTCCACCGTCCGGAGATGCCCAAGGCTTGCCCCCGGCGAGCGCACTGAGACCGGTGCCGGCCAATCCGAGGAGGACCGCCGGGCCGAACAGGCGACGGGGCTCGCTCATGCCGGCCGGTGGCCCGCGGCGGGAGCCTCGGTCTCCCACACGAGCCCCTCGTCGAAGCAGGTGCGGGTGCCGGTGTGACAGGCGGGCCCCTCCTGGTCGACCTGGAGGAGCACGGTGTCGCCGTCGCAGTCGAGGCTGACCCGGCGTACCCACTGGCGATGTCCCGAAGTGTCGCCCTTGGTCCAGTACTCGCCTCGGCTGCGGCTCCAGTACGTCGCCCGGCCGGACGCCATGGTGCGGGCCAGTGCCTCCTCGTCCATCCACCCGAGCATCAGCACCTCGCCGGTGTCGTACTGCTGGGCGATGGCCGCGACCAGGCCCGCGTCGTTCCGCTTGAGGCGGGCCGCGACGGCGGGGTCGAGATCCATGTGGCCAGTGTTCCATCCGGGTGACCAGGGCCTTGCGGGCGGCCGAAAAGGTAAAGAAATGCCGCGTGACACGCCGTACCAGGCGAGGGGCAGCGTCAAGTTTTTGCAAAGTGACCCCCGACACGGTGGTCTCGCCGCTAACTTGTCGAAAAGTGGTCATACCCCCCCAAGCCCATGGCCACGACGAACGGCGCTCGCGCTCTCCATGCGAGCGCCGTTTGGGGTTATTGGAGGGTCTAGCCGTCGGCGGCCGGTCAACGAACGGGATGCCCCGCCTGCGCCAGGGCAGCCTTCACCTCCGCCACGGACTCGATCCCGAAGTGGAAGACCGTGGCGGCGAGGACGGCGTCCGCGCCGGCCGCCACGGCCGGCGGGAAGTCGGCCGCGGAACCGGCGCCGCCCGAGGCGATCACCGGCACGGTCACGGCCGCCCGCACCAGTCGGATGAGCTCGCGGTCGAAGCCCGCCTTCGTGCCGTCGGCGTCCATGGCGTTGAGCAGGATCTCTCCCACGCCCAGCTCCTCACCCCGCGCGGCCCAGGCGACGGCGTCGAGTCCCGCCGACTTCCGGCCGCCGTGCGTGGTGACCTCGAACCCGGAGTCCGTCCCGTCGGCACGGCGGGCGTCCACCGAGAGCACGAGCACCTGCGCGCCGAACCGGTCGGCGATCTCGCGCACGAGATCCGGGCGGGCGATGGCCGCGGTGTTGACTGCCACCTTGTCCGCGCCCGCACGCAGCAGCCGGTCGACGTCGTCCACCGAGGACACTCCCCCGCCGACCGTGAGCGGGATGAAGACCTCCTCGGCGGTCCGCGAGACGATCTCCATCGTCGTCGCGCGCCCCTCGTGGGAGGCGGAGATGTCGAGGAACGTGAGCTCGTCGGCGCCCTCGGCGTCGTACCGCCGCGCGAGCTCGACCGGGTCGCCGGCGTCGCGCAGGTTCTCGAAGTTCACGCCCTTCACCACGCGGCCCGCGTCGACGTCGAGGCAGGGGATCACCCGGACCGCGACGCTCATGAGTGTCCTCGGGTGAGGGCCAGCGCCTCCCGGAGCGTGAACCGCCCCTCGTACAGCGCCGTCCCGATGATCGCGCCCTCGACGCCCTCCGGCACGAGCGCGGCCAGGGCCTCGAGGTCCGCGAGCTCGGTGATGCCGCCGCTGGCGACGACCGGCCGGTCGGTGGCGGCGCACACGTCGCGGAGGAGCTGGAGGTTGGGGCCCTGGAGCATGCCGTCCTTGTTCACGTCGGTGACGACGTAGCGGGCACACCCGGCGGCGTCCAGCCGTTCCAGCACCTCGTAGAGGTCACCGCCCTCCCGGGTCCAGCCACGTGCGGCGAGTGTGCGGCCGCGGACGTCGAGCCCGACCGCGACCCGGTCGCCCCACTCGGCGATCGCGGCCGCGCACCACTCCGGCTGCTCGAGGGCGGCGGTGCCGATGTTCACCCGGCGGCATCCGGTCGCCATCGCCGCGGCCAGCGACTCGTCGTCTCGGATGCCACCGCTCAGCTCGACCCGGACGTCGACCTTCCCGATGATCGACGCGAGCAGCTCGCGGTTGTGCCCTCGCCCGAACGCGGCGTCGAGGTCGACGAGGTGGATCCACTCAGCGCCGGCCTCCTGCCAGCGCAGCGCCGCCTCGAGGGGGTCGCCGAACCGCTTCTCCGACCCGGCCACGCCCTGCACGAGCTGCACCGCCTGACCGTCGGCGACGTCGACGGCGGGCAGCAGCTCGAGGGCGGACACGGGCTGCACCTTAACGACGGCGCACCGCCCGCCGGGCGCCCGTCTCGCGGCGGACGGCGGTCACCACGTCGCCGATCTCCACCGGCCTGGTCGTGTCGACGACGACCGTGCGCGGCGCTCCCAGCGCCTCGGGGTGCGCGGCCGCGTCGCGGATCCGGGCCAGGGTCTCCTCGTCCGGTGGGAGGTGCGGCCACTCGCGCGGGCGCGCGACGTACCGCTCGACGGCGATCACGGCCGGCACCTCACACCGCACCTCGACCATGCGCTCCCACCACGGCTTCAGCAGGTCGCGGACGCGCTCGGTGTCGTGGCGTGGTGCGATCCAGATGTCCACCACCGCCTCGCCGTCGAACGCCTCGAGCCGGTGCACCAGCTCGGCCTCGGCGTCGTACCGCAGCCACTCGCGCGGGGTGTCCGCGGCCTCCAGTGCGAGCTCCTCCTTGATCTCGTCGAGCGAGACCATCGCGCAGCCCAGCCGCTCGGCGAGGGCGGTGGAGAGGCTGGTCTTGCCGGCACCCGGGACGCCCGTGACCACCACGAGGGGCGTCACAGGGACTGCACCCAGTTGCGGAGCAGGGTCGCGCCGGCGTCGCCCGACTTCTCGGGGTGGAACTGGGTGGCGGCGAGCGGGCCGTTCTCGACGGCGGCGACGAAGCGGTCGCCGCCGTGCTCGCTCCAGGTCACCAGCGGCGCGCGGGTGCGGCCGCCCGTCCGCAGGTCCCAGGACCGGACGGCGTAGGAGTGGACGAAGTAGAAGCGCTCCCGCTCGACGCCGGCGAACAGCGTGGACCCTTCGGGAACGTCGACGGTGTTCCAGCCCATGTGCGGCACGACCGGCGCCTGCAGACGCTCGACGGTGCCCGGCCACTCGTCACAGCCCTCGGTCTCGATGCCGTGCTCGACGCCGCGCTCGAACAGCACCTGCATGCCGACGCAGATCCCGAGCACGGGGCGTCCGCCGGCCAGACGCCGGTCGATCGCGCGTGGGCCGTCGACTCCCCGCAGCCCCGCCATGCAGGCGGCGAAGGCGCCGACGCCGGGCACGACGAGGCCGTCCGCCGCCTCCGCGGCAGACCGGTCCGGAGTGAGCTCGACCTCGGCTCCGGCGCGCTCGAGGGCGCGCACCGCCGAACGCAGGTTGCCTGAGCCGTAGTCGAGGACGACGACGCGCTTGCTGATCAGAGACTCCCCTTCGTGCTGGGGACGCCGGTCTCCCGCGGGTCGACGGCCACCGCGTCGCGGAACGCCCGTGCGAAGGCCTTGAACTGCGCCTCCACCACGTGGTGGGGGTCGCGGCCCGAAAGGACCCGGACGTGGACCGCGATCTGCGCGTGGAACGCCAGGGTCTCGAACACGTGCCGGGTGAGCGAGCCGGCGTACTGGCCACCGATGACGACGTAGGCCTGGCCGTCGGGCTCCCCGACGTGGACGCAGTAGGGACGCCCGGAGACGTCGACCGCGCACTGCACGAGCGCCTCGTCGAGCGGCACCATGGCGTCGCCGAAGCGGCGGATGCCCTGCTTGTCGCCGAGCGCCTCGTGCAGGGCCTGCCCGAGCACGATCGCGGTGTCCTCGACGGTGTGGTGGGCGTCGATGTGAGTGTCGCCGTCGGTGGCGACAGTGAGGTCGACGAGGGCGTGACGGGCGAACGACGCGAGCATGTGGTCGTAGAAGCCGACGCCGGTCGAGACGTCGGCGCGACCGGAGCCGTCGAGGTCGACCTCGACGTGGACCTTCGACTCCTTGGTCTGCCGGTCGTGGCTGGCGGTGCGGCCGGTGGAGGTCATGTCATCTCTTTCGTCGCGGTCGTGAGGGCCTCACGGAATGCTGTCATCTCCGACTCCGTGCCGATCGAGACGCGGAGCCATCCGTCCGGGCCGACCTCCCGGATCAGGACGCCGCGGTCGAGCAGTCCCTGCCACACGGCGTGCCGGTCGGCGAACGTCCCGAACAATACGAAGTTGGCGTCGGAGTCGGCGACCGAGAATCCCTGCGCGCGGAGCCACTCGACGGTGTCGTCCCGCTCCGCGCGGAGCCGATCGACGGCCCCGAGCAGCTCGTCGGCGTGACGCAGGGCCGCGCGCGCGACGGCCTGGGTGACCGCCGACAGGTGGTAGGGCAGGCGGACGACGCGCAGCCCGTCACAGATCTCCGGTGCCGCTGCGAGGTAGCCGACCCGCGCTCCCGCCAGCGCGAACGCCTTGCTCATGGTGCGGGTGACCACCAGGTTCGGATACGTCGGCAGCAGCTCGAGGGCGCTCGGGGTACCGGCCCGGCGGAACTCGGCGTATGCCTCGTCGACGACGAGGATCCCGTCGCCGAGCGCCTCGCAGAGCGCCCCGACCGCGGTCGGGGGCAGGGCCGTGCCGGTCGGGTTGTTCGGCGACGGCAGCAGCACGACGTCGGGCCGGCGCTCGCGCACCAGCGACACCGCGCGCTCGAGGTTGAGGGAGAAGTCCTCCTCGCGGTGTCCGACGTCCCAGGCCGTGTGGGTGTCCCGGGCGTACTCGGGATACATCGAGTACGTCGGGGCGAAGCTCAGCGCCAGCCTGCCCGGTCCGCCGTAGGCCTGGAGGAGGTGAAGCATCACCTCGTTCGAGCCGTTCGCGGCCCAGACCTGGTCCGGGGTGACGTCGTGCCCGAGGTACGCCGCGAGGTCCTCGCGGAGCGCAGTGAACTCCCGGTCGGGGTAGCGGTTGAGGTCGCGCGCGGCCTCTGCGACGGCGCGCTCGATGTCGGCCACGACAGTGGCCGACGGCGGGTAGGGGTTCTCGTTGACGTTGAGGAGGACGGGGACGTCGAGCTGCGGTGCGCCGTACGGCTCGATGCCCCGAAGCTCCTCCCGGAGCCGGGCGGGGCTCATCGCTGGAACCGGACCTTGACGGCCTCACCATGGGCGGGCAGGTCCTCCGCCTCGGCAAGCGTGACGACGTGCTCGGCCGCCTCGGCGAGCGCATCGCGGGAGTAGTCGACGACGTGGACGGCCTTGCGGAAGGACCGCACGGACAGCCCGGAGGAGTGGCAGGCACATCCGGCGGTCGGGAGCACGTGGTTGGAGCCGGCGGAGTAGTCGCCCAGCGAGACCGGCGCGAACGGCCCGACGAAGATCGCGCCCGCGTTGTGCACCCGCTGGGCCAGCGTCGCCGCGTCGACCGTGTGGATCTCGAGGTGCTCGGCGGCGTAGGCGTTGACGACGTCGAGCCCCTGGTCGAGGTCGTCGACGAGCACGATGCCCGACTGCTGCCCGCCGAGCGCCTCGAGGATGCGGTCGGTGTGCCGAGTGGCGTGGACCTGCTTGTCGAGCTCGGTCTCGACGTCGTCGGCGAGCCGCGTCGAGTCGGTCACCAGCACGCTGGCGGCCCTTGTGTCGTGCTCGGCCTGGCTCACCAGGTCGGCGGCGACGTACGCCGCGTCGGCGGTGTCGTCGGCCAGGATCGCGATCTCGGTCGGACCAGCCTCGGCGTCGATGCCGACGCGCCCCTTCAGGAGCCGCTTGGCCGCGACCGTGTAGATGTTGCCGGGTCCGGTGACCAGGTCGACCCGCTCGCACTCCCCGGCGCCGTAGGCGAACATCGCGATCGCCTGCGCCCCGCCGACGGCGTACACCTCGTCGACGCCGAGGAGTGCGCAGGCGGCCAGGATCGTCGGCTCCGGGAGCCCGCCGTGGTCCTTCCGCGGTGAGCTCGCGAGAGCCAGCGACGAGACACCGGCGACCTGGGCGGGGACGACGTTCATCACGACGCTCGAGACCAGCGGCGCCAACCCACCCGGCGCGTACAGCCCGACCCGGCGGACCGGCACCATCCGGTGGGTGACCGTCGCGCCCTCACCGAGCGACGTCGTCACGTCCTGCTCGAGCTCGGCCTCGCAGGTGCGGCGCAGCCGAGCGATCGACTCCTCCAAGGCGGCCCGGACCCTCGGGTCGATTTCGGCGAGCGCGGCGCTCAGCGCCTCCTGCGGGACGCGCAGGTGCTCGGGCGCAAGCCCGTCGAACCGCAGGGACAGCTCCCGGATCGCGTCGACGCCCCGGGCGCGGACGGCCTCGCAGATGGGGCGCACGACCTCGACGGCGGCGTCGACGTCGACATCGGCCCGCGGCACCACCTCGCGGTAGTCCGCAGGCGTGCTGCCCCGCAGGTCGATCCGCCTGATCATGCCTGCGATTGTACGAACGGCACGCAGGCCACCTTGCCACCACGTCCGTCCGTGGACGGCTACCGTGAACGCATGAGCGACACGCTCCCGATGTTCCCGCTCAACGCGGTGTTGTTCCCGGGGATGAGCGTGCCGCTGCGGGTCTTCGAGGACCGCTATCGCGCGCTGGTCCACCACCTGCTGCGGGTCGAGGACCCGACGGAGCGGGTGTTCGGCTCGGTCGGCATCCGCGAGGGCTATGAGGTGGGCGAGCACGGCGCGCAGTGGCTGTTCAAGGTCGGGTGCCGGGTGAAGATGACGGAGGTCCAGGCTCTCGCCGACGGCACCTTCGAGCTGGTCGCGGTCGGGCTCGATCGGATCGAGCTCGAGCGCCTCGACACCTCCGGCGCCTACCCGGTGGGCCAGGTGACGCCACTGGCCGAGCACGACGTCCCGGTCCCGGACGTCGTCGAGCTCGCCGCGCGTGCGACGTACGACGCCTATCGGGACGCGCTGGTCGAGATCGACCGGGAGCCGCCGACCGGAGACCTCCCGCGCGACCCGGCGTACCTGTCCTGGGCGCTGGCCGCCCTCGCCCCGCTCACACTCTCGCAGCGGCAGGCGCTGCTCGAGGCCGAGGACGCCGACGGCCGCCTCCGGATGGTGACCGACGTCCTGCGCACCGAGCTCCGCACCATGCGCGTGCTCCCCTCCCTGCCCGCCACCGAGATCGCCCGCACCCGCTGGTCGCCCAACTGATCACGCCCCGTGGAGTGAGCTTGCGAACTCCGTGATCGGGGCGGGAGGTCGAAGAGCGACGCGTCACGAGACCCCGTGACTGTGCCTGGGGCCCCCGACATCTCACTGGTGGTTTCGTGACGCTCGCAGAGCTCGCTCCTCAACCACCGGGTGAGCACCGTCACCGGGTGTCGTGACGCTCGCAGAGCTCGCTCCTCAACCACCAGTGCGCACAGTCCGGGGCTCGGTCGTCTCGACCACCGAGGCGTGGCTAGTTGGTCGAGACCTTGAAGGAGAACTTGACGACCCCGTCGTCCTTCCACGAGGAGAGTCCGACGGCGCGGAGGGGCTTGAGGTTGTCGATCGTCTGCCGGTCGCCGGCCGCGGCCTTGGCGATCGAGGGCTCGAGCGCGTCGACGTTGACGTAGAACAACCCGCTCGCGTCTCCGGCGTCGGGGATGGCGCCGGTGAAGGTGCCGTTGTCGCCGAGGTCTCCCCCGTCGAGCACCTGTCGGCGGTAGTCCTCGGACGGCCCGACGGCGACCAGGCCGTCCTTCGTGTCCGACTCGAGGAACGCCACGTCGCCCACGCGGGCGCGGATCTTGTCCAGCACCTGCTCGATCGCGTCGGGGTCGCCCTTGATGGTCGCCGCGATCGGCAGGCCACTGCCGTCCGAGGAGTTCGTCGCGGCCTCGAAGTCGAAGTCGTGGCCCACGGAGATCGTGACGCCCGACCCCAGCAAGGTCTCGATGTCGGCCGGTACGTCGAGCCCGGTCTCGTGGGAGAGCTCGCGCACGACGTCGTCCTTCGACATGCCCATGCCGCCGAACATCGACGACATCTGGTCGAGCTGGCGGTCGAGCCAGCCCTGCGGCAGCGTGATGCCGGCCGCGGCGGCGGTGTCGTCGGGGAGCCGCTGGACCAGGGTGCCGCCGGTGTTGCCGGTGACGTCGGTCAGCTGCGGGGTGCCGCCGTCGGCAGCTGCCGCGAGCTCG
This sequence comes from Nocardioides sp., assembly GCA_035707985.1. Taxonomy (GTDB): domain Bacteria; phylum Actinomycetota; class Actinomycetes; order Propionibacteriales; family Nocardioidaceae; genus Nocardioides. The sequence goes on along the minus strand of DASSTL010000024.1, from coordinate 2,788 downwards.
AGCCCGTCACCGGTGAAACGCAGGGTCGCCGCACCGCCCTTGAACGAGGACAGTGCTTCGCTGAACGGGTCGTCTCCGCTGTCGGCGGCGGTCGTCTGGGTGTAGGCGGCCGGGAAGGAACCAGACGCGGAGCTCTCGAACGTGGTCATCCCTCCGCCGAGCAGCCCGCCCAGCTGGCGGGCCAGCGCTCGACCGGCCTCGGGTGAGGCGTAGGCGTTGACCACGCCGGCCTCGCCGACCGCCTTCGTCCACTTCTGGTACGTCGCGTCGTCGGCCAGGGTGCCCTTGTCGGTGGCGGACATGACCGCGTCCACGTCGTCCTGGGTCTCGGCGAACACCGCCCAGCCGTCGCGGAACCCGACCGCCGGCGCGTCGGCGGTGTCGTCGCAGCCGTCCAGCTTCTTGATCCCTTCGCGCGCCTGGTCGTCGTCCTTGACCTGGACGACCGCCACGGGCTTCGGCTCGGGGCTGCCGCCCAGCTCGACGGCCGCGACCGCCATCCGGTCACCGAGCCAGGGGTCGATGTCCCTGTCGTAGTCGAGGCCGGGGCAGTGGGCCTCGGTCACGAGCTGCTCGCCGAGCTTGTGTCGCAGCTCGTCGACACTGTCGACACCCACCTCGTCCTTGAAGGCCGGGAACTTGTTCAGGGTGCGGAAGGCGTCGATCTTCTGGCCACCGGCGGGGTCGAGGTCGATGCTCAGGTACGCGACGGTGGTCGACGGCAGGGCCTCGGCGGGCTGAGCGCCCTGCTGGAAGAACCCGAGCGCGGCCCAGGCGCCCGCGCCGACGCCGAGCAGGGCCACGGCCCCGCCCGCGATCCACCAGGCACGGCGACCGCCGCGGCCCCCGGAGGTCTCGGTCGGAGCAGCCGGCTCCGGCGGGAGCGGTGACCCGGCGCCGTACTCGAGGTACTCGGGCGTGCCGGAGGGCGGTTGCTGCTGTGACATCGGTGTCTCTTCCCCGTGAGATGGTGCGCGCACCCGAGTGGGCGCGAGCGGAGCCTACCCGTGGCGGGCGCCCGGCAAGTCGGCTTCGTGCGGATCCACCGCCCGTGTGTCACGCCGGTCACGCGGGAACGGCGACACCGGCAGCGTGATGAAGACGCCCGCCAGCACGAGCAGGGACGCCGCGGGCCAGACCAGGTAGGGACTCTTGATCCCGAAGTGGCTGGTGCCGTCGACGGTCAGCTCGCCCGGGACGGTCGTGCGCTCGACGGTGTGGGCGGCGAGGTCGGCCGGGTCGGCCGGGCCGAGCGCGGTGCCGACCCTCAGCATCACGAAGGCCCCGAGCGCCGACCCGACGATCACCCCCGCGAGGGTGAGCAGAGCCCGGTGTCGCGTGAGCAGGCAGATCACCAGCGAGACGACCGCGCTCGCGACGGTGCCCACCACGACGTACCAGCCGGTGCCGGTGAAGACACGGCGCAGCGAGGCGTAGCTGTCGTAGAAGACCTGGTGCTGGGCGATCACCTGTCCCGGCGGTGTCCAGACCGCCTCCCAGACCACGCCGGCGAGCGCGCCCACGACGGCGTACGCCGCGAGCACGAGCAGGCCCGCTCGCGCCACCCTCCACAGCGTGCTGGGCCCACGTCTCGCGCTGTCGTCGATCTCGCTCATCCGCTCAGACAGCCTGGTCCGAGCAGGTGCTTGAGGTCGGCGTAGAGAGGTGCTCCGGCTGCCACCCGGAAATTGTCGCCGACCTTCAAAACCTTGGTGTCCTCGCGGCTCTGCAGGCGCAGGTGGACCTCGGTGACGCCCGGGTGGGTGCGCAGCACCTCCTTGAGCTGCTCGACCACCGGCGGCGTGCACCGGGTGATCGGCAGGCTCACCACGACCGGGCCGCTGGGCCCCTCGTCGAGGTCGGGGACGGTGACCTCCTCGCCGCGGATCTCCGGCTGGTCCTTGCTGCGGGAGAGCTTGCCCCTCACCGTCACGATGGCGTCCTCGGCGAGGAGGCTGCCGGCGAGCTGGTAGGTGCCCGGGAACAGCAGGACGTCGATCGCACCGTCGAGGTCCTCGATCGTCACCACCGCCCAGGTGTCGCCCTTGCGGGTGATCTTGCGCTGCACAGAGGTGATCAGGCCGGTGACCGTGATCGGGCTGTTGTCCGGACGCTCCTCGTCGAGGATCAGCTGGCCGATGCTGCAGTCGGACGCGCCCTGGAGCACGTGCTCGAGCCCCATGAGCGGGTGGTCGGAGACGTAGAGGCCGAGCATCTCCCGCTCGTGGCCGAGCAGCGTCATCTTGTCCCACTCGTCGATCTCGGGGACCGGGACCGCCATGTCGAAGATCGGCGGAGCGTCGCCACCGCCCATCAGGTCGTCGAAGAGCGAGTCCTGGCCGCCGCCGGAGTCCTTCTTGATCGAGGAGTAGCGGTCGACGGCCTGCTCGTGGATCGCCACCAGGGCCCGACGCTTGTGCTTGAGGTCGTCGAAGGCGCCGGCCTTGATCAGCGAGTCGATCACCCGCTTGTTGCACACCAACGGGTCGACCTTGTCGAGGAAGTCGTTGAAGTCCTCGTAGCGGCCCTTCGCGACGCGCGCCTCGACGATCTTGTCGACGACGTTGGCGCCGACGTTGCGGATGGCGGTGAGCCCGAAGCGGATGTCGGAGCCGACCGGCGTGAACGTGGCCTCGGACTCGTTGACGTCGGGCGGCAGGACCTGGATCTTCATCCGGCGACACTCGTTGAGGTAGATCGCCATCTTGTCCTTGTCGTCCTTGACCGAGGTCAGGAGCGCGGCCATGTACTCGGCCGGGTAGTTCGCCTTGAGGTACGCCGTCCAGTA
>DASSTL010000023.1:0-100635 GCA_035707985.1 Nocardioides sp. | reverse complement strand
CTGGCTGCGCATGGAGCCGTGGAAGCTGCCCAGGATCTGGATCTTCTCGACGAGCTTCCGCTCGCGGACGAAGGTGCCTTTGCCGCGAGTGCGGTCGACGTAACCCTCCTTGGTGAGGTCGACCATCGCCTGCCGGACGGGCGCGAGGCTCACGCCGAGCGCTTCGGCCAGCCGGCGCTCACGCGGCAGCTGCGAGCCCGGACGCAGCCAGCCCTGCTCGATCCCCTGGAGCACCGCGATCTTGATCTGGTGGTGCAGAGGCGTCGGGCTGTGACGGTGCACCTCGCGGGCGAGGCGTTCCTCGACAGGCGTCGTCACGCCGCAAACGATACAAAGTTATAATCTTGTGTCAAGGGTTCGAGCGCCATGGTGAGACGCCGTGAGGTCTCGTGAGGGTCGCCGACCAGAACCACGACCGCGGAGGCCGACGGTGCGGTCAGGCAGTGCGGGCAGGCGCTGCGGTCAGGCAGTGCGGGCGCGGGCCTGGCCGCCGAAGTACATCGCGGCCAGCTCGGGGTCGTCGAGGATCGACGCGGCGTCGCGTTGGGTGACCACCTTGCCGCTCTCCATCACGATGCCGTGGGTGGCCAGGCGCATCCCGAACCGCACGTTCTGCTCCACCACGAGGATCGTCTTGCCGCTCTCCTTGAGCACCATCACCGAGTCGTAGAGCGTCCGCAGCGCCTTCGGGTCGAGGCCGAGCGACGGCTCGTCGAGCAGGAGCAGCACCGGGTCGAGCATCAGCGACCGGGCGAACTCCACCATCCGCCGTTGGCCGCCCGACAGGTTGCCGGCGCGCTGGTTGCTGCGGTCGGCGATGATCGGGAACAGCTCGGCGATCCGCTCGTAGCGCTCCTTCACCAGTGCCTTCTGGCGACGGATGATGTAAGCACCGAGCAGCACGTTCTCGCGCACCGTCATGTGCGGGAAGAGCGCGTCGGCCTGCGGCACCTGCGAGATGCCTCGACTCAGGATGTCAGCCGCCGACTGCCGGTCGATGCGCTCGCCGTCGAGGTGGATCTCGCCGAGGCGCGGGGTCAGCAGGCCGCTGATGGTCTTCAGGACGGTGGACTTCCCGGCCCCGTTGGGACCGACGATGCACGCCACGGATCCCTTCGGCACGCCGATCTCGACGCCCTGGAGGACGTCACCGCCGCCGTACCCGGCAACGACACCGGACAGCGTGAGCAGGGCGTCGGTCACGACGTCGCCTCCTGAGGTACGTCGGCGGGCGCGGTCGCCTGTCCGGCCTCGAGCACGAAGTCGTCGCCGAGGTAGGCGTCGACGACGGCCGGGTCCTTCTGGATCTCCGACGGCGTGCCGCTGGCCATCGTGCGACCGCGACCGAGCACGTGCACCGGGTCGCAGAGCCCGAGGACGAAGGGCATGTTGTGCTCGACGATCAGGAACGTCTTCCCGTAGGAGTTGAGCTCGCGGATCATCTCCGACATCCGGTCGATCAGGACCGGGTTGATGCCGCCTGCAGGCTCGTCGAGGAGGATCAGCTTCGGGTCGAGCATGAGCACCTGCGCGAGCTCCACGAGCTTCTGCTGGCCGAACGACAGCGCCTTCGCCTTCTGGTCGCGGAACGCCCGCATCCCGACGTACTCCAAGAGCTCCTCCGCTGCTCGGGCCTCGGCGCCGCTGACGGCGATCCGGCCGAGCTGTCCCCAGGAGAAGGAGCGCTGCGCGGCGACGACGTTCTCGAGCACGGTCATCTCGCGGAACAGCCGGGTGATCTGGAACGTGCGGCCGAGCCCGCGGTGGGCGCGGCTCCAGGAGGACAGCCCGTCGATGCGCTCTCCCGCCAGGCGGATCTCACCGCCGTCGGCGTGGATGGTGTTGTCGATCAGGTTGAACAGCGTGGTCTTGCCCGAGCCGTTCGGCCCGATGAGGCCGGTGATGGACCCCTCCGGCACGACCAGCGAGGCGCCGTCGACCGCCTTGAGGCCACCGAACGCCTTGCGGAGGTCGGTCACCTCGAGCAGGGGAGGTGGGTCGGACACAGCCTCCCGGTCGACGAGGGAGAGCTTGTCGGTGAGCGGGGCGAGACTTCCGCCGGTGCCGATCCGCGCGCCCACGAGTCCGGCCTTGCCGCGCGTGCGCAGCCAGTTGATCGCCGACTCGACCGCCGGCAGCACACCCTGCGGGAGGAACAGCACGATCAGGACCAGCAGGCCACCGAAGATCAGCAGCTTGGTGTTCCCGCCGCCCAGATCGTTGTTGGCGTACTCGTTGAGCGGCTCGACGATGAAGGCGCCGAGCACCGGCCCCCACAGGGTCGCCTTGCCGCCGACCAGCAGGGCGAGCATGGTCTCGACGCTGAGCAGGATGTTGAACATCCCGCGCGGGTCGATGAACGTCAGGTAGTAGCCGTACACACCGCCCGCGACGCCGACCAGTACCGAGCTGGCCACGAACGCGATCATCTTCTCGACCGGCAGGTTGATGCCGATGGTCGCGGCCTTCGTCTCGTCCTCACGGATGGCGACGAGGCCGGTGCCCAGCTTGGTACGCCGGATCCACCACACGAGCAGCAGCTGGAGCGCGAGGATCCCCACCAGGCTGTAGTAGAACGGCCAGTTGGCGATGTCGGCGTCCCAGGTCGGGATGGGGAGGCTGAGGCCTTCGGTGCCGCCGCTGAGCGACCGCCAGTTGATCGCGATCACCTGCACCAGGAACAGGAACGCGACCGTGATGATCACGAACGACGGGCCACGAGCCCGCAGCGCGACGAAGCCCAGGACCAGCGCGACGAGACCGGCCACCACCCCGGCCAGCGGCATCCACAGCCACACGTTCGTGTCGGGGTGCTTGGTGGCCAGGACACCGACGGTGTAGCCGCCGAGACCGATGAACGCCCCCTGGCCCAACGAGACGTAGCCGGCCAGCCCGGTGATGATGCTCAGCCCGCTGGCGGCGATCGCGAAGACCAGCGAGAGGATGATCATGTTCTGGTAGTAGAGGTCGTCGCTGATCATCGGGTAGAGCACGAGCAGCACGGCCGCAGCGAACGCGACGAGGCGGCCGACCCAGATCAGGTCGAAACCGCGTCTCGTCTCCGGAGGCGCCTCCGACGTGGCCGCACTCATGCCGCCACCGCGTCGTCCCGCAGCCGGGTGCCCAGCAGGCCCTGGGGCCGGATCAGCAGCACGGCGAACACGATCGCGTACGGCACGGCGGTCGCCCAGGCCGGCGAGATGTACACGGCCGTCACGGTCTCGGCGATCCCGAAGACCAGGGCCGAGATCACGGCACCCTCGAGGCTGCCCAGCCCACCGAGCACGACGATCGCGAGCAGGCGGGCGATCCACAGGTAGTGGGAACCGGGGAGGAACGGGTACAGCACGCCCGTGATCGCGCCCCCGGCCCCGGCCGCGGCGAGCCCGAGGCCGAACACCACCGCCGCGACCGAGGTCACCTTGATACCCACGAGCTCGGCCGAGGCCGGGTTGGCGGCCGCCGCCCGGATCGCGCGCCCCAGCCAGGTCTTGGTGAGGATCAGCCACAGGGCGACCAGGACGAGGATCGCGAGGAGACCGCCGTACACCTGGGCCTTCGGCAAGAAGATGCTGCCGAGGTGGTACGACTCGTCGACGTACGACGGGCGGATCGACGTCGAGTCGTTGCCCCAGACGAAGCCCATGACGCCCTCGGTGACCAGCGCCAGGCCGAACGTCAGCAGCACCGTGGACGACATCGGTGCGTGACGGATCGGGCGGACGAGCAGCCGGTAGATCACCCAGCCGATCACGAACACGATCGGAGTCGTGACCACCACCCCCACCAGGGGGTCCAGCCCGAGCTGGTCCCACAAGGTGTAGGTGATGAACGCGCCCAAGATCAGGAAGGCACCGTGGGCGATGTTGATCACCCGCATCACCCCGAAGATCAGGGTGAGACCGCTGGCGACCAGTGCGTAGATGCCGCCGACCAGGAGGCTGAGGACGAGGGTCTGGACGAGCTCGGTCACGATCCCGGGTGCCAGCCCACCTCGGGCTCGGCCGTCGCCACCTCAGGCGGGAGCACGACCTCGGCCACGCCGTTCTGCCACTGACCGATCAGGAAGTCGCTCTGCGGAGCACCGGTGTCGTCCCACGACAGCTCCCCGAGGATGGTGTCGACACTGTTGTTCCGCAGCCAGTCGGCGAGCTTCGCCTGGTCGTCGATGCTGCCCACGGCCTCGACAGCCGCCTGCATCACCTGGGCCGCGGCGTACGCGTCGGCGGCGTCCTCAGGCGGGATGTCCTCACCGAACTGCTTCTTGTACTCGGCCACGAACTCCTTGTTCCCCGGGGTGTCCGCGTCGGGTGAGTAGCTCACGGCGTACATGACTCCCTCGGTGTTCTCCTCGCCGATCGCCTTCACGTACTGGCCGGCGAACGACGGTGTGCTGGTCTCGTAGAACATCTTGGGGGTCCAGCCTGCCTTGAGCATCGCCCGGGTCAGGCTCACGCCGTCCTCGAACGTCGCGCCGTGCACGACGAGGTCGGGGTTGGCGGACTTCATCGCCGCGACGATGCTGTCGAAGTTCTTGGTGTCGATCGCGTAGGTGGTCTTGTAGACCGTCTTGATCCCCGCACCCTCGAGCACCTTGCGGATGCCCTCGACGTTCGGCGCCGCGAAGGGGTCGTCGAGCGTGGGGTACGCCGCGGTCTTCGGCCGCTGGTCGGGCGGGAGGTTCTTCACCCAGTCGGCGAAGACCAGCCCCTGCTTGTCGGCCGTGGCCTGCTGGGCGAAGAACAGGTACTTGTACCCGCGGTTGAACATGTCCGGCGAGCCGCCTGCGGGCTCGACGTACAGCATCCGGTTCTTCTCCGCGACCGACGAAGCCGGCAGGTTCAACAACGAGGAGAAGGTGCCGAGGAGGAGGTCGACCTTGTCCTGGCTGATCAGTGCGTTGTAGTCGGACACGATGGTGTTCTGGTTGGACGCATCGTCCTTGATCACCAGCTTCACCTTCTTGCCCAGGAGCCCGCCGTTGGCGTTGACCAGGGCCTGCCAGACCTCGTACCCCTGCTTGGCCGCCGAGCCCGGCTCCGAGAAGTCTCCGGTCAGGGGAAGGGACGCTCCGATCGTCAGCTCATCTCCGGAACCTCCGCTACCCCCACTGCTGGAGCCGTTGCCGCAAGCGGCGAGTCCGAGAGAAACCACTCCGGCGAGGGCCACGGCCTTCCAGCCGCGGCGGATCGAGACGTGGGACATGCTTCCTCCTCGATGACGCCGCAATCGATTGCGGCGTCGCCAGTCTTGTGACTGCCACCACACGTGTCAAGCGTGGCGGGCGAAATCGTTGTCCGAGCGTGCCCTGGGCGACTGCGCCGATTCGGGAAGACCTGGCTGGTGCTTGCAAACGGTTGTGGTCTTCTGTCAACCTGCGGCCGAGGAGGCGTCGCATGAGCGAGACCGACCAGCGCACCGCGGACCTGCCGCAGCGTGCCGAGATCGTGGTCGTCGGCGCGGGTCACAACTCCCTGGTCTGCGCGGCGTACCTGGCCAAGGCCGGCCTCGAGGTCCTGGTCCTCGAGGCGAGCCCGACCGTCGGTGGCAACACCCGCACCGAGGAGCTCACCCTGCCGGGCTTCGCCCACGACTCCTGCAGCAGCGCCCACGTCCTGATCCAGAACAACCCCTTGATCCGCGACGACGAGCTCGGCCTGATGTCGGAGCAGGGGCTGCGCTACCTGGTCACCGACCCGGCCGTGGTCCTGCCCCAGGCCGACGGTGACGTGTTGGTCATGCATCCCGACCTCGAGGCGACCTGCGCCGAGCTCGCGCGCTGGTCCGATCGGGACGCAGCGGCGTTCGGCACGATGATCGAGACCTGGCGTGGCCGGCTCGCGGCGGCCCACGGCAGGTGGAGCTCGAACCTGCCGCAGCCGCGCGACGCGATCACCGGTGAGTACCTCCGGCTTCGCGAGCGCAGCGCCTGGGACGTCGTGCACGAGACGTTCGAGCACCCGGTGGTGCGGTCCTTCGTGCTCTGGATGGCGATGGCGACGATCCAGGACCCGCGCCGTCCGGGCACCGGCTTCCTCCCGTCGTCGTTGGCCGCGGGCCGCGTGGACTACGGCTGGACGACGCCCGTCGGCGGCAGCCAGGCGCTGCCGGACGCACTGGTGCGGGTGGTCGAGCAGCAGGGAGGGTGGGTCGTCTGTTCGGCACCCGTCGCCGAGATCGAGGTGGACGGGTCCGGGACGCAGGCTGTCCGCACGGCCGACGGTCGCCGGGTCGAGGTCGCTCGGGCCGTGGTCGCCGGCGGACACCTGGCGCAGCTGGCGGGGATGGTGACCGGGTCCGCGCCGTCCGCCGACCTGGTGGCCGCCCGAGACAGCTGGCGCCCGGGTCTCTCGGTGCTCGCCGTCCACGCCGCGCTGTCGTCGGACCTCTCCTTCGGGACGGCCGGCATCGCCTCGACCGCCGCCGGGCTGGGCACGACCGAGGGCATGGCCCGCCACATCGACCGGCACGACGCGGGCGAGCTCGAGGACGAGGACCCCTGGCTGCTCGTCGTCAACCAGACCGTCGTCGACCCCGACCGCGCCCCGGACGGCGCGACGTTCAAGATCCTCACGATGGCGCCCTACGAGCTGGCCGACGGTCGGACCTGGTCCGAGGTCAAGGACGCGTACGGCGAGCGGCTGGTGTCGCTGGTCGCTGCGCGCTGTGCGGGGCTCGACCCTCGGAGCATCCTGTCGATGCGCACCGAGTCGCCCGTCGACGTCGCCGGCCACAACCCGCACAACCTCGGCGGCTCCTGCCACGGTGGCGAGTTCCTCATCGAGGGTCGCGTGGTGCCGGGCTGGATGCGCTACGACACCGACATCCCCGGCCTGTTCGTCACCGGAGCCACCACCCACCCCGGTGGGTCGGTGTCGGGGCGGCCCGGCCGCAACGCCGCCCGCACCGTCCTCACCACTCTCGGCCTGGACCCCCTCCAGGTCATGGGTCCCGGCTGAGGTCGGGTCGACCGGCCCACGCGGGCCCGGACCTTGGGCCCTGGAGGGAACTCTCCAGGCCTGCGAACGTCGAGGGATGATCAGTCGGGTCCGAGCCAGCGCGTCTTCAGGTACGTGATCTCTCGATGACCTCTGCCGACCACACGCCCGTGCCCGAGGCCGGGCCGCCGAGGACCAGGCACTGAGGGACCGACCTTGAGCGGGTCCGGGCGCGCCGTGGAGTTCCGACAGGACATCCAGGGTCTGCGCGCGGTCGCGGTGCTGCTGGTGATCGCCGACCACTCCGGAGTCCGCTGGCTGACGGGGGGCTTCGTCGGCGTCGACGTGTTCTTCGTGGTCTCGGGATACCTGATCACCCTGCTCCTGCTGAAGGAGGCAGCGTCCACGGGACGCATCCGGATCGGTGAGTTCTACGCTCGCCGAGCACGCAGGATCCTCCCGGCCGCGAGCCTGGTCATCGTCGTCACCATGGTGTACGCCGCGCACGAGGCCTCGCTGAGTCGCGTCCGGGAGCTGCGGGCGGACGGCGTGTGGTCGGCGTTCTTCGCAGCCAACATCCACTTCTCCAGGCTGCAGACGGACTACTTCGCCCAAGGGCCGGAGCCCTCGCCGTTCCAGCACTACTGGTCCTTGGCCGTGGAGGAGCAGTTCTACCTGGTCTGGCCACTCCTCCTGGCCGTGGTGCTTCTCGCCGTGGCCCGTGCTGCCTCGCGGGACGCGATGCGCACCCGGGTGGTCACCGGCCTGCTGGTCGTGATCATCGCCGCCTCGCTGGCGTGGTCGGTGCACCAGACCATGTCGGCTCCGGCCACGACGTACTACTCGTCACCGGCGCGTGCGTGGGAGCTCGCCGTCGGCGCCCTCGTGGCGACCTGTGAACCGCGGCTGACCGGCCTCAGCGCCCTCACGCGTGGGGGCCTCGGGATCGGGGGACTGATCGCCATCGGCTCGGCGTCGGTGCTCTACGGTTCCGACTCGGCGTTCCCCGGGTGGAGGGCACTGGTCCCGGTGCTCGGTGCCGCGGCCCTGATCACCGCAGGAGTCGCCGGGCAGAGCGGCCCGACACGCGTGCTGACCCTGGCACCGCTCACCTGGCTCGGCGCGCTGTCGTACTCGCTGTACCTCTGGCACTGGCCGGTGCTCGTCCTGGGACCACTCTCGTCGCCGTGGTCCGGCCCTCGAGCGACGGCCACCCTGCTCGCGGTCACGCTGGTCTTGTCCGTCGCGACCTACTACCTGGTGGAGAACCCACTCCGGCGCCAGCCGTTCCTACGCCGGGGACGACGAGGCCTGGTGCTCTGGCCGGTGACGGTCTCCGTGGTGCTGGTCGGCGCGACCGTGGCCGAACGGCAGTCCGAAGAGCTGCTGCAGGCTCGGCTGAACCCGGTCAGTGGCGGCGTCCCGACCGCCGAGGCCACGACGAACGCAAAGGGCCAGCCCTTCCCGCACACACCTCCCACTCTCAGCCCGCAACTCCCGATCGCCCGACGGCTGGGCGAGGCGCTCCGGGCCGCGGACGACGGCTCCCCCGTCCCGTTGCCACTGACGAACCTGCCGGAGCCCCCGGACCAGCCGTTCCCCCTCCCCGGCCGGTGCATCGCGAACTCGCTCGAGACCTCCCCCGCAGAGGTGTGCCCTCTCGGACGCACAGGCGCTCGCCCCACGATGGTGGTGCTGGGCGACTCACAGGCCGGCGAGTGGCTGCCCGCGATCAACCAGCTCGGCGAGGCGGACGGTTACCGCGTCCTCCCTCTGATCAAGCTCGGCTGCTCGCCGTTCGACGTCCCCGAGGTCGACGGCAGCGGCGCGTACGCCTGGCCGTGCACCGAGTTCCGTGATTGGGCGGCGGCCGACATCGCGAGCCTCGCGCCGGCCGTGGTCATCGTCGGCTCCGAGGCCATGTCGCCCCGCATGCGAGCCGCGCCCGGACGGGACCTGAGCGAGACATGGGTGGACGGCGTCTCCGGGCTCGTCGATCACCTCCGTGGCGACGGTGCCCGGGTGGTCGTCCTGGCCGACACCCCCGACCTGTCCTTCGACCCGGTCGACTGCCTCACGAGCCCACACTCGCGTCTCCAGGACTGCATCGGTGCACCCCATCCGGGCCTCGCCGACGCCAACCGGACGACCCGAACGGCCGCGGAGGAGGCTGGGGCCGGCTACGTCGACACCGTCGCCCTGCTGTGCCTCGACGGCCGATGCCCGATGGTCGTCGAGGACACGGTGACGTACTGGGACTACGCCCACGTCTCCCCCGAATGGGCGGCCGCCCTTGCGCCGTACGTCACGCGGCTGGTCGATGCCCAGCTCGCAGGGCTCACCGCCTCGCCGACCACCGGTGTGCGCGCTGATGCCGGCCGACCTTCCTTCCGTCCCTAGGTGGCGGACTCCGGAGGTCGTCCCCGGCTCAGGCGAGGATCCGGGCCGGGTGCTCCAGCAGCGCGGTGAGGACGCCGAGCCAGCGGGCCGCGACCACGCCGTCCACGGGACGGTGGTCGACCGAGAGGGTCAGGCTGATCACGCGACCGGGTACGACCGCGTCGTCCTCGACCACCGGCTCCGACCGGACCGCGCCCACCGCGAGGATCGCTGCGTGCGGCGGGTTGATCACCGCAGCGAACTCCTCCACCCCGTGCATCCCGAGGTTGGTCACCGAGATCGAGCCACCCTCGAGCTCGTCCTGCTTGAGCTTGCCGTCCCGTGCCCGCTCGGCCAGCTCGCGGACCGATCCGGCGAGGGCGGTCACGGTGAGAGCGCCGACGTCGCGGACGACCGGCGTCAGCAGCCCGCGGTCGGTGGCCACGGCGACGGCCACGTCGACGGTTCGGTAGCGGCGGACGGCGTCGGAGGTCCAGGTCACGTTCATCTCCGGCACGCGTTGGTGCGCCGCCCCGACGGCCTTCACGAGCAGGTCGTTCAGCGAGACCTTCACCGGCGCGTCGGCGTTGACCTCCTCGCGCAGCGCGAGCAGGGCCTCGGCCCGGACCGTCGCCCGGAGGTAGAAGTGCGGGACCTGCTGCTGACTCTCGGTGAGCCGACGCGCCGTCGCCTGCCGGATGCGGGAGTGGGGGATCTCGTCGTACGACGCCAGGTGGTTTCGCGCCGCTCGCTCCTCAACCACCGGGGGCGGAGTGACCGGCGACCTCTGGGCGACGGCGTTCTCGACGTCGCGGCGCAGGATCCGGCCGCGCGGGCCGGTGCCGGTGATCTCCTCGATCGTGAGCCCGGCCTCCTTGGCGATCTTGCGGGCCAGCGGGCTGGCGAAGACCCGCCCGTTCGCCGCCGCCGGTGACCGAGGATCCGGCTGCGCCGGCATCTCGACCTCCTCGATCACCGGCGCGGCCGACTCGGGGTCGGCCGGCACGTCTCGTCGCTCGGGGATGACGACGTCCGTGGCCGGCTCGACCCCGAGAGACCTGAGCAGGGCGTCGATGTCGTCGACCTGCTCTCCGAGATCGGCGAGGACCGCGATCGGGTCACCCACCTCGACCTGGGCGCCGGGCGGCACCAGGGTCTTCAGCACGCGCCCCGCGGCGTCCGCCTCGATGTCGACCGCGGCCTTCTCGGTCTCGACCGTCGCGATCGGGTCGGCCGCCCCGAACTCACCCGACTCGTCGACCAGCCACTCGGACAGCACCGCGTCCGTCGCGTTGGCCGCGACGCCGGGCATCCGCAGGACGCGCGCCACCTCAGTACCTCGCGATCTCGTCCAGCACCGCGACGACCTCGTCCTTCTGGGCGATCGCCGCGCGTTCGAGCACCTTGCTGATGGACGGCGAGGCCTCGCCGCCGGTGACCCGCCACACGGGTGCGTCCAGCAGGTCGAAGTACCGTCGGTGGATCTCGTCGGCCAGCCACCCGCCGTATGACGTGCCGATCGCACCCTGCTCGGCGATCAGCACCTGGTTGGTCTTGGCCAGGCTCTGCTCGATGGTGTCCCAGTCGATGCTGGCGCGGTCGAGCCAGCGCAGGTCGATCACCTCGGCGTCGACCTGGGCGTATTCCTCCACGGCTTCCAGCACGTACGGCGTCATGCCGAGGTAGGTGAGCACCGTGACGTCGGAGCCGGGCCGGCGCACCGACGCCTGGCCGACGGGCAGGCAGTAGTCCCAGTCGTCCACCGGCCCCGGGCCGGACGACGTGTAGAGGCCGACGTGCTCCAGCACGACGACCGGGTCCTGCAGCCGCAGCGCGGTGTTCATCAGCCCCACGTAGTCGGCGGGCGTGCTGGGCGCGACGATCCGCCAGCCCGCCGAGGTCGCGAAGATCCCCGCGGGATCCATCGAGTGCTGCGAGCCGTAGCCGGTGCCCATCGCGACCTTGCTCCGTAGCACCAGTGGTACGCCGCCCGTGCCGCCGTACATGTGCCGCGCCTTCGCGATCTGGTTGAACAGCTGGTCGGCCGCAACCCACATGAAGTCGGCGTACATGAACTCCACGACCGGCACGAACCGGCCGTCCAGCGCCATCCCGCCGGCCAGGCCGGAGAACGCGTTCTCGCTGATCGGCGTCCCGAGCACCCGGCCCGGGAACCGGTCGGTCAGGCCGCGCGTGGCGCCGTTCGTGCCGCCGTTGAGTCGGTGCACGTCCTCGCCCATCACCACGATGCGCTCGTCGGTCTCCATCCGGCGGGCCATCACGGTCGCGACGGCGTCGATGAACTTCGTCTCCGCCACGGCCACCGACGACTCGTCGGTCACGACCGGCGCGTCGTCGAGCTCGGACAGATCGCTACGAACGCCGACGTCGACCCACTCGGGGTCGGGCCACTCCGCCGACTTGATCCGGCGCTGGCCGGGCTTGCCGTCGGGGTCGGGCTCCAGCAGGACCGACCCGATCTCCTCCATCACGTCCTTGGCCTGGGCCACGGCTCGCTCGGTCTCCTCGTCGGTGAGGATCCCGAGCCGCACCAGCTGTCGGGCCGTCTGCGCCAGCGGGTCGCGCGCCCGCCACTCCTGCTCCTCCTCCTTGGTGCGGTAGCCGAAGGCACTTCCGGCGAAGCCGCCGTTCTGGTGAAAGAAGCGGTAGGTCTCGGCCTCGACGACCGCCGGGCCGCGGCCGCGCCGGAGATGCTCGACGACCTCGGTCATCGCCAGGTGCACCGCGAGCGGGTCCATCCCGTCGACCCGCCACGAGGCGATGCCGAAGCCCGGGCCGCGCGAGGAGAGCCTCGGCTCGCCCGTGGACTCCTCCACGCTGGTCGACACGGCGTAGAAGTTGTTCTCGATGAAGAAGCAGACCGGGAGGTCCCAGGCGGCCGCGAGGTTCATCGTCTCGAGGGTCGAGCCGATGTTCGTCGCGCCGTCTCCGAAGTAGGTGACCGACACCGCGTCGGACCCGGCGTGCCGGTGCGACCACGCGAAGCCGGCGGCCTGCGGCACGCCACCGCCGACGATGGCGTTGGTGCCCATGGCGCCGGCTTCCTTCCACTGCAGGTGCATCGAGCCGCCACGCCCGTGCGACCACCCGCGGTCGAGGCCGGCGATCTCCGCGAGAGTCCGCAGCAGCACCTCGCGGACGTCGTCGCTCGGTGCGGCGAGCGGGTCCATGCCCTTGGGCTCGACGTGGTGCAGCGCCTTGGCCAGGAACTGGTGGTGGCCGCGGTGCGACCCGTTGACCGAGTCCTCGCTGGTCAGTGTGAGCACCGACCCGACCGCGCCACCCTCCTGGCCGATGCTGGAGTGCGCCGGGCCGTGGATCAGGCCGGCACCGGCGAGGTCGAGGACGTACTGCTCGAAGGTCCGGATCCACACCAGCTGGGCGTAGATCGAGCGCAGCAGGTCGGGGTCCGCGGCGGCCCAGTCGTCGTCGGTGGCGACCACCTGCACCCACGGCGAGGCCGCCTGCAGCGGGCGATGCTCGGGCATGGGGCCTCCCTTCACTCTGCCCGCACGATGACACACGATTGGATCCAAAATCTAGTCCTCTGAGCCTGGACTCCGCCGACTTTGCGTGCTTCTCTGGCCTTTGGGATCCGATTACCTCGTCAGTCGAGCCTGTCGAGACCACGAGAAAGCCCTCAGGAGTCGTCGTATGGGACTGCCCGCAAAGGTGGAGGCGTGACGATCCCGGCCGACGAGATGAACGGGGTCGGCGCTGCGTCGGCCCGGGTGGCGGCGTACCTGCGCGACCTGATCCTCCACGACCACCTCAAGCCCGGCGATCGCATCCGGCAGGAGGAGATCGCCGAGCAGTTCGGCTCGAGCCGGCTGCCGGTGCGCGAGGCGCTGCGGATGCTCGAGGCCGAGGGTCTGACCGAGCACGAGGCGAACAAGGGCGCCCGGGTGCCGCGGCTGTCGATGCACGAGGTCGACGTCGTGTACCGGATGCGCGAGCGGCTCGAGCCCCTCGCCCTGATCGAGAGCCTGCCGGCGCTCAGCGACGACGACCACGCGCACCTCGAGCAGGTGCAGCAGCAGATCGAGGCGAACGACGACCTCGACCGGTTCCTCGACCTCGACCGCGAGTTCCACCTCGGCACCTACTCCGGCTGCCACATCGAGCCCCTCAACGCGATCGTGACGCGGCTCTGGAACTCCACCCAGCACTACCGCCGGGCGTACGTCGCGTTGGGCGGCCAGGCGCGGATGTGGGTGGTGAACGCCGAGCATCGGCTGCTCCTCGACGCCGTCGTACGCCGTGACGCCACCGATGCGGAGCGCTTCCTCGAGGGTCACATCCGGCGTACCCGGATCGAGCTCAGCCACCACCCGGCCGTCTTCGGGGAGGAGCCATGACGTCGCTGACCGTCAACGGCGAGCGCGTCGAGGTCGACCGCCCCGACGACACCCCGCTGCTGACCGTGCTCCGCGATGCGCTGGGCCTGGTCGGCACGCGGTTCGGCTGCGGGCAGGGCCTGTGCGGTGCCTGCACGGTCCTGCTCGACGGCCGGCCGGCGCTGTCGTGCGACACCCCGCTCTGGCAGGCCGCCGACGCGAGTGTCGTGACGGTCGAAGGGCTGGCCGCCGACGGACCGAATCCCGTGCAGCAGAGCCTGATCGAGCACCAGGCGGCGCAGTGCGGCTTCTGCATCTCCGGCATCGTCGTCCGCGCGACGGCGTTGCTGGCGGAGTCACCGGACGCCTCGGCCGACGACGTCGCCGCCGCCCTCGAGCGCAACCTCTGCCGCTGCGGCACACATCAGCGCATCGTCGACGCCGTCCTCGCCGCACGACCCGAGGTGCCGGCATGAGCACGACCACCCCGACCCGAACGGTCCCCGCCCACATCGCGGCCAACCCGCGCCTCGGCACCTGGATCAGGGTCGAGGACGGCGTCGTCCGGGTGCACGTCGGGAAGGTCGAGCTCGGCCAGGGCGTCCTCACCGCCCTCCACCAGATCGCAGCGGACGCACTCGGACTGCCGCCGGAGCTCGTGAGGATCCGCACGGCTCGCACCGACTCCGGGCCCGACCAAGGACTGACCTCCGGCAGCATGTCCGTGCAGGAGTCGGCGCCGGCGCTGCGGTACGTCGGCTCCGCGGTCCGCCAGCTCGCCGAGGAGCCACCGTCCTCCTCGGTGGTCGAGGAGGTCGCGCAGCCACCGTCCTCCTCGGTGGTCGAGGAGGTCGCGCAGCGACCGTCTCGAGACCACCTCGAGTCCTACGTCGACCGCATCGCCGCGCTCGACCCGGAGACCAATCTCGCCGGCCTCGACGTGGTCGACCACACCGCGCCGGCCCTGGTGGTCGGCACGGACCTGCCGCGACTCGACCTGCCCGACAAGGTGCTGGGCCGACCACGCTTCCTCGCCGACCTCCGCCCGACCGGCCTGATGCACGGCCGGGTGCTGCGCCCGCCCTCGGTGGCCGCGACGCTGCGGGACCTCCGCGGTGACTGGTCGGTGGCGGGCGTGACGCTGGTCCGCGACGGCTCGTTCCTCGGGCTGGTCGGTGACCGCGAGGACGACGTCGACCGCGCCCTCGCCACACTGTCGAGTGCTGCGGTCTGGGACGAGCACGACACGCTCCCCGACGAGGACGACCTGCCCGGCTGGCTCCGCTCGGCGACGAACAACCTCACCGAGGTCGTGCGCGACGACGTACCCGAGCCGACGCGCTCTGCGTCGTACTCCAAGCCCTACCTCGCCCACGCGTCGATCGCCCCGAGCTGCGCCCTCGCCCGGTGGGCCGCCGACGGCTCGAGTGTGCACGTGTG
This sequence comes from Nocardioides sp., assembly GCA_035707985.1. Classification (GTDB taxonomy): domain Bacteria; phylum Actinomycetota; class Actinomycetes; order Propionibacteriales; family Nocardioidaceae; genus Nocardioides. Next base: position 85,520 of record DASSTL010000023.1, on the reverse strand, counting down.
GAGCCACAGCCAGGGGATCCACCGGCTGCGCACGGCGATCGCCGACGCCCTCAGGATCGACGCCGGATCCGTCAGCGTCGAGCACGCCGAGAACGCCGGGTGCTACGGGCACAACGGCGCCGACGACGCGGCCTTCGACGCTGTGCTGCTGGCGCGGGCGGTGCCCGGGCGCCCGGTGCTGCTGCGGTGGTCGCGGTCCGACGAGCTCGGCTGGGGGCCGTTGTCACCGGCGATGACGTCGACCGTCTCGGCGCGGCTGGTCGACGGGCGGATCGACGGTTGGTCGTACGACGTGTGGAGCCAGGGCCACGCCTGCCGCCCCGGGTACGCCGGCCACCCCGGCCTGCTCGCGACCGCGCACGTCTCCGGCGGTGGCCCGCTCCCGCCGGCGATCGACCCGCCGGGACCGGGGTTCGGCAGCCTCCGCAACGCCGTCCCGCTGTACGACGTGGGGCCACGCGCGGTCACCGGCCACGTCGTCACCGAGTCGCCGATCCGCGCCTCCGCGATGCGCTCCTTGGGAGCGTTCCTCAACGTCTTCGCGATCGAGTCCTTTATCGACGAACTCGCCGCTGACGCCGGTCGCGACCCGGTCGACTTCCGGCTGGCTCACCTGACCGACGCCCGCGGCCGCGCGGTCATCGAGCGAGCCGCGAGCGAGTCCGGGTGGGGGACGCCGCTTCCCGAGGAGGTCGGACGCGGCATCGGCTTCGCCCGCTACAAGAACTCCGGCGCCTACTGCGCGATCGTCGCCGAGGCCGAGGCCGGGACCGATCTCCGCGTACGCCGACTCGTCGTCGTCGCCGACCTGGGTCTGGTGATCAACCCCGACGGCGCCCGCAACCAGCTGTCCGGCGGCGCGGTCCAGGCAACCAGCTGGACCACGACCGAGCGGGTGCGCTTCGACCACCGCCGGATCACGAGCACCGACTGGGAGACGTACCCGATCCTGCGGTTCCCGGCAGCGCCGCGGGTCGACGTACATCTCGTCGACAGCGACGAGCCGCCGCTCGGAGCCGGTGAGTGCGCCCAAGGTCCCACCGCCGCCGCGATCGCGAACGCCGTGCACGCCGCCCTCGGCGTGCGGGTGCGCGACCTGCCCCTGACCCCCCACGCCATCGTCAGAGCCATCGAGTCGGAGGAGTGAGTTCTACATGACACAGCACATCAGCTACGTCCCGCTGGAGGACATGGACGAGCGGATGCAGGAGGAGATGCACCGCTGCGCCCGCGAGGGGACGCCACGCCCCGAGAGCTCGGCGGTGCGCGCGCACGTGCCGGCGGCGTTCTGGGCGTTCGCCGACGCGTGGAAGGCGATCTTCCACCAGGGCGTCTGCGACCACGCGATCAAGGACCTGTGCCGGGTCTACATCTCTCGCACCGTGAAGTGCGAGTTCTGCGGCAACCAGCGATCGATCAAGGCCACGAAGGCCGGCCTGGAGGAGGCGCAGTACGACGAGCTGCTGAACTTCGAGACCTCGGACAGGTACGACGCCCGGCAGAAGGCCGCGCTCGCCTACGCGCAGGCGATCGCGTGGGGTGAGCAGGACCTCGACGGACTGTGGTCGCGGCTCCACGACCACTTTTCCGAGCCCGAGCTGGTCGAGCTCGGGAACTTCATCGCGCTCACGTTCGGTCAGCAGAGCTGGATCCGCCTGCTCGGCATCGACCACCACCAGTACATGGCGGGCACCGACGCCTCGATGGCGCCTGGCTTCCGCACCGCCGAGGAGCTCGCGGAGTCCAAGTCCCGCGACGACTACTGGGCCAAGGCCTGATGACGACCGCTGTGGACACGCGTTGGTCGCCGACGGAACCGGTGCTGGTCGAGGAGCTGCCCGGGTCCGACCGGCCGGCCCACTACTTCCTGGCCGAGACGCTCGACGGCCTCTACACGCCGTACGCCCTCCGGGTGCCGGCGGGCGACGGCCCGCACCCGTTCGTGCTGATCGCTTATGGCAACGGCGGCGGTGCCATGGCCTGGCTGCGCGACCGGGTCCACCGCTTCCGCCACATCACCGACGTGCTCCTCGACGCGGGATACGCCTGCGCGTGGACGCGGTACCGCACCGAGGTCGAGCTGGGCTACCAGAACGGCGGGCGGCTGATCGCCGACGTACGGCAGGGCATGGGGCTGCTCAACAGGTCGCCGCTGGAGTACGAGGACGAGGTCGCGATCCTGCGCCATGTCGCCGAGCATCCGGCCATCGACGCCGACAACCTGTTCCACGTCGGCGTCAGCCATGCCGGCGAGATGCTCTTCAAGCTGCTCTCGCACTACCCCGGCATCCTCCGTGCCGGGGTTGCGGCCGAGCCCGCCAACCACGAGTTCCTCACCCTGCGCCTCGACGACGCCCCGACGGTCGAGGTCACCGACGGCCTGCGCAACATCGAGAGCCTCGAGATCCGTAGCACCGAGCGCGCCCGCGCCCGGATCACCGACCCCGACGAGGTCTCCCGCCGCCTCGACGCCGTCGACATCCCCGTGCTCGTCCTCGGCCGGGAGCAGGACGAGCTCCAGGGCATCTTCCGCCTCAGCTACGAGCTCCTCGCCGAGAAGCGCGCCGACGCCGAGTGGCGATCGTGGTCGCACGACATCCACGGCTACATCTACCCCGAGACCGGACCCGACGGCGTACCGCAGGTCGACGACGTCCAACGCGAGTCGCTCGAGGTGATCGTCGACTTCCTGGACCGCCATCGCGGTTGACGAGCCCACGAGCTACGCCTCAGGACGTCATCCGGATGGAGCCTTCCAGGACTCGCGGGGTGTGCACGTCCGGCGAGCTCACCTGTGGCGGTCTTGTCGCTGCGGTGTGAGAGTGGTGACCGGGCTCGGCTGCCGTCCGTGTCGAGGGCGCTCCGACCGGGAGGAAGGTGCGCGGATGTGTGATGCGGCCGGCGGCAGCGCAGGCGATGCGGCGCTGGTCGCGCCGCGTCCCGCTCTCGGCGAGGCGATCGACCCGATCGGGTTGGAGCCCGTCGACGAGGTGGTCGTGACCACCTTGGTCGACAACGTGTATGACGCCCTGCTCACGAGTGACGAACGGACCACTCGGGTGCCGTTCCGCGCCGGCCCCGTCGAAGCACCGCAGTTCGAGAGCGGGCGGACGATGGTGGGTCTGCGGGCGGAGCACGGCTTCTCCGCGCTGGTGACGGTACGCCGCGAGGCGACGACCACCTCGCTGTTGTTCGACACCGGCCTCTCGCCCGACGCCATGATGGTCAACGCCGACCGCCTCGGACTGGACCTGCTCGACGTCCAGGGGGTGGTCCTCAGCCACGGTCACTTCGACCACGTGGGAGGTCTCGCCGGGCTGGCGACACGGTCCGCGGGCAGCCGGTCCTTGCCGATGGTGGTCCACCCGATGGCCTGGACCCGGCGCAGGCTGGTGGTGCCCGGCGGCGAGCCCTTCGAGATGCCGACGCTGAGCCGCCGGGCGCTGGAGGCCGAGGGGTTCGCCCTCGTCGAGAGACGTCAGCCCTCGCTCTTGGTCGACGACTGCGTGTTGATCACCGGTGAGGTCGACCGCACCACCGAGTTCGAGCACGGGATGCCCGCCACCCACGAGGCGTGGGCGGCCGGCGCGTGGCGACACGATCCCGACGTCGTCGACGACCAGGCGCTGGTGGTTCACGTGCGAGGCCGCGGACTGCTGGTCCTCACCGGTTGCGGCCACGCCGGAGCGGTCAACATCGCCCGCCATGCCCAGCGGCTGACCGGGGTCGGTCACGTCGCAGCCCTGATCGGTGGCCTGCACCTCAGCGGCCCGGCCTTCGAACCCGTCATCGGACCGACCGTCGAAGCGCTGACCGCGATGGAGCCCGGTCTCGTCGTACCCGGTCACTGCACGGGCTGGCGAGCGCAGCACGCCCTCGCCGCCGCCCTCCCGGACGCCTGGACCGCCGGCAGCTCGGGGACGTCGTACCGGGTCGAGGCGGCCTGACCGGAGTCCGCGTGCGACGGCGTACTCCAGATCGTGTGCGTAGGGGATCGGTACGTCGGGCACGGCCACGCGCTGGGCCGGCATCACCAGCAGCCCGGGATCGACGTCGCCGAGATCACCGGTGACACCATCCACGATCCGTCGGAAGCTCGGCCGCATGGAGGACGGTCAGGTCGTGCCGTGGGTGAGGGTGAGCGCCTGGCGTCGTTGGTGGACGGTCAGGTAGGTGAGTCCCTCGGGTCCGGCGGTGAACTGGCGGTAGGAGCGCCTCGGCAGCCACGCCAGCGCTCCGGGTGTGAGCGAGAGGGTGCCCATCTCCGTGGTGAGGTCGCCGCTGCCGGCGAGGACGTGGACGAGGACATCGAGGTCGGGCCCTGCGTGTCGGCCGATGGTTCCGGTCGGTGGCAGGTGGATGACGTTCGCGTCCAGGTCCCGCTCGCGCGTCTCGAGCTTCCAGACCGCACCGCTGGTGTCGGAGCCGGCCGCGGTGAGCGAGGTGGTGTCGGCCAGGAGGCGTGGGAGAGGGGTGGTGGTCAGCTTGCGGATCTCGATCCGCCAGACCGTGGGACCGTTCTCGAGATAGTCCCAGCCGTAGCCGCCGGGGTGTTCGCTCTCGAACTCCTCGCGCAGATGGACGGGGTCGTGGTTGTTGACGAGAACGAAGGACTCCCCGCGTTCGAGTGCCTGGAAGGCCGCGAAGATCGTCGGATGCTTGTCGGGCCTACGCACGGGGCGTACGTCGAGCACGTCGTGACTCATGGGGCTCCCATCATCTGTTTATACAATGAGTATTTGTGTAAACTCTAGGCCATGACCTACGTGATCGGACAACCGTGTGTGGACGTGCTGGACCGGGCATGTGTGGACGAGTGCCCGGTCGACTGCATCTACGAGGGCAAGCGCAGCCTCTACATCCACCCGGACGAGTGCGTGGACTGCGGCGCCTGCGAGCCGGTGTGCCCGGTCGAGGCGATCTACTACGAGGACGACCTGCCTGACGCGCTCACGCCGTACCTCGCCGACAACGCCTCGTTCTTCACCGCCACCTTGGCGGGTCAGGAGGCGCCGTTGGGATCGCCGGGCGGCGCCGCCAAGCTCGGGCCACTGGGCGTGGACACGCCCCTGGTCGCGGGCCTGCCGCCTCAGGGGGAGTGACCGTGCCACACGCGCGAACCGACCCGCGAGCCGACCGGCGCGAAGAAGTCCTCGAGATCCTGCGGTCCTCGACCTCGCCGATGACCATCCTCGACATCGCCCGGCGCCTGGGACTCCACGCCAACACCGTGCGGTTCCATCTCCAGGTGCTCGAGGAGAGTGGTCGGGTCGAACGGGTCGAGCCCTCTCGCACCGCACCGGGACGCCCACCCCTGATGTTCCGCGCCCATCGGGGCATGGACCCGACCGGTCCCCGCAACTACCAGCTGCTCGCGGAGGTCCTGCTCTCACGCCTGGACCCCGACGCCACTGAAGGCACCACCGAAGACACCACCGAAGAAGCCGGGCAGAACGCACGGGAGGAGGCGATCGAGGCCGGCCGGGTGCGGGGACAGCGGATCGCGCGATCCGCCGGTGACGCGACGCCGACGAACGCCGGCGAGGCCACCGACCGACTGGTCGGGATCCTGGACGACCTGGGGTTCTCACCCGAGCTGAGGTCCTCCGCGGGCGAGACCCAGATCGGGCTGAGGCACTGCCCCTTCCTCGACATGGTGCCCAGACACTCCGCGGTGATCTGTCCCATGCACCTCGGTCTCATGCAGGGTGCGATGACAGCCATGGACGCGACCGTCTCGGTCGACCGGCTCGACCCGTTCGTCGAGCCGGATCTGTGTCTGGCGCACGTGGGCTGAGCAGAGCGATGAGTGCTTCGTTGTCCGTCGCCGTCGCGGTCAGCTTCGTCTGGCTCGGCATGGTGCTGGCGATCTCGTTCGTGGAGGCACCCCTCAAGTTCCGGGCGCCCGGAGTCACGCTACGTATCGGCCTCGGGATCGGGCGTCTGGTCTTCAGGGCGCTCAACGGCATCGAGGTCGTCCTCGCCGTGACGCTCGGCGTCGCGCTCCTGCTCGACGCGCCTCCTCTGCGCGTGGGCGTGGGCGCAGTCGTGGCCCTCGGCGTGACCCTGGTCCAGCTCGGCCTGGTGCGGCCCGTGCTGAGCCGGAGGTCGGATCGGGTCCTGGCCGGCGAGGACGCCGCACGATCCCGCGCCCACTACTGGTACGTCGGGCTCGAGGTGGTCAAGGTGATTGCGCTCGCGGTGACCGGCGCCTTCATGTTGGCGCTGTGATCGCACGGTCATTGACCCACTCGAGACGCGGGTGAGTCATACGAACCGAGAGGAAGCACGATGCAGAAACAATCCCTGACCGCCCTGGCCCGACACCACCTGGAGCAGGCCCGGGTGGTACCGAGCGGGCGCAGTGCCCACACCGTCTACGGCGGCCACGAGCATGCCCTGCGCCAGACCCTGGTGGCCCTGCGTGCCGGGACAGACCTGGACGAGCACGAGAGTCCCGGTGAGGCCACCCTTCAGGTGCTCCAGGGAAGGGTGACCCTCGTGGCAGGTGAGGACCGGTGGAACGGCTCCCCCGGCGACCTCATCTTCATCCCCGACGCGCGGCACTCCTTGGAGGGAGTCGAGGACTCCGTGGTGCTCCTGACCGTGGCCACGCGCCGTTAGGGTCCCCGTGTGGTGGCGCACCTTCTGCTCGGCTTCGTCGCCGGGGTCGCAGTTGCGTCCGTGACCGCACCGGTCGGCGTCTCCGGTGCCGTCTTCATGCTCCCGATCCAGTTGAGCGTGTTGGGGGTTGCCAATCCGGCGGTCACGCCCACGAACCTCCTCTACAACGTGATCGCCGGGCCAGGTGCCTTGTTCCGGTACGGCCGGTCCGGCAACGGTGGCGGACCGCTGACCCGACTGCTGCTGGCCGGAACCGTTCCCGGAGTCGTGGTCGGAGCTGCTGTTCGGGTGTTCCTGCTTCCAGGTCCCGAGGCATTTCGAATCGTCGCCGGGCTCGTTCTGCTGACGCTCGGCGCGTGGTTGATCGGGCGCATCGTGTCACCCCCACGTGACCACCGACCACTGTCAGCGCGAGCCACCGTTGGTCTGGCCCTCGGCGTAGGAGTCGTCGGCGGCGTCTACGGGATCGGAGGTGGCTCGATCCTCAGTCCGATCCTGGTCGGATCTGGCTCGACCCTGGCCGTTGTCGCCCCGGCGGCACTTGCCTCCACCTTCGTCACCTCCGTCATCGGAGCCCTCACGTTCGCCGTCCTGGCGCTGTTCGCTCCGGGGTCTGTCGCTCCGGACTGGCCCATCGGTCTTGCCTGCGGACTCGGTGGGCTGGTCGGTGGCTACTTCGGCGCACGACTCCAACCCCACCTGCCGGAGCGGGCCCTGCGATTGCTCCTGGCCTGCCTGGCGCTCGGCCTCGGCGGGCTCTATCTGATCGAGGGCCTCATCACCTGACGACCCGGGGCGGGTCAGATGCAGGAGCGAGGGTGCGACGCGGTCGTCCAGTTCTGCGGCTCCGGAGGACGCACGTGCCCGATGCAGCTGCGGCGGGTCGCGCTCTAGGTTTGGGAGCAGCAGACCATCCGGGTCATCAAGTCGGCGGCAGCCGCGGGGGTGAGCCGGCTGTCGCGGGTCAGCGCCTGCCAGGTGCGGAAGTTCAGCGCCAGGTCAACGGCCGCCTCGAGCTCGGGAGTTCGGCGCTTGGAGGGCCAGGCGCCGAGCAGCACGGACCGGATGGCGGCGAGCCGCGGTCCGCCGCTTCGGCTGAGGGTTTCGTCCACGAGTGGGTTGACCTCGGCGTCGCGGACGACGTGCGCGATCATCTGCTCGGTGGCGGTCCAGTAGGCGTACAGCTCATCGAGGCCGCGCCGCAGCCTCGCGGCCGGGTCCCCGATCGCGGTCCATTCGTCCGGTGCCGGCATCGGGTGCTCGGCGAAGAAGTGGGCGGAGCACGCGGACAGGATCGACCGCTCGTCAGGGAAGTGGCGGTACAGCGTGTTGCGCTGCACCCCGGCCCGCTCGGCGATCGCGCTCATCGTGGTTCGCGCCGGCCCCTCGGTGCGGTGCAGCTCCGAGGCGGCGGCGACGATCCGGCGTCGCGTCTCCTGCTGCTGCTCGGCGCGCTTGGTCTGCTCGTACTTCCTCGGCACGAGCACAATCATTGCACACACGTGTTCATTCGATTGACAGCGGCGTCGGCGACCTCTATGTTCATCGAACACTTCTGTTCGATGAAAGGATCCGACCATGACCGACACCGCCGTACGACTCCGGCCCGACGTGGGCCGATTGGTCCGCCGGGGCGATCCCGACTGGGACGCTGCCCGCGCGACCTTCAATGTCCTCGACGACCAGCAGCCCGCGGCGATCGCGTTCCCGACCGACGAGGACGAGGTCGCGGCCGCGGTCGCGTTCGCCCGTGAGCACGGCTTCCGGGTCGCCGCGCAGTCGACCGGGCACAACGCCACCGCACTCGGCGACCTCGCGGGCACCATCATCGTGAACACCTCGGCACTCACAGGAGTCGAGATCGACCGAGCCCGGCGCCGGGTCCGCGTGGGTGCCGCCACCCGCTGGGGCGCTGTCACCCCGCAGCTCTCCGAGCTCGGCCTCGCCGGCCTGCACGGCTCCTCGCCCGACGTCGGCATCGTTGGCTACTCGCTCCAGGGCGGCATCGGCTGGCTCGCTCGCCGGCACGGCATGCAGGCCAACGCCGTGACCGCGATCGAGCTGGTGACCGCCGACGGTCAGCTGGTCCGCACCGACGCCGACCACGAGCCCGAGCTGTTCTGGGCGCTGCGTGGCGGCGGCGGCAACTACGGCGTCGTGACCGCCGTGGAGTTCGACGTACAGCCGGTCGAGCAGCTGTACGCCGGCGCGATGTTCTTTCCCGTCGACCGGGTCGCGGAGGTGCTGCACGCCTGGAACGACATGATTCCGGGTCTTCCGGAGGAGATGACGACCTGGGCGTCGGTCATCCACTTCCCGCCGTTCCCCGAGATCCCGGAGATCGTGCGCGGCCAGTCGTTCGTCATCGTGCTGGTCGCTTACCTCGGCGACGAAGCCACCGGCGCCGAGCTGCTCCGCCCGGTGCGCGACCTCGGCCCGACGATGGACACGATCGCGATGTCGGCGCCGATCGCGCTCGCCACGCAGGCGATGGACCCCGACAGCCCGCTGCCGTTCAGGTCCACGACCGCCATGCTCGACCGGCTGACGCCCGAAGCGATCGAGGAGGTCGCGCGGGTGGCCGGCCCAGGGTCGGCGCTGACCCTGGTGGAGTTCCGTCACGTCGGCGGCGCTCTGCACCGAGCCGCTCCGGGAGCGGGCGCGAGAGCGACGCTGCCCGGCAACATCGCCTTCCTCAGCCTGGGCGTGGTGCCCGACGCCGCGCTCGACCCGGTCGTACAGGACAGCCTCGACGCGCTGACGAAGACCCTCGCTCCGCACAAGGTCGGCGACTACCCGAACTTCGTGATGCGACCGACCGATGCCGGCGACTTCTTCGACACCGACACCTGGGAGCGGCTACGCCGCGTGAAGTCGGCCTACGACCCGGAGAACCTGTTCCGGGGCAACCACCAAGTACCGCCCGCGTGAGCTCCCGGCAACAGGGGCGGACATGGGTGCACCGCCGCCCGGATGCCTCGGCCGGGCGGCGGTGGGTGGTGGTCACTGTGACTCGCCCTGGTCCTCGACGGTGACGGTGGAGGTGAAGGCCTCGAGAGCCCGGTCGAGGTTCCGGTCGCGGTCGGCCTCGAAGTACTGCGTCACGGCGGTCGGAAGCGGGGTGGCCGACAGGTCGACGACCACCTTGCCGGCCGAGCCTCGCTCCACGGCCCGGTGGGCGTCCATGACCGAACCCCAGTCGTAGCGTTCTGCTGCCAGCCTCGGCACGAGCTTCCCGCCGTCCACCAAGGCGGTCGCCTCGCGCAGGATCGCACCGTGGTGCGCACGACCGCGCCCCGTGAGCAGTGGCAGAAGGGTGAACACCCCGGAGTACGTCGCGCCGCGGAAGCTGAGCGGGGCCAGGGAGTGGCTGCCCCATCCCAGAATGCTGACGACGTGGCCGGTGTGTTCACGCACTGCGGTGAAGGACGCGTCGAGGGTCGCGCCGCCACGCGTGTCGAACACGACGTCGAACCCACGGCCGCAGGTGGCCGCTGCGACGTACTCGTCGACCGTCGTCGAGAGCGCGTCGATCGGCTCCGCTCCCAGCAACCGGACGACCTCGAGGCCGTCGCCCACCTCCGTCGCGAACACGACGGCACCGCGGGCGAGAGCCACTTGGACGGCCACGCTCCCGACTCCTCCCCCGCCGCCGTGTACCAGGACCAGGTCGCCGGCCGAGACGTCGGCGCGGTCGACGAGCCCCTCCCAGGCGGTGATCACGGCCAGGGGGAGCGCGGCTGCCTCCGTCATCGACAGGCGGGTCGGCTTGAGCGCAAGGAGGTCTGCGTCGACCGCGGCGTACTCCGCGAGCGATCCCGAGGTGGGACCGACGCCGCCGGTCATCCCGTACACCTCGTCGCCGATCGCGAACCGGCCGTCCGTTTCTGTGCCGAGCTCGACGACGGTGCCGGCCAGATCGATTCCCAGGATCGCGGGGGTCGTCACCTGGGCGTGCTCGGCGGCGCCGGCGCGAATCTTGGTGTCGAGCGGGTTGACGCCGCTGGCCCCGACCCGGACCAGGACCTCTCCGGCACCGGGGACGGGCCGAGGCACGTCCGAGAGGGTCGGGGAGGAGCCGAACTCCTCCAGGACCATCGCCTTCATCGTGGTCGGCGGGGTGGACGTGGTACTCATGGTGTTCCTTTCTCAGGGTGGCGGTCACGCGGTGTGACGCGGATAGCGCAGGGCGGCCAGGAAGGCCAGGCCGAGAGCGATGGCCATGCCGTACAGGACGGCCTGGGTGGCGGTGGCGAAGTCGCGGGCGACGACGTCGTGGAGCTGCTCGGCGATCGCGGGTGGAGCCGCGGTGGCGCTCGATGCGCCGCCGCGTGCGGCGGCTTGGGCGAGGCCCGCGGCCTCAGTCTGCGGTACGCCGACCCCCTCCAGTGAGCCGGTGAGGCGACCTGTCAGCACCGTCGTCAGCACTGACCCGAGGACGGCGAGTCCCAGGCTGGAGGCATAGTTCCGCACGGTCTGGGTGATGCCGGTGACCTCGCCGTACGACGCGTGGAGGGCATGGTTGACGGCGTCGGTGCTGGCAGGCCCGAGCAGGAGCCCGATGCCGGCGCCGGCCACGAGGATGTACGGCCACTGCACACCCAGCGAGTAGTCGTGGACCTTTCCGGCCCAGAGCGCGAAGCCGGTCGCGGCCAAGGCACTCCCCAGCACCATCGGGCGTCGAGCGCCGGAGCGGTCGAGCATCCGGCCTCCGACTTGCGCCGCCGGGGCGAAGCCTCCGAACAGGGTCAGGAGGTACAGAGCCGCGCGGTTGGCGTCGTACCCGAGCGACACCTGGGCATAGACGCTGGCGAAGAAGAACACCGGGACGAACGCGATCATCGCGAAGAACAGGACCACGTTGTCCACGACGAACTCTCGGCTGGCGAAGATCCTCAGCTGTACCAGCGGCACCCGGGTGCGCAGCTCCACGGCTGCGAACACCAAGAGGAGGCCGACGCCGCTGAGCAGGCAGGTCGACGTGCGGACGCTATGCCATCCCCAGGTCTGCGCCTGCTCGAAACCCAGCACGGACAGGCCCATGCCGAGGGCGACGAGGGCCGCGCCGCGGAGGTCGATCCGCTCGGCGCGACGCACGCTCGGGATGTGGGCGTACGCGGTCAGGACCAGAGCCAGGATCGCGATCGGGATGTTGATCCAAAAGATCGCCCTCCACGTCCATTGGGTCAGGTATCCCCCGGCGATCGGGCCCAGGGAGGTGAGGCCGCCGCTGATGCCGAAGAAGAGAGCCAGCGCCCGGCCCCGCTCGGCGACGGGGAAGGTCGCGACCACGAGGGCCAGGGCAGCGGGGATCATCAGCGCACCGGCCATGCCCTGGAGCACCCGAAAGCTGACGATCCACGCCTCGGCGAGGTGGCCGTTCGGGGTGGCGCCACACAGGGCCGAGGTGACCGCGAAGCCGGCGATGCCGATCACGACCATCCGCTTCGACCCGACCACGTCGGCCAGGCGCCCACCGAGCGCGAACGCCGCAGCGAGGGCGAGGAGGTAGGCGTTGACCGCCCACTGCGTGCCCGTGCGACTGAGGTCGAGCTGCTCCTGGATGGATGGTGAGGCGATCGCCACGATCGTCTGGTCGATGAAGGTCATCGCGACCGCGAAGAGCATCGCGGCCAGGGCCAGGCGCTTGCGAAGTCCCGTCGAGGCGGCGATGGACGTCCGGCTCGGCGTCAGGGTCTGGAGGTCGATGCTCATGCCACGTGCTCCTTGGTGTCGATCGGCTGGTGGGTGACGGCCACAGAGCTGAGCTGCGGCGCGGGTGCGGGAAGGAAGCGGCCGTGGGCGAGGGCGGCGACGGTGCGGACCGCGAGCGCCGCGAGCGCGGTGGTGACGACGACCAGGAAGAACCAGGCCCACCAGTCACCGTGAGCGACGTCCTCAGCGACGAGCCAGTGGAGGGCGTCGACGAAGACGGCCGCGTAGGAGAACGAGAAGGCCCACCACCCGGGACCGAACGGGGCACGGCGGAAGACCGGCAGCAGGCGCACCTGCACCATCCCCATCAGGACGGCGTACCCGGCGAGTCCCAGCGCCAGGCCGTCGACGACCCCACCGTTGATCTGGAACCAGGCCGTACCCGCCACCACGGGCGGCGCCATCTGGATAGCCATCGTGGGCAGCAGCGCGTCAGGGAGGCGCTGCTCGACGAACGTCCGCTGCAGCAGGATCGAGCCGAGCACCAGCCAGCTCACCGACCCGTACCCGAACAGGACCTGGGCGAGCTGGTGGTGACCCAGCGCGGCGAGGGCGTCGGCACCGAGGTAGCCGCCTGCCACGGTCGGCAGGAAGTAGCCGGGATGCCACTGGGCGAGTGAGAGGTCCGAGACGATCCACTGTCCGATCAGGGCACCGCCGAGCACCAGCGTGAAGACCATCGAGATCGTGGTGACGACCACGCCGGCCAGGTGAGCGTGCTCGGCCAGCGTGACGCCCAGCAGCATCGGAACGATCCCGACCAGGGCGACGAAGGGTGCGAAGACCGGGTCGAGCAGCTCGGTACGCCAGCGGCGAGCGACCGTGAGGTCTCTCAGGTACAGGACCAGGGTGGTGAACCAGACGGCGGCGGCCAGGACGAACAGGAGATCCGAGGCGACCCTCGAAGTGCCGTACAGGTCTGCGGCGGTCGCCCAGACCTCAGCGAGTCCGACGATGCCGAAGGCGATCCCGAAGAGGTTCGGTGTGATCCGAGACGTGGAGGTGGTCATGCCGCGGAACGTATGGGGACGCAGTGCCGATCGAGTGACGAACTTGTGACGCCTCTCGCGGGCAGGTCCGCACGCCGCTAGCGTGCGGTCAGCAGACCAGAGGGGCGGGCCCGGAGATGGCGGTGGACGCACTGCGACTCGCGGTGTACGGCGGCCCCCGGGCATGGCGGGGCGATACCGAGCTCGACCTTGGACCGCCGCAACGACGGCTGCTGCTGACCCTTCTCATGGTCGCCGCACGTGGAGCGGTCGGCATGGACCTGATCATCGAGACGCTCTGGGAGCGGGACCCTCCCGACACAGCCGTGAACGTCGTCCATCGTCACATCGGGCAGCTGCGTCGCCTCCTCGAGCCGGAACTGATCAACCGGGAGCCCGGCTCGTACGTCGCTGCGGCTGGCACCGGCTACCGGTTGAACGTCTCGGCGAGCGAGCTCGACCTGCTCGAAGTGCGCGCGCTCCTGGCCGAGAAGGACCCGTCCTCGGTCGAGCGTGCCGTCGGCCTCGCCGCCCACCGAGCCGGGTCGCGGCTCCCGCCCACGCTCACGATGGAGGGGCTGCTGGCCCCCTGGGAGGCTGACCGGGTGGCCGCCGGGATCGCCGCGGCCACCCGCGCCACGTCGCTCGGCGACATCGGTGGCGCTCGTCGACTCCTACCGGCGATCCAGGGCATCGCCCATGACCATCCGTTCGACGAGCCCCTCCAGGCGGCGCTGGTGAGCACGCTGGTCGCGACCGGCCGCCGGGCGGACGCGCTCGCCCATTACGCCGCCGTCCGAGCTCTCATGGATGAGGAGCTCGGGCTCGAGCCCGGGCCTGAGCTCCAGTCCGCGCAACAACAGGCTCTGACAGACGCCTTGACGGACCCTGCGGACACCGACGCTGAGCGCACACATGCCCAGCCCCGCGTGCACCGCCCGGCGCAGCTGCCCGTCCACACAGTGGACGTCGTCGGCCGACACGAGGAGAGGACGCAGGTGATCACCCGACTGGGTTCCGTCGGACGCGCACCCGCCGTCTGCGCCGTGACCGGCATGGGCGGTGTCGGCAAGACGACCCTCGCTCTCCTGTGTGCCCAGGACGTGGTCGACGACTTTCCCGACGGCCAGCTCTACGCCGACCTGCATGGCTACGACGACGGGGTCGCGCCGACGGCCCCGGCCGATGTGCTCCGTGGGTTCCTGGTCGCCCTCGGGGTCCTCGCCACCGAGGTGCCGGCGGACCTCGACGACAGAGCGGCCCTGTTCCGCAGCCTCGTCGCCGACTCGCGGATGCTGGTCGTCCTCGACAACGCGCGCGACGCCGCCCAGGTCCGCCCGCTGCTACCGGGGGGCCGGCAGTGCGGCGTCATGGTGACCAGCCGGCAACGCCTCGACGAGCTGGCTGCGGTCGCGGCATTCGTGCTTCCGTTGGACCCGCTCGACCATGGCGCCGGGCTCGAGCTGCTGCGTGGCCGAGCGGGGCCTGCGCGGGTCGATGCCGAACCGGACGCCGCTGACGCCGTAGTCGAGGCGTGCGCAGGTCTCCCGCTCGCGCTGTCCATCGTCGCCGCCCAGGCCGCGCGCTATCGCGACGTGGGCATGGACGAGATCCTCGGCCAGCTCGCCGGGGCTTCCGCGACCTTGGACGCGCTGAGTGGCGGTGGCCCCGCGACAGATCTTCGCCGCGCCCTCTCCTGGTCGTACGACGCACTGTCCGCACCTGCCGCTCACCTGTTCCGCTGCACCGGTGTCCAGCCCGGCCTGGAGGTCCCCCTGCTTCCGGCGGTCAGCCTCGCCGGCGTCGACGTTGCCGCCGCGCGGCGAGCGCTGGACGAGCTCGCGAGGGTCAACCTCGTCAGCGAGGTGGCCCCGTCGCGTTACCAGGCACACCAGCTGCTGAAGGCCTACGCACGTGAGCTGCTCACCGACGGCGAAGCCCACAACGCACGTCGCCGACTGGTCGACCACTACCTCGGCACGCTCCGTTCGGCCTACCTGATGTACGGCCGCCCCCCGCTGTGCCCGTTGCCCGAGGCCGCGGACGGCACATCCCCTGAGAGCTTCGCGAGCCTCGGCGAGGCCCTCGCCTGGTACCAACGTGAACGACGAGCTCTGGCCGCGCTGACGCTCCAGTCGGCGGAGGCCGGCGACGCCGTCGAGAGCGCGTTGCTGGTGCTCGACTCTCGTCCGCTTGCTCAGCACAGCGCCCCCGCCGGCGACCTGCTCCCGCTCACCACGGCTGCACTGAACGCGGTGCTGACCTCAGGCCGTCATCCACTGCTGGCCGCAGAGCTTCGGCGCAACCTCGGTCTCCTCCTCTGCCGATCCGGTGACCGGGCCCGTGGCCATGTCGAGCTGGTGCAGGCCCTGGCCGAGTTCGAGACGATCGAAGATGTCGCCGGTGAGGCCACCACTCTTCGCAACCTGGCCCGCAACGCACGCTTCACCGGCGACCCGGCCACGGAGCTCGACTTCGCCCGACGCAGTGTCGAGGTGACCCGCCGCGAGCACGACGAGGCTGCCGAAGCTGTCGCTCTCACCGTCCTGACCGAGAGCCTGACTCACTCTGCTCTGCACGACGAGGCAGTCGCGACGGGCCGGCGCAGCATCGACCTGGCGCGTGCCCACGGTGTGGTCGCGTGGGAGCCGCGCGCCTTGAGAGCCCTGGCCATCGCCTACGCCGCGGCCGGGAACTTCGAGGCAGCGATCGAGCAACTGACCGAGGCGCATGACGTCGAGCGCCGAGAGGGCATGAGCCGCGGGCCGAGCGTCACCGAGTCCCTCCACCAGCTCTACCTCGCGGAGTTCCAGTACGGCGTCGGCGACCGACCGGCCGCTATCGCGTCGTACCGGCGCTATCTCGAGCGTGCCGAAAGGTACGGCGCGCTCTCGGCCTCCGTCGCCATCGTGGATCCCGCCGAGGCGGAGCTCGGCGACCCCGAGCGCGTTCGACGCCGGATCGCCGAGCTCGGCGGCTGACACACCCTGCCCGTCGCGCGGCCGCGTCACTCGGGGAGGCCGGCACGGAGGAACCGCACCTCCTCCTGGTCGAGCCGTCTCTGCACCCGGCGTAGCACGATGTCGTCGATGCGCTGCTCGTCACGCAGCTGGAGGAGAGCCTCGCGACGCCGTCCGATGAGCGCCAGCGAGAGGGCCCGGTACTGATCGTCGTGCTCGATGACGGGGTCGTCGACCGCGCCCGCCGCCGCGAGCAACCTCCGCTCCTTGTCCAGCTCGTGACGCACCCTGGCCACCACCGTCTCCCCGCTACCGAGCTCGCGTGCGGTGTCGTCGAGCGCGTCGATGGCCACGTCCAGGGAGTACTCGTCGGCGTACTGAAGCTCCTCGGCGACCGACGCGTCGACCGGCAGCCGGGCGAACCGCACCACGGCCGGCAGGACCAGTGACTGGAGCAGGGTCAGCACGATGACCACGCATGCGACCAGCACCATCAGGTCGCGGTCGGGAAAGGGGGCGCCCGAGTCGACGGTGTGGGGCACGGCGAGCACCGCGGCGAGTGACACAGCGCCTCGGAAGCCGGCGACCGCGGTGACCATCCGCTGCCGGGCCGCCACCCGGCGCAGCCGCTGGGCAGGCCGACGGTCGAGGAGCCGGATCAGGTAGGGCGTGGTGTACACCCACACCCACCGGACCCCGATCACGACGGCCGTGAGGATCAGGGCGTCGGCGAGCGCGCGGCTCACCGACGTGCTGCTGAGCCCGCGCAATGCCGACAGGGCCGAGACGCCGATGAGAACGAAGAGCGCACTGCTGAGCACGGTCGTGGAAAGGGCCCAGAAGGGCACGAAGATCTGACGGGTGACCGCACCGGTGATGCGCGGTGTCACCTGGCTCATGAACAGGCCGCAGGCCACCACCGCGAGCACACCGGAGGCGTGGCAGACGTCAGCCAGCAGGAACGCGGCGAAGGGCGTCACCAGCATCCCGATGCTCTCGAGCATGGGGTCGTCCATCCGGGCGCGCACCTGCCAGCTGATCAGCCCGACCAGCGCACCGGCCAGCACGCCTCCGGCGTAGGACCACGCCAGCAGCAGCGTCACGTGCCAGCCGGTGAGCTGCTGCTCGCCCACCGTGACCCCCACCGCGAGCCCGTACAGAACCAGTGCCATGCCGTCGTTCACCAGGCTCTCCGCGCGCAGCACGGTGACCGTACGCCGGGGCAGGTCGCGGGCCAGGACGCCGACAGCCGTCGCATCGGTCGGCGCCAGCGCAGCTCCGAGGACCCACGCCGGCCCCCACGCGAGCCCGAGTGCGTGTGCCGCGACGGCGACCGCGGCCGCCGTCGCGGCCACCAGCACCGTGCTCGTCAGGACCACGACTCGCAGGTTGTTGCGGATCTCTCGCAGCGACGTGGTGAGACTCTCCCAGTAGAGCAGCGCAGGTAGGAACAGCAGCAGCACGACCTCGGGCGGAAGTTGAGCCTGACGCAGGTGCGGCACCAGCCCGATCAGCAAGCCCACCAGCACCAACAGCAGCGCCGGGGCTATCGGGTAGCGGCGAGCCAAAGCTCCGCAGGCGACCAGCGCGACACCCAACAAGACGACGAGCTCGAGTCCGAACACAGGCACATTTTGTCGATCCCCCTCGGGTGCGGCCACCGCGCTCGAAATCGGCCCTGGCGCGGTCCGGGTGCACTCTGGCGTCCGGAGGTGGTGCTCAGGACACCCGCTGTCAGGTCACCTGACAGTCACCTCAGGTAGGCCGTCATGCGGATCGAGACGCGAAGGCCAGGGATCTCAGCTCCCAGCTTGGCTGCCCAGCGGGCGGGCGGATCGGACGGGAACCACCGGGCGTACTCCTCGTTCATGCCGGCGAAGTCGCCGGGATCGGTGAGGAGCACGCCTACCTCGACGACGTCGTCGAGCGTGGCGCCGGCCTCCCGCAAGATGGCCTCGCAGTTCGTCAACGCCTGGCGGGTCTGGGCCTGGATGGTGTCACCGGCCATTTCACCGGTGCTCGGGTCGAGACCAGTGGTTCCCGAGACGAACACCTGAGACCCTGCTTTGACTCCCTGACTGTAGAGCGGTGAGCTCGGTGCGTGTGCTGTCGTGATGATCTGACGGGGCATCTCGGACCTCCGCGCTGATCGTCCCATCGGCTGAAGGTCCTGGGAAGGTGCGGTGATCGCTGCGTGCCGCAGTGCATGAGGACTGATGTGACGAGCGATCCCGGCGACCATCGCGATCCTGGGGTCAGGTCGGGTCAGGTCAGTGCTGGGTGGCTGGGAGCCGGCGGTTGCGGAGGATCTGGACCCAGGCGGCCAGGCCGATGATGCCGACGAGGCCGAAGGTGAGTTGGATGGCCCAGTCGGTTGCGGAGGTCTTGGAGTAGAACGGGATGCCGGCGACGTCGATGAACAGCAGGACCGCGATCACGGTGGCGGCTACCAGGCTGTGCTTGACCCACATCGCCCAGGCGCAGCCGAGCAGGCCGACCGCGAAGGTGCCGGCCACGATCTGCCCGGCGACGTTCGGGGCGTTGAACCAGACGGCGGACAGTGCCTCGAACATGCCGGCGGCGACGGCGACGAGGACGAGGTACTTCATGCTGATGCTCATGGCGGTTCTCCCGGGTTTCGATGGGTGGGTCTGATCGGCAGACGCTAGGGACCGCGGAGGGTCGACTGCCTCATCCGTGAGAAGGGTCGGGAAGATGGCGTCTCGTCCTCGAGGACGAGGTGTCGCGGTCGAAGGCGATCTACGCTCCCCGCATGACCGTCCGAGGATGGCTGGTTCCGGGCCGAGACACGATCCTGGCCGCCGTCATGGTCGCGGTTTCTCAGGTCGAGGTGTGGGCCTATGGGGCGGCTGGCGGATCGTGGCCTGCAGCGCTGACGCTGGGGCTGGCCGCGGCGGCGATGCTGTATCGCCGACGGTATCCGGTCCTTTCGGTGGCAACCGTGGCGCTGGGGTTGACGCTGTGCGCCCAGTACGCCGGACCGCCGTTCTCGGTGACCTCGGTGGTCACCTTTGTGACCGCGATGTTCAGCGTGGGAGCGATGCCGCGACCACGCTCATCGATGGCGGTGCTGGTGGTGGCCCTGGCAGTGAGCGCCTTCGCGGTGGAGCCGTGGACGCTGAACAACTACTTGGGGATCAGCCTGTCGTCGATCGGCGTGCCCTGGCTTCTGGGGGTGCTGTGGGGACGGCGGCACACGACCCGTGAGGCGCAGCGGCGACAACATGAGGCGGCCGAGCAGGCGGTCGCGGCGGAGCGGATCCGTCTCGCCCAGGACTTGCACGACGTGGTCTCCCACAACGTCGGCATGATCGCGGTCCAGGCCGGAGCCGCCGACGTCACCCTCGCGAAGGACCCGGAGGCGACTCGCGAGTCCCTGCGCGCGATCGAGGCCGGAGCCCGAGACACGCTCCTGGAGCTACGTCGGCTCCTGGGTCTCCTCCGCGACGACGATCCCGACCCCCGCACCTCGCGGACCGCGATCTCCGACCTGCCCACCTTGTTCGCGCCGCTGAGTCAGGCGGGGGTGGAGGTGTCCCTCCAGGCGAGTGGTGCACAGACGACGTTGTCGCGTGAGGTCGAGCTGGCCACGTTCCGGATCGTGCAGGAAGCCCTCACCAACGCGGTCAAGCACGCCGGACCGTGCCGAGTCACCGTCTCGTTGCGGTACACACCCCAGGCCCTCCAGGTCGAGGTCGCCGACGACGGCCGCACCCCACACGAACTCGAGACCGACCGTGGATACGGGCTCAACGGCATCCGGGAGAGAGTCCGCGCGCTTGGCGGAACGGTGAGCATCGGCCCCCGCACCGGAGGCGGGTTCGTCGTCGACGCCCTTCTCCCACTCGTGTCCCGGACGGCCGCGCCGTGATCACCGTGCTGATCGCCGACGACCAACCGCTGGTCCGGGTCGGGCTCCGCACCATCTTCGACAACGAACCCGACTTGGCGGTGGTCGCCGAGGCCTCCGACGGCGTCGAGGCATGCGACCTGACCAGACGCCACCGCCCCGACGTGGTTTTGATGGACGTCCGGATGCCCCGCATCGACGGGATCACCGCCACCCGCAACATCGTCGCCTCCGGAGTCGACAGCCGAGTGCTCGTACTGACCACGTTCGACCTCGACTCCTACGTGTACGAGGCCCTGAAGGCCGGGGCCAGCGGGTTCGTGCTCAAAGACATGCCACGTGACCAGCTCATCCACGCCGTCCGGGTCATCGCTGACGGAGAGACACTCCTTGCCCCGGCAATCACACGCCGACTCATCGGCCGCTACCTCGAACACCCAGGCGTTGGCGACCGAGTCGTCGTCGATCCCAAGGTCAAGCGACTCAGCGACCGCGAGACCCAGGTGCTGAGCCTGGTGGCGCAAGGCATGTCAAACGCCGAGATCGCCGACCAACTCGTCGTCAGCCAGACCACTGTCAAGACTCACGTGGCCAGCGTGCTCCGCAAGCTCGAGGTCCGCGACCGCGTCCAAGCCGTCGTCCTCGCCTTCCAAAGCGGACTGGTCACATTATGAGTCCGCCAACCTTCACGTCGCCCCGGCAGGTGTCCTATGACCACGTCCGCACGACCGGCGACATGACTCTGCCCACGTCAGGGGTCGGGTGGCCCGGTCGAGCACTAGCCTCGACCGAGTGCATATTGACCGCATCGATCACGTGGTTCTTACGGTGGACGACGTCGAACGCGCCATCGCCTTCTACGTCGACGTGCTCGGCATGGTCGAGGTGACCTTCGGCTCGGGACGCAAGGCACTCACGTTCGGCTCGAGCAAGATCAACCTCCACCAGCGCGGACGGGAGTTCGAGCCCAAGGCGGCGAGCCCGACTCCCGGCAGCGCGGACCTGTGCTTGATCGCAGACGACCCGCTGGAGGAAGTCCTGGCAGAGCTGGCTGCCAACGGGGTCGCGGTTGAAGAGGGGCCGGTTGCGCGCACTGGTGCGACGGGTCCCATCATGAGTGTCTATCTCCGCGACCCGGACCGGAATCTCATCGAGCTCTCGAACTACCTCGACGTCTGACTTGGTTCAGCCGGTTCACGGCTGAGTGGCACATCTGGCGATTCAACGCCGCACCAACGCTGCGGCCGGGTGTCGGGCGCTCGCGCGGGGGACCTCCTTGTCCGATCAGGTGTCGTCGCTGGCGTGGTGCGCCTTGGTCGCCGTGCACAGGAACACGCCGAACTCGCGGTCGCCCTTGAGGATCGTGGTGGCGTCGACGAAGCTGACGTCGGCGAATCCGGCGAGAGCCAACTGCTCGGCCAGGCGTTGCCTGTCGAAGCCGTGATGTCCGTCGAAGTCGATCTTGTCGGCGTGGAAGGCGCCGTCGGGATCCTGGTCGAGATCGGCGATGCACAGCCGGCCGCCGTCGACCAGGAGGCCCGCCACGGACCGCAACAGTCCATCCAGGTCCTGAACGTGGTGCAAGGCCATGGAGCTCCAAGCCACGTCGAAGGAACCTTCGAGCCGATCTGTGGTCAGGTCTGCCCGGATGGCGCGCAGTCGGTCACCGAGCCCGGCCGCCTCCATCCGCTCCCGCGCGACCTGCACCATTCCGGCGGACGGATCGGTCACGACGACGGTGCCGACCAGCTCGGCGAGCAGGATGCTCAGCCGGCCAGTGCCACCGCCCACGTCAACGGCCCTCATCCCGGGGCTGAGATTCACGGCGTTCTTGATGGCGTGCGCCACCGCCACCTGCCGCCTTTCGTGGTCAGCGTCGTCGTCCCACGTCGCCGCCGCGTCGTCGAACCGCTTGTGTTCGTGCACGTGCGTGACCCTAGCCCGGGCGCTGCCGGTCGAGGCCGCCTACTCGGATCGACGGAGACCCCGCCCGGAGACATGAACAACCCGCTCGAGTCCCACTGAAGCCCAGGTCAGTACGACGGCCCGGCCTTGCGTGGTGACCAAGACGTTGGTGACGAGCACGCCCCGGATCAGGCCTGTGACGCCGCCGTCGACATCAAACCTCGACACCACCTGTCCGCCCCGTGTCCCTGGCGCGACGAAGATCTGCTTGCGCAGTGCCTCATCGGTCTTCCCGCAACACCTCGCGGGCCCCCCCGTGTTCGCTGCTGAAGAACCGTAGCAACAGCGGGCCGACGATCTGTGGGTCGACGACGTGATCCGGCCCCTCGAGGGTCTCCCGTTGAGCATGGGGTAGGTGGTCCGCAAGCTCGTCGGCTGCGCGGTCGAAGAAGTCCGAGGGCAGGCCTGCCATGTAGGGGACCGTGATCGGTCCTCCGGTGGTGACCAGGACCGGTTGGGTGACCGTTGCCAGTCGATCGGCCGGCAACTCGTAGCGGTTGAGGAAGAGGCTGTCGTGGACCAGCGTGGGCGCGAGGGCGACCGAATCCGCCCAATGCGCCGTCTGCTTGCCTGCCGCTTTCCTGGCCGCGATGTTGTCGTCGGAGGCGCCGGTCATGCGCATGAACAGTTCGAGAACCTCCTCGTCTCGCCCGGCGTCGAAGGCGCGTCGGGTGTCCGCGACGTACTCCTCGAATCGCGGGCGTATGTCGTCCCCGACCGCGTACGGCACCTCCCACACGGCGATCGTGTCGATGGCTGACCCGGCCGCGGCGGCTTCCAGCGCCAGAGCGCCACCTGAGGACGCCCCGAACAGGTGTGCCGAGCCGCCCGCCTCCGCGATCAACGCATCCAGGTCCTCGATCTCCCTTTCCACGGCGTAGGGCTCGGTGAAGCCGCTCGCGCCGCGTCCCCGACGGGCATAGTTGTAGACCGTGAAGTGCTCGGCGAGAGCAGGTATCAAGGGAGCGTTCTCGGCTCCGTCGTCCTGTGCGCCGCCTACCAGGACGACAGCCGGGCCACTTCCCGTCCGGTCGTAGGCGATGGTGGTGCCATCGTTTGATGTCACGCGAAAGGCCATCTCGTTCATCTCAATCTCCGTTCGAGAGGTTTGCCTCAGCGCCTGAGCAGGGTGCCGACGACGGCCTCGGTGCGCGACCACGCGCCCTTGCGATCACAGCCGCCACGACGAGAAGGGCGAGCGGCAGCCACGGGCTCTGCTCGAGCACGAACTGATCGGTGATGACAGCACCGGTCAGCAATGCCGCCAACCCCAGACTGGCCAGGCCCGCCAGAGCCGGGATCAGAAGTCCAACCCCTCCCGCGACCTCCAGCGCTCCGGCCAGGTACCGGAGCCACTGGCCAGCCCCGATGTCGGCGAACATGTCCACCATGACCGGGTCGCCGGCGAGCTTCGAGATTCCGCCGCCGACGATGATCGCCGCCAGCACGACTTGCAGAATCCAGACCCCGATGCTGCTCGCCCGCCCGGGTGTGTGCGCAACGGTTTCCGAGCTGTTCTTGAGGATGGTGCTCATTCGGCTCTCCTTGCCGTGTCCGGGTCTGGCCAACTAGTCAAGTTTGGCTACTCGGCCCGAGTACACACGAGGCGGAGCGTCTAGTCAAGGTTGATTAGGGGACCGTTCGCCACGAACCCGGATCATCGGCCATGGTGTAGGCGCCCTCAGCCAATCGTTTGCTCAGGCTCTTCGCCCACTCCAGTTCGGTGCGTGCATGTCCCGCCCACAGTTCGGCCTGGTCGCGGACGTGTTCGGGAATGTCGGGGTTCGGGTGCTCCCGCCACTTGGCCTGCTCTACGAGCTCTGCTTCCAGGCGCGCGACCCGCTCGTTGACGTGCGCGATGGCATCTGTCCTGGTCAGCATGGGCAACATGGCGATCGACGCGTTGAGCATGGTGGGGTCATGGGTGCGCCGCAGACCGTCGCGGACCAGTTCGACTATCTCGTCACGTCCCCGAGCTGTCACGCGGTACAGAACGCGCTCCGGCCCGGAGTGGCCCGGCTCAGCGTGTTCGGTGAGGAGGCCATCAGCCGCCGCCTTCTTCAGCGCGTGATAAATCGAGCCGGGCTTGATCTTGGCCCAAATCTCCGCACGCCAGCTCTGCAGCTCGGACCGCACCTGGTAGCCATGCGCGCCGCCGGAGAGGTGCACGACACCGAGTACCAGGAGCTTCGTCGCCGACATGCGCCCACCTCCGCTCAATCTGCTCGGACTCGCTCCGCTTGCGCGCCCGCCAGGGTGGTGCCAACTCCCACCAACACTAGGGGCCCTCCTGGTCCGGGTGGTGTGAGCACTGACCTACAAACGTGCTGGTGGAGACCTCCAAAGCCACTGTGCCTGCTGGGCGGCGGTAAGACGCTGGCGTGGGTGGGCTGCCCGATCACAGCGGGTGGCGACGAACTGCACCGACGGGGAACTATCACGACGACGGGCGCGGGTTCACGGAGCTGCCGCCCCACTCCTCGGGTGCGATGTCAGCGAGCGTCTGGTTGAGAACCCACTGATGTCCGAAAGGGTCGTCGACGGTGGCCTGCCGTTCGCCGTACTCCCAGTCGTGCGGCGGTTCCACCAGACGAGCGCCTCGCGCGACCGCGTCCTCGACCACGGTCGCGAGATCCTCGACCTTGAGCATGATCTGATGAGAGCGTTCCCGCTCAGGCGTCCGCCGACCGGGGCGAACTTCAGCCACGACGAGCTCGGCCGCGGGCGCTTCCGGAAGACCGAGTTGCGAGCGGTGACCCTCGCCGATGCGGACGTGTTCTACGAACCCCAAGACCTCCGAGTACCAAGCGACTGCGGCGCGGACGTCTGCCACGGTGAGGACTGGGGTCACCCGCGCGTGCGGCGCCGATCGGTTCATGATCACCCGCCCACACTAGATTCGACGCCGCGTAGAGGCACGTGATGGCGAGCGTCCATGCGTCCACAGAGCGGAAGCAGGGGGCTCGCTAGGCGCGCTCGCATCGGCGAACTGGCGGCGAAGCGCCGCAGGCGCGAACCCGGCGAAGTGACGCAACCGGCGGTCGGTCGGACCGCGGCTGTTGGTGCGCGCGTCAGGGAGTGCCGGCGGCGAAGTAGGAGTGGATGGCGGAGATCGCCACTGAGCCCTCGCCGACCGCCGAGGCGACTCGTTTGACGGACCCGGCGCGCACGTCTCCGACTGCGAGCACTCCGGGCACCGAGGTGGCGAAGCCGTCGTGGGTGACGACGAACCCCTTGTTGTCGAGCTCGACGCCCGCGTCGCGCAGCCAGGTTGTGCCGGGGTCGGCGCCAATCATCAGGAAGAGCCCGGCTGCGTCGAGCCCGGTCTCCTGCTCGAGGACCTGGTCTCGCCAGGTCAGCGAGCTCAGCCGACTCGTGCCGTGGACCGCGGACAGTTCCGAGCGAGGGTGGACGGTGATCCGTTCGTGGTGGGTGAGCCGCTGGGCGAGGTAGTTCGACATCGTTTCGCGGAGGTCGTCACGGCGGATCAGGACGTGGACCTGGCTGGCGTGTCGGGCCAGGAACAGGGCGGCTTGGCCGGCCGAGTTGGCGCCGCCGACGACGACGGCGTTCCGGTCGGAGACCACCGTGGCCTCGAGCTCGCTGGCGGCGTAGTAGACGCCACGTCCCTCGAGGTCGGCCAGCCCAGGCACGTCCAAGCGTCGATACCGGGCGCCGCTGGCAATGATCACGGCGCAGGCCTCGATGTCGTGCTCGTCGTCGAGCCGGACGCGGAAGCCTCCGGGCACCTGGGACAGCCCCGTGACCGAGCGCGGGGAGACCAGCCTCGTCCCGAACTTGACCGCCTGCAGCATCGCGGCCCGTGCCAGCTCGGCCCCGGAGACGCCTCGCGGAAAGCCAAGGTAGTTCTCGATCCGTGACGAGCTGCCGGCCTGGCCACCGATCGCGACGTCCTCGACGACGACCACATCCAGCCCCTCCGAGGCCCCGTAGACGGCGGCCGCCAGCCCGGCCGGCCCCGCGCCCACCACAAGCAGGTCACAGCGCGAGTCATCTGAAAGGCACCACAGGTCGATCCCGAGCGCGGTCGCCAGCTCGCGCGTGCTCGGTGCCGTCATCACCCGCCGCTGTCCGGTCACCACTGCCGTGCCCGCCTCAGGCAGCGCAGTGACCTTCGCCAGCTCTGACCACGCCAACGCATCCGAACGCAGCACAGTCCGGTACGGCAGCTGATTGCGCTCGGCAAACTCCTGAAGCCGATGCAGGTCGCGGTCGTCGTCACCGGCGAGCACGAGACCGCCTTCCCCCAATCTGGACAACATGCGCCGCCGAGCGTCGAACGCCGAGAGCAGGACATCGCTCAGCTCCCCCGAGATCTGCACCAGTCGCCGCAACTCCTCGACCGGTACCCGAAGCACCGCGGTCCCCTCCATGGCCACGCCCGGAAGGAAGGCCCGTTGCCCCATCAACATACCCAACTCGCCGACGAAGTCTCCTTCCTCGATGACGAAGACCACCCGGTCGTCCCGGCGGTCCACAAGAAGCACGCCACCGGCAAGGACGAGGTACAGGTCGTAGGGGTCCCCGGCCTCCCACAACACCTCGCCGCCCTCGGGATGCAGCACCTCACCGGCCGACCTCAGCAGGTCCAACGCATGTCGGCTGAAAACCGGCCAGGCCAGTTCATCGACATCGTCCTCCCGCCAGGAAGAGTAGTGGGTCTGCTTGTCGGGCGCCGGGATGCCGCTCATGCATCTCCTCCACTGGTAACCGGGTTGCTCCACCTTCTCATCAGCATCGCGCCGGTGATGCCGCCCATGAAGCCAGACGACGCTTCACTCATCAGCCGATGAGAACACCGAGGAGTGGGACGCTGCCCCTGTCGCGGCGGAATGACCCTGATCGCGACGGATCCGGATGCTCCCCTCCAGCGATCTGCACTTGTTCGTTGCCGGTCCGAGTCTTGCGGTCTCAGCGCGGAAGGGGGTTCGGCCCGGTCGCTGTCACGAAGCGTTGGGGAACCCAGTCCTCGACGTGTCGAAAGCCGTCCTTGAACGGTCCGGCGTCTTGCTCGACCGAGTCGCGGAGAGAGTGCCGGTAGAACTTCACGTGGGTGAAGTCCTCGAAGAGGATGTAGACGGGGTCGGGGTTGCTGCTGGGTCCTTGGAACTGCTGACCCGTGAGCACCGGCTTGTTGACCGAGACGAACTCGTCGAAGGCGTCGCCGACCACGACCCCGAGGTGTTCCAGGCCCATCTTGTAGACCCGCTGGTGCACCGGTGGGATGAGTTCGATGAGCGGGACCTGCTTGCCACCGAGGACCTCGAGGGGTTCGGCGAGCACGAGGAGGGAGATGGGTCGGCCGTTCCAGACGTTCTCGCTGTTGATGACCGCGTGGTTCTCCAGCTGCCCACGCACCCGCAAGTAGTCGTCCCATTCGGCGACGCGGACAGCGAGATGGCTCAAGGCGTAGGAGCTGATGTCGATGCCCCGGTGGAGCAGGCCGCGTTCCTGCTTGGCGGCGAACGCCCGGTAGTCCCCGATGATGTCTGCCACGGGATCGGCCACGGTGGACCCCCTCTCGCCCGAAGCCTAGGGCGCCATCGGGCCGACCGACCAGAACCCGGAACCGTCTCCGGGCTCCTTGACCTACGCCTGACGACGCGCTGGGGCTAGCCTCTTCCCGCAGGCTCGACGGGAGGGATACGCGTGAAGACCACGACCGTTGAAGGTGCGGAGCGGGGTCGCTCGCCCCTGGGAACTCACATCCGGTTCCTGATGGATGGCCCGTACGGGAACATGATCCACTCGACCGTACCTCCCGGGATGGTCGGCCGGGCGTGCCACTTCCGAACGATCGAGGAGTACTGGTTCGTCCTCGCGGGTGAGGGCGAGATCTGGCGCCGGTCGCCGGACGGGGAGGAGAGCACGACCCGGCTCGTTCCGGGGGTGTGCATCGACATCCCCATGGGGACCGCGTTCCAATACCGCTGCACGGGGACGGCGGCCCTCGTCTTCACCTGCACTGCCCTGCCGCCGTGGCCGGGGGATGACGAAGCCGTGATCGTAGACGGACCTTGGACTACCCAGGTCGATACCCAACCGAGCTGAGGCGCAAGGTCGCAGACCCGCGTCATTCTGGGCGGAATGCAGCGCCAATCTCCTCGCAGGAGCGAGGGGTCCGACGCGATCGGACGAGATGGCAACGGCGCTTGGGGCGGCAACCGGTGCTTCAGCTCAGGTGACGACGCGGAATTTCCCCTGGTCTTCGACCAGGCGCACTGCCTCACCCTTCTCGAGAGGCTCGGCCACGGTGGCGGTCAGGCCGAGGACGGCGGCTTCGTTGGTGGGGCTGTGGCCGACGACGAGGGCCCGGCCGCCTTCGGGCATGGCGTCGAAGACGGAGCGCAAGGCGTTGCCGAGGAGGAGCGACTCCTTCTCCACGAGGTCCGGGTCGACCTCGCGCATCGCCTCGACGGTCGCGCCCTTGCCGGCAGCCTTGGCGGCGGCGCGCCAGCGGTCTTCGACCGTGGAGCGGAGGCCGGGCACGTCGGTGATCGGGAGGTCCTCCTGACCCGCAGCCCGGCGCAGGATCTCGACCATCTGGGTCGCCCGGTGCGCGCCGGTCGTGCCGAAGAACACGTACGGCGGGCTCAGGCGTTCGCGTCCGATCTGCTCCGCTGCCGCGATCCCGTCGCTGGTGAGGGCGTCACCGTCGTTGTCGGTGTGCCGGAAGAGCTCGACGTAGCGCATGTCTCCGTCGTACCCCTGACCGCGCAGGTCGTCACCAGGTGACGGCGATGTACTTCGACTCGAGGTAGTCGAGCATGCCCTCGTGGCCGCCCTCGCGGCCGATGCCCGACTGCTTGGTGCCGCCGAAGGGGGCGGCCGGGTCGGAGACGAGGCCGCGGTTGAGGCCGACCATGCCGGACTCGAGTGCCTCGCTGACGCGCAGGCCGCGGGCGAGGTCGCCGGTGTAGACGTAGGAGACCAGGCCGAACTCGGTGTCGTTCGCCAGGCGGACGGCCTCGGCCTCGTCGGTGAACGTCACGATCGGGGCGACCGGGCCGAA
Organism: Nocardioides sp.; assembly: GCA_035707985.1. GTDB lineage: Bacteria > Actinomycetota > Actinomycetes > Propionibacteriales > Nocardioidaceae > Nocardioides. Next base: position 56,363 of record DASSTL010000023.1, on the reverse strand, counting down.
GATCTCCTCGCGCAGGATCGGCGCGGTGGGTGGTACGTCGGTGAGCACGGTCGGGTCGTAGTAGAAGCCCGGGCCGTCGGGACGGGTGCCACCGACGACCACTCGCCCGCCGGAGTCGACGGCGCCCTGGACCAGCTCGGAGACCTTGGTGACAGCGTCCTCGTTGACGAGCGGTCCGACCTGGGTGTCGTCGGCGATGCCAGGGCCGACACGCATCGCCGACATCCGCTCGGCCAGACGGCGGGTGAACTCCTCGGCCACGTCGACGTGGACGAAGAAGCGGTTGGCGGCGGTGCAGGCCTCGCCGCCGTTGCGCATCTTGGCGACCATCGCCCCCTCGATCGCGGCGTCGAGGTCGGCGTCCTCGAAGACCAGGAAGGGCGCGTTGCCACCGAGCTCCATCGAGCAGTTCACGACCTGGTCGGCCGCCTCTGCCAGCAGGATCCTGCCCACCTCGGTCGAGCCGGTGAAGGAGAGCTTCCGCACCCGCGGGTCATGCAGCATCGCCGAGACGACGGCGCCGGACCGGCGAGCGGGTACGACGTTCACCACGCCCGGAGGTACGCCGGCATCGTCGAGGATCTTGCCCATCAGCAGAGCCGTCAGCGGGGTGTCGGACGCCGGCTTGAGCACCACCGGGCAGCCCGCTGCCAGGGCCGGGCCGATCTTGCGCGTGGCCATCGCGGCCGGGAAGTTCCACGGCGTCACCAGCACCGCGATGCCCACCGGCTGACGGACGACCATGATCCGGTTGGCGCCTGAGGGAGCGGTCGTCAGCTCGCCCGAGGCGCGGACGGCCTCCTCGGCGTACCAGCGGAAGAACTCCGCGGCGTACGCCGTCTCGCCGCGCGCGTCGGGCAGCGCCTTGCCGTTCTCCAACGAGATCAGGTGGGCCAGCTCGTCGGAGCGCGCGGTCATCAGCTCGAACGCGCGACGCAGGATCTCGGCGCGCTCCCGGGGGGCGGTCGCCGCCCAGGACGCGGCCGCAGCATCGGCGGCGTCGACCGCGCGGATCGCGTCGTCGACGGTCCCGTCCGCGACGGTCGTGAGCACCTCGCCGGTCGCGGGGTCGACCACGTCGAAGCGGCCTCCGTCGGAGGCGGGGACCGGCCGTCCGCCGATCAGGAGGTCGGTCGGGAGGTCACTGATCTTGTCGAGGCTGAAGTCACCCATGGGTGGTCCTCTCAGTACGGGTTGGCGACGAACAGGTCTTGTGCGGGAAACAGTGTGATCACCTGGGGGCCGTCCTCGGTGAGGACGATCTCCTCCTCGATCCGGGCCGCGGAGTAGCCGTCCGAGGCCGGGCAGTAGGTCTCGAGGGCGAACACCATCCCGGCCTTCAGCTCGATCGGCTCCTTCATCGAGTTGAGGCGGGAGATGATCGGCCGCTCGTGCAGCCCGAGCCCGAGACCGTGGGCGAACTGCAGGCCGAACGCCTCCATCTCGCTCCCGAAGCCGAACTCCTCGGCCTTCGGCAGCAGCGCGGCCACTTCGTCGGTGCCGACGCCGACGCGGATCCCGTCGATGCCGCGGTCCATCCACTCGCGCGCCTGGGTGTAGGCGTCGCGTTGCGGGGGTGTCGCGCTGCCGACCGAGAACGTGCGGTAGTAGCAGGTCCGGTAGCCGTTGAAGGAGTGGATGATGTCGAAGAACGCCTGGTCGCCCGGCCGGATCCAGCGGTCGGTGAAGTTGTGCGGGTGCGGGTTGCACCGCTCCCCCGCGATCGCGTTGATCGCCTCGACCTGGTCCGACCCCATCTCGTAGAGCCGCTGGTTGGCGAACGCGACGATGTCGTTCTCGCGTACGCCGGGCTTGAGCCGCTCGACGATCCCCTGGTAGACGCCGTCCACCATCGCCACCGCCTGCGTCAGCAGCATGATCTCGTCGGGTGACTTGATCACCCGCGCGTCGAGCATGTGCTGCTGGGCGTCGACGACGGTCAGCCCCTGCTTCTGCATCTCGAAGAGGAACGGCGGCTCCACGATGTCGACCCCGACCGGCTGGTCGGCGACACCGGCGTCGGTGAGCAGCGCCTTGATCTCCGTGACCGCGGACTCCATCAGGCCCACCGTCGGCGCGACCGCGCCACGGAAGCCGAGGAACCCGGCGCGGTAGTTCTCCTCGGGCACCCATCGCGAGTAGAGCTTGTGGTGCTTCACCGCCGACCCGAAGTCCCACAGCACCGGGTCGTGGTCGCGGGTGAGGAGGGCGTAGCGGATCATCTTGTCGCCCAGCGCGCCGCCGATCCAGGTATGGGTCGTGTAGCGGATGTTGTAGAAGTCGAACAGCAGGAACGCGCCGCACTCGCTCGCCTCCAGCGCCGCCCGTGCGCGACCCAGCCGGTAGTCGCGCAGCCGCGCGAAGTCGACCCGCTCCTCGTAGTCGACGCCCATGTGTCCCGGCGCCGGGAGCGGCCGGGTCACGGCGTACCTCCTTCCCCGCTTCCTGTCGACAGGCCGTCGTCCACCTCGACGTCCTCGGGCTTCAGCTCGAGGCCGGAGTTGCGGGCCTGGAGGTCGAGGAGGATCGCGAAGTCCTCGTCGACGCGGCCGCTGCTGACGGTGGCCTGCACGGCCGCGGCCGCAGCCGCGGCGACGGGCATCGGTACGTCGAGGTCGTGCGCGGCAGCGAACCCGAGGTCGAAGTCCTTGCGCAGCAGGATCGGGGTGAAGGTCGGGCTGTAGTCGAGGTGCACGAACGCCGGCGACTTGTAGCGGGTGAAGGTCGAGCCCATCACCGACTTGTTGAGGAAGTCGAGGAACGCCGCCCGCGACATCCCGCCCTTCTCCGCGAGCACGGTGATCTCGGCCAGGCACTGCGTGACGACCCCGAGCATCACGTTGTGGCAGATCTTGGCGAGCCGCGCGACGTCACCCTCGCCGACGTACGTCGCTCCCTGGCCGAGGTGGTCGAGCAGCGGCGCCACCTTCAGCCACGTCTGCTCGGGGCCGGAGACCACCAGCGTCAGCAGGCCGGCGCGGACGACCTTGCCGTTGCCGCTGACCGGAGCCGACAGGAAGTCGACACCGTGCTGGGCGCACGCCTCCCGCATCGCGGCCGAGGTCTCGCCGTCGACCGTCGAGCAGTCGACCACCGCGCCGGGCATCTGCTCGGGGTCGACGAGCAGGCCACCGTCACCGGTCAGCACCTGCTCGAGGTCGGCTGGCCCGGAGACCATCGTGAAGACGACGTCGCGGTCGCGCAGTTCCGCGATCGTGTCGGCGACCCGGCACCCCGACCCCGCGAGCGCCTCGGCCTTGGCCCGCGTGCGGTTCCAGACAGTCACGTCCTCGCCCGCGGCGGCCAGTCGGCTCGCCATGGCCGCACCCATGCGGCCCACGCCGATCCAGCCGATCTTCACCGAGCCGGGCGTGTGCCGAGGGGCGGTCTCCGAGACGGACATCAGACTCCTGCCTTTGCGCGTGCCCCAGCGGTGACGCCGGGGTCGCCGACGTCACCGCCGAGATGGTGTGCCAGCCAGTCGGCCGTCCGCGGGCGGTGCCACGGCGAGTAGTCGGCGCAACCGTGGTTGGCTTCCTCGAGCATCAGCAGCTCGCTGCCGGGCACGGCGGCATGGACCTTCTCCGCCTGCTGGTAGGGGATCAGCCGGTCCTTCTTGCCGAAGACCAGCAGCATCGGGGACTTCACGTCGCCGGCCACGCCCGAGAGGTCGAGCGTGTTCGCGATGGCACGCGCCTCCTGATCGTCGGCCGCGCCCGACCGCACCCGGAACGTGTCGCGCGTCAACGAGGGCAGCCCGTCCCAGCACTCGCCGAAGCTGAACGGCCCGGCCAGCGCGACGCCCGCCTTGGCCCGGTCACCCAGGGCGGCCATCACGCGAACCGAGTAGTAGCCGCCGAGGCTCACCCCCCAGACGCCGAGCCGCTCACGGTCGAGGTCGGGCTCCGCGCCGATGGCGTCGTAGAGCACCTCGGCGACCGGGCCCCAGTCGCCGCGGATCTTCACGTCGTACTCCGCCTCGCCCTGGCCCGGGCCGTCCACGCTGAACGTCGCGAGGCCTCGGTCGAGGAAGGTCTGCTCGGTGGACCTGATCTCCTCTTTCGTGGAGTCCAGGCCGGGGATCAGCAGCACGACCGGGAACGGTCCCTCGCCGTACGGCGTCCGGACGACGGCCACGAGCCGGCCGTTCTCGAAGGGGATCTCGACCCGGCGTCCGGGTGGGTCGAGGTGCGGGAGCGCGTCGGTGTACGCCGCGACCGCGCGGGCGTGCGCGACCTTCATCTGGTCGACGTCCTCGACGAAGACGAACTTCGCGAAGTGGTAGTACGCCGCCGCCTGGGCCAGGTGCTCACCGGCCGACCGCAGCCTGCCCTCGGCGAGCGCCTCCCGCCCCAGGGCCTCGTGCTGCTCGCCGACCGCCACCCACGCCGCGCACCACTCGGGCCAGGTCTCGACGGACGACGTCACCCGCGCGAAGTCGGCCGGGGTCACGCCGTTCGCGGTGAAACGCGGAGCCCAGTGCGCGATGGCCGAGGCGACCCTGTCGTCCATCCGATCCCCTTCCCCCGCTCGGCGGGCGTGCGGTTGCAACGGGTACTGCAAACGAGTGCAGCCTGGTGCAGTCCTGGCTGCATGTCAAGCCGGGCCACGTGTGTGCGCGGCTGCTGCAATCGAGTGCAGCATCGGCTATCGTCAGCGGCAAGCAGTCCCGAGGAGGCCGTCCTGATCGCCGTCGACGTCGGCACCTTCAGCCCACCGGTGGTGCTCGACCTCGCCGTCTCCTGCGGGCTCGTCGACGCAGCCGGACTCGAGGTGACCGAGCACCCGGTGCCGTCCTCGCCGGCGCAGTTCCGCTCGCTGGCCGACGGCGACCTGCACGTCGCGCTGACCAGCCCCGACAACGTGCTGGCCTATCGCTTCAACCCACACAACCCGCTCGGCGAGCTCCTCGACGCGCGGATCGTCGGGGCGGTCGACCGGGCGCTCGGGCTCGGGCTGTACGCGAGGCCCGGTCTCGGTCCCGCCGACCTGCGCGGGGCCACGATGGGGGTCGACGTCCCGCACTCCGGCTTCGCCCTCGCGCTCTACGCGCTGGCCGACCGGCTCGGCGTACGCCGGGACGAGTACGACCTGGTCTCGCTCGGCTCCACCCCGCAGCGACTCGAAGCGCTCCTGGAGGGGACGTGCGAGGCGACCATGCTGAACGCCGGCAACGAGCTGAAGGCGGAGGCCGCCGGCTGCACCCGGCTCGCCGGGGTGGCCGACCACTTCGCGCCGTACCTCGGCACCGTGGTGGCGGTCGTCGGCGAGCAGCACCTCGAGACCGCGCGCCTCCTCACCCGGGCGCTCACCGAGACTGCCGCCGAGATCCTGGCCGGCTCGCTCGACGCCGAGGTGGTCGAGTCCGCCCGGCGACGGCTCGGCCTTGACGAACCGCTCGCCCGGCGCTACCTCGACCGGCTGAAGAGTCCCTCCGAGGGGCTGGTCCTCGACGGACGCGTCGACCAGGCCTCCCTGGAGACCCTGGTCTCGCTGCGGACCACCTGGTTGCCGGAGGTGGTCGACGGGCGCGACGTCATGGACGCCGTGTGGGCGGAGGGCTCCGGGCTTGTCGACGTCCACTGAGACCCGCCCGGCGCCCATCCGGCTGCTGCAGCGGGCGGCGTTCGTTGCGACGTTCGACCGCTTCGCGATGCCGCCGATGCTGGTCGCGATCGCGCATGACATCGACGCCCCGCTCGGGTCGGTGGTGCAGGCGGCCGGCGCCTACTTCCTCGCCTACGGGCTGTCGCAGCCGGTGTGGGGCTCGGTCTCCGACCGGTTCGGACGGGTCACCACGATGCGGATCACGCTGCTGCTGGCCGGCCTGCTCTCGGTCGCGTCGGCAGCATCCGGCACGGTGGTGCTGCTGGGCATCACCCGCGGCCTCGCCGGCGGCCTGTTCGGGGCGGCGTACCCCGCGGCCCTGATCTACCTCGGCGACACGGTGCGGGCCGACGTACGACAGCGCGACGTCGCCCGCCTCATGGTCGGCACCGCACTCGGCACCGCGCTGGCGTCCGTCGGGGCCGGTGTGGTCGCCGATGCCTTGTCGTGGCGGCTGATGTTCGTGCTCACGGGGGTCGCCGCCGTCGCCCTCGCCGTACGACTCGGCTCCCTGCCGGAGCCGCAGCGCGAGCACCACGGCGGCACCTTCCTCCGGCCGATCGGGTACGTCGGCCGGTCGCCGGTCACGCTGTTCGTCCTGGCCTGTGCGCTCGCCGAAGGCGCCGTACTGCTCGGGACGATCACCCTGCTGCCGCCTGCGATGGAGCACGCGGGTGCGTCGACCACGGTGGCCGGACTCGCCACCGGCGTGTACGGCCTCTCCGTCCTGCCGTTCTCCGTGCTCGTCGGCCGGCTCTCCCAGCGGGGGCGGCCGTCCCGGATGATCGCGTGTGGGGGCTCGGCGGCGGTCGCCGCCTGCGGTCTGCTGACCTGGTCGCAGGAGGTGGCAGCGGGAGTGGCGGCCGCGATCCTGCTCGGTCTGGCCTGGACGGCCATGCACTCCACCCTTCAGACCTGGGCCACCGAGGTCCTGCCCGCCGCCCGGGCGACGGTGGTGTCCTTCTTCGCCGGCTCGCTCTTCGTCGGCTCCTCACTCGCGGCCGTGGTCGCCTCGGGACTCGCCGACGAGGGCCGGTACGACGTGCTGTTCGCGTCGTGCGCGGGCCTCGCCGTCCCGCTCGCGCTCGCCGCCGCGGGCATGCGCGCACGCTGGCAACGCCCCGGCCCGGACCCCGCCCACCCCTAGGATCGCTGCCGTGCCCGCACCGACGCTCCGCGACGTGGCCGAGGCCGCGGGGGTCCACGCGGCCACGGCGTCGCGCGCGCTGAACCCGGCGACGCGCGGGCTGGTCAACGCCGACACCGCCCGCCGGGTGATCAAGGTCGCCGAGCAGCTCGGCTACCGGCCGAACCCGATCGCACGCGGCCTGAAGACCGCCAAGTCCGGCACTGTCGGCATCGTCATCCCCGACCTGACCAACCCGCTCTTCCCTCCGATCGTGCGTGGCATCGAGGAGGTGCTCGAGCCCGCGGGCTACAGCGGCCTGATCGTGAACACCGACAACGACCCGCGGCGCGAGGAGTGGCAGATCCAGCATCTCCGCGCGCGTCAGGTCGAGGGGCTCATCGTGGCGACGGCCCGCGTCGACCACCCGTTGATGAAGCAGCTCCAACGCGACGGCGTGGTGATGGTGATGGTCAACCGCCGGCCGGAGGGGCTCGACGTACCCTCCATCACACCGGACGACGCCGCCGGCGTCGACCTCGCCGTCCGCCACCTCGCCGAGCTCGGCCACACTCGCATCGCCCATGTCGCCGGTCCCCCGAGCACCTCGACCGGCGTCGGGCGAGCGCGTGCCTTCCGTTCCGCCGTTCGCGACCTCGGCCTCGACGACGACCCTGCGCTCGTCGAGACGGCCGACGCGTGGAGCGAGAGCGCGGGAGCCGACGGGTTGCGGCGGCTGCTCGACTCCGGCACCGCGTTCACCGCGATCGTCGCCGGCAACGACCTGATCGCCCTCGGCTGCTACGACGTCTTCCGCGAGCGCGACATCGACTGCCCGGCCGAGATGAGCGTGGTCGGGTTCAACGACATGCCGTTCCTCGACAAGCTGCGCCCCCCGCTCACCACGATCGCCATCCCCCACCAGCAGATCGGCGCCGAGGCCGCGCGGTTGCTGCTCGACGCGATCGCCGACCCCACCCGGCCCGCGCGGTCGGTGCTGCTGCCCCTGTCGCTGGTCGTGCGAGGGTCGACCGCGCCCCCGGCGACGTGAGCCCCACGGCCTCGGCTCAGGAGCGCTTCGTGTAGTACTCGGTGAACTCCCGGCAGCGGGCCTCGTCGTCGAATCGCATCACGAAGCAGTTGTCGAAGACCTGCCGCACCGGACCACCGGGCGACTCGAAGTACGTCGAGGTGCCGGTCGCGACGACCACGTCACCGTCGACGGCGACCGGGACGTACGACGCGTCGTACGTCCCCGGCTCGTCGCGCGTGGAGCCGTTGTCGTCGGTGCCGTCGGCCCGCCAGCTGGCCACGACCGCGTCGCGGCCCTCGACCCACGCGGCGTAGGGGTAGTAGCGGTAGCGGACGTCGGCGCTGAAGAGGTCGCCGATGTCGTCGACGTCGTAGGACTTCCATGCGGCGACGTAGCGGTCGAGCCAGGCTTGGGCGGTGTCGTGGTCCACGGGATCACCGTACGACGGCGGCCTCCCGGGCGAGCTTGTGGAACTGCGTCGAACGGAGCACGACCGGCCAGGCAACGGACCACGCAAGCGCGCCGAAGGTCGGTGGTTGAGGAGCGAGCTCTGTGAGCGCCACGAAACCACCGGGTGCGTGGTCGCGGTGGGCGCGGACGTCACCGGGTCTCGTGACGACGCTTTGGGCGCCTCCTCGACCGGCGGCACCGGCGGTTCGACCGGTCGTCGCGCGATCCCGCGTCAGTCGACCATCCACTCCGGGCGCTCGATGAGCGCGACGAGGACGGCGAGCCACCGAGAGGCGACGACGTCGTCGACCCGCCCCGGCCGGACCGACAGGGTCAGCACCATCACCTTGCCGGGCACGACGGCGCCGGCGTCGATGACCGGCTCGTCACGTACGTCGCCGACCGCGAGCACGGCTGCCTGACCGGGAGGTACGACGGCCGCGGCCTCCTCGACACCGAACCGACCGGGATAGGTGACGGGGATGCCGGCCGAGGCTGCGCGGTCGTCCTCGATCCGCGCCACCCCGAGCTGCGGCACCTGCCTGTGGGCGGCGACGACGGCACGGCCGACGAGGTCGACCACGCTCGAGGCGGGGTGCTCGCGCTCGAGCATCGCCGAGAGGCTCACCAGGCGGTCGACGCGCACGCGCGCGCGGAGGTAGTGGTGCTGGAGCGCGGGCTCCGGTTCGGTCTGGGCGGCGGGAGCCGGCTCGGTCTCGGTGACGGGAGCCAGGACGCCCTCGATCACGAGAACCGTGGGGTCCGGGTCGCTCACGCGCGGGGTAGCAGCGAGGGCGCTCTTCTCCACCTCGGACGAGGGGCTGTCAGCCCGATGACCCGCGACCGTGGCCTCGAGGGTCGACGAAGCGCCGACCCGGTCGCGGCGTGCCAGTCCGAGGTCGGCGAGCACCGCGTCGAGGTCGTTGATCTGCTCCCAGGGCTCGCTCAGGATCCCGATCGGAGTACCGGGCTCGACCGGCGTACCCGGCTCGACGAGGGACTTCACCAGCACCCCCGGGCGACCCGCCTCCACGCTGAACAGCTCGTCCTGCGTCTCGACATAGGCGATCGTCTGGGCGGCGTCGAAGCGCGCCGACTCCTCCACGAGCCACGCAGCGAGCACGCCCTCGTCGGAGTCGGCCGCGACATCAGGCATGCGTAGTACCCGAGGCAACGGTCTTCCTCACACATAGATGGCCGGAACCACGCCCTCCGGTGCGCGGCGAGCAGCGCTGCCCAGGCTAGGGGACCGGGAGGTCTCGGGTCACCCCGGGGGGTGGCGGAATCCGCGGCCCCACCCACTGCAACCTTCGAGAAGCCGACGGCGTCTTGGTCGCGCCCCGACTTTCCAAGGAGTACGTCATGACCCACCACCCCCGTCCGAGCACTCGTCTGCGAACCCCGGTCGTCACGGCCGGCCTCGCGCTCGCCGTGACGGCCACCAGCCTCCTCGGCACCGCCCCGGCGTACGCCGCGGGCTCGCACAACGAGCAGGTCGTGCTGGTCAACGGCACGAACGCCCAGGCAGACGCGAAGAGCGCGATCAACGGCACCGCCCAGGTCTCGTCGGCAGACGGCCGGTACGTCGTCTTCTCCACCGCCGCGGCGCTCGTGCCGCGCGACACCAACGGCCTCGACGACGTCTACCTGCGCGACACCGTGGACGACATCACGATCCTGGTCAGCAACAAGGGCAAGACGATCGGCAACGACTACAGCACCGAGCCGACGATCTCGGGCGACGGCCGGTACGTCGCGTTCACCACGTGGGCCACCAACCTCTTCCGCGACCGCAACGGCAGCACGCTCGACGTGGTCGTCAAGGACATGCAGACCGGCAAGCTGCGGCTCCTCTCCGTCGGGAACGACGGCAAGCAGTACCAGAAGAACAGCTTCTTCCCCGTGCTCTCCGGCAACGGCAAGCGCGTCGCCTTCCAGACCTTCGCGCCGTTCGGCAAGAAGGACCACGACAAGAAGGAGGACGTCTACGTCGCCGGCGTCAAGACGGGCGTGGTCAGGCAGGTCTCGCTCAACCGGCGTGGTCACGACATCGCCGGGCCGCTCGCGGTCGGTGACATCTCCGACAACGGCAAGCGGGTCACGTTCGGCAACGACAACGACCTCTGGGTGCGCAAGCTGGCCGTCGGCAAGACGACCCGCTTCTGGCACGAGCCCGACACGGGGCCGTGCACCGGCTTCCCGGCCGGCACCGCCGGGCGACCGGTGATCTCCGGCAACGGCAAGTTCGTCGCGTTCTCGACGTGCTCGCCCAAGATCCCGGGCGCCGACGGCGAGTTCTCGCAGGTCTACCGGATGCGGCTCTCCGACCGCTCGATCCGTATGGTCAGCGCGACCGGCCACGGTGCGGCGGACAACCACTCCTACCTGCCGAGCCTGTCGACGAGCGGTCGGTACGTCGGGTTCGGGTCCGACGCGACCGACCTCGCGCCCGACACCGGTGTCGACCCGGACGCTTTCGTGGCGGACCTCAAGACCGGGACGATCACCCGCGCGTCGCAGTCGCCGGGCGGCGACGAGAGCAACAACTGGAGCGCCAGCACCGCGGCCGCGATCAGCGGCGACGGCCGGAGCCTGGTCTACGAGTCCTACGCGACCAACCTGGTCGACGCGGACGCGTACGACTGGGAAGAGGTGTTCGTCTGGCGCAGGTGAGGCTCGGCGCGGTGTCGGGAGCCACCCCGGCTGGGAAAACGCGGAAGAATCTGCCTCGGGCTCGGGCGTGTCGCTCGATTCTTCCGCGTTTTCTCCCGGGTGGGCGGCTCAACTCAACCGGTCCCGCAGCCTCCGGGTGCCGGATGGGGTGAACAGTGAGTCACGGAGCAGCGCGTACCAGGCCCGGACCCGGGCCGGGTCGTGCTCTCGACCGACCGCCAGGTCGGCGTCGCGGAGGATCCCGAGTCCGCCGTTCAGAACGTCCTCTCGGACGAAGCCTCGGCGCTGATAGCCCGCCGACAACAGCCGCCGGCCGCGACGTAGATCGCGACGTTGGCGCGCTCTGGGCAGATGGTCCGCCCCGTCGTACTCGTGCAGCGTCTTGGTGCCGACCAGCAGGAGATCGGCCCTCGCGATCAGCTCCTCCCGCGGCCCGAAGAGCTCGACCTGGGGATCGACGCTGATGCCGCAGACCTCGTGCAGCACCCTGAGCAGACCCTCGAAGATCGACTCCGCCTTGCCGTTCATCAAGGGGATCGCCTGACGCAGCAGCGGCGAGCCTCTTCGGCGCTGCCGGGCCACGGCGACCAGCTGGTGCCGCGTGACGTCGCCGGAGTGCAACGCGGCGTCGCCGATCAGTACGACGTCCAGCAGCTCGAGATCACGGGCGCACGCGAGCACCGTCTCCGCGGCGGACGTGACCCGCACGCCATCGAGCAGCTCCCACGGCAGCGTGTCGTCGTGCCGGCAGACGTCGAGCCCGGGGCGGCGGATGCGGTCATTGGACCCGGACGCGACGAACCGGGGGAGGTCGTGCGGCAGAGGGGGAAGCCACCACCCCCGCAGCTGCGCGGCGGTCAACCCGGTGAACGACGTGTGGAACGGCAGTGCCAGCTGCCAGGCGCGCAGCTGTGTGCGTAGGTCTGCGCGGTGATCGCGGAGCACGTGGACTCCGTGCGCCACGGCCTCCCAGGCCGAGCCCGGGTGGCGACCCAGGTGGATGTCGTCGTCGATGGGAGCGTCCTGCTCGAGATGCATGCTCCACACTTGCCCGCCAGGCGTACGCCGCGTCGTCGTTCGCCGCCGTACCTGTGGAAACCACGGCGAAGTGACCCTGTCGTGGACACAGAACGGCGCGCACGGGCGGTAGCACCTGGCCGGCGACGTGAGTGGCCGGGAAAACGCGGAAGAATCCCCCGACACGCCCGGCGTCGGAGGCGATTCTTCCGCGTTTTCCCCGAGCGTCAGCCTCGCCGAACGAGACGGGTCAGCGCGGCAGCACCGACCAGCCCCAGCCCCAGGGCGGCGACCACCCCGTGGTGCTGGGAGGCCCACGCCTGGGGCGACCGGGCGTGCGACCGGTCGTCGAAGAGCCCGTGGGCCCCGAAGTCGCGGCCGGCCGGACCGTCCGCGGGCTCCCAGAGATTCGCCGGCTGGTCGGCCGGCTTCGGATCGGAGGTCTGCTGCGCGTCGTACCCGGTGCGGGCGAGGTAGCGGTCGAGCAGTCCCGGCGCGACCGCGTTGACCAACAGCGTGGCCGCGGTGGTCTCACCGACCCAGTACTCCCGTCGCCGCGGGTGGTCGGCGGCGTACACGACTGCCTTCGCGGCCACCTCCGGCTGGTAGATCGGCGGCACCGGCTGGGCCTGGCGCGGCAGCTTGGAGAGGACCCAGGAGAACTGCGGCGTGTTCACCGCCGGCATCTGCACCATGGTCACCCGGACGTTGCTCTTCTCGTGGAGCAGCTCGGTGCGCACCGACTCGTGGAAGCCCTGCGTGGCGTGCTTCGCACCGCAGTACGCGCTCTGCAGCGGGATGCCCCGGTAGGCCAGCGTCGAGCCGACCTGGACGATCGTGCCGCGGTCGCGCGGCATCATCCGCTGCAACGCCGCACGCGTGCCGTTGACGAAGCCGAGGTAGGTCACCTGCGTGACCCGCTCGAACTCCTCGGGCTCGATGTCGACGAACCGCGCGAACACCGACGTGAACGCGACGTTCACCCACGTGTCGATCTCGCCGAGCTCCTCCTCGACCTGGTCGGCGACCTTGTCGAGAGCTCGCGCGTCGGAGGTGTCGACGGGATAGACGCCGGCCGTGCCGCCCAACGCCTCGACGTCCGCACGCGCTCCCTCCAGCCCTTCCTCGCCCCGAGCGAGCAAGGCTACCGACGCCCCGCGTGCCGCGAACAGCTTCGCCGTCGCCCGACCGATGCCACCAGATGCACCGGTGACCACGACGACCTCTGACCCTGATCTCATGTCACTCCTCCTCGGAGAGCCAGCGGTCGCGGACCTCTTGCTCCACCTGGTCCTTCGAGCGCATCGTCCCGGCTCCCGGGAACTCACGCTCCTTGCCTTCCTTGACGTCCTGGAGCTGCGACGACACGGACGCTCCGCCCTGGACGTCGTAGAAGAAGCCGCCGTACAACGCGACCGCGCCGCCGACCACGAGCAGGACCAGGCCCGGGACCGCCCAGGCCCACGACTCCGCGATGATCCCGGCGCCGATCAGGACCAGGCCGGCGATCATCACCACCAGCGCGATCCACGTCCACCGCGGCCGGACGGTGTGGGTCCGCTCGTGAGTGCTCGAGTGTCGCGACATGACTGCTCCTTCCGGTCAGGCGACGCGGTACGACGCGAGGTCGGCCTCGCGCAGGACGAGGCCGTGCCCGGCGACCTCGGGTGGGACGACGTTTCCGTCGCGCGGCGACGGAAACCCTTCGAGGAAGCGGCTCTCGATGCGCACGTGGTCGGCGAACCACTCGAGGTGACGCAGGTTCGGGGTCGCCATGGCGACCGGCGCGTGAAGAGACGGCGCGCAGTGGCCCGACACCTCCAGCCCGTACGCCGACACCAGGGCCGCGATGCGGCGCCACTCCGTGTAGCCACCGCAGCGGGTGACGTCGACCTGGACGCAGTCGACGGCATCGGCGGCGAGCAGGTGGGCGAAGTACGCGAGGCTGTCGCCGTACTCACCGGCGGTCACGTCTGGGCCGACGGCGGCACGTACCCGACGGAGGCCGAGGTGGTCGTCGGAGCTGACCGGCTCCTCGAACCAGGTGACCCCGTGCTCCTCGAGCCGGCGTGCCACCCGCACTGCTCGGGCCGCGTCGTAGGCGCCGTTCGCGTCGACGTACAGCGCGACGTCGTCGCCGATGGTCCGGCGCGCCGTCGTGACCCGCTCGAGGTCGCGCGCGACCCGGCTCCCCCACGACTCGCCGATCTTGATCTTCACCCGTGGAATGCCCTGCTCGACCCATCCCGACAGCTGGCCCCGGAGCTCGGCGTCGCTCTGGGTCGTGAACCCACCACTGCCGTAGACAGGAACTGCGTCCAGCACAGACCCGAGCAGGCGGTGCAGCGGCACGTCGAGCACCCGCGCGGCGAGGTCCCAGAGCGCGGTGTCCACGGCCGACAGCGCCATCGACACCAGCCCCGGCCGGCCGGCGTTCCGGACCGCACGCACCATCGCCTCCCACGCGGCGGCGACGTCGAGCACCCCGCGCCCGGCCACCACGGGCGCGAGCAGGTCCCGCACGACCGGCACGGCTGCGGCCGGCGCGTAGGTCCACCCGAGCCCCGACGGCTGGCTCGGATCGCCGGTCACGGCCCGCACGACCACCCAGGTCGTCGAGTCCCAGGTCAGCGTGCCGTCTCCCTCGGGCCGCTCGGTCGGGACGGTGTACGCCGACACCTCGACATCGGTGACCGCGACGTCGAGGGCGGGGAGTCGGTCGAGCGTGGTCATCAGTGCGGCAGGAACTCCTGCGCCTTCGTCTTGATGCCTTCCTTGATCACGCCCCAGCGCGAGGTGTCGCCCTTGATCAGCGCCTCGGCCATGTCGGTCATCTGCTCGAGGGTCGCGTGCGGCGGGATCGGCGGGACGTCGGGATCGCAGTGCACGTCCAGCACGACCGGCCGCTCGGCCGACAAGGCGCGGCGCCACGCATCGGCGAGATGCTCGGGGTCGGTGACCGTCTCGCCCTCGAGCCCGATCGACGCCGCGAACTCGGCGTACGACGTGTCGGGCAGCGACTGCGACTCGATGAACGCCGGCGTGCCACCCATCGCGCGGAGCTCCCACGTCACCTGGTTGAGGTCGTTGTTGTGGAGCACCGCCACCACGAGCCGCGGGTCGCTCCACTCGCGGTAGTAGCGCGAGATCGTGAGCAGCTCGGCCAGGCCGTTCATCTGCATCGCGCCGTCGCCCTCGAAGGCGATGGCCGGGCGGTCCGGGTGGGCGAACTTGGCGCCGATGGCGTACGGCACGGCCGGGCCCATCGTGGCGAGCGTGCCGGACAGGGTGCCGCGCATCGAGCCGCGCATGCGCACCTGGCGCGCGTACCAGTTGGCGGCCGACCCGCTGTCGGCCGCGATGATCGCGTTCTCGGGTGCCTGCTTGCTGAACTCGCTGAAGATGCGCATCGGGTTGATCGGCTTGGCCGCGACCAGCGCCTCGGCCTCCATGACGTCCCACCAGCGCGCGACGTTCTTCTCGATGCCCTCGCGCCACTTCCGGTCGTCCTTGCGCTCGAGCATCGGGATCAGCGCGCGGAGGGTGCTGCCGGCGTCGCCGACGAGGTTGACCTCGTAGGGGTAACGCATCCCGATCAGGCTGCCGTCGATGTCGATCTGCACCGCGCGCGCCTGGTCGAGGCCGGGCATGAACTGCGTGTAGGGGAAGTTCGAGCCGACCGTCAGCAGCGTGTCGCAGTCGCTCATCATCTCGTAGCTCGGCCGCGTGCCGAGCAGGCCGATCGAGCCGGTGACGTAGGGCAGCTCGTCGGAGAGCACGTCCTTGCCCAGCAGGGCTTTGGCGACACCCGCGCCCAGCAGCTCGGCGACCTCCGTCACCTCGGCGACCGCTCCCCGGGCTCCCTGTCCGATGAGCATCGCGACCTTCTTGCCGGAGTTCAGCACGTCGGCCGCGGCCTTCAGGCCGTCCTCGTCGGGTACGACGTGGGGCTCGCGGATGCCGAGGCTCGAGGGCACCATCTTGAACTCGTGGGTCGGCGCCTCGTAGGCGAGCTCCTGCACGTCGTTCGGGATGATGATCGCCGTCGGCGCGCGTCGGCTCATCGCGACCCGGATGGCGCGGTCGAGGACGTTGGGGATCTGCTCGGGCACGGTCACCATCTGCACGTAGTCGCTGGCGACGTCCTTGAAGAGCGAGAGCAGGTCGACCTCCTGCTGGTAGCTCCCGCCCATGGCCGTGCGGTTGGTCTGGCCGACGATCGCGACGACCGGGACGTGGTCGAGCTTCGCGTCGTACAGGCCGTTGAGGAGGTGGATGGCGCCGGGACCCGACGTCGCCATGCAGATGCCCGGCTTGCTGCTGAGCTTGGCGTAGCCGACGGCCTCGAACGCCGACATCTCCTCGTGCCGCGACTGGATGAACGGCGGGTTGTTGTCGGCGCGGGAGAAGGCACCGATCAGGCCGTTGATGCCGTCGCCGGGATAGCCGAAGACCTGCTCGACGCCCCATTCGCGAAGTCGTTCGAGCAGTCGGTCGGCCACGGTGGTGCTCATCGTGTTCCTCCTCGGTGGGTGGGCGCCCGGTCCCGGGCTGAGTCGTGCAGGAGCCCGGCGAGCAGCTCGGCGAGGTGGATGCCCTCGCGCCCGCCGCTGTCGAGGTCCTGGATCTGGGTGCGGCACGAGAAGCCGTCGGCGAGGACGACGGTGTCGTCGTCGGCCTCGCGGATGCGCGGGAGCATGGTCTGCTCGGCCAGGGCCCGGCTGACCTCGCCATGGCCGGCCGTGAAGCCGAAGTTGCCGGCGAGGCCGCAGCAGCCGGAGTCGAGCCGCTCGACGTCGACGCCGACGCGCTCGAGCAGTGTCCGGTCGGCGTCCCACTTCAGGACGGCGTGCTGGTGGCAGTGGACCTGGGCCATCGCGTGGGTGCTCCCGGCGGTCGGCGGCTCCCAGTCGACGGTGTGCTCGGTGAGCAGCTCCGCGAGCGTGACCGTGTGGTCGGCGAGGCGGTGGGCGTCCTGGTCGTCCGGGAACAGCTCATGGAGGTCGGAGCGGAAGACCGACGTGCAGCTCGGCTCCAGCCCGAGCACGAGCCCGCCGGTGCGGACGTGCGGAGCGAGCCGCCGAACGGTGCGCCGCAGCATCCGGCGGGCCGTGCCGAGCTGGCCGGTGGAGATCCAGGTGAGACCGCAGCAGACCGGCTCGGACGGGATCGTCACCGTCCAGCCCGCACTCTCGAGCACCTCCACGGCCGCCTGCCCGATGTGGGGATGGAAGTGGTTGGTGAAGGTGTCGGGCCAGAGCAGGACGGTGCCGTTGGTCGCCGGTCGGTGGGCATCCGCCGCCCCCGAGACACGGCGGGCCCACCACTGCTGGAGGGTGGTGCGAGCGAACTGCGGCACCGGCCGGTCCTCCAGCCCGGCGAGCCTGGTGAGACCTCGCGCGGCCCAACGGCGCGAGGTCACGGCGTTCACGAGTGGCGCCGACCGGGTGCGGGCGATGGCGGCGGCCGCGGCGGGGAGCCACCCGGTCGCGTAGTCGGCGCGCGGCCGGAGCCGGTGGCGGTAGTGCTGGGCCAGGAACTCCGCCTTGTACGTCGCCATGTCGACGTTGGCGGGGCAGTCGCTCTTGCAGCCCTTGCAGGCCAGGCACAGGTCCAGCGCGTCGCGGACCTCGGTCGACCGCCAGCCGTCCTTCAGCGGTCCGTCGGGATGCCCGTCGAGCATCTCGAAGAGCAGCCGTGCGCGACCGCGCGTGGAGTGCTCCTCCTCGTGCGTGACCTGGTACGACGGGCACATCACCGTGCCGCCCTCGTTCTCGTGCTTACGGCACTTCCCGACACCGACGCACCGGTTCGCCGCCTGACGGAACGACCCACCGTCCTCCGGGTAGGCGAAGAAGAGCGGCTTCATCTCCTGCGGCGCCCAATGGCCACCGAGTCGGAGGTGGCTGTCCAGAGGGGCCGGATGCACGACCTTGCCGGGGTTCATCTTGTCGCCGGGGTCGAAGAGCGTCTTGACCTGCTCGAAGAGCTCGACGACCTCGTCGCCGAACATCCGGGGCAGGAGCTCGCCGCGGGTCTGCCCGTCGCCGTGCTCGCCCGACAGCGAACCGCCGTACGACGCGACCAGGTCGGCCGCGCGCTCGAGGAAACGGCGGTAGGTCGCGACCCCCTCCGAGGAGTAGAGGTCGAAGGGGATGCGGGTGTGCACACAGCCCTGGCCGAAGTGCCCGTAGAGGCTGGGCCCGACGTCGGAGGCGTAGCCGAACTCCTCGTAGAGCTTGCGCAGGTCGCGCAGGTAGTCCCCGAGACGGTCGACCGGGACGGCGGAGTCCTCCCAGCCCTCCCAGGTGTCGGGGCGGTCGGGCACGTGGGCGGTGGCGCCCAGTCCGGCCTCGCGCACCTGCCAGAGCTCGTCCTCGCGCGCCGGGTCGTCGAGGAAGGCGACGTCGGGGTCGTGCTCGGTCTCACCGAGCGCGTCGAGCATCGCGTGTGCACGGCGGTCGGCCTCCTCGACCGTGTCGCCACCGAACTGCACCATCAGGAAGCCTTCGCCCTTCGGCAGCTCGTCGAGCGCCTGGCGGTTCATGCCTTTCAGCTGCTCGTCGTGGATCAGGTAGTGGTCGACACCCTCCAGCGCGATGGGCTCGTGCTGCACGACGTCGGGGACGGCGTCGGCGGCATCGGCGATCGAGTCGAAGCCGAGGACGACCAGGGTGCGCTCCTTCACGACCGGCACCAGCTCGAGCTCGGCGTGCAGCACCGTCACCAGGGTCGACTCGCTGCCGACGAGCAGCCCGGCGAGGTCGAAGCCGTGCTCCGGCAGCAGGGAATCGAGGTTGTAGCCGGACACCCGACGCGGGATGTCGGGGTAGCGCGCGCGGATCAGGTCCGCGTGCTCGTCGCGGATGCGACGGAGGGCGCGGTAGATCTGGGAACGCCGGTCACCCATGCGCTCGATCACGGCGTACTCGCGGTCGTCGGTCTTCTCGACGGTGAACCTGGTGCCGTCGTACAGGAGCACGTCGAGAGACACGACGTTGTCGACGACCTTGCCGGTGCGCTGGGCGGTGGCGCCGCAGGAGTTGTTGCCGATCATCCCGCCGAGGGTGCAGTTCTGGTGGGTCGCCGGCTCGGGGCCGAAGCGCAGGCCGGTCGGCGCGAGGTGGTTGTTCAGGACGTCGAGGACGATGCCGGGCTCCACGACGCAGCGCCGGTTGTCGGGGTCGACGGACACGACGCGGTGGCAGTACTTGCTGAAGTCGAGGACGACGGCCTCGTTCGTGCACTGGCCCGCCAGGCTGGTGCCGCCGCCGCGGCTCACGATCGGCAGGTCGTGCTCGTGGCAGACCGCGACCGCCTCGACGGCGGCCTCGACCGTGCGCGGCAGGACCACCCCGATGGGCACCTGGCGGAAGTTGGAGGCGTCGGTGGAGTACGTCGCCCGCGAGCCGTCGTCGAACCTGACCTCACCGTCCACGCGTTCGCGCAGCGACGCGATCGCGTCCGCGAGGTCACCCGGCACCGGGCTCAGACGGGACAGGGTCATGCGGCTCCCTTCGTGGCTCCGATCGCTCGTACCCGAACAGGCACGCCGTACCCCTCACGGCGATTTACATGCGGCAGCGCATGTAACGTGGTCGGCCATGGACCCCGCCGAGCGCACCGAGCTGGCCCAAGCCGTCCTCGACACCAGTCGCGGCATGCTGGCGCTGGCGATCCGCTCCGTGTCGTCGGGCACCGCGCCCGTCACCGTGGTGCAGCACCGCGTCCTCGTCCTGCTGGAGGGTCACGGCGCGCTTACGGTGAACGACGTGGCCGCCGAGCTCGGTGTCGACCAATCCAACGCGAGCCGTCACTGCTCGAGCCTCGAGCGGCTCGGGCTCGTGACCCGCACCCCCGCGGCGCACGACGGACGGTCGGTGGAGGTCGCTCTCACCGCCGCGGGTCGTCGCCAGGTCGAGTCGGTCCGCGCGGCACGCCTGGTCGAGATCTCCCGGATCCTCGACGGGCTTCCCGACGACTCCGTGCGAGAGATGGTGCGGGCGTTCCGCGCGTTCGAGCGGGCTTCCCAGGAAGAGCGGGCGACGACGCCGGTGATCTGAGTCGGGCTCAGCCCAGGAGTCTCCGCACCTTCTCGCGGGCCTTCCCCAGCGACTGGCCTCGCGGCAGGTCGGCCCAGCGGTCGCCGCCTCGCGCCAGCCGCCGGGCGATCGTGCGGGCGGTGAACTGGTCAGGCTCGACCCGGCCGAGCTCGTCCCAGGTGATCGGCGTCGCGACCGGCGCACCAGGCCTCGCTCGGACGGCGTACGGCGGGACGGCGGTCTGGCCGTAGGCGTTCCGCTGGATGTCGATGAGCACCCGGTCGCCGCGCTTGGCCTTCCGCGCCTCGAGCGTCACCAGGTCGGGCTCGCGGGCGACGAGCACGCGCGCGACGTCCCGGGCAAAGGTCCGGACGTCGTCGAAGGACGTGGTGCGGCGGAGCGGCACCACGACGTGGTAGCCGCGGGAGCCGGTCGTCTTGAGCACGGAGGTGAGCCCGAGATCGTCGAGCAGCCCACCCACGAGCCGCGTCGCGCGGCGTACCCGGTCGAGACCCGGGACCGTGGGGTCGAGGTCGAGCACCAGCTGGTCGGGATGGCGCAGGTCGTCCTTGCGGCAGAGCCAGGTGTGCGGGGTGATGCAGGCCTGCTGAGCGAGGTAGACCAGGGTGCGGGCATCGTCGACGACGACCTGGCGCTGAGGCCCGTCCGAGGTGTCGAGCTCGACGGTGTGCACCCAGTCGGGGAAGTGCGACGGCACCCTCTTCTCGTAGAACGACGACTTCCCGATCCCGTCGGGGAAGCGCTCCATGTTGACCGGCCGTCCCCGCAGATGCGGGAGCATCACGTCGGCCACCGACGCGTAGTAGCGCGCAAGGTCGGCCTTGGTCACGGCCGGGCCGGCGTCCGACTCGGGGAAGAGCTCCTTGTCGGGCTTGGAGATGGTGACGCCCGCGACCTCGACCGCGTCGGTCATCGCGCCTCCCGGACGACGTCCGCGGCGGCCTTGTCGTTGCGCAGCCCGAGGTAGCGCGGATGGCGGAGCTGGCCGGCCGTCGTCCACTCCGTGAAGGCCACCTCCGCAACGAGCTCGGGCTTCGCCCAGTGCACGCCTTTGCGGGGCAGCTGACCTCGCGTACACGGCGACCGCTCGACCTCTCTCGCGGTGAGCTTCTCGTGGAGGTCGCGGAGCACCTGCTGGGAGAACCCGGTGCCGACCTTGCCGGCGTACACCAGGTCGTCGCCGTCGTAGTAGCCGAGCAACAGGGCGCCGAGCGCGACCCGGGAGCCCTCGGGATCGGTCCAGCCGACGACGACCAGCTCCTGCCCGGCCTCGCACTTGAACTTCAGCCACGCGTCCGTGCGGCCGCTGCGGTACGTCGCGTCGACGCGCTTCGCGATCAGTCCCTCCCAGCCCGCGCGACACACCTCGGCGAACCACTCCTCGCCACCCTTCACCCGATGAGGGGTCGAGCGGAGCGGCGTCTGCCAGCGGAGGAGCTTGCGGAGGCGTCGCTTGCGCTCGAGGAGCGGCTCGCCGCGCTGGTCGTCGCCGTCGATCTCGAGGACGTCGAAGACGTAGTACCAGACCGCCACGCCCGAGCGACGGGCTCGCTCGGGGTCGTTGACCTGGATGCGCGGCTGGAGGCGCGCGAAGCTCGTGCGCGACCCCTCGAAAGCGACGACCTCGCCGTCGACGACGAAGCCCGTCGCCTCCTGCTCGGCCAGTGCCTCGGCGACCTCGGGGAACGCCCCGGTGATGTCGCGCCCGGACCGGGAGTAGAGGCGGGCGCCGTCCGGCGTACGCACGGCGAGGACGCGCTGGCCGTCGAGCTTGCGCTCGAAGACCCACCCCGGCTCCCAGAACCGCTCGTGGCTGAGCGTCGCCAACGCCGGCTCCGGTGCCACGGCCATGGGCTCCTCCTCGTGATGCTGCCTGCTTCGTATCCGGCGTACCGATGGGCCATGCACGTCTCGTGGTCGATCGGGTACGTGACTGTCGAGACCAGCCGTACCACGCGAGGAGGAGCCATGCCGAGCAAGTCGGCCAACGTGAAGAACGAGAAGCAGTACGAGAAGCTCAAGGACAAGGGCATGTCCAAGGAGCGCGCGGCCAAGATCGCGAACAGCCCCGGCGCCTCCTCCCGCGGCGGCAAGAAGAGCGGCTCAGGCGGCGACAGCTCCCAAGGCGGCACCACGGCGCAGAAGAAGAAGGCCGGAAGCAAGGGCGGCAAGGCGGCCGCCAAGAAGAGCTAGCCACACCCCACGCCGTCGGTCGAGCTTGTCGAGAACACGGGGCTCGGTGGTCAGTCGCCGAGGAGGCTGCCCAGAGGTCCCAGGTCGAGGTTGAGGTCCTGCTGGGTGAGGCCGTAGCGCTCGCGCAGCTCACGCATCGCACTCTCGAGGTGCATCAACCCGGTGCCCAGGGCCTCGACCTGGTCATCGGTGAGGTCGCCGGCGTCGACGCGGCGCAGCGCCTGCTTCTCCATCAGCTGCCGGACCAGCTCGACGATCGTGAGCACGAGCCGCAGCAGGTCGCGCTGGACCGACTCGGGATCGGTCTCGAGGCGCTGTGGGAGGAGCTTGAGCTGATCCGTCATGCGTCGTGCTCCACGGTCCGGAGCAGCGCGCGCAGGCGCAGCTCGACGAGGTCGACGCCCGCCAGCGAGATCACCACGTCGCCGGCGATCACGACGCCCGTCCCGAGCAGCCGGTCGAGCAGGTCGACCAGCGCGATCTGACGGTTCTCCAGCGGCGCGGGCGCCGTGGCGAGCGACGTCGAGGTCATGACTCGTCCAGCATCGCGAACGAGTACGGCGGCCACGGCCCGCGAGCGTCGACGACGATCTCGGGGTAGGCGTCGGACTGCTCATGGACCCGGGCCAGGAAGGCATCCGAGTGGTCGCGGTGCACGAGGTACGCCGCGTTGTGGACCATCGTGCCCTCGTGCCCGGCGAGGCGGGGGTCCTGCGGGGGCAGTCGACGGCTCGCCGCCACAACGGTCACCAGCGCGTCGTGCACCCGCTCGGCCGCCAGGTGGGCGTCGCGGTCGCTCGCCGAGCGCGCGTCCTGCTCCTCACGCTTGCGGCGCAGGTACTCCGCACCGCTACCGGCGACCGGCACCGGTTCGGGCTCGGCCTCGACCGCACGAGTGAGCACCTTGACGCTCCACTCCTCGTGACCCTCGACCCGGTCCAGGGCGGTCGTGATGGCGGCGTGCTGCTCGCGGAGGCGACGGCGCACACCCTCGTCGTCGAGGAAGATCGTGGCCAGGCGCGTCGGTGCCGTCGGGGCGATCGCCGCGGCAGCCTGGACGACGGCGTCGTGACCGCGGGCAGCGGCCTCGAGCCACTCGATACGTTCCAGGTTGCGCCGAAGGCCCTCCTCGCCGTACTCGTCGAGGTCGACGGGACTCACCAGCCCCACCAGGTCACCCTCGCTCACGAGATCGACCCGGCCACCGCCGAGACCGACGATCCCGTCGACGGCTTCGGGAGTGACGCCGCGACACACGGCGTACAGATAGCGCCCCTGCTCAGCCACGGCTCGAACCCTGCTTCGAGCCCTGCTGCGACTCGAGCTCCTCCAGCCGCTCGCGCAGCGCCTGGTTCTCCTCCTGGAGACCACGCTCCTTGACGGTCAGCATCGGGTCCTCCCGCCACCAGTCGATGCCCATCTCCTCGGCCTTGTCGACCGACACGACGAGCAGCCGGATCTTCACCGTCAGCAGCTCGATGTCGAGCAGGTTCACCCGGATGTCCCCGGCGATGATGATCCCCTTGTCGAGGATGCGCTCGAGGATGTCGGCCAGGTTCGCAGGCTGAGGTCGATCGGAGTACGTGGTGGCGGCCGAGGCCGGACGCGCGAGACCGGACTCAGTCATGACTCACTCGTCCCCGGGCGACCCACGCAGGTACCGGTGCACGCGGCGGTACCCCTGCAGCTCACCCTCCTCGTCGAGGTTCACCTCGTACGTCGCCATCACGTCCGTCGTGCTCGGGATCCGCTCGAGCTCCAGCACCTCGACCGCCACGCGCCAGCCGTCGTCCGACCGCTCGAGCGCCGTCACCGTCTCGGGCGACTTCCCGGTCAGACCCTGGACCGCGTCACGCGCCGCGCCCGCCATCTGGGCGCCAGACGAGCGGCGTGCCGGCGCCTCGGCCCGTGGTGCCGACCGCGACGCCCTCTTCGATGTCGGCCTCTTCGACGACGACCTCGACGCCGGCGACTTCTTCGCGGTCTTCTTCGCGGGCTTCTCGGCCGTCTTGACGGCCGCCTTCTTGGTTGTGTTCTTGGCGGTCTTCTTGGCGGGTGCCTTCTTCGCCGTGGTGTCAGCCATGGCGCTCCTCTCGCAGCTGCTGGCCGACCATCAGTCGTTCGACCAGCGCGTCCTCCCGAGCGGTCGCCTCGTCGTCGTCGAGCTCACCGGCGGCGCGCAGCACGTCGATCTGCTCGAGCTCGGCCCGGATCGTCACCGGGTCGTAGTAGTCGTCCTCGGCCTGGCGGCGTACCTGCTCGGCGATCGCCACCACTCCCCGCAGCGGCGCTGCCGGCAGGGTGAGCAGCCCGGTCACCAGTCCCATCAGCCACTCCCCACGAAGTCGTACGGCGCCATCGGCCCGGCGAGCCGCAGCCGCATCCGGACGTGCGCCTCCGCGGCCATCGCCTCGAGCCGGTCCTCGAGCTCCTGCGCGCGGTCGCGGTCCACGAGCAGCGCGACGTCCAGCACCGCGCTCAGGCCCGGCTCGCGTCGCATCCGGTACGTCGTGACCATCGGCACGATCTCGGCCAGGATCCGGTCGGCGTCGGCGTGCGCCCAGCGCTCCCATGCGCGCGTGACCAGCTCGCCGAGCTTGATCCGGTCGCCGACCCGGGCGTCCTCCGGCAGGCCGCGGGTCGCCTCGCGCAGGGCGCGGACCCGCGGGTCGGCCGCCGTGATCTCGACGAGCACGGCGTCCTCGACATAAGTCACCCGCAGGTGGTACTGCGTCGTGCCCTCGAGCTCCGCCAGCTCGGCGGCGAGGTCATCGGCGCGCGGCGCCAGCAGCTCGTCGAGCAGGGTGTCGTGGTCGGCGACGACGGTGCCGAAACGCATCGGCGCCACGGCCCCTTCCGGCGCGAGCGCGTCGACCACCGAGCTGTACGCCGTGAGGTCGGCGCGGCGACCGGGCGGCCGGTCCGCCGCCATCCGGCCGACCACGGCCGCGACCGGCCCGTGCTGCACGAGCTCGACCGGGGCGTCATCGACCCCGGTCAAGCCGTCGGGCAGCTCGCGGTCGGCCGGGACCACGGCGTACACGAAGAGCGCCGTCGCCTGTTGCGTCGCGGTCATCGGGCCGAGCTACGACGTCGAGCCGACGAGGAGGACGACCGACGGCGACGCGGGCGCTCGTCCTCGTCCTCGTCCTCGTCGTCGTCCCCGCTCGTCAGCGCGTTCTTCACGCCCTTGACGGCGCCGCCGACCTTGCCCGACGCGCCACCTTCTTGCATGTCGTGGATGAAGTCGGGAAGCGACTCGCCGCCTCCCTGCGCGACGAGGTCGAGTCGGTTGGTCGCCTCGGCGAACCGCAGGTAGGTGTCGACGCTGGCGATCACGATCCTGGCGTCGATGGTCAGCAGCTCGATGCCGACCAACGAGACCCGGACGTAGGCATCGATCACGATCCCCTTGTCGAGGATGATCTCGACGACGTCGGCGAGGCTGCTCGGGCTGGGGCGATCGAGGTATCCGCCGCTGCGTTGTGCTGTCACGGTCATGGTGTCTCTCCTCGGAGTTCTGTGGGAGTCGGGTGGTCAGCTGGCACGGCGACGGGTGTGAGGCTCTTCTTCTTCCTCGTCCTCGTCCTCGTACTCGTCGTCCTCGTACTCCTCCTCCGGCTCCTCCTCGGAGTCCTCGGCCTCGTCCTCGTACTCGTCCTCCGGCTCGTCCTCGTACTCCTCCTCGGGCTCCTCGTCAGCCTCTTCGTCGGGCTCCTCGGGCTCGTCCTCGTACTCGTCCTCCGGCTCGTCGTACTCCTCCTCGGAGTCCTCGTCAGCCTCTTCGTCGGAGTCCTCGGGCTCGTCGTACTCGTCCTCGGCGCCCTGCTCCTCCTCGGCCCTGGCCTCTTCCTCCTCCACGACCTCTTCGTGGGTCTTGACCACCTCGCCGTCCTCGATGACGCCGCGCCAGCCCTCGATCTCGTCGGCCTCGAGGATCGCCCGTGTCATCACGTGACGCTTGAAGTGGCGGAGGTCGGCGCGGGCACGACGTCCCTGCGCGCGCCAGAGGTTGCCGGTCTTCTCGAAGAAGCCCTGCGGGTAGTACTCGAGCACGACCATGATCCGGGTCAGGTTGGGGCCGATCTCGTGGAACGTCACCGCCCCGTCGACATGGCCCTTCTCACCCTTGGAACGCCACACGATCCGCTCGTTCGGGATCTGCTCGAGGATCGTCGCCTCCCACGTGCGGTGCGACAGGAAGATCTGTGCCTTCCACTCGATCTTGGTGTCCTCGGCGGCCTCGGCCTTCTCGACCTTCTTCATGAAGGAGGGGAACTCGCCGAACTCGGTCCAGGTGTTGTACGCGACGTCGATCGGGACGCCGACGTCGATGGTCTCCAAGATGTTGGTGGACTTCGTGGCCTTGCCGCCCTTGTTCCCACCTCCGCCGCCCTTGCCGGTGACGGCATCCTTGACGCCCGAGCCCAGGCCCTTGACCGCACCCATGACGGGCGAGTCACCCTTGGCCTTGGCCTCGACGCCCTTGACGGCCGCCTTCTTGATCGGACCTCCGTCGGCGATGTCCTCGAAGCGGTCCGTCAGACCGCGGACGCGCTCCCCGGCGGTGTCCATCGCCTTCTCGCCGACTGCCTTGAGCAGTCCGCTGCCGGCGTTCTTCAGTGCCTCCATCGGCTCGGTCTTCTCAGCCATCTCGTCACCTCCTCGAGCTCGACGACTTCTTCGCCGTCTTCTTGGCCGTGGACTTCTTGGCAGTCGCCTTCTTCGCCGTGCTCTTGCTGGCCGGCGCCTTCTTCGCCGTGCTCTTGCTGGCCGGTGCCTTCTTGGCCGCGGTCTTCCTGGCCGGCGCCTTCTTGGCCGTGCTCTTGCTGGCCGGCGCCTTCTTGGCGGTGGTCTTCTTCGCCGTGCTCTTCTTGGCGGGAGCCGCCTTCTTCGACGTGGACCGGCTCGCTGCCTTCTTGGTCGTACGCCGGCTCGAGCCGCTGGTCTTGGCGGCAGCCGTGCGCTTCGAGGAGCGCGACCGGCTCCGCCGACGCGGCTGTTCCTCCTCCGGCTCCTCGTCGTCGGGCTCCTCGTCTTCGGGCTCCTCGTCGGGCGCCTCGTCCTCCGGCTCGTCCTCCGGCTCGTCCTCCGGCTCGTCCTCGTAGTCGTCCTCGTACTCGTCCTCGTCGCGGTCGTCCTTGCCGGACGGCAGCGCGGTGAGCGAGTCGGTCATCGACGTGAGCCGCGAGGTGGCGGTCGAGACGGCGGCATCACGAGCGGCCTCGAACATGCGGCCGGTGATCTCGCCCTTCAGCTTCTTCAGCTGCGGGTTGTTCTCGACGAGCTGGTTGCCCTGGGCGAGCAGGGCCTGTGGGTTCGTGGCGATCTTGCGTCCTGCCAGGAGTCCGCCGACGGTGATGGCCAGGCGTAGCTTGCGCATGCGGCCCAGCAGGTACCCAGCGGTCACGCCTGCGGCGATCTTCGTGGTTGCTGACATTGCGACGAGCTGCCCCGGCCTCGACAGGCCATGCATCGAGGGCAACCCCCTCCCTGGTCCAGCCCGTACCCACTCCTCAGCGAGTCATCACTCGGTGGGCGTCGGTCGGGGTCAGCCCTGGCGGGCGACCGGAAGGATGCGTTGGCCGTAGAAGTCGATCATCTCGCGGTAGTGAGGACCCATGTTGGCGACGTAGAGCGCGTCGTAACCGGCGTCGGCGTACTTCCTGATCTGCTCGAGGTGAGGCGCGGGATCGTCGCCGGCGACCACCGAGTCGCGGGTGGCGTCCATGGTGACCAACGACGTCGCCTGCTCGAAGTGCTCCGGTGTAGGCAGCACCTGTGCCATCTCGCCGGGCAGGCCGGCGTTGGGCCAGAGCCGGTGGGCGTGCTGCCAGCCCTCCTCCTGCGTCGGGGCGAAGGCCACCTTCGCGCCGGCATGGGCAGGTTTGCCGCCGGACGCGTCCTTGAACGCCTGCACGGCGTCGCCGTCAGGTGCGGTGTTGATGAAGCCGTCGCCGATCCGCGCCGCGAGCTCGAGCGCCTTGGGACCGAACGCCGAGACGTAGATCTCGGGCCGGGTCTCGGGAACGTTGTAGATGCGCGCGTGGTCGACCCGGTAATGCTTGCCCTCCCAGCTGACGACCTCGCCGGTCCACAGCTCGCGGATCAGCGCCACCGCCTCCTCGAGCATCTCGAGACGGCGGTCCACCGTCGGCCACGGGTCGCCGAAGATGTGCTCGTTGAGTGCCTCCCCCGAGCCCACGCCGAGGATGAACCGCCCCTCGGTGAGCTGGGCCGCGGTGCCGGCGGCCTGGGCGATGATCGCCGGATGGATCCGCACGGTCGGGCAGGTGACTGCGGTGGTGACAGGAAGTGAGCAGGCATGGCTGATCGCGCCGATCATCCCCCACACGAAGGGGCTGTTCCCCTGCTCGTCGTTCCAGGGGTGGAAGTGGTCGCTGATCCAGAGGGCTTCGAACCCCGCCTCCTCCGCGGCCTTGGCCTGCTCGATCAGGTCCTGGGGTCCGTACTCCTCGGTGGACAGGAAGTAGCCGATGCGCATGCCGGCGGGTACCCGCCCGCGGGCTCCTCCATGCCCGGCGCGCGAGGTGGCACCCGTCGTGCTGTCACCTGACTGAGCTGTTTCCCGGCCGTCGCGATGGGTACTCGGAGTTCTGTACCCGAGGAGGATGGATGAGCACCGGATCGACGCCTCGCCCCCACATGTGGGGCATGTACATCCGCGCGCTTCTGCCGGACGCCAGCGCCGAGCCCCTTCCCGCGGACGCCCGAGACCCGGTCCGTCGCCGCACCCGCGGACGCAGGCGCCGCATCGACCGTGCGCGCCGCCTACCGCGCACCGGCACCCGCGCCGACGAAATCCGTTGACCGAAAAGGGTGTGAACCTCCCTCCTCCTGGGTACGAAAAGCGGGTCGGGAGGGGATTCGGAGCCCGAGACATCACATAAATCCCCCGAATGTGGTGGACCGCCGGACCTCCCTCCCGGCATCAGGACGCCGGTGCGCTCACGGCACCAGGACGGCCCGCCCCCCGGTCTCACCTGCGGCGATGCGCGTCCACACCCGCTCGACGTGGGCGAGCGGGTGCACGTCGTACTGGATCCGGATCCGTCCGGCCTCCGCGTGCGCCAGCACGGCCGTGATCGCCTCCCGGCGCTGGTCCGCGCTGAGCGCGTTGTTGGTGTAGCCGAGGATGGACGCGGTTCGGCTGCGCAGCGTCGCCGAGGAGTACGTCGCGAGGTCGCCGCCGGCGCCGCCGAGGTTCACCAGACGACCGCGCTCGGCGAGGTTGCGCGAGGCGGCCGTGGCGGCGTCGCCGTGCACGGGGTCGAGCACCACGTCGAACGGGCCGTGCTCGCCGAGGGCGCCCGCCAGGTCGTCGACGCCTCCTTCGGACGCCACCACCACGTCCGCGCCGGCCTCGTGCGCTCGAGCCACCGACGCCGGCCGCGCCAGCGCGACCACCGAGGACGCGCCGAGCACGCGGGCGACGCCCATCGCCGCCTGGCCGACGGCTCCGCCTCCGCCCAGCACGAGCACGCGCTCGCCCGGCTCGAGACGCGCGCGCCACGACAGCGCCATCCACGCGGCGATCCCGGAGAGCCCGAACGCGGCGGCCATCTCGTCGGGCACCTCGGCGTCGATGGACACGACATCGGAGTCCGGCACGGCACAGTGCTCGGCCAACGCGCCGTCGCCCGGCTTCATCCCGGCCGTGGCGAAGAACCAGACGCGCGTGCCGGACTCGAAGGAGTCCGACGACTCGATCGTGCCCACCCCTTGGCCACCGGGGACGTACGGCGTCTGCGGGACGCCGAAGTACGACGTCCCCGACGCGCACAGCAGGTCCAGCGGCACGATCGGGGCGGCCGTCACCCGCACCACGGTCGTCCCCGCTGCGGCCGTCGGCGCCGGGTGGTCGTCGTACGCCGGCGGCTGCCCCGGCGTGTGGAGCACGGCCGCCTTCATCGTGGGGGTCACGTCGCGATGTCGGGGTAGGGCAGGTCGAAGTGCTGGAGCCGCTGGCCGAACGCCATCTGGTACTCCAGCGGCCCGTGGTCTCGCTCGAACATCGCGATGAACAGCGTCAGCGTCAGGAACGGATGGGCGCCCATCTCGAACAGCGCGACATGGTCGTGCTCGCGCAGCGCGCGGCGTTCGTCGTCGGTGAAGGCGAGCCAGGTCGACTTCTCGTAGCTGTGGCAGTTGAGGATCTGGTTGGCCATCTCGACCTCCCACCACTCCACGGTTCCGGACGGGTCCTCGCGGTAGCGCTCGACGAGCTCGGGGTCGCGGTCGACGGTGTAGAGGAACTTGTCGAGGAGGTACTTGCTCATCTCGGGGCCCCCGCGGAGATGCGAGCGCAGCGAGCAGCTTCGTGGGGTGAGATCATGAGAGTGCTCCCTCCGGGTACCAGGTGAAGTACGCCTCCATCGTGTGGAAGAGGTCGAGCGAGTCGACGTGGTCGGCTTTCACGCCCTCGCCGGCCACGCCCATCATCAGCATGAAGTCCATGAAGCCGTGGGTGGCGTTGCCCGGCAGGTGCAGGCTGTCGAGCGTCACGTCGGCGCAGCAGCCCTCGATGTCGCCGTTCGCGATCCACTCGATCGCCTGCCGGTCGAACTCGGGGTCGGGTCCGTGCTCACCGAACTGACGCGGACCGCCGAGCTCGAGGGACAGGTGGCCGGTGCCGATGATCGCGACCCGCTTGTCGCACTCCCACGACTCGACCATCTCCCGGATCGCCCGGCCCAGCTGGACGAACCGCTTCGGCTGCGGCAACGGCGGCGCGAAGATGTTGGTGTAGACCGGCACGATCGGCAGGTCGGCGTCCGGGCGCAGCGTGATGATCGGGCAGGTGATGCTGTGGTCGATCCGCAGCTCGTTGCTGAACGCCAGGTCGAAGTCGCGGTCGAGGCCGCCGCGGAGGATGTGCTGCGACAGCTCCTGGTCACCCTCGAGGCGGAATCGCGGGAGGCCGAACTCGCGCTCCTCGTTGTACCAGTTGGCGTCGTAGTACGGCGCCTTGCCGACCAGGAACTGCGGCATGTTGTCGAGCCACAGCTGGTGGAAGTGGTCACTGCCGACCATCACCAGGACGTCCGGCTCGGCGCGGGTCAGCGTCTCGCGGAAGGTCTCGATCTTGGCCTGCCACTCGTCGGCGAACGGCGGGCGATCGGCTCCGGTGCTCGTGCTGGCGCGGTAGTAGAAGGGGTGGTGGGTCGAGGCGATCACCGCAGCGACAGTCGCCATCAGTCCTCCTGTTCTGCCTGTGCCTGTCCAGGCTGTGCGGTCGGGTCGACGTAGACCGCGTTCCGGTCGACAGTGAGATAGGCGTCCATCCCGATCGGACGTCGTGCCTCCTCGGCGATCTGGCCGAGGAGTCCGGCGGCGCGGGCGAGGAGCGCGAAGCCGCGCAGCAGGTCGACGGGTAGTCCGAGGTCGGCCAGGGCGGCCCCGCAGACACCCGCGCCGTTGAGTGGGAGCCGGCGCCCGAGCACCTGCTCGTGCGTGCGGCCGATCGCCTCGAACAGTCTGAGGTGCGGACCGCGCAGACCCTCCTCCTCGGCGATCGAGATCAACGTGGGCGTGCGCGGGTCGAGCACTTTGTGGACCGGGTGCCCGAGGCCCGGGACGTACCGGCCGGACTCGCGCTCACGGCGTACGGCGTCGAGGGCGAGCGCGTCCCAGCCGGCGTCGTCGGTGGGCAGGTCCGCTTGCCCTTCGAGGACGCCGTGGAGGAACTGGCCGCAGTCCTCGGTGACCCCGAGGAAGCGCGACCCTCCTCCGAGCAGGCCGGCCGCGAGCGCACCTTGGAGCGAGTCGGGAGCCGACAGGTAGGTGAGACGCGACGCGATGGCGGTCGGCGTGAACCCGTGGTCGGCGAGCGCGACCAGCACCGCCTCGAAGACCCGCACCTCGGACGGTGTCGGGCGCCGCAGGGTCACCAACCAGAAGGCGAGCTCGCCGAACCCGACCTTCCCCATCAGGTCCTCGGTCAGGTTCTGCCCGAGCAGCCGGATCTCATCCGCGCTCGAGGTCCCCAACGACGTCGGGAACTCCAGCTCACTCATCGTTGGCGCTCCCGTCGTGGTGGTTTCGAGACGGTCGCCGAGCGCCCTCCTCAACCACCGGGGTGGAAAGCCACGCCCGGATCTCGTCACCGTGCTCGTCGAGCGCGGGCGGTGGGTAGCGGTAGTCGGCAGGCGTCTCGGAGAACGTGATCGGGTTCCTGATCGACGGCACCATCGCGTCGCCCTCGCCGACCTCGACCACCGGCTCGAGCCCGATCTCGGTCGCGAAGCCGACGCCCTGCGCGACGTCGTTGATCGGACCGCACGGCACGCCGGCGGCGATGATGTCGCGGAACCACTCCATCCGGGTCCGCGTCTCGAGCCGGTCGATGAGCAGCGGCCGCAGCTCGTCGCGGTGTGCGTTGCGGACGGCCATGCTCGTGAAGCGCGGGTCGTCCGCGAGCTCGGGGGCGCCGATCACCTCGCACAGCTTGCGGAACTGCACGTCGTTGCCCGAGGTGATGATCAGCTCGCCGTCGGCGCACGGGATCGGCTCGTAGGGGTAGAGGCTCGGGTGGGTGTTGCCCATCCGGTGGGGTACGACGCCGCCGGCGACGTACGCGCTGGTCTGGTTCACCATCCCCGACAGCGCCGAGGAGAACAGGTTGACCTCGACGTGCTGCCCGCGGCCAGTCTCGCGGCGCGCGTTGAGGGCGGCGAGGATGCCGATGGTGGCGTGCATTCCGGCCATCACGTCGAAGACCGAGATGCCGGACCGGAACGGTTCGGTGTCGGGCGCACCGGTCAGACTCATCAGCCCCGACATCGCCTGGACGATCAGGTCGTAGCCGGGAAGGACGCGCCCCTGCTCCGTCGTACCGAAGCCGCTGATGGAGGCATAGACCACGCTCGGGTTGCCGGCCGCGACGTCGTCGTAGCCGAGGCCGAAGCGCTCGAGCCCGCCCGGCCGGAAGTTCTCGATCATCACGTCGGCGCGCGAGGCGAGCTCGCGGGCGAGCCCGAGATCGTGCTCGTCCTTGAGGTCGAGGGCGACGGAGCGCTTGTTGCGGTTGATCGCGAGGTAGTAGGTCGAGACGCCGTCGCGCACCGGCGGCATCCACGCCCTCGTGTCGTCACCGCCCGGAGCCTCCACCTTCACCACGTCGGCGCCGAGGTCGGCGAGCAGCATCGTGGCGTAGGGCCCCGCGAGCACCCGGGAGAAGTCGGCGACCAACAGCCCGGAGAGAGGTCCGGTCGGACGGTCGGCCACGGCGTGCTCCTGCTTTCACGGACAGGTGTCCGTCCGAGTCCACCAGCGGGTTTCGCGCCCGTCAAGGCCTTGACAGTCGCCGATCGCGGGTCGAGATTGACCGCTAAGCGGACAACTGTACGAGCGTGCGCTGGTGGTCTCGAGACGGTCGCAGAGCGACCTCCTCGACCACCGGGGCGAGGAGGGACCATGACCGACTCGATCGTCCTGCGCGGCGGCACCGTGCTGACCATGGACGACAGCCACACGATCCATGCGGAAGGCGACGTCCTCGTCGTCGGCGACCGGATCGAGGCGGTGGGGCCGGGGCTCGAGGTGCCGGAGGGCACGCGCGAGATCGACGCGTCGGGCGGCATCGTGATGCCGGGGATGATCGACACCCACCGACACATGTGGCAGACCGCGATGCGCGCGTACGGCGCCGACTGGACGCTGACGCAGTACTTCGTCTGGTACTACCTCGAGCACGGCAAGACCTTCCGGCCGGAGGACATCCACGCCGGCAACACGCTGTCCGCATGGGAGTCGCTCGAGGCCGGCGTCACCACGACCGTCGACTGGTCGCACGGGCTCCAGACGGTCGACCATGCCGACGCCGCCGTCGACGCGCTGCAGGCCGTGCCGGGCCGCTTCGTCCTCGCCTACGGCAACATCCAGGCGGGCCCGTGGGAGTGGACCGCCGACCCGGCCGTCCGCGACTTCTTCGACCGCCGGCGTACCGGCGCGGGCGACATGCTCGGCTTCCAGCTGGCGTTCGACGTCACCGGCGACCCGTCGTTCCCGGAGAAGGCGGCGTTCGAGGTGGCGCGCGAGCTCGGACTCGCGGTGACGACGCACGCCGGCGTGTGGGGTGCGACGAACGACGACGGCATCCGGCTGATCCACGAGAACGGCTTCGCGGCGCCGGAGAACATCTACGTGCACGCGGCGACGCTCGGCACCGACTCCTACCAGCGGATCGCCGCGTCGGGCGGCTCGATCTCGGTGTCGACGGAGTCGGAGCAGAGCGCCGGCCAGGGCTACCCGCCGACCTGGCAGGTGCGGCAGTTCGACATCCCGGTGTCGCTGTCGATGGACACCAGCGTGTGGTGGAGCGGCGACCTGTTCTCGGCGATGCGTACGACGCTCGGCGCCGACCGGTCGCGCGAGCACCTCGAGGCCCACGTCAAGGGCGACACCGTGACCGCGCTGTCGCTGCGGGCGGAGCACGTCGTCGACTGGGCGACCCGCGGTGGCGCCCACGCGCTCGGCCGCGACGACCTCGGCCGGCTCACGCCCGGTGCCAAGGCCGACGTGGTCCTGATCAAGAACGACGCGTCCCCGGTGTCGTTCCCGATCGTGAACCCGTACGGCCACGTCGCGTTCCAGGCGCAGCGCGGCGACGTGCACACCGTCATCGTCGACGGTCGGGTGGTGAAGGACGCGGGCGCGTTGGTGGGCTTCGACGCGGCCGCCGTACGCCGGAACATCGACGCGACGATCGACCACCTCCGCTCCTCGATGGGCGAGGAGACCTGGGAGGCGGGCATGCACCCGGAGATGCCCGAGGGCAGCAAGGTGCTCGACAACCCATACCAGTACACCGACTACCAGTCCGAGAGCACGCACGGCGCGCGCGGGTCGATGTTCGGCGACCCGGGCTCGGGCTCCGACGCCGACTCCGACTCGGGTTCGTAGGGTCGGCGCATGGCTGGACGTGGCTCGGGACCGGACTTCGTCGAGTCGCTCGCGCGCGGGCTCGACGTACTCCGGGCGTTCGACCAGCACCATCGCGAGATGTCGCTGGCCGAGGTGGCGTCCGCGACCGGGCTGGCCCGACCCACCGCGCGGCGCCTCCTGCTGACGCTGGAGGAGCTGGGCTACGTCCGGTCGGTCGACGGCGCCTTCTCGCTGACCCCGAAGGTGATCACGCTCGGCACGGCGTACGTCGCGTCGCTCGGCCTCTGGGAAGTCGCGCGCCCGCACCTCGAGGCCCTGGTCCGGCAGACCGGTGAGTCGTCGTCGATGGCGCAGCTCGACGGCAGCGACATCATCTACGTCGCGCGGGTATCGGTCCCGAAGATCATCGCGCTCCGCGTCGACATCGGGACGCTCTTCCCCGCTCCGCAGACCTCGCAGGGCAAGGTGCTCCTCGCGGCACTCAGCCGCGAGGAGCTCCACCGGGCCCTCGAGATCCCGTCGCGGTCGGGGCTGCCGCCGTACATCGGCACGTCGCGCAAGGAGCTGGAGGACGAGCTGACACAGGTCCGCGCCCGCGGCTGGGCGCTGGCCGACGAGGAGCTGGCACCCGGCGTCCGCTCGATCGCCGTGCCGGTGCGCGACGGCACCGGCACCGTCCGCGCCGCCATGAACGTCACGGTCCACGCAGCCGAGACCACCACCGAGCACCTCCTCGAGGTCCACCTCCCGAAGCTCCTCCGCACCGCCGGCGAGGTCTCCGCCGACTGGGCCGCGTGGCAGTCACGGCCGCACCACGAGATGCCCGCAGCGGCCGAGGCGCGCAGATCTGGTGGCTGACGAGGTGGCCGTGGTCGGTGGTTGAGGAGCGAGCCCTGCCAGCGTTGGTTCCTGAGGAGGCGAGGGACGAGCCGTCTCGAAGGGCACGAAGCCCCGTGACGGTTTCTGGGGGCCGACATCGAGGGTCACGGACGTGGGGTCTCGACACGGACTCGCCTGGCGGCTCGCCCGGCTCGACCACCGAAGCGTCGGTCACTCCTTGAAGGTGACCCGGATCTGCTCGAAGCCCTTGTGGCGCTGGGCGTGTGCGTACTCGCGGTAGACGCGCCGGTCGGCCTCGGTGAGCTCGACGTCGTCGGTGAACGGCGTGAGCAGCGCGCGGGGATAGAGCCGCTTGCCGAGGACGACGTTCGTCTCGAGGCCGAGGATGGCCATCACGCTGGCGACGTAGATCAACGCGACCAGCCCGAGTACGACCGCGAAGACGCCGTTCATCTCGCTGGCCCTGTTGATCACGCGTGACACGTAGAGGCCTCCGAGCATCTGGAGGAGCTGCCACAGCACGGCGGTGACGGCGGCCCCTGGCAGCACGTCCCGGAAGCGGTCGCTCTCCGCCTTCGACCACCGGATCATCACCGCCAGGACACACGTCGTGACGACCACGGTCGCGGCGACGACGAGCCAGTGGACGACGCCGTTGAAGCCGCTCTCGATGACCTCGAGGTGGCTCGACACGCTGGTCAGCACCGCGACGAACGCCAGCGCCAGCCCGCCGACCACCATCCAGCCGAGGCTCCTGATGCGGCTCAGGACCGGGTTGAGCCGGCTGTTGCGCGGGATCGCCCACACCACGTTGACGGCGTTCTGGGCGGCCTGGCCGAGGCCGATCGCGCCGTACGTCGCCGCCAGGATCCCGACGACCACGGCGGTGGTGCTGCCCTTGATGCCTTCGGGACGTCCGAGCTGGTCACCGACGATCGGGAACTGCGCCAGCGCCGAGTTCAGGAGGCGCTGCTCGAGCTCGGGGTAGTTCTGCAGGACGAAGCCGAGCACCGACGAGGCGATCAGGAGCAGCGGCAGGATCGCGAGGAAGGCGTAGTGGGTGATGACCACGGCGAGATAGCCGCCCTGGTCGTCGAAGAACTTGTAGACGATCCCGATCGGAGCCCCGACGATCGGATGTTTCCGCTGCCACTGGTCGAGGCGCGACAGCGGCCCCGAAGCCTTCACGCGCTCCGGCAGCTCCTTCGCCGCATCGGCGGCGCGCTCTGGCGTGGCCATCGACTCCCCGTTCCTCGTGCTCGACGTACCCACGATGCCGCCCGCCACGCGACCGCGTCCACGGATCGCCCCTTGCGTCAGGCGGCTGACAGACCCCGACCGCTGCGGAGACGAGAGTGGTCCCTGACCGATCGTCCTCGGGCCCGGCTATGGGGACGGGAACGGACGAGGCGCACTCCCTCGAGGGTCCGGCGTACCTGGTACGTCGGATCCTCGAGCGTGCGGTCACCCCAGATCCATCTCCAGCTCGAGCTCGTCGCGCAGTGGGATGCCGTGGTCACCGAGGAAGGCCTCGACGTCCGGACGATCCTCGGGCTCGTTGTGTCGAACGTCCACGACGCCACCCTCGCATCGACGGTCGGGAGGGCGCGGCGTTCAACCTGGCGTGACGCTGCCGACCATGCCGGGCAGGCCGCGCGGCGTGACCCACACGTAGCCACCGACGACCACCCGCCCCACCGACAGCGCGTTGCGCAGCGACGGGACGTTGCCCGGATGGATGGTCCCCCACAGCACGTCGTCGTCTTCTGCGGGCAGCTCGTCGACCAGCCGCTGCATCGCGGCCGCTGCGACGTGCCGGCCGCGATGGGTCGCGTCGAGGCACAGCTCCTGCACCGAGAAGCCGGTCATGCCGTGCGCGTCGTACCTCACCGACGCGACGACGCCCGCGGGCACCCTGTCGACGAGCACCTCGAACAGCAGTCCCTCCTCGGCGCACGCGGTCAGCGACTCCACGTCCTCGGGGTTCGCCCACTGCGCGTGCTCCGGGCGCTGGGCCACGAGCTCGGCATACACGTCCGCGACGCGCTCGGCGAGCGGCCCCGGGTCACCGGCACGGAGCCGGACCCGGTCGTACGCCGACGCCCGCGACTGGTCGCGCAGCTCCTCGACCGGCCCGGCGACGACGTACATGTCGACCGCACAGCCCGGCCCGAAACGCTCGTCGGCCTCCAGCAGCCCGACGAGGCCTGCTGGGTCAGGGGCGTCGACGCGCAGGCACAGCGGCGCGAAAGCGGTGTACGCCGGCACCACGACGCCCGCGACCCGGCTCAGGCCGTCGGGCGTTGCCGGCTCCGTGGTCGCGACCACGTCGACGAAGGGGCGGAGTGTGTCACCACCCCGGTAACGGATCCCGGCCAGCGCCCAGCCTCCGCCGGGCAGGTCGAGGCGTCGGTTGGTCCAGTCGAACGGGTCGGACTCGGGATGCAGCCCGACACCGTCGCGGAACGCGCGCCCGAAGTCGACGTTGCCGACGCGGTCCTCCTCGACGGACATCGCGGTCCGCAGGTTCTGCTTCAGCGCGGACTCGGCGTACCACGACCGGAGCACGCCGGAGATCCACGCGATCCGGGCGTCGACCAGGTCCTCGAGGAGGTCTGCCACGCCGTCACACTCACAGTGCCGGGCGGGGAGGGCAATGGGATCAGCTCATCTGTCGGACCGGGGGACCCGCGGCATCAGCCGGGGCGTGGTCGCGGCGTACCCGGCGTACTCCGGGAGGGTGGCGACGAGATCGCGCTCCTCGAGGCGGACGCCGACCAGGATGTACGCCGCGCCCAGCCCCGCGAAGAGCAGGTGGCCGACGGTCATCGTGGGCGTGGCGAAGAACGCGACGAGGAAGCCGATCATCATCGGATGGCGGCAGAGGCGGTACGGGAACGGGATCGCGAACGCCGGCGACCGCTCGGCCAGGCCTCGCAGGTGTCGCGCGACCTGTCGCAGCCCGAACATGTCGGCGTGGTCGATCGCGAACGACATCGCCAGCACCCACAGCCAGCCCGCGGCGTAGAGCGCCCAGAGGAGCACGCGCACCGGAGCCACATCGACGTCCCAGACGACGGACGGGATCGGACGCCACTGCCAGAAGGCGAGTCCCATGGCGAGCGTCGAGGCGAGCACGTACGTCGCGCGCTCCACGTGGCGAGGGACGAGTCTTGTCCAACGCGCCTTGAAGCCCGGTCGGGCCATCACGCTGTGCTGGACGGCGAAGACGCCGAGCAGGAGTGCGTCCACCAGCACGGCCACCGGCGGCGGTGCGTGCGGGCCGCCGTGGTTCACGGTCCGGGCGACGAACGCGTCGGCAAGGAAAGCGACGCCGTACAGGAAGACGGCCGTGAAGCCGACGTAGGCGAGCACGGCGTAGACCAACGACACGACCGCGCCGACGCTGACATGCGTGGGGGCATGGGCGCGGTCGGTCGTGGTCACCAAGCCAGCGTCCGCTACCGAGGCGGTGTCGGTCAGGCGTGGAACTACCCCACTTGTCCTCCGAGCCTTGCCGGGCCGTCGACGGATGCGGTGGAGTTCGCGACGTGGAACAGCGGTTGGGCTTGACCCGCACGCCAGGCGGGGTCGAGATCGCCTACGCGACGGCGGGGCACGGGCGACCGCTGCTGTTCGTGGGCGGCTGGCTCAGCCATCTCGAGCTGAGCTGGGCGCTGCCAGCGGAACGCGCGTTCCTCGAGAGCCTCGCGTCGGGACGGACCCTGGTCCGCTACGACCGGCCCGGCTGCGGACTCTCCGCGCGCACGTCGGCGGAGCCCAGTGTGGAGGTCGAGCTCGAGGTCGTCGACGCGGTCCTCGCCGCCGAGGGGATCGAGCGTGTCGATGCCGTCGCGAGCTCGCTCGGCGTACCGCTGATGATCGCGTGGGCCGCGCGCCGCCCCGAGGCGATCGGCCGACTCGTGCTGTACGGCGGGTGGGCGCGTGGCGCGGACGTCGGGACGCCACAGGCGCGCGAGCACGTCGTCGGGCTGGTGCGTGGTGGGTGGGGTCTGGGCGCCGACGTCCTGACCGACATCTTCGCGCCGGACGCATCGGCCGGCACCCGCGCGGCGCTGAGCACCTACCAGCGTGAGGCGTCGACCCCGGAGACCGCGGCCGCGCTGCTCGAGCTCTGCTACCGGGTCGATGTGACGACCTCCCTCGACCTCGTGCAGGCGAAGACCCTCGTCGTCCATCGCGAGCACGACCGGGCCGCCCCGCTCGAGCAGGCGCGGCTGATCGCGGACCGCGTCGCCGGCGCGGAGCTCGAGGTGCTGCCCGGCCGCTCGCACCTCCCCTACGCCGGCGACACCGCGGCCCTCGTCCGGTGCATGCGCACCTTCCTCGGGCTGCCCGACGTACGCGGCCCGAAGCCGCCTACGCTCACCGCGCGCCAGCGCGAGGTCGCGGAGCTCGTCGCCGAAGGACTCACCAACCGTGAGATCGGCAAGCGGCTCAGCATCGACGAACGCTCCGCCGAGGGACACCTCGAGCGCATTCGGCTCCGCCTCGGCGTCCGGTCCCGCGCGCAGGTCGCGGCCTGGTGGGTCGCCTCCAGCGGCGAGAGCGGGTGACGGGAGGCCGCTCCGACGAGATCTGCGGAAAACGCGGAAGAATCACATGGCCCTCCGGGCGAGTCGCGCGATTCTTCCGCGTTTTCCGATGGGCCCGCCCTCCGCACCCGATCGTGCTCCTGGACGTGGGCTCCATCCCGGACGGCTCGACGCTGGCCGCCGACGCATTGCCGCGGGCATCGTGCGGCTCCGGGGACTCGGGGGTACCGCCTCGTGCGGCTGACGTGGGTCCTGGACGAGGCGCCGTGAGGCCTTAAGGTTCCGCCTGAGGGGGTGCGATGACGAGCGCGACCATGGAGTCACGGCCGACCTGGTCGGCGGCGATCGGCGGCGGCGTACGCCGGCTCAGCGCGGCGACCGTCGCCGGTGCTCTGCTCGGCCTGCTGGTCGGCGGCGTCGGTGGCCGTCTCGCGATGATGTTGCTGGCCCGGCTCAACCCGGAGGTCCACGGCCTCGACAGCGACGACGGGTTCCAGATAGGGCAGGTCAGCGGCGCCACGTTCAACCTGCTGTTCGTGGCCACGCTCATCGGCATCTTCGGCAGCGTGATCTACCTCACCCTCCGCGGGCTGATGGTGGGGCCGCGCTGGTTCCAGGTGCTCTCCATCTCGCTCGGCCCCGCGGTCGTGGTCGGGAACTCGATCGTGCACAGCGACGGGATCGACTTCACGTTGGACCCCGCGCTGCTCGCGATCGCGATGTTCGTGCTGATCCCGGGGATCTACGCCGCGCTGCTCACGGTCCTGGCGGAGCGCTGGCTCGCCGATGACCGCTGGTTCGCGCGGGCGCCAGGCTGGCTCGTCGCGCTCCCCCTGCTCCTGTGGATCCCGATGGCGCCGCTCCTCGTGCCCTTCGCGCTGGGCTTCGTGGCCCTCGAGGCCCTACGCCGCACCCGCAGCGGAGCCGTCGTACTCGCGCGACCCGTGTGGCCGCATGCGATCCGCGGCCTGTTGGGCGTGCTCTTCACCCTCTCGCTCGTCGGGCTGATCCAGGACACGTCCGCGATCGTCTGAGAGTGGCCCTGAGAACCCGGGCCCGAGGTCCGGGGTCGGGTCAGGGCCGCTCCCGATGGGCCGGAGCCGTCACACGACGGAGACTGGAGTCACCAGGGAGAGACCCTGGCACCCATCGAAAGTGAGAGCTCCACCATGAACGACATCCGTCAGGCCTTCGCCCGCAACGGGCTGGTGCGCTCGCGGGACGACCGCGTGCTGGGGGGTGTCCTCGGCGGGCTCGGGCGCCGCATCGGTCTCGGCCCCTGGACCACCCGCCTCCTCTTCATCCTGGTCCTGCTCGTCCTCCCCGGCAGCCAGCTCCTGATCTACCCGATCCTCTGGATCCTGATGCCGTCCGAGGAGTCCGTCGGCGCTCCGGTGAACCACGCGCCTCCCGTACCGGGTTCGTCCGCCTGACGAGTAGCCCTCGGCACCTGTCAGGCGGACGACCCGACCACGATGGAGAGCTCGAGGTCGCGACCGAGGATCCGGTCGATTCGCGCCGCCTCCTCGGCGATGGCCTTCCGTGGGACGCGACCGGCCTCCTCGAACCACGTGACGGTCAGGTCGCCGCCCCTCGCCGACCACGTGCCACACACGACTCCTCCGGCGACCACGAGGTTCGCCTTGCGGGTGACGGGGTCGCGCCGCGACGCCGGTGTGATGTGGATGTCCTGCGTGCCGGGTGCCATCACCCACTGGTCGTGCCCGGGTAGGAAGCGCACGGCCTTGGCCGGCTTCGTGGCCATCAGCGCGTCGAGGTCGTCGTCCATCACGTAGTGCGGCTCGCCCTCGACGTCGACCTCGACCATCCGGTGCTCGACCTGGGCGATCCAGGCCTTCAGGAGCTTCTTGGGCGCGGCCAGGTTGCTGCCGTAGTAGTGGTGGAGGTGGTCGTAGGTCGCCGGCCCGTAGATCCGGAGATACCGCTCGAGCACGTGGGGCCCGGCCTCGTCCAGCTCCCAGACGCCCTTCCATCGCGGATTGGCGTCGAGCCGTTGGAAGGTGTGCCGGCGGCCGCGCGGCGGTCCGAAGCCCATGTCTCCCTGCCAGGTCAGCGGCTTGATCAGGGTGCCTGCGCCGTCCTCGAAGACGGGCTTCAGGTTGCGGTAGCGCCGGTGGCGCGTCACGGCGTCGCCCAGCTCGTTGATCGTGAGCGGGCCGTCGCTCAGGGCCTCGCGGACCGTCGCCCGGAACGCCGGCCAGTCCTCAGGCGCCAGCTCGTAGAACTCCACCCAGCTCGGCAGCTCCCACTGCCGGCCGGCGCACCTGACGGCGAGGTAGGCGCCGCCGTCCTCCGGCGAGAGGTACTGCATCGACCCACGGAAGGCGAACGCCTTGACCACCTCTCCGTCCACAAGCGCGCTGGCGAGCTCGCCGGGCTCCGACGTCGTACGCCGCGTGCGCACCGCCAGCTCGGCGAGCGCCTCGTCCATCGACGACACCGCCCCGAGCCGGCGTACGACCTGCGCCACCGACTCGCTCCCGATCGGCTCCAGCAGCTGCCGCCTCATCCGCCACGTCAAGGCCTGCGCCCAGGTGATCGGCATGCCGGCAGGCTAACCAGCCATCCGGACAGTTCTCGTCCGGTGGTTTCGAGAACGGCGCCAGGGCGCCTTCCTCAACCACCGAGGTCACCGGCGATACGCCGACGGCGGTATCACTTGGGTGCCGGCGCGCCTCTTCAACCTCATGGGGGATCATCGAGGCGGACGCGCGCACACCCTGCCGCGCATGTCGCGGCGGGAGGAGCTGGCAGCGCTGCGCCACGACCTCGCCTTCGTCATCGGTGTCATCGGTGACGTCCTGCGCGGCCGCCCCTTCGCTTCCTGATCCGAGGGGAGCGTGCTGTCGGATCCGGCCACCGACGTTCGTGGAGTTGATGACAGCACCCGGACCAGGAGGATCCACCATGACCGCGACCTACACCTTTGACGTCTTCACGAGCCTCGACGGCTACGGCAGCCACCACGGCGACTGGGGCGGCTACTGGGGCAAGCAGGGCCCCGAGCTGCTGGCACACCGCGAGGCGCAGTACGACGACGAGCAGCGGATGGTGTTCGGGGCGAAGACGTACCGCGAGTTCGCGAGCTTCCTCGCCGAGGGCGTCGACGTCCCGCAGGAGTTCGCCGACTCCATCGACCCGTGGGGCTACCGGATGTGGACGCTCCCGACGTACGTCATCTCGAGCACGATGACCGAGCCCCTCGACCGGCCGAGCGCGGTGGTGGCCGGCGCCGATCCCGTCGAGGTCGTACGCCGGCTCAAGGAGGAGTCCGACGTGCCGCTTCGCTCTCACGGGAGTCTCTCGGTGAACAGAGCCCTGCTCGCCGCCGGTCTGGTCGACTTCGTCCAGGTGACGGTGTTCCCCGTGGTCACCCCGCGGACCGGGGACGGCCCGCTCTTCGCCGAGGGTTCCGATCTCGACCTCGACCTGGTCGACAGCAAGGTCTTCGACGGTCGCAGCGTCGAACTGACCTACCGGCCTCGTCTCCACGTCAGCAGGGGATGATCCAGACATGCACTACCTGGTCTCCGTGATCGACACGACCTCGGGTCCGACCGGCGAAGGCTCGGCCACCGACGAGGAGCAGGCCGCGATCGGCGCCTTCAACGAGGGGCTCCGGGCCGACGGCCGCTGGGTCTTCGCCGGGGGCCTGGCGGCGCCGGACACGGCGACCGTCATCGACCACCGCGGCGACGCTCCGATCGTCACCGACGGGCCGTTCGTCGAGACCAAGGAGTACCTCTCCGGCTTCTGGGTGATCGAGGCCCCCGACCTCGACGTCGCGCTCGAGATCGCCGCCGGTGCGTCCCACGCCTGCCACCGCAAGGTCGAGGTACGGCCGTTCCTGGGGGTCGCGTGACCGACGTCGACGAAACCGTCGTCCGTGCCCACCACGAGGAGTGGTCGCGGGTCGTCGCCGCGCTGGCCAGGCGCTTCGGTGACCTCGACATCGCCGAGGAGTCGGCAGCCGAGGCGTTCGCGATCGCGGTCGAGCGGTGGCCCACGGACGGCGTACCCCCCAACCCCGGCGGCTGGCTGATGACCACCGCCACCCGCAAGGCCATCGACCGCGTACGCCGCGAGGCC
This sequence comes from Nocardioides sp., assembly GCA_035707985.1. Lineage (GTDB taxonomy): Bacteria > Actinomycetota > Actinomycetes > Propionibacteriales > Nocardioidaceae > Nocardioides. Next base: position 11,789 of record DASSTL010000023.1, on the reverse strand, counting down.
AAACGGAACGAGAAGTACAAGGAGGCCGGGATGTTGTACGACGACGACCCGCCCGAGCCCCTCGGTGCCATCGACGACGAGCGGCTCCGCCTCGTCTTCACCTGCTGCCACCCTGCCCTCGCGATGGAGGCACGCGTGGCGCTGACGCTGCGCATGGTCGGCGGGCTGACGGTCCCCGAGATCGCCCGCGCCTTCCTCGTGCAGGAGACGACCATGGGCCAGCGGATCACCCGCGCCAAGAGCAAGATCAAGGCGGCACGCATCCCCTACCGAGTCCCCGACGCGGAGGACCTCCCGGCTCGCGTGTCCGGCGTGCTGGCCGTCCTCTACCTGGTGTTCAACGAGGGGTACCTGGCGACCGGGCCCGACACCGACCCCGTACGCCGCGACCTCACTGCCGAGGCGATCCGCCTGACCCGGCTGATCCGCGTGCTGCTTCCCGACGACGGCGAGGTCGCCGGGCTGCTCGCGCTGATGCTCCTGACCGAGGCCCGCCGCACCGCCCGCGTCTCGAGCAGTGGCGAGCTGGTCACCCTCGACGACCAGGACCGCGGCTCCTGGGACGCCGACCTGATCGCCGAGGGGCACGCGCTCGTGCGCGAGCGCCTCGCCAGCGGACGCCCACCCGGTCGCTATCAGATCCTCGCCGCGATCAACGCCGTGCACACCTCGGCGCGCGACATCAGGGACACCGACTGGTCGCAGGTCGTCGCGCTCTACGACCAGCTCCTGGCGCGCGACTCCTCCCCGATCGTCGCTCTCAACCGCGCCGTCGCCGTCGCCGAGCTCGACGGACCCGATGTCGGCATCGCCATGGTCGACCGGCTCGAGGAGGCGCTGTCCGGCTACCACGCCTTCCACGCGACCCGCGCCGACCTGTTGCGCCGGCTCGGACGCAGCGCGGACGCACGTGCGGCGTACGACCGCGCCATCGAGCTCGCCGGGAACACCGCCGAGACGGCCTACCTCACCCGCCGCCGCGACCAGCTGGGATAGCCGGCGGGAGGGTGGTTTCGAGACGGTCGCAGAGCGACCTCCTCAACCACCGGCAGCACGGTCGCAGAGCGACCTCCTCAACCACCGAAGGCATCGTCACCGAATCGCAACCTGCGTGCGGGATGACGTGCGCGGGTACCGCGGTTAGGGCTGGCCGCAGGGCCACCGGCGGCGGCTGATTGTCTATCTGTACGGTAGACAATGAAACACTCGGATCGCCGGACTGTTCGGTGCCCTTGACTCGGAAAGGAGCCTGCGTGTCCGTGCTGACCGCGCTCGGGCGCGAGCCGGAGTCGGTGGAGACCACCGTCACCGGCCGCCGGGCGGTCTGGGCTGCGCTCCGTCGCGACAAGGCCGCGATGTGCGGGCTCGTGCTGGTCGTCCTCGCGCTGCTGGTCGCGGCGTTCGCGCCGTGGATAGCGCGGATCAACGGCGACGACCCCTTCACCTACCACTCCGACGCGCTGGCGGGTGACGGCTCCCCGCGCGGCTCGTTCGGCGGCGTGTCGAGCCAGCACTGGTTCGGCGTCGAGCCGCTGACCGGTCGCGACCTCTACGCGATCGTCGTGTACGGCGCGCGGACCTCGATCCTGGTCGGCCTCTCGGCCACGATCCTCGCCGTCACCATCGGGGTCCTGGTCGGCAGCAGCGCGGCGCTCTTCGGCGGCTGGTACGACCGCGTGGTCAGCCGCGCCACCGACGTGCTGCTCGGCTTCCCGAGCCTGATCTTCATGATCTCCCTCGGCGCGTTCGCCCCGGCGGCGATCCCGCGGGCGATCCTGGTCGTCGCCGTGATCGGGCTCTTCGGCTGGCCGAGCATCGCGCGCGTCATCCGCAGCCAGGCGCTGAGCCTCATGCAGCGCAACTACGTCATCGCGTCGCGCGCGATGGGCGCCGGGCCGTGGCACGTCCTGGGCAAGCACCTGCTGCCCAACCTGGCCGGCACGGTCATCGTCTTCGCGACGATCACGATCCCGGCCAACATCGGCGCCGAGGCGGCACTGTCGTTCCTCGGCCTCGGCGTACCACCGCCGACACCCGCATGGGGCCGCACGATCGGGACGGCGATCGCGTGGATCGCCACCGACCCGTGGTACCTCCTCGCCCCCGCCGGCGCGCTGTTCCTGGTCACCTTCGCCTTCAACCTGCTCGGTGACGGGCTCCGCGACGCGCTCGACCCCCGGCTGGGAGGGTCGTGATGGCGACCACGGCGTACGTCGTGCAGCGCTTCCTCCAGGCCGTGCTCGTGCTGCTGCTGATCGCGGCGCTGACGTTCCTGGTCTTCCACCTCCTGCCGACCGACATCACCCAGGCCTCGTGCGGCAAGCCGTGCACGCCGGAGCGACAGGCGGCGGTGCGCCACTTCTACGGCTACGACGAGTCGATCGTCCAGCAGTTCTGGGAGTTCCTGCGCGGCATCGTCACCGGTCGGACCTTCGGCACCGGCGCGGCTGCCGTGCACTGCGACGCGCCGTGCTTCGGCTACTCGTTCCGGCTGCACGCGTCGGTCACCAGCCTGATCGGGCAGTACTTCCCGGTCACCGCGTCCATCGCGATCGGCTCCGCGGTCCTGTGGCTGCTGGTCGGCGTGAGCTCCGGCGTGGTCGCCGCCCTCAAGCGCGGCACCTGGGTCGACCGGGTCGCGACCGCCTCGACCGTCGTCGGCATCTCGGCACCGTCGTACCTCGTGGGCCTGGTCGGCATCTACCTCTTCGGGTTCAAGCTCGACGTGCTGCCTGTCGGCACCTACGTCCCGCTCACCCAGAGCCCGGTCGACTGGGCCTGGCACCTGGTGCTGCCGTGGTGCGTGCTGGCGTTCCTCAGCGCCGCTGTGTACACGCGGATCACCCGCAGCCAGATGCTCGAGGTGCTGGACGAGAGCTACGTGCGGACGGCACGCGCCAAGGGGATCAGGGAACGCCGCGTGGTCGCCCGCCATGCGCTGCGCAACGCACTGCTGCCGGTGGTCACCCTGTTCGGGCTCGACCTCGGCACGCTGCTGGGCGGCGCCGTGATCACCGAGAAGATCTTCAGCATGCAGGGGCTCGGCTCCCTGCTCATCGACTCGGTCAACCAGCTCGACCTGCCCGTCGTCCTCGGCGTGACCCTGTTCTCGGCGTTCCTGATCGTGCTCGCGAACCTCGTCGTCGACCTCGCCTACTCCCGCCTGGACCCCCGGGTCTCCCGCAACGGATGACCGACCTCTCGGAAAGGAATGCAGTGAAACACCTCCCCCGCGCTCTCGCCGGCCTGGTCGGCCTGACGGCCCTGGCCCTGGTGACGGCCGCGTGCAACGCCAACAACAACGACAGCTCGCCGTCCTCGGCGCCGACCGGTTTCCACCAGGGCGGCACGCTGACGATCTACTCGTCGTCGACCGAGCAGCTCTTCGACCCGGCGACCAGCCAGAGCCTCGCGATCACCTCGCAGGGCCTGGTGCACCGCCGGCTCACCACCTGGGACATCGAGCCCGGCCAGGAGCCGAAGGTCGTGCCGGACCTCGCGACCAACACCGGTACGCCGAGCAAGGGCGGCCGCGTCTGGACCTACAAGCTCAAGCCCGGCCTGAAGCTCTCGAACGGCGACCCGATCACGTCGGAGGACATCAAGTACGGCATCGAGCGGTCGTTCGCGCCTGAGCTCTCCGGTGGACTCAGCTATCACAAGACCCTGCTGAAGGGCGGCGACTCGTACACCGGGCCGTACCAGGGGAAGGAGCTGAGCTCGATCACGACCCCGAACGACCGCACCATCGTCTTCCACCTCGACACGCCCTACGGTGACTGGCCGTGGATCGCCTCCATGCCGGCGTTCGCGCCGGTGCCGCCGAGCGCCGACAAGAAGCCGTCGACGTACGGCAACGACCCCGTGGCCTCGGGACCCTACGAGGTGGCGAGTGACAAGCCGGGCCAGGACGTCGTGCTCGAGCGCAACCCGAACTGGGACAAGAGCACCGACCCGGTGCGGCTCGGCGGTCCGGACAAGATCGTCTTCAAGCTGGGAGTCGACGACACGACGGCCGCACAGCAGCTGATCTCCGACACCGGCGAGGCGAAGGACGCGTTCGGGTCGGGCTTCGTGCCGCCGGCGCAGCTGAAGCAGATCACCGGCAACAGCGACGCGAAGTCGTGGCTCGCGCTCTCGAACCCAGGCGCCTTGGAGTACCTCGCGATGAACACCCAGCGACCGCAGCTGAAGGACGTACGGGTCCGACAGGCCATCGAGTACGCCGTCGACAAGCGCGCCTTCCAGCTCGCCGCAGGCGGGACGCAGGGCGGCGAGCTCGCCACCACCCTGATCACTCCCGGGATCCCGGGTCGTCAGGAGTACAACCTCTACCCGGCACCCCCGGAGGGCGACATGGCCAAGGCCAAGGACCTGCTCTCCCAGGCGGGGGCGACCGACCTGACGTTGTCGCTGGTCAGCGCCAACGACACGACGTCGCTCAACCAGGCGCAGGCGATCCAGCAGGGTCTCGAGCGGGTCGGGGTCAAGGTGAAGATCGTGCCGCAGGACCCGAACGCCTACATCTCCACCATCACCGGCGACAAGGGTGACTACGACCTGACGGTCAGCAGCTGGCAGCCGGACTTCCCGAGCGCGAACGGCAACATCTCGCCGTTGTTCGACAGCAGCCAGATCGGAGGCGGCGGGTACAACCTGTCGCGCTACTCCAACCGGAAGGTCGACGCGATGATCGAGCAGGCCACCGGCGAGGTGGACCAAGCGAAGGCGCAGGCGGACTGGGCCGCGGCCGACAAGGCGATCATGAAGGACGCTCCGGTCGTGCCGCTGCTGTACACCCGCAACGCGTTCCTCCGCGGGAGTGACGTCGAGAACTTCGACGTCTCGGGCTTCCCGAACTACCCGAACTACCTGCGGATCTCGTTGGCGAACGGGTGAGCTGTTGAGCGACTCACTGCTCGCGATCCGCGGGCTCACCATCGCGTTCCCCGGTCCCTCCACGGGGTCGGGGATGCGCGAGGTGGTGCACGGGATCGACCTCGACGTCGAGCGCGGCCGGGTGCTCGCGCTCGTCGGCGAGTCCGGGTCGGGGAAGTCGGTGTCGGCGATGTCCGTCCTCCGGCTCCTCGGCCCGGAGGCGCGGATCGGTGGACAGGTGCTGCTCGACGGCACCGACGTCCTCGTCCTCGACGCAGCATCCTTGCGGGCCGTGCGAGGCGGGCGCGTGGGGATGGTGTTCCAGGAGCCGATGGCGGCGTGGAACCCGGTGCACACGATCGGTCGACAGATCCGCGAGGCCGCGCAGGCGCACGGGCGTACGGCGTACACCGTCGAGGAGCTGCTCGCCTCGGTCGGCCTGGACGACCCGGCCCGGATCGCCGCGTCGTACCCCCACGAGCTGTCGGGCGGTCAGCTCCAGCGGGCGATGATCGCGATGGCGACGAGTGGCGACCCGGAGCTGCTGATCGCGGACGAGCCGACCACCGCGCTCGACGTCACCGTGCAGGCGGGAATCCTCGACCTGCTGCGGCGGATGGCGGCCGATCGCAACCTGGCGATCCTGCTGATCACCCACGACATGGGCGTCGTCGCGGACCTCGCCGACGACGTCGCCGTCATGCGCGAGGGCGCGATCGTCGAGCGCGGGTCGGTCGAGGCTGTGCTGTGCAGTCCGCGGGAGGAGTACACCCGCGACCTCCTCGCGGCCGTCCCGCGCATGCCGTCGGTGGTCGAGCCGGGCGAGCGCGGACCTTCGTTGGTCGAGCCGGCCGAGCGGGGACCTTCGGTGGTCGATCCGGGCGAGCGCCAGCGAGCCCGTGTCGAGTCCCGATCCCCTACACCCGACATCGCGGCGCTCGTGAAGGACCTCCACGTCAGCTACGGCCGAGTCCACGCGCTCCGCGGTGTCGACGTCACCCTGCGCCGCGGCCGCACGCTCGGGGTGGTGGGTGAGTCCGGCTCCGGCAAGTCGACGCTCGGCCGCGCCCTCACCGGACTGGTCACCCCGTCCACGGGCACGGTGTCGTTGGGGGCGGCCGACCTCGGCTCGTTGTCGCGTCGGCGCCGGCACGCCCTGCTGCGCCGCGTCGGCATCGTCTTCCAGGACCCCGGCTCCTCGCTCGACCCGAAGCACCGCGTCGCCGACGCCATCGCCGAGCCTCTGAAGCTCGACCGCTGGCCGAAGGAGAAGATCCGCGCCCGGGTGACCGAGCTGCTCGCGTCGGTCGACCTCGAGCCGTCGTACGCCGCCCGCTTCCCTCACCAGCTGTCCGGCGGACAGCGCCAGCGCGTGGCCATCGCCCGCGCCCTCGCGCTGAACCCTCAGCTCCTGGTCGCCGACGAGCCCACCAGCGCGCTCGACGTGTCCGTGCAGGCGCGCGTCCTCGAGCTGATCCGCCGGCTGCAGGCCGAGCACGGCTTCGCCTGCCTCTTCATCAGCCACGACCTCGCCGTCGTCGGCGCGGTGTCCGACGAGGTAGCGGTGATGCGCGACGGCCTGATCGTCGAGCGAGGTACGACGACCCGCGTGATGACCGCGCCCGAGCACGAGTACACGAAGTCCCTCCTCGCCGCCGCCCCGGTCCCGGACCCACGGGTGCAGCGCGAACGCCGGCTGGGCGTCCAGGAGGCTGCGGCCGCGCGGTCGTAGCCCGGCGACGGTTGACGCCTGCAACCCGGGGCGCGTGGCAGGATCGCAGCATGCCCGAGAGGCAGATGCTCGAGGACCTCGTCGCGGCGTTCAACGCCCACGACCTCGACCGGGTGATGACCTTCTTCAGTGACGACTGCGTGCTCGAGATGCCGCGCGGGACCGAACCATGGGGCACGCGACTGGAAGGCCGGGCTGCGGTCCGGGAGGGGCTGGCGCAACGGTTCGCCGGGTTGCCCGACGTCCACTACGGCGACGACGAGCACTGGATCTGTGGTGACCATGCGGTCTCGAAATGGCTGCTCACCGGCACCCGGCCCTCCGGAGAACGCGTGACCGTGCGCGGCTGCGACCTCTTCGACCTCGCGCCGGACGGGCGGATCCGTCGCAAGGACTCGTACTGGAAGATCGTCGAGTAGCGCTCGCCAGGGCTGTGCCTGCGGTGAGCCAGCCACATTTTCTGGGCTGGAAGTGTGGCTCACGCGCCGCCCACATGGCCTCGACGACCGACCGTTGACGTGGTGCTCAGCTGCGCAGGATCTTGTCCATGGCCTTGCCCTTGGCGAGCTCGTCGACGAGCTTGTCGAGGTAGCGGATCTTCTGCATCAACGGATCCTCGATCGTCTCCACGCGGATGCCACACACGACGCCGGTGATCAGCTCGGTGTTGGGGTTGAGGTGGGCCCGCGCGAACAGGTCCTCGAACGTCGTCTCTGCGGCGAGGTGGTGCTCCAGGGTCGCCTGGTCGAAGCCGGTCAGCCAACAGATGACTCGGTCGACCTCGCCCTTGGTGCGCCCTTGCTTCTCGGCCTTGGCGACGTAGTGCGGGTAGACCGACGCAAGGGGGATTCTGAAGACCCGGCTCACGAGACCGAGCGTAACCGCGCGGCTCGCGGACACCGGGCGTGCCGGCGCCGAACCGTCGAGCTCCACCCAGCGCCGGCTCAGCCCACCGTCCGGTACTTCCTATGCATGGTCTGCCGAGTCACCCCGAGCAGCATCCCGATCTCGGCCCAGCTGAGGCCCCCGGTGACGCGCCCGTCGTACGGCGACCTCCTCCCGACGTGAGAGTTCGCGCTTCGCCTCCCTGACCGCCGCACTCCTCGCTCACACGAGATCGCGGACGCGCGCGACCAGGGAGTCCTTGACCGCCTGGGTGACGGCGGCGTTCAGCTGTGTGTTCAGGTCCTGCTCGTCGTCGAGGTTCGCCAGCATTGCACGGAGGTCCAGGTCGGTGATCGTGCGGTCGAGCACGTCGTCGGTCTTCAGGGCGGAGTCGATGACGGAGTCGGGGAGGGCGCGGATGGCGGCCTTGACGAACCCGTTGAGGTCGGAGTTGTCGAGGGCCTCGTCGACGAGGGAGGAGGCGGGAGGCAGCGTGCCGTCGGACTTCATCTGCCGGACGGCGTCGAGGAGGCCGGCACGAAGGGCGTCGACCTGGGCATCCGTGCGGGGGCCGGGCTGGGCGAGCTCGAGGGTCAGCGCCTCGCGGCTGACCCCGAGCCGGCAGGCGGCGCCGTCGAGGCCGAGGAGCACGAGCCGTTCGGTGAGCCCGTCGATGCCCGTCGCCTGGGAGGTGACGTGGCGCGGGGTGCAGGGGTCCGCGGGGTGGAGGGGTTCGTAGGAGCCGCCGCCGTTCGCGACCTGGACGCAGAGGACGCCGAGCACGAGCGCGAGTGCGAGGGCGGGCAGCGCCAACGGTCGAGAGGTCATGACGGCTCCCTCCGGCGGGGGACGACCACGACGACCAGAGCGAGCAGCGCAAGACCGGCACCGATCAGGAACGAGTCACGGAAGGCGCGCGTGGCGGCGCGGGTCAGCTGCGCGTCGAGATCCTGCTCGAGCCGGTCGGTGGCCGCTCGTTCCGAGGGCGCGACGTCGAGGGTCGCGAAGGCGTGGTGGAGGTCGGGGATCCGTCCCTGCTGCGAGGTCAGCTCGTCGCCGAGGGCTCTCGCGACCGCGATCTTGTCCTCGGGCTGGAGGGGTGCGTCGAGCACCAGGGAGGTGATCGCCTCCTGGGCCGGGACCTGGGCGTCCATCAGGTCGGCGGTGAAGACGGGCGTCAGGATCGCGAGGCCGAGTACGACGCCGACGTGACGGGCGCCGATCGTCCAGCCGGCGTGGCGGACGCGCGGGAGACGGAGCTCCATCGCCGAGGTGGTGAGCCGGTCGACGGTGAGGCCGAGCCCCAGACCGACCAAGGCCTGCGGCGCGATCGTCCACGCCAGGTGCGCCGACGGGGGGATCGCGAGGCCGGTGAGCCCACCGGCGATCAGGAAGCAGCCGACGGCGACCTCGACCTCCTGCGGCGGCCGCAGCAACCGCGCGAGTGGGCGGGCAGCCAGCGCGGCCAGCGGTACGACGGACACCGTGACCGCCGCCGTCGCCGGCGACCGGCGCCAGCCCTCGACCAGGAGCAGCACCAGCAGGAACAACGCGGCGGTCAGCGCCGCCGACAGCAGGGCGAGGGCGAGGTTGGGACGCAGGGCCGGCCGGTGGCGGTCCGGTGGCTGCACCGGGACGCCGCGTACGGCGAGCGCGGCCGGGACGGCGAGCGCCGCGCACGGCACCTGCACCACGAAGATCGCCTGCCACGAGAACGCCTGCGTGAGCAGCCCTCCGGCCACCGGCCCGGTCGCGGTGCCGACCACACCCGCGACGACCCAGGTCGCGACGCCGCGGCGCTCGCCGTACACCGCGACCAGCAGCTCGAGGCACCCGAGCAGCGCGAACGCACCGCCGAGCGCCTGCAGGCAACGGGCCGCGATCAGCACCTCGATCGACCCGGCCGCCGCGCACCACGCCGACGACCCGGCGAACGCCGCGATCCCGAGCGCGGTGAGGACCTGCGGGTGCAGGCGCGCGAGGACGACGGCGCTGGGCACGGCCGCGAGTCCGAGGACGAGGTTGAAGGCGATCAGCACCCAGGCGACCTGCGCGACCGTGGTCTGCAGGTGCACGAGGATGTCCGGCAGCGCCAGCGTGACCACGGCCGAGTCCGCGAGCACCAGCGCCACGGTCAGCGCCAGCAGCGGCGCCACGGCGCGTCGCCAGGTCACCGCACCCCGGTCGCGGCCTCGCGGCGCGCGTCGCCGGCGGCGAGCAGGTCGCCCTCCGGCGTCATCAGGGCGGTGCCGACGCCGCCGAAGTACATGTGCGGCTCCGGGTACTCATGACCCGGCAGCCCCGACCGTTCGACCGCGGCCGCGAGCGCCTCGTCGCGCTCGTGCTCGACCACGAAGCCGTCGTCACGGCCGCGCACGTGGAGGCGCGGCGCGTCGATGGCCTCCTGGAGGTCGCGGCCGTGCAGGCACCCCTGGCCGAGCACGAGCATCAGCGCCGTGGTGATCCGGTCGGCACCGGGCGAGCCGATGGCCAGCGGTCGGCGTACGCCGGACCCGTCACCCCGGACGCGACCGGTGGTCGGCGCCATGTTGGACGCCAGCCGCGTGCCCGGCTGCAGCGCGTGCAGACCCCGCTTGTTCAGCTCGACCTCGCCGAGGGTGTTGTTGAGGAGGATGCCGGTGCCGGGGATGCCCATGCCCGCGCAGTACCCGCTGCTCATCGTCACCGCGCACGCGTTGCCGTCGGAGTCGACCGCCGAGACGTTCGCCGTCGAGGACGACCGGTGCGACGTGGGGTGCGACGTGGGGTGCGACGTGGGGTGCGACGAGGGGTGCAGCGCGTCGAGACCGCGCGCACCGACCCGACCGAGCAGGTCGAGCCCGTCGGCCTCGAGGTCCGGCGAGAGGTCGTGGACGGACGCCCGGTAGCCCAGCACCCGGCGCTGGATGTCGATCGCGTCGTCCCACGTCCAGTCGGGCCGCCGCGCCAGCTCGCCGAGCATCACCGCCAGCATCGGCCCACCCACCGACGGCGGCGGGTTGGTGGCGATGTCCCACTCGCCGACCCGGAGCAGGTGAGCCGGCCGGACCACCGGTCGGTACGCCGTGAGGTCGTCGTCGGTGATCAGGCCACCGCGGTCCTTCATCACCGCGAGCAACGCTCGCCCGACGTCACCATCGGTGAAGAGACCGGGCCCCTCGGCCGCCAGCCGCTCGAGGGTGGCGACCAGCGCGTCGTTGGCGAACAGCTCACCGGCGCGCGGCCTGCCGCCGCTCGGGCTGGTCACCAGCGCGCGGGCCTCGTCGTCCTCGGCGAACAGGCTGTCGGTCACGTGGCCCAGGTACAGCGCGGCCGCGGCGCCCATCGGATAGCTCCGGGCCGCCTCGATCGCCGGCTCGACCAGGCGCGCCCACGGCAGAGCGGCGTACCTCTCGGCCGCGACCGCGAAGGCCGGGACGATCCCCGGCGTCGCGACCGACCCGGGGCCGACGGACATCGTCACGCCGCCGCCGTAGTCGGTGACCACCTCTCGGATGCCGCGCCCGAGCCGGGACGGGTCGCCGCCGCGGCCGGGCATCTCGACGTTGCCGTCGACGACGACCGGATCGCCGTCCGTGGGCCACACGGCGACGAAGGCGCCGCCGCCGAGGCTGACCACGCCGGGCTCGGTGGCCATCGCCACGAACGCTGCCGCCAGGGCCGCGTCGACGGCGCTGCCGCCGTCCTCGACGACGCCCAGGCCGGCTTCGAGGGCCTGCCGCCCGGTGGCGGCGACGGCGACGTGACGGCTCGGCACCCCCGTATCTTCGCCCAGATCACGGGCGAGCCGTGCTCACAGACCGGTCCCCACGTGTCCGCCGCGGATCGGCGGCTGGTGGTGGTGCGTCTACGACCCCGTGTCGTGGATCTTTGCGGGCGGCGGAGTGGTCGGGCTGCCGTGGTCCTGGTTCGCGATCGACAGGGCCACTCCTCCGGCGACCAGCGCCGCGACAGCGGCCCCCGCCGCGACGAACGAGGTGGGACGGTGGTGGGTGATCGACGCCGTACTCATGATGACCTCCGTGGGACGTGTTGGTCCCTCGACCATGACGAGTAATTCGACGTGTTCGAGCGGTGCGAACCGGCTGCCCCCGACGACATCTTCTACGCCGACGTGCTGGCCCTGGCTCCGTGAGCTGATCCCTTGTGACGACGCTCCGGTCAGCGCCTCTTGGCCACGGTGAGCGTCGTGACCTGCTTGGACGCCTTGTGCAGGTCATCGCCGCTGTACTTCGCCTTGAGCTTCCAGGTGCCGGCACCGACGCGCGGCAGCGCGAGCTTGACGACGCCGGAG
>DASSTL010000022.1:0-13102 GCA_035707985.1 Nocardioides sp. | reverse complement strand
GAGGGTCTCGCGGAAGGCCCCCTCGTTCTCGCGGACGTGCTCGTTGATCTTCTCCTTCTCGAAGATGTCGAGGTTCGCCATCGCCACCGCGGTCGAGACCGGGTGGCCGCCGAAGGTGTAGCCGTGGGCGAACCACTCCTTGCCCTGGCGGAAGGGCTCCATCAGCCGGTCGGAGGCGATCATCGCGCCGAGCGGTGAGTAGCCCGAGGTGATGCCCTTGGCGCAGGTGATGATGTCGGGCTGGTAGCCGTAGCGCTCCGCGCCGAACATGTGGCCGAGCCGGCCGAACGCACAGATGACCTCGTCGCTGACCAGCAGGACGTCGTACTCGTCGCAGATCTCGCGTACCCGCTCGAAGTATCCGGGCGGCGGCGGGAAGCAGCCGCCGGAGTTCTGGACCGGCTCGAGGAACACCGCGGCCACGGTCTCGGGGCCCTCGTTCTCGATCGCGGTGGCGATCTCGTTGGCAGCCCAGAGGCCGAACTTCTTCTCGTCGTCCTCGAAGTACGGCGCGCGGTAGTAGTTCGTGTTCGGCACCCGGAAGGTCGAGGGCACGAGCGGCTCGAACGGCGCCTTCATGCCCGGCAGACCGGTGATCGAGAGGGCGCCCTGCGGCGTGCCGTGGTAGGCGATGGCCCGGCTGATCACCTTGTGCTTGTACTGCTTGCCGGTGACCTTGAAGTAGTTCTTGGCGAGCTTCCAGGCGGTCTCGACCGCCTCACCGCCACCGGTTGTGAAGAACACGCGGTTGAGGTCACCGGGCGCGTAGTGGGCGACCCGGTCGGCGAGCTCGATGGCGTTGGGGTGCGCGTAGGACCAGATCGGCATGAAGGCGAGCTGCTCGGTCTGCCTGGCCGCGGCCTCGGCCAGCTCCTTGCGGCCGTGCCCGAGCTGGCTCACGAACAGTCCGGCGAGGCCGTCCAGGTAGCGCTTCCCGTGGACGTCGTAGATGTAGGGACCCTCGCCGCGCACGATGATCGGCACCTCGGCGCCGGCCTGGTCGTAGCTCGAGTGACGCGTGAAGTGCATCCAGAGATGCTCACGCGCCTGGTGTTGCAGGCGTGCATTGTCATAGGCGGGGGAGCCGGACATGGATATCGATTCCTCGCGTTCCGATGGTTTGCCCCATCATGATGCGCTCTCGAATCGCCCGCAAGCGAATCCGAAGGTCGCGCCCGTGATTCGTCACTGATTCCGAAGGTAGGCGGACCCTCGCCCCGCCTGGTAGGAATCCCTCATGCGGTACGGCGCGCAGTTCGGTCCGGACATCACCTTCCTCGGCGTCCCAGCCGTCGACGTGGCCGACACGGCCGCGCTGAGCGCCGCCGACGTGGTGGTCGTGGGGGCGCCGTTCGACGGCGGCACCTCCCACCGCCCGGGCACACGCTTCGGCCCGATGGCGATCAGACAGACCGACTACCTGCCCCAGGACGGGTCGCGGCCGCACCTGGCCCTGCGCGTCGACGCGCTCCAGGACCTCACCGTGGTCGACATGGGGGACGTCGAGATGCCGCCGGGGGAGATCCAGCGTGCGCTGCAGGCCCTCGAGGACGCCGTGTACGCCGTGGCGTCGGCGGGGACGATCCCGCTCGTGCTCGGCGGCGACCACTCGATCGCCCTGCCCGACGCCACCGGCGTCGCCCGCCACCTCGGCATGGGCAAGGTCTCGATGATCCACTTCGACGCGCACGCGGACACCGGCGACATCGAGTTCGGGTCGCTGTACGGCCACGGGCAGCCGATGCGCCGCCTGATCGAGTCCGGCGCCGTGCGTGGCGACCGGTTCCTCCAGATCGGGCTGCGCGGCTACTGGCCAGGCCCCGAGACCATGAAGTGGATGGCAGACCAGGACATGCGGTCCTACGAGATGACCGAGATCGGGAAGCGGGGGCTCGACACCTGTCTCGACGAGGCGTTCGAGATCGCCATGGACGAGTGCGACGCCGTCTTCCTGTCCGTCGACATCGACGTGTGCGATCCCGGTCATGCTCCCGGGACGGGCACCCCCGAGCCCGGCGGGCTGTCCGCGCGCGAGCTGCTGGACGCCGTACGCCGCATCTGCCGCGAGCTGCCCGTCGCCGGCATCGACGTGGTGGAGGTCTCGCCGCCGTACGACCACGCCGAGATCACGGCGTTCCTGGCCAACCGGGTCTGCCTCGAGGCCCTGTCCGCACTCGCCGTGCGCAAGGTCGGCATCTCGCACGACCCCGCCGGCCCTCTCCTGGAAGGACGCTGATGGCAACGCTGTTCGCGGGAGGCTCCGTCTTCGACGGACACCGGTACCTGCAGGGTCACGGCCTGCTCGTCGACGACGGGTCGGTGGTGGCGGTCCTCGATCCCGACGAGCTCGGCAAGGTCGACCGGGCGGACCACGAGGTCGTCGACCTCGCCGGAGGGCTCGTGTCGCCGGGCTTCACCGATGCTCACTGTCATCCGATCCAGGGCGGCCTCGAGCGGATGCAGTGCGACCTGACCGAGGGTGGCACGCGCGAGGAGTACCTCGCGCTGGTCCGCGCGTACGCCGACCGGTACGACGGCCCGTGGATCACCGGCGGTGGCTGGCAGATGGCGGCGTTCCCCGGTGGTACGCCGTCAGCCGCCGACCTCGACTCGGTCGTGCCGGACCGCCCGGTCCTGCTGCACAACCGCGACCACCACGGTTCCTGGGCGAACTCCCGGGCCCTCGAGCTCGCCGGCATCTCGGCGGCGACACCTGACCCGCCCGACGGCCGCATCGAGCGCCTCTCCGACGGCAGCCCCCAGGGCACGCTCCACGAGGGCGCGGTCGACCTGGTCGCGCGGCTCCTGCCCGACATCCCGGCGTCCGGGTACGCCGCCGGCCTGGTCGAGGGGCAGCGCTACCTGTTCTCGCTCGGGGTGACGGCCTGGCAGGACGCGATCGTCGGGGCCTACCCCGGCATGGCCGACACCGGCTCGACGTACGAGGACGCCATCGCGAGCGGGGACCTGGTGGCCGACGTGGTCGGCGCGCTGTGGTGGGAGCGAGAGCGTGGTGTGGAGCAGGTCGAGGAGCTGGTCCAGCGGCGCAAGGCGCAGACCGCGGGCCGCTACCGTGCCACCAGCGTCAAGATCATGCAGGACGGTGTCTGCGAGAACTTCACCGCCGCGATGCTCTCGCCGTACCTCGACGGGCACGGCCACCAGACCGACAACGCCGGCCACTCCTTCGTCGACGCGGAGGAGCTGAAGCAGGCCGTCGTCGCCCTGGCCGCCGAGGGGTTCCAGGTGCACGTGCACTGCATCGGCGACCGCGGCACCCGTGAGGCGCTGGACGCCTTCGCGGCCGCGCGCGACGCCGGCCACTCGGCCGACCTGCGCCACCACATCGCCCACATCCAGGTGATCCACCCCGACGACGTGCCGCGGTTCGCCGAGCTCGGTGTGGCCGCGAACGCACAGGCGCTGTGGGCGACGCACGAGCCGCAGATGGACGAGCTCACGATCCCGTTCCTCGGTGACGAGCGATCGACGTGGCAGTACCCCTTCGGGGCCCTCCACCGGGCCGGCGCGCGGCTGGTCATGGGCAGCGACTGGCCGGTCTCCTCGCCCGACCCGATCCTGGCCATCCACACGGCCGTCAACCGCACGGCGTACGACGACCCGCGGGAGCCGTTCCTGCCCGAGCAGGCCGTCGACCTCACGACGGCGTTCGCGGCGTACACGTCCGGTTCGGCGTGGGTGAACGGCCGGGACCGTACCGACGGCGCCGGGGTCCTCGCCCCCGGCAACGCCGCCGATCTCGCCGTCTTCGACCGTGACCCGTTCGCCGGTCCGGCCGAGGAGATCGGCGCGGCCCGCGTGGTGTCGTCGTGGGTCAGCGGCCGGCGCGTCTTCGAGGCGTGAGCCAGCCGTGTCGACAACGAAATCCGTCGAATCGGATCCCTGGCACTGTCGAATCCGGAGGCGGTTTCGTTAGGCTCCGGTCATGGCGGACCAGACGTTCAAGAACGTGATCAACGGCGAGCTCGTCGACAGCGTGTCAGGGGAGACCTACGACATCGTCGACCCCACCACCGGCGCGGTCTATGCGCAGGCGCCGATGTCCGGCCCGGAGGACATCGACCGTGCGTACGCCGCCGCGGAGGCGGCGTTCCCCGTCTGGAGCGAGCTCACACCCAAGGACCGGGGCAACGCCCTGCTCAAGATCGCCCAGGCCATCGAGGACCGGGTGGAGGAGATCAACGCGGTCGAGTGCAAGGACACCGGCAAGCCGCTCGGGCTGACGATGTCCGAGGAGATGCCGTACGCCTCCGACCACTTCAAGTTCTTCGCGGGAGCGGCGCGACTGCTGGAGGGGCGCTCGGCCGGCGAGTACATGGCCGACCACACGTCGTGGATCCGGCGCGAGCCGATCGGCGTGGTCGGCCAGGTCACGCCGTGGAACTACCCGCTGATGATGATGATCTGGAAGATCGCCCCGGCTCTGGCGGGCGGCAACACGATCGTCCTCAAGCCCAGTGACACGACGCCGGCGAGCTCGACCCTGCTGGCCGAGATCTGCCAGGAGTTCCTCCCGCCGGGCGTCCTCAACGTCGTCTGCGGTGACCGCGACACCGGTCGCGCCCTGGTCGAGCACAAGACGCCGCAGATGGTGGCGATCACCGGCTCGGTCCGGGCCGGCATGGAGGTCGCCGGGTCGGCGGCGAAGGACCTCAAACGGGTCCACCTCGAGCTCGGCGGCAAGGCGCCGGTCATCGTCTTCGACGACGCGGACATCGAGAAGGCAGCCGAGGGCATCGCCGTCGCGGGCTACTTCAACGCCGGGCAGGACTGCACCGCGGCCACGCGCGTGCTGGCCGGACCGGGGGTGCACGACGAGTTCGTGGCGGCGATCACCGAGCAGGCCAAGAACACCAAGACCGGGCTGCCCGACGACGAGGACGCGCTGTACGGCGCGCTCAACAACGAGAGCCAGCTCGAGCGGGTCAGCGGGATGGTCGAGCGGTTGCCCGACCACGCGACGGTGGCGACCGGAGGCAAGCGTCAGGGGTCGGTCGGCTACTTCTACGAGCCCACCGTGCTCGCCGGGCTCCAGCAGGATGACGAGCAGATCCAGACCGAGATCTTCGGCCCGGTGATCACCGTGCAGAAGTTCAGCGACGAGGACGAGGCGCTGCGCTGGGCCAACGGCGTCGAGTACGGCCTGGCGTCGAGCGTGTGGACCAAGGACCACGCCCGCGCCATGCGGATGTCCAAGCACCTCGACTTCGGCGTCGTCTGGATCAACACCCACATCCCGTTCGTCTCCGAGATGCCGCACGGCGGTTTCAAGCACTCCGGCTACGGCAAGGACCTGTCGATGTACGGCCTCGAGGACTACACCCGGATCAAGCACGTCATGAGCTACATCGGCGACTGAGCAACGAGCCGCGAGGGACGAGCGGGGTCGTGTCGCGAAGGAGGGCCGAGCAAGCACCACGACCGAGGAACGAGGTCGTGACGTGCGCGACGAGACCACAAGGCGAGAGCACCCGAGGACATCGGAGAGAGGGACCATGGCGACGGTCGACGTGCTGATCGCCGGCCACGTCCGTAGGACAGACGCCGGCAGTTCCGTCCACCCCACGGTCAGCCTCGTCCGCGATGGCGACCTGGTCGTGGTGGTCGACCCCGGGATCCTGTCCGACCCTGCGCTGATGACCGACGCCCTGACCGAGCGCGGGGTGGGTGTCGGCGACGTGACCCACGTCTTCGTCACCCACCATCACATCGACCACACGCGGAACATCGGCATGTTCCCGACGGCCAAGGTCGTCGACGTCGACTCCGTGTACGACGGGTCGCTCTGGCTCGATCACGACGGCGACGGCTACCGCCTGAGCGACGGCCTCCGCGTCATCGAGACGCCGGGTCACGCGCAGGAGTGCGCCGCGCTGGTGGCGGAGACCCACGAGGGGAACGTCGTGCTCACGCACGCCTGGTGGTTCGCGGACATGACACCCGTCGAGGACCCGCTGGCCTGGGACCAGACGGCACTGGAGCGGAGCCGGGCACGCATCCTGGAAATCGCCGACATCGTGGTCCCGGGCCACGGGCCGGCGTTCCGTCCGTCCGAGGTGCGAGGAGACGCACGATGAGGATCCTGCTGGTGGGTGCCGGGGGCGTGGGCGCGGCGTTCGCGGCGATCGCGGCCCGCCGTGACTTCTTCGAGACCATCGTCGTTGCGGACTACGACGTGACGCGAGCAGAGCAGGCAGCGGCGGGCGACGACCGCTACGTCGCCGCGCGCATCGACGCGTCCGACGCCTCCGCGGTGACGGCGCTGTGCCGCGAGCACGGCATCACCCACGTGATGAACGCGGTCGACCCCGTCTTCAACATGTCCGTCTTCGAGGGCGCGTTCGACGCCGGCGCCGACTACCTCGACATGGCCATGTCGCTGTCGAAGCCGCACCCGGAGGCGCCGTACGAGAAGACGGGGGTGAAGCTCGGTGACGAGCAGTTCGCGGTCGCCGACCGGTGGGAGGCCGCGGGGCGCCTGGCGCTGGTCGGCATCGGCGTCGAGCCCGGGCTCTCCGACGTGTTCGCGAGGTACGCCGCCGACCACGACTTCTCCGAGATCGACGAGCTCGGCACCCGCGACGGCGCCAACCTGGTCGTCACCGACGACGACGGCAACGAGATCTTCGCGCCGTCGTTCTCGATGTGGACCACGATCGAGGAGTGTCTGAACCCGCCGGTGATCTGGGAGGACGGCGAGTGGCACACCACAGCGCCGTTCAGCGAGCCCGAGGTCTTCGACTTCCCCGAGGGCATCGGCCCGGTCGAGTGCGTGAACGTCGAGCACGAGGAGGTCCTCCTCATGCCGCGCTGGATCGACTGCAGGCGGGCGACCTTCAAGTACGGCCTCGGCGACGAGTTCATCACGATCCTCAAGGTGCTCCACACGCTCGGGCTGGACCGCACCGAGAAGGTCCGCGTGAAGGGCGTCGACGTGAGTCCCCGCGACGTGGTGGCGGCCGTGCTGCCCGACCCCGCGACGGTCGGGCCGCGGATGACGGGCAAGACCTGCGCGGGCCTCTGGGTGACCGGCAAAGGCAAGGACGGTGCCCCCCGGTCGACGTACTACTACCACGTGGTCGACAACGAGTGGACGATGCGGGAGTACGGCCACCAGTGCGTCGTGTGGCAGACGGCCATCAACCCGGTGATCGCACTGGAGCTGCTCTCGCGCGGCACCTGGAAGGGTGCCGGCGTGCTCGGCCCGGAGGCCTTCGACAGCGTCCCGTTCCTCGACCTGCTGACCGAGTACGGCTCCCCGTGGGGCCGGCGGGAGATGAGTGCCTGACATGTCGGCTGTCACGACGAGAGGCCTCAGCAAGCACTTCGGTGACGTGCGCGCCGTCGACGACCTCGACCTGGCGATCAACGACGGCGAGTTCTTCTCGATGCTCGGCCCGTCGGGCTCCGGCAAGACCACGGTGCTGCGGCTCGTGGCCGGGTTCGAGCGGCCGACCGCGGGCCGGATCCTGCTGGGCGACGAGGACGTCACCGACCTGCCGCCGTACCGGCGAGACGTGAACACGGTCTTCCAGGACTACGCGATCTTCCCCCACATGGACGTGGTGACCAACGTCGAGTACGGGCTTCGTGTGAAGAAGGTCGACCGCAAGGACCGACGCCGCCGCGCCGAGGAGGCTCTGGCGGCCGTCCGGCTGGAGGGGTTCGCCAAGAGACGTCCGAACCAGCTGTCCGGCGGGCAGCGGCAACGGGTGGCGCTGGCGCGGGCGCTGGTCAACCGCCCCAAGGTGCTCCTGCTCGACGAGCCGCTCGGCGCCCTCGACCTGAAGCTGCGGCGGGAGATGCAGCTGGAGCTCAAGCAGATCCAGCGCGACGTCGGCATCACGTTCGTGTTCGTGACCCACGACCAGGAGGAGGCGCTCTCGATGAGCGACCGGGTCGCGGTCTTCAACCACGGTCGGGTCGAGCAGGTCGCCACCCCGGTCGAGCTGTACGAGAACCCCGCGAGCTCCTTCGTCGCCGGGTTCGTCGGTACGTCGAACCGCATCGGCGGTGGCGTCGCACAGAAGCTGCTGGGCACGCCGGGGGAGTACGCCGTGCGCCCGGAGCGGCTGCGCGTCGTACCGGCCGGAGCGTCGGTGGAGAGCGGCGAGATCACCATGCCCGGCCGGGTGCGGGAGGTGGTCTACCTGGGGCCGACCACCCACGCGATCGTCGATCTCGACGGCGGCGGGAGCCTGACGGTCTCGCGCCCCAACACCGGAGGAGCCTCCGAGCCACCGCTCGAGGCGTCCGACCGGCTGGTCGCGGTGGCTCTCCACCGCGACTCCCTGATCGCTCTCTCGGGAGGGACCGAGGAAACCGAGGAGACAGCATGACCACTCATCGCAGGAAGATCCGCGCGCTCGGAGCGCTCGTCGGCGTAGCGGCCCTCGCCCTCGTGGCCGGCTGCGGCTCGTCGTCCGGGGACAGCAGCACCACCAGTGGCGGCCCCGGCAACCAGGGATTCACGCCGCCCGACATCCCGATGAAACAGTCGGTGGGGCAGTCGGAGGGCAAGGTCAACATCTTGGCGTGGCCCGGCTACGCGGAGGACGGCAGCACCGACCCCAAGGTCGACTGGGTGACGCCGTTCGAGAAGCAGACCGGGTGCCAGGCGAACGTCAAGGTCTTCCCGACCTCCGACGACGCCGTCAACCTGATGAAGACCGGCGGGTACGACGTGGTGTCGGCGTCGGGTGACGCGTCGCTGCGCCTGATCGCGTCCGGGGACGTCGCTCCGGTGAACACCGACCTGATCGACCACTACGACCAGATCGAGCCCTTCTTGAAGGACCGGCCGTGGAACAGCGTGAACGGCCAGATGTACGGCGTGCCCCACGGGTGGGGCGCGAACCTGCTGATGTGGCGCACCGACCAGGTGAAGCCGGCCCCCACGAGCTGGGGTGCCGTCTTCGACGACGCCTCGAAGTACAAGGGCAAGGTCACGGCGTACGACTCGCCGATCTACATCGCCGATGCGGCGCTGTACCTGATGAAGACGCAGCCCGACCTGGGGATCAAGGACCCGTACGCGCTCGACCAGAAGCAGCTCGACGCGGCCGTGGCGCTCCTGAAGGACCAGCGCCAGAACATCTCGGAGTACTGGTCTGACTACCTCAAGGAGGTCCAGGCCTTCAAGACCGGTGACTCGGTCATCGGCACGACCTGGGAGGTCATCCGGCAGGTCGCCGAGGGCGAGAAGGTGCCGGTCAAGGCGATCCTGCCCACCGAGGGATCCACCGGGTGGTCGGACACCTGGATGATCGCCTCGAAGGCTCCGCACCCGAACTGCGCCTACATGTGGATGTCGTACATCACCTCGCCCAAGCCGCAGTCGGAGGTGGCGCAGTGGTTCGGTGAGGCGCCGGCCAACGGAGCGGCGTGCAAGATCACCGGCAAGGAGTTCTGCGACGCCTACCACACGACCGACAAGGCCTTCGCGGACCAGATCTGGTACTGGACCACGCCGATCAGCGAGTGCCTGGACGGGCGCACGGACACCGAGTGCACCGACTACGGCGACTGGACGCAGGCCTGGACCGAGATCAAGGGCTGATCCTTGGCCGCACCCACAGCACAGACGGCACCCGCCGGGGCGAAGCAGCCCCGGCGGGGGTCGTTGCTGAGCAGGTCGGAAGGCCTGCGGACCGGGCTCCTGCTGCTGCCGCCGATGCTGTGGCTGGGGGTGGCGTACCTCGCCGCGCTCGGAGCACTCTTCGTCACCTCGCTGTGGGGGCAGAACGACTTCACCGGTGACATCGAGCGGGTCTGGTCGTTCGACAACTACCGGACGCTGTGGGAGATCCCCGTCTACCGGCACATCGCCTTCCGGACGATCGGCATCGCGGCCCTGGTGACCGTCGTCGACGCGGTGCTGGCGTTCCCGATCGCGCTGTACATGGCCAAGGTGGCCTCACCGCGAGCACGCCGGCTCCTCGTGATCGCGGTCCTGATGCCGTTGTGGGCGTCGTACCTGGTGAAGGCGTACGCGTGGCGCGGGATGTTCTCCGAGGGCGGCCTGATCGACTGGGTCGGCGACCCGTTCGGCATCCACTCGCCGGGCTACGGCCTGACCGCCACGACCATCACGCTCGCCTACCTGTGGCTGCCGTACATGATCCTGCCGATCTACGCCGGCCTCGAGCGGGTGCCGGACTCGCTCTTCGAGGCGTCCGGTGACCTCGGCGCCGGCGCCTTCACCACTCTCCGGCGGGTGGTGCTGCCGATGGCGTTCCCGGCCGTCGTCGCGGGATCCATCTTCACGTTCTCGCTGACGATGGGCGACTACATCGCCGTCACCATCGTGGGCGGCACCGGACAGCTGATCGGCAACGTCGTTTACGCCAACGTCGGAGCCGCGAACAACCTGCCGTTCGCGGCGGCCTTCGCCACGGTCCCCGTGGTGGTCATGCTCATCTACCTGGCCGCCGTCCGCCGCACGGGAGCTCTGGAGAATCTATGAACACCCCACGAGGTTCTGGCCTCCTCCGCTTCGCTCCCCCGACGCACAACCTCGCGGGGACCCCGTCCCCGCTCCACTCGTCTGCCAGGGACACGGCATGGTGATCGACACCCGCCTCAAGGTCGTGCTGCGGGTGCTGACGGTCGTGGTGCTGACCGTCGTCTACGTGCCGCTGGCGCTGGTCGTGGTCAACTCGTTCAGCGTCGACCGCACGTTCACCTGGCCGCCGAGCGGGTTGACCTTCCACTGGTGGGACGCCGCGTGGCACAGCTCGGGTGCCCGTGACGCCCTGCTGGTCAGCATCGAGGTCGCCCTGCTCGCGACGGCGATCGCGCTGACTCTGGGGACGCTCGCCGGCCTGGCCCTGCGGCGTACCCGCTTCTTCGGCCGCAACGTCGTCTCGCTGCTGATCATCCTGCCGATCGCGCTGCCGGGCATCGTCACCGGCATCGCGCTCAACAACGCCTTCCGCACCATGCTCGGGCTGCAGCTCGGCTTCCTCACGATCGTGGTCGCGCACGCGACGTTCTGCATCGTCACGGTGTTCAACAACGTGCAGGCCCGGCTGCAGCGGCTCGGTCCGTCCCTCGAGCAGGCGTCCGCCGACCTCGGCGCCGGTCCGTTCACGACGTTCCGGCTAGTGACGTTCCCGATGCTGCGGTCGGCGCTGCTGGCCGGTGCGCTGCTGGCGTTCGGGCTCTCCTTCGACGAGATCGTGGTGACCACCTTCACCGCCGGCCCGGAGGAGCAGACGTTGCCGATCTGGATCTTCCAGAACCTGTTCCGGCCCAACCAGGCACCGGTGGTGAACGTGGTCGCGGCCGTCCTCGTGCTCGTCTCGGCGATCCCGATCTACCTCGCCCAGCGGCTCTCGGGCGACGTCGTGAACTCCAGCGCGAGCCCCTGATCTCTCACTCGAGTTCCCCAGGTCACCGAACTGATGACGTTCGGCACTCATCGCACTCTGTGAGGCGTCGTCAGCCTGGCCCGTAGGAGGTGCCGTGATGCGAGTCGGACGTGGGTGGGCGGTCGTGGGGGCGACGGCGATCGCCGGATGGGCCGTGATCGCGGGGGCGGGACCGTCGGCCTCCGCAGGCTCCGGGCGCTCGGCCACGTGCGGCGGACACGTGGCCACGATCGTCGGGACCGACGGGCCCGACACGCTGAAGGGCACACCCGGTCGGGACGTGATCGCCGCGCTGGGCGGCAACGACACGGTGAACGGGCTGGGTGGCAACGACCTCGTGTGCGGGGGCCTCGGCACGGACCGTCTGTCGGGTGGGCCGGGCGACGACGTCCTGCGCGGCGGTCGCGACCGCTGGTACGTGAACGACGAGGGGACGGTCGAGCGCGACGGCGACACGCTGCTGGGTGGGCGGGGCGACGACCGGCTCGTGCCCGGTCGCGACCCGAGGAAGGCCGACGAGGTCATCCCCGACGTCGTGTCGTGGGAGGACGCCGGCCGGGCGGTGCGGATCGACGTGGCCAAGGGCATCGTGACCGGGGAGGGACGCGACCGATTCGTGGCGGGACGCGCCGCGGTCGTGGGTTCGGCGTACGGCGACGTCATCGACGGCAGCCGCGGCAACGACCGGCTCTTCGGCGGGCCGGGTCCCGACCGCATCCGGGGGCTCGGCGGCCACGACCGGATCGTGACCGACCCCGGACTCGGCGGGCATGCGCGCGACGTTGCGCTCGGCGGTCGGGGCGACGACTCGATCAGCGGGGGTGGCGGCGAGGACGTGCTCCGCGGCGGGCCGGGCGACGACGTGGTCGACGACATGGGACCTGCCGCCGACCGGCTGTACGGCGGCACCGGTCGCGACCTGCTGTTCACCCAGATCACCGACGTCCCCGGTGCCGACCAGGTCGTCGACGGCGGCCCGGGCACGCGTGACTTCGTCGACCTGCACACCCAGACGATCAACCCGACGACACAGCCGTCGACCGCCGTCTGGTCGATGGGCACCGGGTTGCTGACCTTCACCCTCGACCACCCGGTGACGCTCACCGTGACCCATGTCGAGCGGGTGGACCTGTCGGCCTGGGGCACCACCTGGACCGTGACCGGCACGCCGGGTCCGGACCGCCTCACGGCCTCGGGCTCATGGGGGACCGTCTTCCTCGGAGGCGGAGGCGACGACGTCTTCTGGGGCTCCGCCTACAACGACACCTTCCGTGGTGGCGCGGGGACGGACCGTTCGCTCGGGATGGGCGCGGGCACCGACACCTGCGTCAGCGTGGAGGTGCTGGACGAGCCCGATTGCGAGAACGTCTCGCCCCGACGCTCGTGAGAGCCGTCTCATGGAGGGCTCATCGTCACCTCACCGTCTCCCGGAAGGGTCGTGCTCACCACGTCCCGAACCGAAGGAGCGAGAGATGAACGAGCTGACGACGACCGCCACGCTCGGCCTGGCGGGCCTGGTCACGACCGGCCTGTTCGCCTGGCAGGCACCGCTGGCCGTCGCCGACCAGGGGTCGGACGACCGCGGTGGCCACCACGCCAAGGCGTTCAAGCGCGACGACGACAGCCAGAGCGTGGTCACCACCGTCGCCGACGACGATGACGACGACACCGGCATGGGGCAGAAGGGCACGCACACGCAGACCCGGACG
>DASSTL010000021.1:0-16442 GCA_035707985.1 Nocardioides sp. | reverse complement strand
AGCGAGCACCGCTGCGGGTGCGGCGTGTACTGGTGGCGCCCCACGAGCCGTCCCCGGCCGGGCCGCGACCTCCTCTGACCTCGACCTCTGACCTCGACCTCTGACCTCGATGTCGAGCCGCCTCGCGAGCCAGTCACTCGGGTCTGACCAACCGGTTGAGCTCGAAGTGCATCGGGTCGGTGTAGTGCCAGGTGCCGCCCCAGGTGAAGCCCCATTTCTGGAAGATCGCCACGACGCGGCGGTCGATCTGCCCCACGGTGCCGCGCTGGTTCTCGGGAACGTTGATGTCGAAGGCCAGGCCGAAGGCGTGGTTGGACAGCGTGGTGGTGCCGGCGATGAAGCGCGGGACGTAGCACCCGGCGTACTGGCCGGGGTGGATCGCTCCCGCCAGACCGTCGGCGACGATCTCGTCCAGCGCGGCTCGCAGCTGCGGGAACATCGCGGTGTTGCAGGTCATCGGCCCGATGATCGGCATCGTCCGGGTCGAGATGTGGCTCGAGACCCACGACGCCTGCGGCGCGATCCGACCACCGCCGAGCACCGTGTAGCGGTAGCTCCCGACCGCGTCGCCGACACTACCGACCAGGACGACGTTCTGAACGGCATGCGGGTCGAGCCCGAGCCGCGCCGCGATGTCGACCCGCTGCACCGACGCCGAGGCACCGACGATCCGCTGCACCGGCTTGCGCAGGTGGGCGGGCGTGCTGGAGCCGGTGGACACCAGCAGCGCGTTGCCCGGCACCATCCCGAGGGTCTCGATCCAGGTCTCGTTGACGACCGCATCGACCTGGGGCACCTGTGGCGAGTAGGCCCCGACGTGCACCTGCGGTGCGTCGGCGCGCGCCCCCAGACGGACGTAGCCCTTCTTCGACACCTGACGGCGGAAGCTGCCACGCAGCGCCATCTCGCCCCCGGCCACCCGGTTCCACTCCGGCTGGAAGGTCGCCACCCGGTCGACGTTGAAGTTGCGGTACGTCGAGGGGTCGACCGCGGCGACGTTGACGGCGTGGTCCTCGATGCTCGCCTGCGCCCAGCTGAACTGCTCGACCTGGGTCACGCCCGGCAGGCGGCGTACCTGGCGCACCATCGCCGGGGTCAGGGTCTTGCGTCCGAGCACGAGGATGTCCGCGGTGTGCAGGGGTGCCTGGAACGGGCCCGGCCGCTCGACGGCATGCTCGTTCGTGGTCGCAGTGGTCGTAGGAGTGCCGGAGGACACGGGGTCGCTGGTCGGCGCCCTGCTCGACGACACCGGCGTGCTCGAGGACCCGTCACCGCACGCCGAGAGCACGAGGGCGGGGAGGAGGAGCGCCGCGGCCACGGCGGCGCGCCTGTCCACCCGAGCACCGCGCATGCTCGGAAGGGTAGTTCGGAACGCTCTAGTGGCCTCTGCTCGGGCAGTCGAGCTGCGAGCGAGGACGTTCCGGCACGACGAAGTCGGGACGGAAGGGCCGGAGCGAGACCGATGCCCGCTTGCGGGCGAGGTGCTCTCGGTCGCCCGTAGATCAGTGGCCTCTGCTCGGGCAGTCGAGCTGGTGGCTCGCGGGCACCCGCTCACGCGGCGGCTCGACGGGCTCCCGCGCCACCGGGCCGTGCGTGATCGTCAGCCACGAGACCACTCCGCCGAGGACCAGCAGAGCGGCGCAGACGAGCATCGCCGTGCCGTACGCGTCGTCGAACGCGACCGGGTCGGCGTACTGGTCGCCGCGGAGCCCGACCGCGACCGGCAGTGCTGCGACGGCGAGCAGCGAGCCGGCCCGCGCGACAGCGTTGTTGACGCCGCTGGCGATGCCGGCTCGCTCGTCGGGCGCGGCCGCCAACACCGTCATCGTGAGCGGCGCGACCATCAGCGCCAGGCCCAGCCCGAACACGCAGACCGGAGGCAGGACACCGAGCCAGTACGACGTGCCCGGGCCGACGAGGGACAGCCAGGCCACGCCCACCGCCATCACCATCGGGCCGACCGTCATCGGGATGCGCGGACCGATCCGCGCCCCGAGTGCCCCGCCGCGAGCCGCCAGCAGCAGCATGATCACCGTCAGCGGCAGCGTCGCGAGCCCGGCATCGAGTGCGCCGTACCCGAGCACCGTCTGGAGGTCGATCACCAGGAAGAAGGTGATCGCACCCAGCGCGGCGTACACCAGCAGGGTCATCGCGTTCGCGGCGCTGAAGTTGCGCGACGCGAACATGTCCAAGGGCATCATCGGGTGGCTCGACCGGTGCTCGACCACCAGGAACGCGATGCCTGCCACGACACCCACCGCCAGCGCCGGCGGCGCCGACGACGAGTGGAACTCGATCAACCAGTAGGTGAGGCCACCGAGGAAGACCGCCGCCAGGACGGCGCCGGGGACGTCGAACCGTCCTTCGCTCGGAGCCCGGGTCTCCGGGACGTAGCGCAAGGCGACCAGCACGGTCACCGCGGCGATCGGTGCGTTGATCCAGAAGATCCAGCGCCAGTCGACGTACTCCACGAGACCGCCGCCGACGAAAGGTCCGATCGCAGCGGCGATGCTGCCGAGCCCGGACCAGGCGCCGATCGCGCGCCCGCGGTCCGACGGGGAGAACACCGCCTCGATGATCGCCAGGCTGCCCGGCGTCAGCAGGGCGCCTCCGATCCCCTGGAGCACGCGCGCGCCGATCAGGGTGGCCGGGTCGGGCGCGACCCCGCACAGGATGGAGGCGGCGGCGAACCAGACGACGCCGATCACGAACACCCGCCGGCGACCGATCCGGTCACCGAGCGCGCCGCCGAGCAGGATCAGGCTCGCGAGCAGCAGCAGGTAGCCGTTGGTGATCCACTGGAGCTCGGCGAGCGAGGCGTCGAGGTCCTTCCCGATGGTCTTCAGCGCGACGTTGACCACGGTGCCGTCGAGCATCGCCATCCCCGAGCCGAGCACGGCGGCCGTGATGACCCCTCGACCCGCGGCCGAGGAGTACTCGATCGAGCCCGCGCTCACCCCGTGACACTACGTCGCTGCGGGGACGTCACGGTCGCAGCGTCCGGCTCGCGATCCAGGCGATGTCGTCGGCGGTCGCCGCCGGCTCGCCCACCGGGTGCACGACATGAGACAGGACGAGGCGCACCACCATGTCGATCGCGGCGTCGAGATGGCGGTCGTCGAGCACGATCGGGTACGCCGGGATGCGCGCCTTGACCACCTGGGTCGCGGTGAGCACCAGCGCGTCGTTGCGGGTGGTCAGCAGCGGCAGCAGCTCGGTCTCCGCGCCGTACGACGCTGACACGACCGCTTGGAGCAGGGCGTTGCGCCTCGCCAGCTCGAGCACCCCGCGCGAGGCGCTGCGGATCGCCTCGACCAGGTCGTCCGGGTGCTCGTCGAACGCCTCGTCGACCACGGCGAGGAACTTGGCGAGCTCAGCGAGCACCATCTCCTCGGCGAGCTGCTGCTTCGACCCCACCTCGTTGTAGACGGTCTGCCGGGAGACGCCGACGCGCTCGGCGAGCTTGCCCATCGTCACGCCGGCCCAGCCGACCTCGAGCGTGAGCTCGGCTGCCGCCGCGACGACCCGCTCGTGCGTCGAGAACGTCGGGGCGGCGGTCACCCGTTCAGTCTAGGAAGCCACCCCGGTGCGCAGCTGCGACGCCTCGGCACGCGCGTTCGCGGCCTCGTCGGCGCGACCGGTCTGGTCGAGGCGGTCGGCCAGCGACTCCAGGCACGAGGCGAGCTCGGGGATCTCTCCCGGCGTCGCCGCGGCCGCGACGCGTCCCAGCTCCACAGCACGCGACGCCGCCTCGACGGCCTCCTCGTAGCGGCCGGCGACGGCGAGCACGTGGCCCAGGGTCTCCTGGTTGGAACGCAGCAGGCGCTTGTGCGCGCCCGGAGCCGGCATGCTGTCGAACAGCTCCTGCGCCTCCAGGGCGAGCTCCACGGCGCGCTCTCCCTCGCCGAGCCGGCCGAGGTGCTCGGCGTGGCTGTTGAGGGAGTTCGCCAGGAGTCCGACCGAGTTCGGGTCGCCGGGGTCGAGGTGGCGCCGTCGCAGCTCGACCGACCGGGCGGCTGCCGCTGCGGCCTCGGCGTACCGATCGAGGCGTCGCAGCACCACGGAGTGGTTGTTGAGAGCCATGGCGAGGCCCTCGTCGTTCTCCGGGGACGGAGAGTCCAGCACCAGCTGCTCGCGCAGCTTCAGGGCCTCCTCCGACGAGGCCAGCGCGTCGGCGTACCGCCCCAGCTCGCCGCGGACGTTCGCCTGGTTGCCCAGCAGCACGGCCAGTGCGAAGCGCTCGGCCGGGTCGTGGGCCGCCAGACCTCGCGCCACCGTGATCGCCTCGGAGATCGTGTCCTCCGCCTCCGTGGGGTGGCCGGACTGCACCTGGGTGACGAACAGGACGTTGAGCCGCTGGATCTCCTCGCGGGAGGCGGGGTCCTCGGCGCGGACGCCTGCCAAGAGCTTCTTCTCGGTCGTCACCGCCTCCTCCCACTGCCCGCTGCGTCGTTGGAGGTGAGCCCGGTTCATCAACGCGGTGGTGAGCACCGGCGAGGACGGCGCGTGCTCCTCGAGGAGCGCGATCGCCTCCTCGTTCAGCGCCCATGCGCCCTCGACGTCACCGTTGTTCGCGCGGGCACCCGCCTCGTTGACCCAGACCGACCCCACCAGGGCGAGGTACGCCGGCTCGTCGTGCTCCGCCAGGCGTGTCGCCAGGTCGCTGGCGAGCTCCGCGACGCGCAGAGCCTCCGGGCGCCGATGCGCGCGGGCCAGCGCTCCGCGGATCCCGTCGAGGTCGGCCACGAACGCCTCACAGATCTCGGCGTCCTCGGCGCCGACCGTGCCGACGTGCTCCAGCGCCCAGACCGCGGCATCGAACGCCTCGTCGACGTTCCCGACGGTGCGCTCGGCCGCGGCCAGTCCCATGCGGACCAGCAGATCGGTGTTCCGCGGGACCGGCGACGGCCCGCCGTCGTACCCGCGGAGCAGCGCGGCGGCCGTGCGTCGGTCGTCGAGCCCCTGCTCGTCACGGTCGGACCGGATCGCCAGCGTGCCGCGCAGGGTGAGGAGAGAGATCAGCTGGCCGACGGCCTCGGGCTGCGCGTTCTCGGCGACGGCACCGCGCAGCGACGCGATGAGCTCGTCGAGGTCCGGCGCCTCGGCTCTCGCGGTTCGCTGCTTCCTGCGTCCCCACACAAAGTTCGACGGTAAAGGAGGACCGACACCGCCGTCCGGGGAATCGGTCAGCCCGTGACCGCGTGCTCGGCCGGCACGAAGTCGACCTTCTCGCGGACGCCGCAGTCGGGGCAGCACCACGAGTCGGGGATCTCCGACCATGCCGTCCCCGCGGCGAACCCCTCGCGCTCGTCGCCCGCGACCACGTCGTACACGTAGCTGCAGCCCGGGCACTTCCACACGAGAGGCTCGTCCGGGGTGGGCGACGGATCGGAGGGACCTTCGGAGCTGGGGCGGCGCGTCGGCCGCCCGGTGTCGTCGTCGGAGAAGTCGCCTGCGGCCGCCGCGGCCAAGCCCCTTGACGCTCTCTCCGGCCCCTCCGCTCCGTCGCCCGCGCCGTAGGCGGCCAGGACGCGGTCCCGGTTGCGGGGAGAGATGTTCGCGCGGGTGATGTCGCCGCCGAAGTGGGCGAGCACGCGCGGGTCCATGACCCGCCGCCAGACGGCGGGGACGATCGCGAGCACGATCATGCCGGCGTACCCGGTCGGCAGCACGGGGCTCTCCTCGAAGTCGCGCAGCGACTGATAGCGCCGGGTCGGGTTCGCGTGGTGGTCGCTGTGTCGCTGGAGGTGGTAGAGCAGCACGTTGGTCGCGATGTTGTTGGAGTTCCACGAGTGCGACGGGTCCACGCGTTCGTAGCGTTGGCGCTCGCCGACGCCGACCATCTGCCGGAGCATCCCGTAGTGCTCCATGTAGTTGACGACCTCGAGCAGCGAGAAGCCGACCACCGCCTGGATCAGGAGGTACGGCGTGATGCCCACGCCGAGCCAGGCGATCAGCGCGCCCCAGAGCACGACCGACATCAGCCAGGCGTTGAGCACGTCGTTGGAGAGCCGGAACGGGTGCTGCTTGCGCCGCGCGATGCGCTTGCGCTCGAGGTTCCACGCGGACCGCAGCGAGCCGACGACGGTGCGCGGCCAGAACTGGTAGAAGTTCTCGCCCACGCGGGCCGAGGCCGGGTCCTCGGGGGTGGCGACGCGGACGTGGTGACCGCGGTTGTGCTCGATGTAGAAGTGGCCGTAGAAGCTCTGGGCGAGCGCGATCTTCGACAGCCAGCGCTCGTTGGCCTCCTTCTTGTGGCCGAGCTCGTGGGCGGTGTTGATGCCGATCCCGCCGATGCAGCCGATGGAGATCGCGATGCCGACCTTGCTCAGGGTGCTGAGGTCGGCGTGCGAGATCAGGTACATCGCGCCGACGAAGCCGGCGTACTGGATCGGCAGGTAGAGGTAGGTGATCCAGCGGTAGTAGCGGTCCTTCTCGAGCGCCTCGATCACGTCGTCGGGCGGGTTGGAGCGGTCGAGGCCCGCGACGAGGTCGATCGCGGGGACAATCACCAGGATCACGATCGGGCCGACCCAGAACCACACGCCCCACCCGGTGAGCCGCCACATCCCCATCGCGATGAACGCGAGTGACGGGACGACGAGACCGATCAGCCACAGGTAGCGCTTCCGGTCGCGCCACTCCTCGGTCGAGCTCTGCGGCACGGTGCTGTTCACGATCCCGGACGTCATGACCATCTCCTGCTCATGGGTCGAGCCTGTGAAGGCAGGTTTACAACAAGATATGATTTGTAAAGGTGACGTGGCAAGGGTCCGGACGGACCGGAGGTTGCTCCTGCCGCGGGACACGGGGAGATTGGGGGCATGACTGCGACGGGTGCGGTGACTCCGGTCGGGATCGACTTCGGCGGCAGCGGGATCAAAGGCGCGCCGGTCGACGTGGTGAAGGGTGAGTTCGCCGCCGACCGGGTGCGCATCGACACGCCCCAGCCCTCGACCCCGAAGGCGGTGGCCGAGGTCTTCGTCGAGCTGCTGGCGTCGTTCCCCGAGAGCACCGGCCCGGTCGGTGTCACCGTGCCGGCGATCGTGCGGCACGGCGTCGTGCACTCGGCCGCGAACATCGACCAGCACTGGATCGGCGAGGACGCCGACAAGCTGTTCACCGACGCGACCGGACGTGACGTCCACGTCGTCAACGACGCTGACGCCGCCGGCCTCGCCGAGGTCCGGTACGGCGCCGCCGCGGGTCGCGACGGACTGGTCATCGTCACCACGCTCGGCACGGGCATCGGCTCGGCCCTGGTGTACGACGGCGTCCTCGTCCCGAACTCCGAGCTCGGGCACCTCGAGATCGACGGCCACGACGCCGAGAAGCGCGCCGCCTCCAGCGTCCGCGAGCGCGAGGACCTCTCGTGGGAGCACTGGGCGAAGCGGCTCACGGCGTACTACCGCAAGCTCGAGCTCCTCTTCTCCCCCGAGCTCTTCGTCGTCGGTGGCGGGGTCAGCAAGAAGTCCGAGAAGTTCCTGCCTCTCATCGACATCGAGACCGAGATCGTCCCCGCCCAGCTCCTCAACGCCGCCGGCATCGTCGGCGCCGCCCTCTACGCCACCGAGAGCAACGACTGAGCGGGCGGGCGGCGAATTCCCCGCCTGAGCGGGGAACTCGACACTTGTTGGAGGAAATTTCCCCCACTAAGTGGGGAATTCCCCGCCTGAGCGGGGAATTCGCGCGGGGGGCCGGCGACGCGGCGGCCCCCCGCGCGTACGCGGGTATCACCGCGCTCCCTGGCCGTTCCAGACCCCAGGAAGCATGGCTACACCCGGGTACGCGGGGGAAACCGCCGGGGCCTCACCCCTCCGCGGCGAGCGCCTTCTCGATGTCCTCGATGAGCTCGGCGGGCTGGGTCTGGGGGGCGTAGCGGTCGAGGACCGTCCCGTCGCGGGCGATCAGGAACTTGGTGAAGTTCCACTTGATCGCGCGTCCACCGAGGCCACGCTTCTCGTCCTTCAGCCAGGCGAACAGCGGGTGGGTGCCGGAGCCGTTGACCTCGATCTTGGCGAACATCGGGAACGTGACGCCGTAGTTGCGCTGGCAGAACGACGCGATCTCGTCCTCGCTGCCCGGCTCCTGGTGGCCGAACTGGTCGCACGGGAAGCCGAGGATCGTGAACCCGCGGTCGGCGTAGGTGTCGTAGAGCTGCTGCAGGCCCTCGTACTGCGGGGTGAGGCCGCACTCGCTGGCGGTGTTCACCACCAGCACCACATCGCCCACGTAGGTCCCGAGGTCCTGGTCCTTCCCGTCGATCGTCACGGCGTGGAAGTCGCCCAGGTTGGTGGGCTGGGTCATTGATCGGCTCCTCTGATAGCGGCAGCGACGGCCTTCGGCACGTCGGGGTGGAAAACGGTCGGGATGATGAAGTTCGGGTTCAGCTCGTCGTCCTTGACGACGAGCGCGATCGCGTCGGCGGCCCGCAGGAGCATCTCGGTGGTGATCTCCTTCGCACGGGCGTCGAGCAGTCCCCGGAAGACGCCGGGGAAGGCGAGCACGTTGTTGATCTGGTTCGGGAAGTCCGAGCGCCCGCTGGCCACGACCGCGGCGTACTTCTCGGCCTCGGCGGGGTCCACCTCGGGGTCGGGGTTGGCCAACGCGAACACCACGGCGCGGTCGGCCATCTCGGTGATCCACTCCGCCGGCAGGATCCCGGGAGCGCTCACGCCGATGAACACGTCGGCTCCCCGGAGGGCCTCGCGCAGGCCACCGCGCAGCCGGGTCGCGTTGGTGCGCGACGCGAGCTCGCCCATGGCCGGGCTCAACGTCTCGTCGTCCTCGGACAGGATCCCGTCCTTGTCGACGACCGTGACGTCCCCGGCGCCACCGGCGAGCAGCACCGTGACGATCGCCGAGCCTGCCGCACCGGCGCCGGAGACGACGATGCGTACGTCGGACAGCTTCTTCTCGACGCAGCGCAACGCGTTGGTCAGCGCGGCCTTCACGACGATCGCCGTGCCGTGCTGGTCGTCGTGGAAGACCGGGATGTCGAGGCTCGCGCGAAGCCGGCGCTCGACCTCGAAGCAGCGCGGGGCGGCGATGTCCTCGAGGTTGATGCCGCCGAAGCCCGGCGCGATCAGCTCCACGGCTCGCACGATCTCGTCGGTGTCCTGGGTGTCGAGGCAGATCGGCCAGGCGTCGATGCCGCCGAACCTCTTGAACAGCGCCGCCTTGCCCTCCATCACGGGCAGCGCAGCGCCGGGACCGATGTTGCCCAGCCCGAGCACGGCCGACCCGTCGGTCACCACGGCGACGGAGTTGCCCTTGATCGTCAGCCGCGAGACGTCCTCGGGGTTCTGGGCGAGCGCCATGCTCACCCGGCCGACGCCCGGCGTGTAGGCCATCGACAGGTCGTCACGCGTCCGCAGCGGCACCTTCGACTGGACCTCGATCTTGCCGCCGATGTGCAGCAGGAAGGTGCGGTCGCTGACCTTGTAGACCTCCACACCCTCGACCGCCTCGACGGCCGCGACCACGGTCTGCGAGTGGTCGGCATCCGCTGCTGAGCACGTGACGTCGACGACGAGCCGGTCGTGGCTGGAGTCGGCGACGTCGACGGCGGTGACGATGCCGCCGGCGGACGCGATCGCCGTCGCCACGGCCCCGACGACCCCGTGGTCGGGAGCGGTGTGCAGCCGCATGGTGATGGAGTACGACGACGGGGTGGCCGACATGGCCTTCACCCTAGCCGCGGCCGCCGAACGTCCCGTGATCGATCCGCGCTCGCACGAGCACGCCGGCGAGCAGCACCAGACCGATGACCTGCGCGGCCACGACGGTGTCGACGAGAGCACCGCGGTGCACGTCGTACAGCCAGCCGGCGAGGCCACCTCCGGCCAGTGCCGCGACGGCCTGGAACGCCGCGAACGCGCCGTACGCCGTGGCGAGCCGCGCAGCGGGCACCAAGTCGGCGACGAGGGCTTTCACGGTGGAGTCCTGCACGCCGGTCGCCGCGCCCCACAGCAGCACACCGGCGATCGCGACGGGGACCCGGTCGGTGAAGACCAGGGCCGGGACGAAGGCGACCACCACCGGCAGCAGGAGGAGCGTGCCACCTCCCACGCGGTCGTAGGCGAAGCCGGTGGCCAGCGACGCCACCGCCTCGGTGCCCATCGCGGCGGCGTACACGAGCGGCACCACGGCGGCCGCGACCAGGTGCTCGTGCACGAGGTGGAAGGAGATCACGCCGAAGGTCATCAGGCCGACCGTGATCAGGGAGCAGGCGACGGCATACACGTAGAACGTGCCCGGGAGCCGCTCCAGGACCGAACCCGGTGACGCGGCCTCGTGGCGAGGGTCGCCGACGTACCCATGCATCCACGCGAGTACGCCGAGCGCGACGGCGCCGGGTACGACGAGGACGAGCAGCCCGGCCCACTGGTGCGCGGTGACGGCGACGACACCGGCCACGAGCAGCGGGCCGAGGAAGGCGCCGGTCTGGTCGAGCGCCTTGTGTACGCCGAACCCGCGCCCGCGACCGACCTCCTTCGCGGCGACCGCCAGCAGCACCGACTTGGCCGGGCTGCGGATCGCCTTGCCGGTGCGCTCCGACAGCACCATCACGGCTCCGAACGTCAGCCCGGCCGCCCCGAGCGCGGGAGCCAGCGCCATCAGGGGCACACAGACCGCGGTCAGCGCGTAGCCGACCACCATCCAGCGCCAGTAGCGACCGGACCGGTCGGCGCGGGGCCCGGAGAACAGGCGGAACCCGAGCGCGGCCGCCTCCCCCGCACCCGTCACGAGGCCGACGGTCAGCGCCGAGGCACCCAAGGAGGCGAGGAACGGACCCGTGATCGAGCGAGCACCCTCGTAGACGAGGTCCACGAGCAGGCTGACCACCCCGAGCCAGAGGACCGTGCGCCACCCGGCCCAGCCCGCACCGCGCCCGGTGCCGGCCTCAGTCGTGGTCACGGGACCGACGGTGCCAGGCCCAGACCAACCCGAGCACGATGAACGCGATGATCACGCCGCTGGTCACCCCGAGCGCGTGGGTGATCCGGCTGATCGAGTGCGCGGCGAAGAAGCCGAGCAGCACGCAGCCGCCGCCCCAGAGCACGCCGCCGAGCGCGTTGAAGGCCAGGAACCGTCGGTACTCCATCCGGCTGGCGCCGGCCAGGCCGGGCATCACGGCGCGCAGGAACGCCGTGAAGCGGCCCATCACCACGGCACGGCCGCCACGGCGCCGCAGGTAGTCCTGCGCCGCCTCGAGGCGGTCGGGATGGTTGCGCAGTACGGGTGCACGCGCGAGCCGCGGGCCGAGCTTGCGGCCCACCTCGAATCCCACGCTGTCGCCCACGACGGCAGCGACCAGGACGACGGCGAGCACCAGGACCACCGAGACCTTGCCCGCTGCCGCCAGCACACCGCCGTACAGCACGGCGGTCTCGCCGGGCAGCACGAAGCCGAAGAAGAGGGCTGCCTCGCTGAAGACCAGGGCGGCGATGATGACCAGCGCGATCGCGGGAGGTACGCCGAGCAGGGTGTCGACGACCTTCTGGACCATGGGCCGACCGTCAGCCGACCAGCTGCGCCCGGACCTGGGCGCGCTCACCGACGGCGACAGGGTTCTCGTGGTCACGCAGGTGGATCTCCACGTCGCGGTCGCGCAGGGTCAGGACGAGCGAGGACGGTCCCGTGCTCGCCACCTCGCCGTTGATCAGGTAGGTGCCGTCCTCCTGCTTGTCGAGCAGGGACCCGTCGTCGCCGTCGCGCACGTCCTCGACGGCGATGCCGACCAGGGTCGGTCGGCGGATCCGCCCGCCGAGTCGCCATGCGAGCAGGATCATCAGCAGCACCAGTGCGTCGGCGACGAGGGTGAGGACCAGTCCGCCCCAGCCGCGCACCTGCCCGTCGACGTGGAACGCGTCCGGGTTGCCGTCGAGCACGCGCACCTCGATCGTTCCGGTGCGCGCCGCCTTGTCGGCGACCGAGCGCTCGACCCGCACCGAGCGGCCCTTCTGGTCGTCGTGCAGGCTCGCCGGGAAGCGGAACGCGACGTCGGCCTGGTCTCCGCGGTCACGCACCGCGAGCACGGTCGCGGTCACCTTGTCACCACTCGTGCGGACGCGGTGCTGCTGCCACTCGTAGAGCCCGTAGGGGACGTTGATCACCAGGAGCGCGAGCACGACGACGACCACCTTGCTCCAGCGGACCCCGTCGCGCCCCTTGCTCATGCGCGCCAGTATGACGGGCAGCGGGCAACGTCCGCCGGGCCCGAGCGCGCTCGTGGTCTGGTAGGAATCCCGCGAGGAGGGCAGCGCATGGGGGTACGCCGGGAGCCGGTCGTGCGGCTCCTGTCACTCGCGGATCCGCCGACGTCGGTGCTGCGTCGGCTGCGCGGTGAGCCCGGACTCGTCGGCCTGGTCGGCGCGTGGGCGGGCGGAGGCGCCGTCGTCGCCTGCCGCCCGGCGGAGGTGCACGACGGCGACCCCTTCGAGCTGCCCGACCGCTGGCCGGACCTCGCACCGACGGACGACGTCGGCGAGGGCCTCGGAGGCGGCTGGATCGGCCTGTGGGGCTACCAGCTGGGCCGGCTCCTCGAAGCGGTGCCAAGGCCTCCGGTCCGGCCACACCCGCAGCCGGACGCCTGGGTCGCCCGCTACGACTGGGTGCTGCGGTACGACGCGGTGTCCGGGGCGTGGACCTTCGAGTCTCTGCTGGACAGCGAGCCCGCGGAAGCCGTGTACGCCGAGGTGCTGGGGCTGCTGGCCAGGCCCGACGAGCAGCGCGGGTTCACGCTGGCGCCCTTCGAGATGGCCGGCGGTGCGGACCACTTCCGGAAGGCGGTGGCCGCGGCCCGCGAGCACATCTGGGCCGGCGACATCTTCCAGGCCAACATCTGCAGCCGGTTCGACTCGACGCTGGACGGCGACGCGCTCGACATGTTCTGCGCGGGCGTCGACGCGCTCGCCCCCGACCACGCGGCGTACCTCGACACCGGCGACCGCCAGGTCGCGAGCCTCTCCCCCGAGCTGTTCCTGCGGCGCGAGGGACGCGAGGTCGTCACCCGGCCGATCAAGGGCACCGCGCCCGCCTCCCAGGACCCCGAGGTGCTCGAGCGGTCGGCCAAGGACCACGCCGAGAACGTGATGATCGTCGACCTCATGCGCAACGACCTCGGCCGGGTCTCCGAGACCGGCACCGTGCGGGTGACCGCGTTGGCCGAGCCGCAGCCGGGGGCCGGCGTACGACACCTGGTCTCCGAGGTCCGGGGCACGCTGACTCCGGAGGCGTCCGACGCCGACCTGCTCCGCGCCACCTTCCCGCCCGGCTCGGTGACCGGGGCTCCCAAGGTGCGCGCGATGGAGGTGATCCACGAGCTCGAGGCGACCGGGCGCGAGGTGTACACCGGTGCGATCGGCTACCTCAGCCCGCTCGCCGGCCTCGAGACCAGCGTCGTGATCCGGACCTTCGAGGTGGCCGGCCGCGACTGCTGGGTCGGCGTCGGCGGCGGGATCGTGGCCGACTCCGACCCCGACCGCGAGCTGGCGGAGGTGTTCACCAAGGTGGACCCGTTGCTGACCGCGGTCGGGACGACCCGCTCGACCACGGCGGAGCCGCCGAAGGCCCGGGAGGTGCTGCCCGTCCCGGAGATCGAGGGGGCGTCAGGGTCGCGGCCCGATCGCGAGCGCGGCGTCTTCGACACGCTGCTCGTGCGCGAGGGGGAGCCCGTCGCCCTCGGGCTCCATGTGGACCGGATCGCCGACTCCGTCTCGCGCCTGTACGACGTGCCGGTCGACCGGGACGCCCTGTCGGCGCGCATCCGCGCCGATGCGTCCGCGATGAGGACGGCACGCCTGCGCACGTCGTACGACCCGGCCGGTCGGGAGTGGCTGATCGAGGCCGACGCGATCGACGAGGCGGGCCTCGAGCCGTGGACGCTCACCCTGCGCCGGATCGGGTCCGGCCTCGGCGGTCACAAGTGGAGGGACCGTCGGCTGGTGGAGGATCCCGGACCCGCGGACGACGTGCTCCTCGTGGACGAGACCGACGCGCTGCTCGAGTGCGGTCGGGCGAACGTGTTCGTGGTCCTCGACGACACGGTCGTGACCCCGCCTCTGGACGGGCGCATCCTCCCCGGGACCGTCCGGGCGCGGGTGCTCGACCTGCTCCGGGCGAGCCGGGTCCCCGTCGTCGAGCGGACAGTTCGCCTGGCCGAGCTCGCGAGCGCGGTGGAGGTGTTCGCGACCAACTCGATCCGAGGCGTCCAGCCGGTCGTCGGGTGCACCGGGGTCGGGTCCTGGGGCGTCGGACCCCTGACGACGTGGGTGAGCGACCGGCTCGACGAGCCGCCGTACCAACCCCCCACGCCGACTCCGTCCGACCACTCCAGGGTGCTCGTGCTCGACAACTACGACTCGTTCACCTACAACCTCGCCCAGCGGCTCGGGACCCTCGGCGCCGAGGTCGAGGTCGTCCGCAACGACCACGTGCCGGTCGAGGACCTGGTGGCCCGTGCGGAGGGTGGGGACTTCACCCATCTCGTGATCTCGCCGGGCCCCGGTCGGCCGGAGGACGCCGGCATCAGCGTGGCCGCGGTGGCCGCCCTCGGCGGTCTGGTGCCGGTGCTCGGTGTGTGCCTGGGGCACCAGTGCATCGGCCAGGCGTACGGCGCCTCCGTCGTCCGGTCCGGACGCCCCGTGCACGGCCGGCGTTCGCTCGTGCACCACGACGGTCGTGGCGTGTACGCCGGGCTGGGTGCGCCGTTCGCGGCCGGGCGCTACCACTCGCTGGTCGTCACCGACCTGCCCGACGACCTGGTCGCCACGGCGTACACCGGCGACGGCGTGCTGATGGGGCTGCGCCACCGGACGCTGCCGGTCGAGGGCGTCCAGCTGCACCCCGAGTCGATCCTGACCGACCTCGGTGAGACCCTGCTGGCGGCGTTCCTGGCGTGAACGTGCCGCCCAAATGTGAGGCGCCCCCGCTCGCTTGGCGAGCGGGGGCCGTGGCGCCTTCCGTCCCCCGGCGGAAGCGGACCTCCATAGCTTCGGCATCCCCCCGGTTGCCTCGGCTCTTTCGCCAGGACTTCCCCCCAGTCGTCCTGGCTCTTCGGCCTGAGCTTTCCCCCCGGTTGCTCCGGCCTGCAGGTGGCTTCCGATCGTGGATCACCGGCCACTGCGACAATGAAACGGCACATCTTGCGGCCGGGGAAGGGCTTGCCGGGAAGTTTTCCCGGGTTTGCCAGTGGGGTGTCAATTCCGGCGCTGAAATCGCGAGTTCGAGCCTGGATTGCGCCTGACAACCGCGATTTCCCGAAAAAACCGTTGCTGATCCCGTCATGGGCAACTGATCCGGTCGTTCTCAGGTCACCGAGGCGCGATGGGGGGACCGAGCCTCGGTACCAACCGCAGCTCGACCGGGGGGACGAGCCAGGTTGACGGGGGTCCGCTGACCGACTTGAGGGGGAAGGCAGCGTGCGCCACAGCCCCCGCCCGTCACTGCGACGGGCGGGGGCGCAGCACATTTACGAGGGCTTCACGGCGTGGACTCTTTCCATCGACCCGGCTTTGTGCCGCAAGGTCTCCGCGATCTCGAAACCGGCCGCCTCCACGAGCGGAAGCGGACGCCGCGTGTAGTGCTCGCCGGCGACCCGGATGCTGATCCGCTCGACCAGCCACTGCACGGCGTAGATCGGCGGCCAGGTGCTCGCGACGTGGTCGACCAGCAGGAGCCGACCGCCTGGCACGAGCGCGCGCTTCATCTCCGCGATCGCGGCGGCCGGGTCGGGGATCGAGCACATCGACAGGCAGCAGACGACCGAGTCGTACGTCGCGTCCTCGACCGGGAGGTGCTCCGCATCGCCTTCGCGCAGCTCGATCGGGAGCCCCCGCTCCTCCGCTCGTCGGCGAGCAATAGCGAGCATCTCCGGGCTCAGGTCGACGCCGGTCAGGGTCTTGGCATCGGTGTAGAACGGCAGGCTGCGACCGGTCCCGATCGCCACCTCGAGCACTCGGCCGGTCGCACGCTCCCCGAGCCACCGCCGGTCGTCCTTGCCCAGCAGCCGCTCGACGAAGTCCATCTGCCCGTCGTAGCTCGAGGCCGACTTGTCCCAGACCCGGCGCTGCTTCTGGGTCGGTGTCTCGTCGGGATGCTTCATGGCGTCATCCTGCCGGAGGCGTCTGGCCGGTCTCGACGAGATCGCGCCGACTGCGGTGAGCTACACCAGTCGTCGGGTGGCGCTGTTACGTCGGCTTGCGGGCGAACCCGCTGCGACGTTCGCTGCGGCGCTCCGCCACGACCTCGTCGTGTCGCAGGTGGGCGGCTGGCGCGCAAGCGCGCTGCGCCGTTCGCTGCGGCGCTCCGCCACGACTTCGTCGTCTCGGAGGTGGGGAAGCTGGCGCGCAAGCGCGCTGCGCCGTTCGCTGCGGCGCTCCGCCACGACTTCGTCGTGTCGGAGCGTCCTCGCTCAGTGCGCGAGGGGGGAGTTGAAC
>DASSTL010000020.1:0-16561 GCA_035707985.1 Nocardioides sp. | reverse complement strand
GTCAGTTCTGCTGGGTCGACCGGCACACCCGGACCATGATCGTGGGCTTCTCCTCCTACCCGGTGCAGACCTCCGACCTGCTGACGGCCGTCCTGGGGGAGCTGTGGTCCACCGTTCGGGCGGCCCTGGGAGACTGACGCCTGACTTTTAGTTCGTCAATCTTGACTATCAATGTGTCGGGATGGGCAGAATGGCCCATGGCTGGGGTGGCACTGACCAACGCGAGGCTCTACCCGGGGTCTGACTGGGAGCCGGTGCCAGGGGCACTCGTGATCGAGGACGGCGTGATCGTGCACGTCGGAGACCTGGACTCCGCACCTCCGCTCGACGGTGTCCCCGTGCACGACCTGGGTGGCCGCACGGTCGTCCCGGGGTTCATCGACGCGCACACCCACCCGGGCATGGTCGCGGCCAGCGACTGGCACGTCCGGCTGCCCTGGACCACCGACGTCGACGAGATCCTGGACTTCGTGCGCGACTACGCGCGGGCGCACCCGGTCGAGGAGGCGCCGTTCCTGTACTTCGAGTACTACCCGACCGCGACGTTCATCGACCGCCAGCCGACGAAGGAGCTCCTCGACTCCGCCGTCTCGGACCGGCCGTGTCTGTGCCAGGACTTCAGCGAGCACGCGCACTGGGTCAACAGCCGGATGCTCGAGCTGATGGGGATCACCCGCGACACCCCCGACCCCGTCCCCGGCCTGGAGATGTTCGTGCGGGACGAGCATGGCGAGCCCACCGGCCTGCTCCGCGAAGGGGTTCATTGGCGCTTCCTCGACCGGCTCTACGACCGGATCGGCTGGAAGCCACCGGAAGAGATGACGCCGGAGCGTGTCGGGCGCGTCCTCCGCTTCCTGACCGAGCACGGGGTCACGGCCCTGTTCGACGCCCTCGTCGACGACGAGGGAGCCGTCGCGGCGGTCGCCGAGCTCGACCGGCGCGGGGAGCTGGACCTGTACTACGAGGGCGCGGTGCGCTTCCGGAACCTCGGTGACCTGCCCGAGGCGATCGCGCGGCTGCGCCGGCTGCAGGAGATGTACGGCGGCGACCGCATCCGGCTGAACGCGCTCAAGCTGTTCCTCGACGGAACCAACGAGGGCGGCAACAGTGCCCTGCTGACCCCGTTGTGCGACCACCAGGGCGAGGGGGAGCTCGGCGAGATCGCGATGGACGCCGCGGAGCTGGCCGACTGCCTCGAGCTCACGAGCAGCGCCGGGGTCGACGTACACATCCATCTGGTCGGCGACCGCGCCTTCCGGGTCGCATGTGACGCCGTCCAGCTGGTGCAGTCGCGGCTGCGGGATCTCGGCGAGCCGTGGCGTTCCCAGGTGACGCTCGCGCACTGCGAGCTGGTCGATCCCGCGGACATGGGTCGGCCGGCCGAGCTCGGCATCCTCGTCAACTGGACGCCGCACTGGTCGGGCGGCTACTTCGGCGAGGGCTCCCAGGCGTACCTCGGGCAGGAGCGCTGGGACCGGATGTACCGCTTCAACGAGATCGCGGACAGCGGCGCGTTGGTCACCTTCGGCAGCGACGTGGTCACGCAGTACGAGCTGCAGCGGGCCCGGCCTCTGTACGGCATGCAGATCGCCCACACCCGCGTCGACCCGGAGTACCCCCTCGACCCCACTGCGTATCCGGACAGCGTCCGTCCCGAGGCGGCGGCGCGGCTCTCGCGTCGGCTGCTCTTCGAGGGCTACACGATCAACGCCGCCCGGCAGCTGCGGGTGAGTGACCGCATGGGATCGCTCGAGGTCGGCAAGAGCGCCAACCTCAGCGTGCTCGCCGAGGACCCGTTCGAGGTCGACGCCGCGCGCCTCGGGAGCGTTGCCGTCGACGCGGTGCTGTTCGAGGGGCGAGTCGTCCACGGGTCACTCTGAGGCTCGGGCGGGCCTGCCCGGCCCGTTTGGTTCGATCGGAGAACTATCTAGTCCTGGTGAGCCATCGTCCCTCAGCCGATCGGCCGGGCTCTCCGCGTTCGCCCTTGAGCGTCCGTCAGCGCGGGTTACGTTCCCGCCGCATTCACATCTGATCTCGAGGAGAACGTTTCGCATGAGCACCCCCGCCGGTTGGTATCCGGACCCTCAAGCAGAAGGCCAGCAGCGCTACTGGGACGGCAACGCCTGGACCGAGCACCGTGCCCCGATCGCCCAGCCCGAGCAGCCCGCCCAGCCCACTCCGCCCGCTCCGCCGGCTTGGACCGCGCCGCAGCAGACCGCGCCGTACGCCGCCGCGCCGACCGCCGCCAAGGAGAAGAAGCCGTTCTGGCGCCGTACCTGGGTGCTGGTCACCGCCGGCGTCATCGTCGTCCTGATCGGTGCCAGCGCTGCGAGCGGTAGCGGTGACACCAAGGACACGGCCGCCAAGCACAACGCTGCGGGTGTCCAGAAGGACAAGACGTCGGGGAAGACCGATGACGCTCCGGCCAGCCCGGATGTCTCAGAGGCTGCCGACCCGGAGCCGACGAAGACGGCCAAGCCCAAGCCGAAGTTCACCGTCAGCCAGGAGCAGGCCATCGGCGCGGCCAAGAACTACCTGTCCATCTCGGGTTTCTCACGGACCGGGCTGATCCAGCAGCTGTCGTCGTCGTACGGCGACGGGTTCAGCAAGGCTGACGCCACCTTCGCGGTCAACCACATCAAGGTGAACTGGAACGAGCAGGCGGTCCGTTCGGCCAAGAACTACCTGTCGATCTCGCACTTCTCGCGAGCAGGACTGATTCAGCAGCTGTCGTCGTCGTACGGCGACGGATACACCGTTGCTCAGGCGACGTACGCCGCCAACCACGTGGGTCTCTGACCCGTCTGGCACCAGCGCCGGGTGATCGCCACGTGCGGTCACCCGGCGGATCGCGTCCTGCGGTCTCGAGACGGACGCAGAGCGACCTTTTCAACCACCGGTAGTCGCAGAGCGACCTCCTCGACCACCGGTTGACCCGTGGGACTTTCGGCCCCACAAGTCTGACCGATCGGACCGGTGTTGGGGGTTCTGCTCCGGCGACGGCTCGGCTTACTTATGGTGCTGACATCCGAGCATCTGTCATCCGGGGGAACAGCATGAGCACAGCAGCAGTGAGCAC
Source organism: Nocardioides sp. (assembly GCA_035707985.1). Taxonomy (GTDB): domain Bacteria; phylum Actinomycetota; class Actinomycetes; order Propionibacteriales; family Nocardioidaceae; genus Nocardioides. Next base: position 13,482 of record DASSTL010000020.1, on the reverse strand, counting down.
GCCGGCCGGTTGGTACGCCGTCGGCGGAGGTCTCGAGCGGTACTGGGACGGCGCGGCGTGGACCGACGAGGTGCGGCCGGTGCCGGCGTACGTCGGGTCGGGGCAGCGCGACGGTCGGTTCCTGACCGCGGTCTGACGCAAGACCCGACCGACCAACTCGTCCTTCCTTCGTGGGACGGGGTACTGGCCAGCGATCTCGTCAGCGCTTCGGGTGCGGGGTGAGCAGGGTCATGACGCGGACCCGGCGGGTGCCGTCGGGGCGGTTGCGGAGGTTCCGGTCGCGGAAGGGTTCGAGGGCTGCGCTGAGGGCTGACGTCACCTCGCGGGCCTCATCGGGCGTCAGCCACACGTCGGCGTTGGTGAGGGCGGCGACGTCCTGCCACTCCTCCGGCTCGTTGCGCTCGCCCGCGACGAACTCCTCGGCGAGCGCCCGGCTGCGGTCGATGTAGGCGAGGCCGACCGCGGCAGCGGCGGCGGCGCCGGCCGGGGTGGAGGTGTCCAGGTCGACGGTGCCTCCGCGACCGGTCGCCCGCCACGGTCTCTCCCGACCGTCGTCGCGGGCCGGTGCGCGCTCGGCTAGGCGATAGCGCTCCAGCAGCTTGAGGTGGTACGCCGTGGCGCTCGGGCTCAGCCCGGTGAGCTGCGCGCACTCGGTCGCAGTCAGCTCGTCACCGGTCGCGAGCGCGTCGATGATCGCCATCCGGGCCGGGTGGGCGAGCGCGCGGATGTCGCGGGGATCTCGTACCTCCAGCTGCGGGGACGGTCGGTCGGCAGGCATCGGATCGGAGCATAGGCGTTGACGGCCGAGATGTTAAGTGTTTATTGTTCAATACATGCTTAACATCTTTCGCGGGCGGCGCGACCTGTTCGTGATCGTGGTCGGCCGGATGGTGTCGACGTTCGGCGACGGGGTGGCGCTGGTCGCCCTCACGCTGCGGCTGCAGGCGGACGGCGCCGCGCCGTACGAGGTGGCGCTGGTGCTGGCGGCCGGGTCGATCCCGTTGCTGCTGCTGGCTCGACCCGTCGGGCGGCTCGTCGACACCTACGACTCCCGGCGACTGCTCCTGGCCGGTGGTCTGGCGGAGGTGGCGGTGACGATCCCGCTGATCTTCCTGCACGCAGTACTCCCGATCGTGGTGCTGGTCGCCGTGCTCGCCGGGGTCTCGTCGCTGACGGGTGCGACGTGGTCGGCCCTGGTCCCGCGCGTGGTCGGCGAGGAGCACGTCGCCGAGGCGGTCTCGGCCCAGACCTCCCTCAACGTGCTCGCGCTGGTGGCGGCGCCCGCGGTCGGCGGGTTGCTCGCCGGTGCGTTCGGCTCCGGCGTACCCATCGCCATCGACGCCGCGACCTTCGGCGTGCTGACCGTCGCGGCCGCGCTCGTCCGTACGCGCCGAGTGCCCGAGCGTCGCCACACCGACCGGGCGATGGGCGGCGGCCTGGCCATCCTCCGGGCCGACCGCGTCCTGGCCCCGCTGCTCACCGGCGTCGCCGTGGTCGTCCTGCTGGTCGGGATGGTGGACGTCGTCACTGTCTACCTGGTCCGTGACACCCTCCACGCCGGCGGCGTCTGGTACGGCGTCACCGAGGCCTCGTGGATGGCCGGCATGGTCGCCGGCTCAGTCGCAGCCGGCCTCGCCCGCACCGAGGCCCGACAGATCCACGCGACCATCGGCGGGGCCGCTCTCGCTTGCGCCGGCGTGGCCGGCTTCGCGCTGGCGCCCACCGCGGCCGTGCTCGTGCCCCTCGCGATCGTCGGTGGCTTCGGCAACGGGTATGCCGGCACCTGCCTGTCCACGCTCCTGGTCACCCGCACCCCCGACAGTGCCCGGGGCCGCATCTCCGCCACTGCGAACGCGATCTTCGGCGGCACCTCCGGCGCCTCCCTCCTGGTCGGCGGCGCTGTCGCGGTCGCCCTCTCACCACGGGAGATCTACGCCGTCGCCGGCCTCCTCGGCCTGGCCGCCGCCGCGATCATGGGCGTGAGGTACGCCGCGCAGCGCGACCGCACGGAGGACCTGGACGCTCGCGTGGCCGCTCCAACCGTGGGGACCGGCTCCGGTGGCGACCTGAGCCGGACTGCCTGACGTCCGACAAGCACCCTGGGCTCGGCCGACCAGACCGGTCCTACTTTCGTAGGACGACCTGCGACACCGCTGAGCCCTACCGTGAGCCGGTGGGGCGAGTGTGGCGGTTCCTCGCGGCGTACGGCCTCGACCTCTTGCTGGTGGTCGCGGCGATCGAGAGCGCCATCGGTACGGCGCTGCGCACCGACCACGACCGCCGGGACGGCGCGATGCTGGTGGTCGAGATCGTCGTCATCGCCGGGCTGGTGCTGGTGCTGCTGGCGCGGAGGTGGTGGCCGTTCGGGGCGCCGGCGGCGTTCTGGATCGGTGCGGCGGCGGCCAGCTACCTCGACGGCCAGCTGGTCTCGAGCCAGGCGGGGATCTACGTGGCCGGGCTGTTCGCCGCGGTCCTGCTCGGGAGCCTGCCCAGCGGACGCCAGGAGCGCGTCGGGCTCGTCGTCGTCATCGCCTGCGCCGGCATCGTCGTCTTCAACGTGCCGGACCTCGGCCCGTCCGACACCTTCTTCACGCCGCTGATCTTCGTGGTCGGGTGGGTGGCGGGCTTCGCCCTGCGCGAGCGCAGCCAGCACGCCGATGCCGCCGAGGAGCGGGCGCAACGGGCCGAGCTCGAGCGGGAGAACGCCGCGCGGCTGGCGGTCGCCGAGGAGCGGGCGCGGATGGCGCGCGAGATGCACGACGTGGTCGCGCACGCGGTGAGCGTGATGGTGCTCCAGGTGGGGGCGGTACGCCGGCGGGTGCCGGAGGCGTCCGAGGAGGGGCAGGCGCTGCGCAACGTCGAGCACGCCGGCCGGACGGCGCTCGCGGAGATGCGGCGCCTGCTGGGCGCGATGCGACAGGGCGACGACGCCGTCGAGCTCACGCCCGGGCCGGGGCTGGAGGACCTGCCGGCCTTGGCCGACGACGTGCGCGCCGCCGGGCTCGACGTACGCCTCCATCGCGAGGGCGAGCCAGTGACGCTCCAGCGCTCGCTGGACCTCTCGGCGTACCGCATCGTGCAGGAGGGCCTCACCAACGCCCTCAAGCACTCCGGCGCGCGGCGGGCCGACGTGACGGTGGAGTACGCCGCCGACCAGCTGCGGCTCGAGGTGCGCGACGACGGGCCGGGCGGGTTCGCGCAGGGCGACGGGCTCGGGCACGGGCTGATCGGGATCGGCGAGCGGGTGAAGGCGTACGGCGGCGACATGTCGGCGTTCGTCTCGCCGGCGGGCGGCTTCGTGCTGCGCGCGACGCTTCCGCTCGAGGGGGTCTCCTCGTGACGATCCGGGTGCTGGTGGTCGACGACCAGGCGATGGTGCGGGCGGGCTTCCGGCTGCTGCTCGCCGACGAGCCCGACCTCGAGGTGGTCGCCGAGGCCGGCAACGGCCGCGACGCCGTCGCCGAGGCCGCGCGATGCCGTCCCGACGTCGTGCTCATGGACATCCGGATGCCCGAGATGGACGGGCTCGAGGCGACCCGGCGGATCCTGGACGCCGACCCGTCCGCGCGGGTGCTGATCCTGACGACGTTCGACCTCGACGAGTACGTCTACCGCGCGCTCCAGGTGGGCGCGAGTGGCTTCGTGCTCAAGGACGACCCGCCGGAGCAGCTGCTGACCGCCGTCCGCACCGTCGCCGGCGGGGAGGCTCTGCTGTCACCGTCCGTGACCAGCCGGGTGATCGCGCACTTCGCCCGCAGCCACCAGCAGGTGCCCCCGAAGGCCGTCGAGACGCTGACCGCGCGGGAGCTGGAGGTGTTCCGGCTGATCACGAAGGGTTACTCGAACGCCGAGATCGGTGGCGAGCTGTTCATCAGCGAGACGACGGTGAAGACGCATGTCACGCGGTTGTTGCAGAAGCTGGATCTGCGCGATCGGGCGCAGGCGATCGTGCTGGCGTACCAGTCGGGGTTGTTCGACGGGTGAGGGTGGTGGGGGCGTCACCGGTGGTTTCGTGACGCTCGCAGAGCTCGCTCCTCAACCACCGGCGTGCGACCTCTCTAACCACCGAGCTCCGACCTTTGTAGGACGTCGGGTCGGGCCTTGGTGGGGCGCAGAACGCGACCTGGCGACGACGCGGGGGACCCCTGTTCGTCCCTAGCGTCGACGACATGATCACCATCGACTCACTGAGCAAGCGGTACGGCGGGAACACCGTCGTCAACGACATCAGCTTCACGGCGCGTCCGGGTCGTGTCACCGGCTTCCTCGGCCCCAACGGGGCGGGGAAGTCGACGTCCATGCGGATGATGGTCGGGCTCACGACTCCGTCGGAGGGCACCGCGACCATCTCCGGACGCAGGTTCGCCGACCTACCCAATCCCGGGCGCGAGGTCGGCGTGATGCTCGACGCCTCCGCCCAGCACGCCGGCCGCACCGGCCGCGAGATCCTGACCGTCGCCCAGCAGATCATGGACGTCCCGGCCTCCCGGGTCGCCGAGATGCTGGAGCTGGTCAGCCTTACGCCGGCCGAGGCCGACCGCCGGGTGGGCAGCTACTCACTCGGCATGCGCCAGCGCCTCGGCATCGCGGCCGCCCTGATCGGCGACCCGTCGGTGCTGATCCTCGACGAGCCGGCCAACGGGCTCGACCCCGCGGGGATCCGCTGGATGCGCGACCTGCTCCGGGAGTACGCCGACCACGGGGGGACGGTGCTGCTGTCCTCCCACCTGCTCGCCGAGATCGAGATCGTCGCCGACGACATCGTGATGATCGGGCAGGGCCGGATCGTCTGCCACGGCTCGAAGGCCGAGCTCCTCCAGGCCGCCGGCACCGTCGTCCGCGCCGCGGACGTCGCCGCACTGCAGGCCGCCCTGGCCGACGCCGGCATCGCGGCCACCGTCGCTGACGACGGCTCCTTGCGCACCGACGCCGACATCGCCCACGTCGGGCGAGCGGCGTACGACGGCGGCGTGGCGCTCACCGAGCTCCGCAAGGCCGAGAGCGGCGGACTCGAGGAGATGTTCCTCGAGCTCACCGCCGACACCCAGCGAGACCAACACCCAGACCACGCAGAGAGGACAGCGGCATGACCGCCACCACCGTCGACCTCGGCCACACCGCCGACGTCGACCGACGTACGACGTACGCACCGATTCCGCTCAGGCGGGTGGTGCGCGTCGAGCTCCGCAAGATGTTCGACACCCGCGCCGGCTTCTGGCTGATCGCGAGCATCGGCATCACCGGCCTGATCGCCACGATCGCGACCGTCGCGTTCGCGCCCGACCAGGACCTGACCTACTACACGTTCGCGAAGGCGATCGGCTTCCCGATCACGGTGATCCTGCCGATGATCGCGCTGCTGTCGATCACCAGCGAGTGGAGCCAGCGCAGCGGGTTGACGACGTTCACCTACGTCTCGAGCCGCAGCCGCGTGGTCTGGGCGAAGACCCTGTCGTCGGTCGCCGTCGCCATCGCCTCCATGGTGTTCGCGTTCGCGATCGGCGCGGTCGGCAACGTCGTCGGTAGCCGGATCGCCGGCATCGACACGGTCTGGGACGTGTCGGTCGGCCACGCGCTGTCGATCGTGCTGGGCAACCTGACCTGCCTGCTGACCGGCACCATGCTCGGGATGCTGCTGCGCAGCTCGGCCGGCGGGCTGGTCACCTACTTCGTGATCACCCTGCTCGTGCCGACGATGTCGGGGCTGCTGGCCGCGAGCCAGAGCTGGTACGAGGACGTGCAACCCTGGGTCGACCTCAACTTCGCGCAGAGCTTCCTGTTCGAGGGGATGCACACCGCCGCCCAGTGGGCGCACGTCGCCAGCACCGTCGGGCTGTGGATCGTGCTGCCGGGGATGCTCGGGCTGCGGTGGGTGATGCGCTCCGAGGTGAAGTAGCACCCGTACGCCGAAGCAAGGCCCCGTCGCTCCTACGAGCGGCGGGGCCTTCGGCGTACCGCGTCGGGATGACCCTTGACATATGTCGATATCGGCATATGTTGGACCGATGGCCCGGGCTGCGACGACGACCGACGTGTTCAACGCCGTGGCCGACGCCCACCGCCGGGAGATCCTCGACGTGCTGGCCACCGGTGAGAAGACGGTGAGCGCGATCGTCGAGACCCTCTCGCTGACCCAGCCGCAGGTCTCCAAGCACCTCCGGGTGCTCAGCGACGTGGGGCTCGTCCGGGGTCGGGCGGAGGGCCGGCACCGGCTGTACCGCCTCGACCCCGAGCGGCTGAAGCCCATGCACGACTGGGTGACCAAGTTCGAGCAGGCGATGAACGCCCGGCTCGATCGTCTCGACGACTACCTCCACGAGCTTCAAGCACAGCCTCCGACGCAAGGAGAACCACAGTGATCAGGCACGGATCCGCAGTGATCGACTTCCCCCACGACCTCGAGATCGTCATCAGGCGCGACTTCGAGGCCCCGATCGGTCTCGTCTTCGACGTGCTGACCAAGCCCGAGCACGTGCGCCAGTGGGGAGCGACGCCGCCGGACGAGATGCTGGAGTGCGAGATCGACCTCCGCGTCGGAGGGAGCTACCGCTCGTCGTTCCGCACCGGGGACGGGCAGGTGTTCGTCATCCACGGGACCTACCTGGAGGTCGAGCCGCCCACGCGGACCCGGCAGACGTGGGTGTTCGAGATGTGGCCGGACGTCGACGTGGTCGAGGCCTTCGAGCTGAGCGAGACCGACGGGGTCACGACGTTCACCTGGCGGCTGACGTTCGCCGACGAGGCCGGCCGAGCCCACATGAGCGCGCTCGACGGACAGGTGGACAGCCTCGACGCGATTGAGAAGATCCTGCGGTCACTCCTCGCGAACGGTGGCTGACACCGAGCACGCCCCCGAGTCATGACAGCACACCCACAAGGGTGCTGCCTCTTGTACCAGTGACGTCGTCGGGTGAGACTGTGCTGTCTCATCGGGGGTCGGCGCAATTCGGCAGGGGTGAACCCATGGCAACACGCTTCGGCGTACGGACGAGCCGGAGCTGGCTCGTCGCACTCGTCTCCATCGGCACCGCAACCGGTCTGGCCATCGCGGCCGGCCCCGTCGCGACCGCCGCTCCGGGCGGCCATCGGGCGGAGAGGTCCGCCGCGCCGAGCGCGAGCGAGCGCACGGAGCACAAACCGGCGTACGACAGCCGCACCGGCGGCACACCCGCGGCCAAGCGCGCGCTCGCTCGCCAGGCCGCCCTGGCGTCGAAGCGACCGGCGACCACGGCGTTGCGCGCGTCCCTCGGGCCGCAGACCATCGTCGACATCGACGGGCTGACCGGTACGCCGCGCATGGTCGTCCGCCTCGACGGCTTCCTGACCAAGCGCAGCAAGGCGCCGGCGGCCCGGGTCGCCATGCGCTTCGTCCGCCAGCACCGTGCGGCGTTCGGACTGCGCCGGGCGGACTTCTCCACGTTCCACCTGCGTCGCAACTACGTCGACATCGCGGGCATCCATCACCTGTCGTGGGTCCAGCGCGCCGGGGGCGTCACCCTGTTCGGCAACGGCTTGCAGGCCAACGTCACCCGGAAGGGACGGCTGCTCAGCATCCTCGGGTCACCCGTGTCCGGGCTGAAGGCCGTGGCGGCCGGAGGCCGCGTGGCCACCGGGTCGGCTGCGATCCGGGCCGCTCGGGCGGACATCGGCGAACGCAGGCTGGCTCGCGGTCCGGGCGACAAGGTGCGCCCGGTGCTCTTCCAGACGCCGTCCGGCACGCAACGAGGCTGGGAGACCATCACCCTGTCCGCCGCTCACCCGACGTTGAGCGTCATCGGGACGAGCGGGCGCGTGCTGTTCCGGCAGAGTCTCACGAGCGACGCGGCTGCCGCGAAGGACCCGGCCACCGGCCTGGCCCACGCCTACTTCCCCGGCGCCACCCGCGGTGGTACCCCACACCGGGTCAACTTCACGGCCAAGGGCTGGCTGCGGCCGAAGGCGAGGTCGTTGAAGGGGAACAACGCCCATACCTACGCCGACGTGAACGACGACAACGTCGCCAACAAGTCCGAGGAGATCCACCCGCGCAAGGGCAACTCCTGGCACTACCGTCTGGTGCCCTTCCACCTGAAGAACGTCTCGTTCTGCGACAACCCGTGGCCGTGCTCGTGGAACCCCGACGTGCCGTTCTCGTGGCAGAAGAACCGCAACCAGAACGCCACCCAGGTCTTCACGTTCGTCAACCGGTGGCACGACCATCTGGCCGCTCGGCCCATCGGCTTCACCGAGGCGGCGGGCAACTTCCAGGTCAAGAACTTCAGCCACAAGGGCAAGGGCAAGGACGCCGTACAGGTGCAGACCGACGACGGCGCCGCGATCGACAACGGCCTGCCGGACGCCGAGCACATCGACAACGCGAACATGACCACGCCGCCCGACGGTCATGCACCCACGATGCAGATGTACCTGCAGCACGAGCCGGGCACGACGTACCCCGACGAGGACCCGTGGTCGCCGACGAACGTGGGCGACGAGGCCGACACCGTCTACCACGAGTACACGCACGGTCTGTCCGAGCGGCTCGTGGTCGATGCGTCCGGACGATCGACGCTCGGGTTCTTCCAGGCCGGGGCGATGGGTGAGGCTTGGAGCGACTGGTACGCGCAGGACTACCTGGTCGCCCGCGGGTTGGCCAGGGACACCAAGAAGGTCGGCGACCTGGTGATCTTCCCGTACGACGGTGCCGGCGCGGCCCTGGACCGCACCGAGCCGATGGACTGCCAGCCGAACCGGACCAGCGCGCGCTGCCCGGGTACGCCGGGTGCCGGCGGGGGCGGCTACACCTACGGTGACTACGGCAAGATCATCGACGTCCCCGAGGTGCACGCCGACAGCGAGATCTGGAGCCAGACCCTGTGGGACCTGCGTCGCAAGGTCGGCTCACGGGTCGCCGAGTCGCTCGTCACCCGGGCGATGGAGCTCTCGCCCGCCAACCCGTCCTACCTCGACGAGCGCAACGCCATCCTGTCGGCCGACCAGGCCGTCTTCGGCGGGAAGCACCACCGCGCCATCTGGCGAGTGTTCGCGCACCGCGGCATGGGCTTCTTCGCGGCCGCGCTGAACGGTGACGACGTCGCCCCCGGTGAGGACTTCTCGATGCCGCCGAAGCCCGGCTCGGCGCGGGCGAAGCTCCGGGGTGTCGTCCGAGATGCCGGGTCGGGGCAGCCACTCGCCGGAGCCACGGTGGTCATCGCGTCCCCCGTGCCGGGGGCGACGACCACGGCGGTCACCGGATCGGACGGCCGCTATCGGCTCACCCGGCTTCCGGTCGGCACCTACCCGAAGGTGGTCGCCTCAGCGCCGGGCTACGACGCGATCACGGTCTCCGTCCGGGTCCGCAAGGCCGGGACGACGCGGAACTTCGCGCTGCAGCGTGACTGGTTGGCCGCGGGCGGCGGCGCCGAGGTGACGGCGTTCGACGGTCCGGACTTCAGCCCGGACTGCGGACCCGACTTCGCGATCGACCAGTCGCGGACCACGGGTTGGGGCAGCACCGCCGATCTCGTGGACGGTGAGCCCGGACCGGACACGCCGAAGGCCGTCACCATCCAGCTGCCGCAGGCGGTCGACGTCTCGACGTTCGCGGTCGACCCGAGCGCCACCTGTGGCGATGCGGGGAGTGCCTCGACCGGTGACTACAAGCTGGAGACGTCGACCAACGGCACCACGTGGCAGGTGGCGTCGCAGGGGACCTTCACGGTGGACCAGCGCGGCACGCTGGTCTCGATCACCCCTGCGGCCGGCACCGGCGACAAGGTGCAGTTCGTCCGCTTCACGATGATCACGCCGCAGGTGTTCCAGGTGGGGTCCTGCCCGGGCAACTTCTCCGGCTGCGACTTCATGGACATGTCCGAGATCGAGGCCTTCGGCAGCCCCGCTCAGTAGGCGATCGGTGGGGTGGGCATCGCGCCCGCCCCACCTCGCCTACGCCTTGGCTTCAGGCAGCCGTCGGCCGGGTCCCGCCTGCGTGCGACCACAAGGATGCCCAGCCGTGCTCGGTGACGACGATGATGTCCCGGTCGAGAGCGTCGGTGTTGTGGTTGCTGTAGCGCCACGCACGTGCCCACGTCTTCTCTGCGCGTCCCCAGCCTACGAGCCCTTCGCGGGCGAGGACGGTGACCACGACCGCGCGGATGTGGGGGTCGCGCGGCGGGATGGGCAGCGCATGCATCTCGTCATACAACAGCTCCGAGAGGTCCCGACTCCACTCCGGCTGCCGTGCAGGCACGTCAAGACGTCGTACGGCGAGGACTCGCTGCGTCGTAGCCGGTTGGTCCACCAGGACGAGCAGCGCGCTGCCCCGGGACAACGAAATCCGGGCTGTGACGTCATCCATCAGTTGCTGGGTGTTGCGCAGATCGAGGTCGGCAAGGCTCATGACTCGCAGTGTGGCCGAGGACTCGAGGCTTCCTCGGCGTTCGTCCACAGGCTCGCCCCGCCTGGGTTGCGGAGGCGCAGGAAGCAATCGACGCTCGACGTATGGGATACACCACCGACTTCCTGGGACACGTCGACATCAACCCGCCGTTGACCGACGCCGAGCAGGAATACCTCACGGCCTTCAGGCTGAGCCGCCGTTTCGACCGGCCGGACGGTCCCTACGCGGTGCCGGGCAACCCGTACGTCGACGAGCGCGACTTCGTCGACTCGGACACGTACAGCCGAGTGGCGCCGGGTCAGCCTCAGCTGTGGTGTCAATGGGAGGCCTGTTGGGACGGGTGCTGTCTCTCTTGGGACGGGCACGAGAAGTTCTACCGCCCCGTCGAGTGGCTGCGGTACCTCATCGATCACTTCCTCCGTCCCGACGCGGAGGCATCGCGAAGCGGGCTGTCACAGTTCAACGACTTCAGGTTCGACCACCGGCTCGACGGCCTGCTGATCGGCAACCGGCGCGACAACCGCGAGCTCTTCGCCATCTGTGTGCAGGACAACGCCGTGACGACACGTGTGCTGATGCCCGGCGACTCCGCCTACGGGGGCCGTCCCCCGTTGCCGTACGAGATCGTCCTCGACGAGTGGAAGGAGGAGCTGCTCCGGATCACCCAGACGGGACGCGGACTCCGGCCGGTATGATGATGGTATGACATCGAAGATCGCGGTGAGTCTTCCCGACGAGCTCGTCGGGGACGCCCGGCGTGCGGTCTCCGAGGGGCGCGCGGCGTCGGTGTCGGCGTACGTCGCGGACGCGATGCGGAACGCCGGGCGGCGCGAGACGCTAGCCGACGTGCTCGACGCGTGGGAGGCCGAGCTGGGAAGCCCGTCGGATGAGGCGCGTGCCTGGGCGGAGGAGCAGCTGCGTCGGATCGACGAGTGAGAGGGCTGGCCCTCGACGCGGGCGCTCTGATCGCTGTCGAGCGAGGAGACGATCGGGTGCGATCGCTGCTGCGTGCGGCCGTGGACCAGGGACGAGATCTGCACGTCGTGGCAGGAGTCATCGCCCAGGTGTGGCGCGACGGCTCGCGACAGGCTCGGCTTGCACGACTGCTCGCTGCCGATGGCCTCGCCACTGCTGCGCTGGACGCCGAGGTCGCGCGAGCGGTCGGACGGGTCTGCGGCCTCACCGGCCACGACGACGTGGTCGACGTCCACGTGGCACTCCACGCCCGACTCCACGACCTGGCGGTCGTCACCTCCGATGTGGACGACCTGCGAAGCGTGGACCCCACGTTGCGGCTGATCCGCGTCTGAGCCGCGTCTACTCGTCCGGCAGGACCGGCTCGCCGCAGGTGCCGCACAGCACCTGGTCGGAGGTCGAGCCTTCCGGGACCTCGCCGGTCGAGCCGCAGGTGTCGCACGTCCAGGTGGCCATGGAGCATTCTGTCCTCCCAGAGGCGGCAACCGCCGCGGACCGCATCCGAACGGACGAGACACTGCGATGACCGACCCGAACCTTCCGCCGCCCGCCCCGGGCTTCCCGCCCTCCGGTCCGGCCGCCGGGCCCGCCCCGATCGGCAAGGTTCGCGACACCGGCATGTGCTTCCTGCTGATGATCGTGACGTTGGGCTTCTACTCGTGGTTCTGGTACTTCAAGGTCCACGAGGAGATGAAGCGCCACACCGGCGATGGTCTGGGTGGCGGCATCGCCCTGCTGCTGGCGATCCTGGTCGGTGTCGTGATGCCGTTCCTGAGCTCCAATGAGGTGGGCCGCCTGTACGAGCGTCGCGGCCAGCCGGCCCCGGTCTCCGCGCTCACCGGGCTGTGGGCGCTGCTGCTCGGGTGGTTCTTCTTCGTGGGGATCATCGTGTGGTTCGTGAAGACGAACCGCGCCCTCAACGACTACTGGCGGTCGCTCGGCGCTCGCTGACGGCGGTCAGGTCGGACCGCCGTCGCACAAGGGGGCCAGCTGGTCGGCGAGGGCGTTGATCTCGGGTTGGGGGGTTGCGGGCTTCCTCGGCGTCGCGGCAGTTGCGCATCCGGATCAGCGTCACACCGCCGGGGAGGACGGTCACGGTGTTGCCGCCCCAGCCCTTCATCTGCGGCACGTACGTCGTGCATCCGGCGGCCGATTCGATCCGTTGGAGCTGCCGGTTGGTGAGGTACCAGTGCGAGCGGCGGCCGGCCTGGGTCGTACGGCGTGGTGGCGCAGGGCTCGACGGTGGTGGTGGTCGACAGGTGGTGGATGCCGATCGAGCGGAGCACCTCGTCGCGCACCATCGCGAGCAGGCGCGCGTCGTTGCCGTCGCGTCTGCAGCAGCGCCTCCTCGGCGACAACGAGAAGGTAGGCGTCCTGGTCGCGATAGTTGTAGGGGGTGCCCGGGTCGGCGGGCGGCGACGTAGCGGGCGATCGGGTGGTCGAGGATCTCGCGTCCGTAGCACTGGGCGAGGCGCAGCAGGGCGACGTTGAGCAGCGCCGACTTCGTCACCGACCAGACGCCCCAGCGGGTGGTGTCGGCGTACGGGATTGGGTCGGCAGAGGTGGGGGGAGGGGGGTCGGATCTTGACATTGGATCGAACATGTGTTCGAATTGGGGTAGTTCGGAGTGATAGTGATGACTGGGGCTCCGGACCGGCCCCGACTTATTCGGGAGGGGTCGCCCACCTCACCGGGCGCGCTGCCATCGACACGTGAGAACTCACGCACGGACGTCGATCGGAGGTGTGCTGGGGATGAGTGTGGAGCCGATCGGGGTGCACTCGCTGGTGGCGTGTGCCGATGCGATCGAGGCGGCGTTGGCGGACGTGGCGACCGTGGACCCGGCGTATCTACCGGCGTATCTACCGGCGTCGGTGAAGGCGGAGGTGTTGCGGCGGCTGCACCGGTTGGAGGGCCGGCTGGCCGCAGTGCGGTTGCGGGTGATGGCGGGCGCTGAGGACGTCGCGGAGACGACCGCGGACCACAGCGTGGCGACCTGGCTGGCGGTGGAGACCCGGACCGACCCGCGGGAGCGGGCCGGTGACCTCGCCTTGGCGCGGGGGTTGGACCGCCGGTGGACCCGCCTGGCTGCCGCGGTGGCCCAGGGTGGGGTGAACCTGGCCCAGGCC
>DASSTL010000019.1:0-22473 GCA_035707985.1 Nocardioides sp. | reverse complement strand
GACAGGCTCTCGACCCGGAACGGGAACCGCGCCTCGGTGAACTCGGTCGGCAGGTTGCGGGAGTCGGGGACGACGTGGATGGTGTCTTCGCCGTCGGCGTAGTAGCGGCCGCCGGACCCGCCGCCGAGCACCTCGCGCATCAGGTAGGGACGACCGTCGAGGTCCTCGCCGTACACGCCCGTGTAGCGGATCGTCTCCTGGTCCGCGGGCATCCGGCCGTCGACGGCCTTGGCGACCACGCCGGCGAGCACGCCCAGCAGGCGCAGGATCACGAACGTGCGGGCATTGGTGGGCGCCGGGAAGACCGGGGTGAGCAACGTGCCAGGGGGCGGGAACCGCATCTCGATCAGCGGCACGATGCCTTCGTTGACGTCGAGCTCGGCCATCCGCTCGGGGGTGTCGGCGAGGTTGCGCAGGATCGGCGCCAGCCACTTCTTGAGGAAGACGCCGTCGCTGTAGTCGCCGCAGTGGTTGATCGGTCCCTTGGCCTGCGGGCTCGTCCCGTCGAAGTCGAGCACCAGCCGCTCGCCGTCCGGGTCGTCAGGGGCGGTGTGGGTCAGGGTGATCCGCTGCGCGTGGAGCTTGGGCTCGTCGACACCGTCGTGCTCGGCGTAGTCCTCCCACACCCAGGTGCCGACCGGGATCTTGGCCAGGATCTCGCGGCGGTAGGTCTCGGTGGTGCGTTCGAGGATGGCGTCGAAGCACGCCTCCACCTCGGCGACGCCGTACCTCTCGCAGAGCTCACCGAGCCGCCGCGCGCCCATCAGGCAGGCCGAGCACTCCGCGTCGAGGTCGGCCGCGAGCGACTCCGGCATCCGGGAGTTCCGGGTCATGATCGACAGCGCCGCCCGGTTGGGTACGCCGGCGTCCCAGAGCCGGATGGGCGGCACCATCAGCCCCTCCTCGAAGACCGACGTCGCTCCGCTCGGCATCGAGCCGGGCACCGCGCCGCCGATGTCGTCGTGGTGACCGAACGCCTGGACGAACGCGACCACCCGACCGCCCGCGAAGACCGGCACCGTGACGCACAGGTCCGGCAGGTGACCGATGCCGCCCTCGGATCGGTAGACGTCGTTGTGGAAGAACACGTCGCCCTCGCGCATCTCCTCCAGCGGGAAGTCGCGGGCGACGGGGTGGACGAGTGCGGAGTACGACCGGCCGGTGAGCTTGCGGAGGAGTCGGTCGTGGATGCCGGCACGGAAGTCGTGCGCGTCGCGGATCATCGGGCTGCGACTGGTGCGCGCGATCGCGGTCTCGACCTCCGCCTCCACGCTGGCCAGCGAGCCCTGCACGATCTCGACGAGCACCGGGTCGGCGCCGGCTCCCGCGTCCGCAGTCAGCGGGCCGTAGGGGAACCGGGTCGGGACGCGGCGGCTCATGCTCGCGCCTCCCCGTCCTGGGCGGTACGCCGGACCAGCAGGTTGCCGAAGTCGTCCACGGTCGCCGAGAAGCCGGGGTGCACCGGCACCGTCGAGCCGTACTCCTCGATGATCGCCGGCCCCTCGACCGTCGAGGCCGGTGCCAGGTCGGCACGCCACAGCACCGGTGTGTCGACGTACCCCTCGTCGGGGTCGAAGCAGACGTGTCGGGTGTGGCTCGCGAGCAAGCTCGCTTCGCCGCTCGCTGCGGTCGCCTCCCCCGGTGAAGCCGGGGCGAGGCGTCCTCGCTCGGGACGCGTGATCGGGCCGATGCCGGAGACCCGGAGGTTGACCCACTCGACCTGCTGGTCGGGGTCGCCGGCGAAGTCGTAGCCGTAGAGCCCGCGGTGCTCTGCGTGGAACGCCGCGGCAACGCCGTCGAGCGCGGCCCGGTCGAGGTCGCCGTCGGGCACCGGCACCCGCACCTCGAACGCCTGGCCGAAGTAGCGCAGGTCCGCTGTGCGCTGAAAGACGTGCTCGGTCTCGGGGAAGCCTTCGCGCAGCAGGGCGTCGCGCGCCCTCGCGGTCAGCCCGTCGTACGCCGCGACGAGGGCGTCGACGTCCAGTGCGCTGTCGAGGGAGACCTGGGTCTGCACGTAGTCGTTCTTCACGTCGACGGTCAGCAGCCCGAACGCCGACACGTTGCCCGGGTCGGGTGGCACCAGCACGGTCGGGATGCCGAGGATGTCCATCAGCCGGCACAGCAGCAGCGACCCCGACCCGCCGAACGTCGTCAGCGTGAAGTCTCGGACGTCGAGCCCCCGCTTGACGGTGACCTGGCGCAGCGCGTTCGCCTGGTTCCATGCCGAGATCTCCAGTACGCCGACCGCAGCCGCCTCCGGCGTCAGCCCGAGCTTCCCGGCGAGCGCCTCGACCCCGCGTCGGGCCGCGTCGACGTCGAGCGGGATCTCACCCCCGAGGAGGTGCGGCGGGATGCGGCCGAGCACGACGTGCGCGTCGGTGATGGTCACGTCGGACCCGCCCTTGGCGTAGCAGAGCGGACCGGGGTCGGCGCCTGCCGACTGCGGCCCCACCTTGAGCGCACCCTCGGGCGACAGCCAGGCGATCGAGCCGCCGCCGGCCCCGACGGTCACCACGTCGATCATCGGGATCTTGCTCGGGAACGCACCGACCGAGCCCTCGGTGGTCAGCGTCGGCTCGCCGTCGACGACCACCGACACGTCGGTCGACGTACCGCCGCCGTCGCAGGTGAGCACGCGGTCGAAGCCCGCGACCTTCGCGATCAGCGCGGCCCCGAGCGCACCGGCCGCGGGACCGCTGAGCACCGTGGTGATCGGCTGGTGCACGACCTCGTCGGCGCTGAGCACCCCTCCGTTGGACTTCATCACGTAGAAGGGGACCTGCCGGCCGCCGACGTAGTCGGCCAGTCGCCGGCTGATGTTCGTGACGTACGCCGAGAGCCGCGGCTTGACCGCTGCGTCGACCAGCGTGGTCATCGCGCGCTCGTACTCGCGGTACTCGCGCAGCACCTCGCTGCTGATGCTGACGACGGCGTCGGGATGCTCCTCCGCGAGGATCTCGCGCATCCGCTCCTCGTGGGCGGAGTCGGCGTACGCGTGCAGGAAGCAGACGCCGAGGGTGTCGACGCCGCGCTCCCGGAACCAGCGCGCCACCTCCCGCGCGCCGTCCTCGTCGAACGGACGCACCTCGGCGCCGGTGAAGTCGAGCCGGCCGCCGACCGAGCGCACCAGGTCGCGCGGCACGATCCGGGGCGGCTTGACCCAGAAGTAGGAGTTGCCGTAGCCGTCAGGCACCGACTGCCGCGCGATCTCCAGCATCGCGTCGTACCCCTCGGTGGTGATGAAGCCGAGCCGGTCGACCTTCCCCTCGAGCAGCTGGTTGGTGGCGACGGTGGTGCCGTGGCTGACCGCGGAGACGTCGTCGCCGGTCGCGCCGTCGAGCAGCCCGAGCACCTTCTCGATGCCGGCGAGGAACCCGTCGGCCGGGTTGGCCGGCGTCGACGGCGTCTTGGTCGTCACCAGCCGGCCCGAGTCCTCGTCGAGCGCGACGACGTCGGTGAACGTTCCACCGGTGTCGATCCCCACCCTCACCCGACGTGTGCGGCCCGCTTCCATGGCCGCATTCAAGCAGGGCCACGGCCGGTCGGGTCGGGTCAGGCGTCCGGTGCCCGGTCGTTGTAGACGCCCGCCGCCTGCTGGCCGGTGAGCTTCTGGATCGCGTCCATCACGGCGTCGGTGATCTCCCGGCGAGCCTTGCCCGGCGGTACGCCGTCGTACCGACCGCGGACGTCGATGGGCTCTCCGAACTTCACGGTGATGCGCACCAGCCGTGGGCGGTTGGACCCGACCGGCTGGAGCCGATCGGTGCCGATCAGGCCGACCGGCACGATCGGCGCACCGGAGGTCAGGGCGAGCTGCGCGACCCCGGTGCGTCCGCGGTAGAGCCGCCCGTCGCGTGACCGCGTGCCCTCGGGGTAGATCCCGAACGCGCCTCCCTCGGCGAGCACCCCCAGGGCCGTGTCGAGGCTCGCGATCGCCGCTCGGGAGTCGTCGCGGTCGACCGGCATGGCACCGAAGGTCACGAACCACTCCTTGACCAGGCGGCCCTTGATCCCGCGACCCTCGAAGTAGTCGGACTTCGCCAGGAAGTTGACCGGCCGCGGTGCTACCGCAGGGATCACGACGCTGTCGATGAAGCTCCGGTGGTTGCTGGCGAGGATCAGCGGGCCGGACCGGGGCACGTTCTCGAGCCCGATGACGTGCGGCCTCCAGATCGCCCTGAGCAACGGCGGGACGATCCGGTGGAGGACGCCGTACAGCACCCGCTCATCTTGCCGCACCGGGTCGGGGGCTCGTGACCGGTGTCAGCGGCGCCAGACGTACGGCGTGGTGGTGGTCACCGCGACGAGTCCCGAGCGCTCCAGGATCGGTCGGGACATGACGGTGCAGTCGCTGTGCATGTAACGAACGCCTTCCGCGAGCGCGGCCCGTGCGCGGGCGGCGGTCAGGGCTCGATAGATCCCCTTGCCGCGCCACTCGGGCAGCGTCGAGCCACCCCACACGCCGGCGAACTCCGTGCCCTCCACGCGGTTGAGCCGGCCCGAGCAGACGACGCGGCGGCCGCGGTCGGTGGCTGGGTCGTCCACCTCGGCCACCCAGAACTGCTCACGGCCCTCCATCCGCTCGAGCCGCTCGAGCATCTCGGTACCCGAGGCGCCCTGGCCGAAGATCGAAGCGGCCACCTCGCTCGCCTCGGTCACCACGACGTCGCGGTCGACGGCCTGGTCGACGCGTCGGATCGAGACGCCCTCGGGCAGCTCGACGTCGACGGCGAGGTACTCGGCCTCGCCGACCATCACCGTCTCCACCTCGTCCGGCTCGAACCCATGGGCTCGCAACAGGCCGTCGAGCTCGGGGGGCCAGTCGTGGCCACGGGTCTTCCACTCGAACTCCTGCACCTGAGGCAGGGCGGCGAAGTAGTCCACGGTGTCGGCGATCAGCCGGTCGACCGCCTCGACACTGCCGAGGCCCTCGAGGCTCTCGTAGCTGATGAAGGCGCCGTCGTGGAACAGTCCTCGCCAGAGCGGGCCGGACCGGTCCCAGCTCACCGCCCCCTGGACCTCGGCCTCCCCCCTCAGCTGGGCGTCGTACGCCGCGAGCAGCGCTGCGCGCTCCTCGGCGGTGGCCTGTGATCCGTCCGGCATCGGGCTCCTCGTCGTTCACGGGGTTGTCACGTGGGCGACGCCCAGCATGGCCGGTCGCTCCTTCAGGATGCGACCGGATATCCGCCGATGAGGTTTCGTGACGCGTCGCGCACTCCCTGGCTGCGCTGCGGGAGCGTGCCGAACGCTCCTCCACCTTCATGCCTCATCGGACCCCACGCTTCGCGCGTCGTCCGGGCATGAAGAAGGGCCCTCGCAGGTATGAGCTACAAGGGCCCTTCGGGTTGGTGATCCGGAGGGCCTCGGCACGAGGCCGGGGTCCTCTGGAACACCGGCTGACCGGTACTGGTGACACTCCCGGTCGATCCAGTCGGCTCCTTCGATCGCAGCGGCCTCATCACCCGGCCACCGCCACCCCCTCCGGCAAGCCGGCGGTGATGGTGCAGATCGTCGTCTCCGACCGATCCCGCTCTCCCCGGAGGAAGTGCGTGGGAGAAGTTCTACGGGGTCGCGACCGAGATGCACAAGGGGTTCGCGGGCCGAATCTCGACGTACTCCGGTTTCCTCAGGGTCCTCCACAAGCCGGCCCGGCTCCGTCCACAAACCGTGCCCTGAACTCCACAGGAAATGGCCCTCGCTGTTGACGAGTGGTCCAGACCAGAGCGCCCGCAGGCCGAGCTCGCGAGGCCTGCGAAGAGGCGCGAGGGTTGAGGCGAGCGCCCGGAGGCCGAGCTCGCGAGGCCTGCGAAGAGGCGCGAGGGTTGAGGAGCGTCGGCGTACTCCCGCAGCGAAGCAAGGGAGAACGCGACGCGTCTCGAAACCCACTGGCGTGCCACGACCCGACTGCCCATGCACAACGTCGGCCCGAGCGCAGGTCGAGACGCGGCGAACCAACCTTCCGCGGAACGCGAATGGGATTCGTGACGCGTCGCCCACCTCGTCGCTTCGCTGCGATGTGAGCCGAACGCTCGGCAACCTGGGGGCCTGATCGCGGGCCTCGCGAGCTCGGCCTGCGGGCCCCTGGCATGGAGAAGGGCCCTCATCGGTATGAGCGACAAGGGCCCTTCACTCGACGTTCACAGGACCGGAGTCCCGCCACGCCGCTGACCGGTACTGGTGACGCTCCCGGTCGATCCCGTCGGCTCCTCCGATCCCGATGGCCTCGTCACCCAGCCACCGCAGCCCCTCGTCGGCAAGCCGCCGAGGCACTGGTCAGGATCTTCGTCTCCGACCGATCCCGCTCTTCCCGGAGGAAGAACGTGAGGGAAGTTCTATTGCCCGCGAACCCGGCGCCACAAGGGGTTCGGTGACATTTCTTTGACATACTTCGGGTTCCGGCGAGTCCTCCACAACGGACGCCGGACTCCTCCACAGATCCGACCCGTGATCTCCACAGAACCTTCGTTCAGCCTGTGGAGGGCGTCTCAGGATCCGAGCGCCTCGAAGGCCGCGGAGATCTCGAGCAGTCGGCGGTCGGCGCCGAACGGCGCGACCACCTGGACCCCGATCGGGAGCCCGTCGGCGGTATCGCCGGCCGGCAGCGAGATCGCGGGACAACCGGTCACGGTGATGACGTACGCCGAGCGCATCCAGTCCAGGTACGTCGCCATCGGCTTGCCGTTGATGTCGCGCGGGAACTCCTGGTCGGCCGGGAACGGCGGTACCTGCGACGTCGGCAGCACGAGCACGTCGTAGGAGCCGAAGAACAGCCGCATGCGCTCCGACAGGGCCGTGCGTTGCCGGTAGGCCCGCGCGACGTCGGCACCGGACAACGTCGCGCCGAGACGGATGTTGTCGGCGAGCGAGGGCTTGAACGACTCCGGGTGCGCGGCGAGCAGCTCGCCGAAGGCGGCTTGGAACAGCCAGGCGCGCAACGTGCGGAACGTGTCGTCGGCCTCGGACAGGTCGGGGTACGCCGCCTCCACGACAGCCCCCGCGTCGGCGAACGCGCTGCCCGCCTCCTCGACCACCCGGCGTACCTCGTGGTCGACCTCGAGGAGGCCGCCGAGGTCCGGGCTGATCGCGACCCGCAGCCCGACCAGGTCCGCGGGCTCGGGGTCGCGGAACACCGTCCCGGGGTCACCGAGGGCGGTGGGCACCCGAGGGTCGGGTCCGGCGATCACCGACAGCAGGAGCGCGAGGTCGCCGACGTTGCGGGCCAGGGGGCCGCTGGTCGACGTGGTCTCCCAGTAGTTGGTGTCCGGCCACGACGGCACGCGGCCCAGTGAGGGCCGCAGGCCGACCACGCCGCAGAAGGACGCGGGGTTGCGCAGCGAGCCACCCATGTCGGAGCCGTCGGCGAGCGGCACCATGCCGGCTCGCAGCGCGCACGCCGCTCCGCCGCTCGAGCCGCCCGCGGACCGGGTGGGGTCGACGGGGTTGAGGGTTGTCCCGAAGACGGTGTTGAAGGTGTGGGAGCCGGCGGCGAACTCCGGCACGTTGGTCTTGCCGATCGGCACCGCACCCGCCTCGCGGATGCGCTCGACCACCAGCTCGTCGGCTTCGGGTACGTGGTCGGCGAACAGCGGCGAGCCGTACGTCGTACGCCAGCCGCCGACGTCGTGGGTGTCCTTGAACGCGAACGGCAGGCCGTGTAGCGGCCCCAGCTCGTCCCCGGCCGCGGTCCTCTCGTCGGCGGCCGCTGCGACCGCCCTCGCCCGCTCCTCGTCCAGCGACACGATCGCGTTGAGCTGCGGGTTGCGCTCGGCGATGCGGTCGAGGTGCAGCTCCAGCAGCTCGCGGGCCGAGATGTCCTTGGCCCGGATCGCCGCCGCCATCTCGCGGGCGGTGGAGTCGGGGGTGAGGTCGGTCATCGGTGAATTCCCCGCCTGAGCGGGGAACTCGCCACTTGTTGGCCGAGATTTCCCCCTCGAAGTGTCGAATTCCCCGCCTGAGCGGGGAATTCGCCGGCCCCCCTCACCCCCGCCGCCGGCCGAAGAGCCCGCCGAAGATCACGCCGAGGAGGACGAGGCCGGCGCCGACGGCCACGCCCGTGAGGAAGTCCTGCTGGCCGGAGGCGGGACGGGCGGGGGCCGTGTACACCTGGCCGATCTCGCCCGAGGGGGCCGCGCCGGAGACCGCCGCGGCGGCCGCGGGCGCGGCGGCGGGAGCGCCGATGGCCGCGGCTACGTTGTCGAAGAACTCCCCCGCCATCCGCTTCGACACCGAGCCGAGCATCCGCTGGCCGACACCTCCGACCATCCCCCCGACCACGGCGTCGGCGTCATAGGCGACCCGCGTCGTGCCCGGCTCGGGCTCGGCGAAGGAGACGTGGACGGTGGCGTCGATCGTGCCGGGCGCCCCGGCGCCCTGGAGGCGCATCACCAGCGACGCGTGCTCCTTCAGGTCCGACAGCGAGCAGGTGCCGTCGTAGGTGCCGCGGATGGTGGCGACGCCGGCGGTGACGGTCATCGCATAGGTGTGCTCGCCGGTCGCCTCGAGCCGTTCGCAGCCCGGGATCGTACGCACGAGGACGGCCGGGTCGAGCAGTGCGTCCCACACCTGGGAGACGGGGTAGGCGATCGTGTTCTCGCCGGTGATCTTCATGAGGACTCCTTGGTCTCGACCGGCTCGACCGGCGGGTGTGCCTGACGCAGCGCGAACAGCTCCGACGGCGAGATCGGCATCGCAGTGATCGGGAGGCCCTCGGCGTCCTCGATCGCCGAGGCGAACACCGCGGCGGACGGGATGACACCGGCCTCGCCGGCACCCTTGATCCCCAGCGGGTTGAGCGGCGACGGTGTCTCGAGATGGTCGATGTCGATGTGCTCGGGCACCTCGGTGACGTAGGGCATCAGGAAGTCCATGAACGACGCGTTGAGCAGCTGCCCGTTCTCGTCGTAGGCCATCCGCTCGTAGAGCGCCCCGCCGACGCCTTGCGCGACGCCGCCCTGGATCTGGCCCTCGACGATCATCGGGTTGATCAGCCGCCCGCAGTCGTGCACGACGGCGTACTTGAGGATCTTGATCTCGGCGGTCTCCGGATCGGTCTCCACGATCACGGCGTGCATCCCGGACGCGAACGTCGACCGCTGCGGGCTGTAGAAGTCACGGCCCTCGAGCCCGGGCTCGTCGTCCTCGGCGACCGGCGGCTTGCCCGGGTCGCCCACCGAGAACTGCGTGGCCGCCTTGGACGCCTCGTCGAAGGCGTAGCGCAGGGGGTTCGACAGCACCGCGACCGTCCCGAGGTCGATCGAGGCGGCGCTGTCGGGGGTGCCCTTCACCGACACGACGCCCTCGACGATCTCGAGGTCGTCCTCCGACGCCTCGAGCGCCTCGGCCGCGATCCGCAGCACCTTCTCCCGTGCCCGCAGGGCCGCGAGGTGCACGGCGGACCCGCTCATCACCGCGGCGCGCGAGGCGAACGTGCCCACGGCGTACGGCATCCGGCGCGTGTCACCGGTGACCACCTCGACCCGGTCGAACGGGACGCCGAGCACGTCGGCGGCGATCTGCGCGAAGACCGTTGCATGGCCCTGTCCCTGCGTCGTCAGCCCGGTCGCGACCTTGACCTTGCCCGACGTCTCGATGTGGACGTGAGCGCCCTCGTAGGGCCCGACCCCGGTGCCCTCGACGTAGCAGCCCAGCCCGATACCCACCCGACGACCCTCGCGCGCCATCTCCTCGCGGAAGGCCGGGAACTCGTCCCAGCCGATCAGGTCCTTCAGCTTCTGCAGGGACGCCGGGTAGTCGCCCGAGTCGTACTCGTACTCGCGCCCGTCCTGGAAGATCAGGCCGTGGTCGTAGGGGAACTCGTCCGGCTGGATGAAGTTCACCGCCCGCACCTCGGTGCGGTCCTTGCCGAGCGCCGCCGCGATGGCGTCCATCGTCCGCTCCATGACGAAGCAGCCCTGTGGCCGCCCGGCTCCGCGGTACGGCGTCACCATCACCGTGTTGGTGTAAAGGCTGTCGAAGGTGACCTTGTAGGCGCCGGGCTTGTACGGCCCGAGCAGCTGGGTGGAGGTGATGATCGGCACGATGAGCCCGTACGGCGTGTACGCGCCGTTGTCGTGCCAGAAGCGCACCTCGAGTCCGAGCACCCGCCCGTCGTCGTCGAACCCCACGTCGACGTGGTGGATCTGTCCCCGCTCGTGGGCTGACGAGATGAAGTGCTCGCGTCGGTCCTCGGTGAAGCGCACGACCCGGCCGAGGGTCCGCGCGGCATGCGGCACCAGCAGCTCCTCGGGCCACGGGTGGTTGATCTTGACGCCGAAGCCGCCACCGACGTCGGGCGTGACCACGTCGACCTGCCCGAGGTCGAGGCCGAGCTTCGCGGCCAACGCCGCGCGCACGCCGGTCGAGGTCTGGGTCGAGCTCCAGACGGTGAGGCGGCTCGTGTCCGGGTCCCAGCGGGCGACCGTGCCGCGTCCCTCCATCGGCATCGACGCGCTCCGCTCGATCGTCAGGTCGAGGCTGAGGGTGTGTGGGGCGGCGTCGATCGCGGCGCGGGCGTCGCCGTTCTGCTGGGTCTGGCGGGCGGCGAGGTTGCCGGGGACGTCGTCGTGCACCAGGTGCTCGGCGGCGCGCGCCGCCTCGACGCCGACCACGGCGGGCAGGAAGTCGTACTCCACCCGGATGCGCGACACCGCGTCCTCGGCGAGGTAGCGGTCGTCGGCGACCACGAACGCGATCGCCTCGCCGACGTAGTTCACCTCGTCCTTGGCCAGGGCGTACTGCGTTCGTCCGTGCGTCAGGTCGGGATGCGGGATCAGCAACGGCAGCGGCTCGGCCATCGGCCCGGTCAGGTCGTCGTGGGTCCACACCAGGTGCACACCCTCGACGTCGAGGACGTCGGAGACGTCGATGTCGACGATCCGCGCGTGGGCGTGGGGCGAGCGGAGGACCGCCGCGTGCAGGACGTCCCGACCGGCGAGCACGTCGTCGACGTACCGGCCCTGCCCGCGCAGGAAACGCTGGTCCTCGACGCGCTGGACGCGCTCGCCGAACATCTTCGTGCTCATGCGCGCTCCTGCGCGATCTGCGAGGCACGCAGCACGGACTTCACGATGTTCGCGTAGCCGGTGCACCGGCACAGGTTGCCGGCC
Source organism: Nocardioides sp. (assembly GCA_035707985.1). Lineage (GTDB taxonomy): Bacteria > Actinomycetota > Actinomycetes > Propionibacteriales > Nocardioidaceae > Nocardioides. The sequence continues at coordinate 11,368 of DASSTL010000019.1, read as the reverse complement.
ACCATGTCGCGCGCCTCGGCCTCCGTGGGCTCGGGGTTGTCGCGCAGCCCGGCCGTGATCGTGGTCAGGAAGCCGGGCGTGCAGAAGCCGCACTGGAGCCCGTGGCACTCGGCGAACGCCTGCTGCACCGGCCCGAGCGACCCGTCGGTCTCGGTCAGGCCCTCGACCGTGGTGATCTCGGAGTCCACCGCCGACGCGACGAACATCAGGCACGAACGGACGGGTCTTCCGTCCACGAGCACCGTGCACGCACCGCACACGCCGTGCTCGCACCCGACGTGCGTGCCGGTGAGCCCGAGATCGTGCCGGAGTGCGTCGGAGAGCAGGCGTCGCGCCGGAACCCGGATCTCGTGAGCGACGCCGTTGACGGTCAGTCGGACGTCGAGGAGCTCCTCGCTCATACGGCGACTCCCGCACGGCTCCGGGCGTCGTCGTACGCCGCTCGCAGGACGCGCGCGGTGAGCACACGCACCAGCTGCGCGCGGTACGCCGCCGACGCGTGCACGTCGTCGGCCGGGTCCACGTGCTCGAGCGCCACGGCTCCCGCCTCTGCCAGTGCCTCCGCGTCGACCGCGGCCGCCAGGCATCGGGTCACGTCCACGACGGTCGGCACGTCCGACACCGACAGGTAGCCCAGCCGCGCCGACGTCACACCGTCGCCGTCGACGCCGACCACGGCGCCGACCCCCGCGAGTGCGTAGTCGCCGTGACGACGGGCGATCTCCTCGAACGCGACGCCCTCCCCCGGACCGAGTGCGGGGAAGGTCGCCCCCAGGGCGATCTCGTCATGGTGGAGCGTCGACTCCATCGGGCCGGCGAACAGGTCGGCGGCCGGGATCGTGCGCCTCCCCGAGACCGACGCGACCTCGACCGAGCCGCCGAGCAGCGAGATCACCATCGGCATCTCGGCCGCGGCGTCCGCGTGCACGATCGAGCCGACCGTCGTGCCGCGGTTGCGGATGGTGGCGTGGGCGACGTGCTCGAGGGCCAGCGACACCAGCGGCTGCACACGGCGTACGCCGGGGGACGCAAGGACGTCCGCATGACGCGCCAGGGCACCCACGTGGACACCGTCGGCATCCACGCGCACGTGGTCGAGGTCGGGCAGCCCGTTGATGTCGACCAGTGTCGACGGTGAGGCAAGCCGCATCGACAGCAGGGGCACCAGGCTCTGGCCGCCGGCGAGCACCTTCGCTCCTGGATCCGCCGCGAGGGCCTCCAGCGCGTGCTGGAGGCCCTGCGGTCGGACGAAGGTGAACGGAGCCGGCTTCACATCACTCCTGGTCGTTCTCCGAACGGTGGCTCGCAGGTGGGACCGGGTCGTCCGGTTGGGACAGGACGCGGGTCACGCTGCCCGCCCCGACCCCGCCTCGACCGTTCACCAGGTGGAAGTAGACGATCACCAGGATGGTGCCGAGCGCGATGCCCGACAGCGAGAAGTCGTCGGTGATCTGCATGGTGACGCCGCCGATGCCGGCGATGATGCCGCCGGCGAGCCCGACCATGTTGACCGGGTTGCCGAAGTCCACGCCGTTCTCGACCCAGATCTTGGCTCCCACCAGACCGATCATGCCGTAGAGCACCACGGTGATGCCGCCGAGGACACCGCCCGGGGTCGCACTGACGAAGGCGCCGAACTTCGGGCACAGGCCGAGCAGGACCGCGACGATCGCCGCCACGTAGTACGCCGCCGTCGAGTAGACCTTCGTGGCCCCCATGACGCCGATGTTCTCGGCGTACGTCGTCGTCGGCGAGCCCCCGAACGCACTCGCGAGCGCGGTCGCGGCGCCGTCGGCAGCGATCGCCCGGCCCATGTAGGGGTCGAGGTCGGTCTTGGTCATCTCGGCGACCGCCTTCACGTGGCCGGTGTTCTCCGCGATCAGGGCGATCACACCGGGCAGCACGAGCAGGATGAACGTCGCCGAGAAGCTCGGTCCGTGGATCTTCGAGACTCCGTCCGCCAGGTCCCCACTCGGGAAGCCGACCCACGAGGCGTCCTTCACGCTCCCAGGGAAGCCCGACCAGATCACACGGTGGTGGTCGACCTTCTCACCCGTGGCGGCGGTGGCCCCGGTGACCGAGTGGATGGTTCCGAACATCACGTCGGCCAGCCACGACAGGATGTAGCCGAAGATCAGCGCCAGGAAGACCGCGATGCGCGACCAGAAGCCCGGGAGCATCACGGCGGCGCACACCATGAACGTGGCCACGATCAGCGCCATCCACTGGTCCTGCGGCCAGTAGATGCCGGCGACGACGGGCGCCAGGTTGAAGCCGATCAGCATCACGACCGCGCCGGTGACGGCGGGCGGCAGGATCTTGTGGATGATGCCCGAGCCGGCGAAGTGGACGAGCACACCGACCGCACACAAGACGATGCCGGCGACCATGATCGCGCCGGTGACGTCGGAGGAGTCGGCACCGTCGTGCGCCCTGATCGCGGCGACGCTCGCCACGAAGGACGCGCTGGTGCCCAGGTAGCTGGGCACCTTGTTCTCGGTGATGAGCAGGAACAGGATCGTGCAGATGCCGGAAAACATGATGGCGACGTTGGGGTCCAACCCCATCACGATCGGGAAGACGAACGTCGCCCCGAACATCGCCACCACGTGCTGGGCACCCAGCCCGACCGTCTTACCCCATGGAAGGCGTTCGTCCGGTGCTACCGGCTCTCCGGGAGCCGGGGTCACCTCCCGCCAGCTGAACATCGTCGACATCACAGCCTCCTCGATGCGCACAGTCATGCGGTCCTGGGGGACCGAGCACCCAGGTTGGTGAGGCACATCACACACCTTTTCGGCCGAAAAACGGCGGAGGAACGCCGATCTCGGGGCGGACCGGCGCCCCCTGCCGCGGGTCGGGTGGGCGCTAGCGTGAGTCCGTGACCCGCCGTTCCACCGCTCCGGAACCCGTTCCCGTGGCCGCTCCACCGAGGGTCGCCGCCTGGCTCACGGCCGCCCCGGACGGCCCGGTCGGAGTGCTCCACACCGGGCGCGACACGGTGCACCTGGACGTCGCCGGACGCGCGGTCGGCGTCGCGGCGGCGGGTGCCCCGGGTCTCCCGCACACGCTGCGCACCAATCTCGCGACTCTGCCGGAGTGGATGTCGCAAGCGGCGGCGTCGAGACCTTATGTTGAAGGCGGGAGTCTTCATCTGGGCGGACGCGTCCTGGTGATCGGTCGGTACGTGGATGTTCGCGCGCCACGCTTCGACTCGGCACGGGCTCCCACGGCGAGCCCGGCTGCCGCACTGGGAACCCCCCGGTCCCGCGCGGCCGGGCTCGTCCCGACCTCTGCCCCTCTCGAGACCCGCGCGGTCGACGCCGCGACGGTCCCCGACCTCGTCGGCCGTGGCGACGGCCTGACCCCACTCGGGGACGACGTCCTGTGCGGATGGCTGGCCGCACATCGTGCTGCCGGTGTGGCGACGCCCGACGTCGACGAGGCCGTACGCCGGGCCCTGCCGCGGACGACCACGTTGTCCGCGACCCTGCTGGAGTGCGCGCTCGACGGCGAGTGCGTCGACCTGGTGGCCGGGTACCTCCGGGCGATCGGCACCTCCGCAGAGCAGGCAGCGCGGACGGCTCTGGTCGCGCTGGGCCACAGCTCCGGTGCCGGCCTGGCCCACGGTGCCGACGTCGCGCTGCTCGCACTGACCGGGGAGGCCGCGGCATGACCGGCACGACGGACCACGTCGAGCTGCGCACCGGGGCGTACGCCGACTCGGTGACGCTGCTCCAGGTGAGCAGGCAGGTCCAGCAGCTCGACGGCGTCGCGACGGCCCAGGTTGCGATGGCCACGCCGCTCAACGTCGAGGTCCTGGAGCGGATGGGCTTCGCGATCCCCGACGACGCGACCGTCAACCACCTCGTCGTGGCCGTCCGGCTCGAGGACGCCGACGCTCTGGACAGCGTCCTGGCCGAGGTCGACCGGACCCTGAGCGGTTCCCGGCGACCGGACTCCGGGCCGTCCGAGGTGGCACCGCCGCGCACGACGACGTCGGCGCTGCGGCGCGACCCGGGATCGCTGGTCCTCGTCTCGGTGCCCGGCGCGAGCGCCGCGGTCGAGGCCATGGACGCGCTCGAGTCCGGCAGCGACGTCATGGTGTTCAGTGACAACGTCCCGCTCGACCAGGAGGTGGCGCTCAAGCGGTACGCCGCGACCCACGACCTCCTCGTGATGGGTCCGGACTGTGGGACCGCCGTGGTCGGCGGTCTCGGGCTGGGGTTCGCCAACGTCGTCGCCCCCGGGCCGGTCGGTCTCGTCGCGGCCTCGGGAACCGGCTGCCAGCAGGTGCTGGCCCTGCTCGACCACGCCGGCGTCGGCGTCAGCACGGCGTACGGCGTGGGCGGGCGCGACCTCTCGGCCGACGTGGGCGGGCTCGCCACGCGCACCGCCCTGGCGAGACTCGACCGCGACGACGACGTCGAGATGGTGATGCTGATCTCGAAGCCTCCCGCAGACGACGTCGCCCGCGAGCTCGCGACGTACACCGCCTCGCTCGGGACGCCGGTGCACCTGGCACTGCTCGGGCCCGGCCGCCCCGACCTCACCGCCGCCACCGAGGACCTGCTGCGCGCCCTGGGGCGCCATGTCCCGGAGTGGCCGGTCGCCGGCGAGACCCGCGCGGCCACCGGCAGCCGGCTGCACGGGCTGTTCGTCGGCGGCACGATGAAGCAGGAGGCGGAGATGCTCGTGACCGCGGCGGGCGCGGACGCCGAGCTGGTCGACTTCGGCGACGACGAGTACACGACCGGGCGCGCGCATCCGATGATCGACCCGACGCTCCGCCTGGAGCGTCTCGCGGAGGTGGCCGACGACAGCACGACCGGCGTCGTCCTGATGGACGTGGTGCTGGGCCACGGCGCCGAGGAGGATCCCGCGGCATCACTCGCGCCCGCCATCGACGGCATCCGGCCCCCGGTCGTGGTCACCGTCGTGGGCACCTCCCACGATCCCCAGGGGCGCGACCGTCAGGTCGCCGCACTGGCGGCCGCGGGCGCGGAGGTCCACCTGTCCAACGCCGCGGCGACCCGGCGTGCGCTCGAGATCATGGGAGGTGCGCGATGACCGACTCCGTCGTCAGCGTGGGCGTCGATCTGCTCGCCGACGCGCTCGCCGACCAGGCGGCCGAGGTGCACCGTGTCGACTGGCGACCGCCGATCGCGGGCACCGAGGACGACCTCGCCACGGTGGCTCTCGACCCGCTGCGCCCCGACGCGAACGCGCAGTCCCTCGATCGGATGCTCGCCGTCCAGGCCGTGCTGGTCGACGTGCTCCCGGCGAGCGAGGCCGTCGGCCTGGAGCGCGGCGAGTTCCTCCACGCGGGCCCGCCGATCACCTGGGAGCGCGCGTCGGGCCCGATGCGCGGCGCGCTGATGGGCGGTGCCGTCCTCGAGGGCCTCGTCGACACGCCGGAGGAGGGCGCGGCACTGCTCGAGGGCGGCCTCCACGTGCGGCTCGAGCCCTGCCACCACCGTCGCGCCGTCGGCCCGATGGCGGGGGTGGTCACGCCGAGCATGTGGATGTTCGTGCTCGAGGACCCGGCCACCGGTGCCCGGAGCTACTGCACCCTCAACGAGGGGCTCGGCAAGGTCCTCCGTTACGGCGCCTACTCACCCGACGTGCTCGACCGACTCCGGTGGATGGGCGACGTGCTCGGGCCGCTCCTCCAGCGCGCGGTCCGCGCGAGCGACCCCGTGGACGTGACGGCGATCCTCGGCCAGATGCTGCAGATGGGCGACGAGGCGCACAACCGCAACCGCGCGGGCACGCTCATGCTGCTGCGCGACCTCGCGCCGGCACTCGTCACCAGCGGTGCCGACTCCACCGACGTGGCCGAGGTGCTGCGGTTCGTCGGCGGCAACGACCACTTCTTCCTCAACCTCGCGATGCCCGCGTGCAAGCTCGCGCTCGACGCGGCGCGCGACGTCCCCGGATCGACCATGGTCGTCGCGATGGCCCGCAACGGCACCGACTTCGGCATCCAGGTGTCCGGCACCGGCGACGAGTGGTTCACCGGTCCGGCGCAGGTCGCCGACGGCCTCTACCTCGGCGACTTCGGGCCGGACGACGCCAACCCCGACATCGGCGACTCCGCGATCACCGAGACCGCGGGGCTCGGTGGGTTCGCCATGGCGACGGCACCGGCGATCGTGCGGTTCGTGGGCGGGTCGGTCCCGGACGCCCTCGCCACGACCCGGCGCATGCAGGAGATCGCGCTCGGCGAGAACCCGCGCTGGAGCGTCCCCGTGCTCGAGTTCGCCGGCGTGCCGACCGGCATCGACGTCTCGCGCGTCTGCCGCACCGGGATCCTGCCGCAGATCAACACCGGCATGGCCGGGCGGGAAGCCGGGGTCGGGCAGGTGGGGGCCGGCCTGGTGAACCCGCCGGAGGAGATCTTCCCGAAGGCGCTCAGTCGCCTGGCCGAGCTCGCTCGAGAGCGGGGGGCCGCCAGAACGCGCGCTTGATGTCGACCCGGAACCCGGTCGCGGCGGCCGGCCGGAGCGGCGTGCCCTCGTCGAGGTAGTAGGGCCGCGCGTCGACCTGGTGGCTGGGCGGCAGCGAGCCGTCCGCACGGACGACCCGCCACCAGGGCACCGCTCCCCCGTGCTGGGCCATCACCGAGCCGACCAGTCGTGGTCCGCCCCCGCCGGCGACCTGGCCGACGACCTCCGCGATCGCGCCGTACGTCGACACCCGTCCGCGCGGGATCTTCTCGACGCAGCTGAGCACGAGCTCGACGTACTCCTCGTGGTCGAGACTCACCGACGGGCCTCCTTGCCGCGGATCGGGGTCGCGACCGCGGCGACGACCGCGCCGACGAGGGCAGCCGCCAACCCGGTGAGCCAGAAGGTCGCGGGCGAGCCGTGGCCCTCGTAGGCCCGCGCGACCGCCCACACCCCGAGGCCCGCGGTCCACGTCATCGCAGTCCGCATCGTCCAGAGCACGGCCAGGGCCGGATCCACCGGCAGGCTCGTCGGGCCGTAGGCGAGCAAGGTCGTGGCCACATGGGCACTGACCAGTCCCGCGGCCACGACCAGGACCGCGGCGGGCATCTCGGTGCGGAGCTGCAGGGCCCACCACACGATCACGATCCCCATCGTCACGGAGACGACCAGGTGGTCCGGTCGGAAAGCCGACGCGAGACTGAGCGCCGCCACCACCACGACGAGCGCCACCGGTGGCGTGTAGCCCGCGGGCATCCCGGCGAGCTGGGCCAGCATCAGCCCGACGGCCACGACGCCGCGCAGGACCCACACGCTCGGCACGGCCCCTCGCCACATCCGCGTGCTGCCGGTCGAGCTCATGCGCCACCCACCACCCGGGGCAGCTGGCCGCGGCGGGCCACGCGGCGGAGCACCTCCTCGAGGGTCCGTGGTCCGTTCCACGGCACCACGGGGCACCCGGAGGCGGCGAGCTGTGAGAGCAGCTGGTTGCGGTCGAGGAGCCGCATCCGCCAGGCCAGATCGGCGACCGCCGGGTCCGCGTCGGGGTACGCCGACGGCGTGGTCCCCGCGGGCAGGGGGTCGATCACGATCACGGGCAGACCGCGTCGGACGAGTCGGACGGTGGCGGTGGCGAGCGGTCCCGACAGCATCGGACTGATCACCACCACGACGGTGCCGGCGTTCGCGCGGAAGTCGATCTGGTCGATGGCGACGTCGCGAGGCACGCCGGGCCGGATCCGCGAGAGCAGGATCAGGAGCCGTCGCAGGTGCCGCGTGCCGGTGCCGTACCCGGCGTACTCACCACCGGGGCTGAGGACGCGGAGGGAGACCCGGTCACCACCGCTGACGTACTGGTCGGCGACGGCCGCGGCCGCGCGGATCGTGATGTCGAGGCTGCTCTCCCGGCCGCCCACGCCGTCGGACTCACCGTAGTCCGCGAGCGCGTCCACGATGATCAGGACCGCGGTGTCCTCCTCGGCCCGCGTCGACTGCACGTGCAGGTCGCCGTGACGGAGCGACACGCGCCAGTTGATCCGCCTCAACCGGTCGCCGGCGTGGAACCGCCGGATGGAGGAGAACTCCGTCCCGTCGCCGTCGCGGCGCGACCGGTGTGCCCCGATGAGACCGATCGGCTGCGGTGCCTCGCCGCCGGAGCGGAGACGGGACAGGGTGGGCAGCACCGCGACCTCACGGCCGGGCAGCGTCACTGGACCCCACCGGTAACCGCCCCAGGGCGTGGTGAACGCGACCTTCTCGGCCCCGAGCGTGCGCAGCCCCCACCGGCGGGGGGACGCCTCCACCGCCGGGATCCCGTCGGGGCCGACGAGTCCCCCGAGCGTGCCCTCGGCGGGGTGCAGGGCGACGTACGGCTGCGGGGCCACCGCCCGTGTGACGTGCTCGACGTCGTCGAGGCCGAGGGACTCCAGCCGGATCCGCATGCCCTGGCCCTCGTGGAGCTGGCGATGGGCGAACGCCGCGACGACCCGCGGCTCCTCGGTCGGGCGGTGGAGCAGGCCCATCGCTCCCGCCACGAGCAACGGGGCGACCACGACCACGAGGGCGGGGCGGCCGGCAGCGAGAGCGACCGCTACGCCGACACCTCCCACCGTGAGGGCGCGGCCGAGGCTCCCGGTGGGGTTCCAGCGCGAGGACCCGTCGAGCACGGTCCGTCAGTGCTCCAGTGCTCGCGGCGTCGCCACGTCGCCGAGGACCGCGTCGACCACCCGCGGACCACTCGCCTGCGTCATCCAGAGCTCCGGCTTCACCGTGATCCGGTGCGAGAGGACGGCCCGCGCCACGGCCTTGACGTCCTCGGGGATCACGTAGTCGCGTCCACGGATCACCGCGAACGCGCGGGAGGCGAGCGCCAGCCCGAGCGAGCCGCGCGGCGAGGAGCCGGTGAGCACGTCGCGGTGGTCCCGCGTCGCCGTCGCCAGGTCGACGCAGTAGCGCGCGACGCTCTCGTCGAGCGTCACGGTCTCGACGGCTGCCTGCATCGCGCGCAACCCGGCCGCGTCGATGACCTGGTCGAGCTCGACCTCCTCCTGCTGACGGATCATCCGCCGCATGACGACGTCGTGCTCCTCCTCGGTCGTGGGATAGCCGAAGCTGACCCGCATCAGGAACCGGTCGAGCTGGGCCTCCGGCAGCGGGTAGGTCCCCTCGTACTCGATCGGGTTGGCCGTCGCCAGCACGTGGAAGGGGTCCGGGAGCGGGAACGTCTCCCCCTCGACGGTGACCTGACGCTCCTGCATGGCCTCGAGGAGCGCGGACTGGGTCTTGGGCGGCGTGCGGTTGATCTCGTCCGCGAGCAGGATGCCGGTGAACAGGGGCCCTCGGCGGAACTCGAACGACCCGTCGCGTTGGTTGTAGAGGAACGAACCGGTGATGTCGGCCGGCAGGAGGTCGGGCGTGAACTGCACCCGCGCGAACTCCAGGCCGATGACCCGGGCCAGGCTGCGCGCGGCGAGCGTCTTGCCCAGCCCCGGGAAGTCCTCGAGCAGCACGTGCCCCTTGGCGAGGACAGCGGCCAGGACCAGGGTCAACGGCGTGCGCTTGCCGACGATCGCCTTCTCCACCTCGTCGAGCACCGCACGTGCGCGGTCGGATGCGTCGACGACGGCCATCGAGGCGGACGCCACGGCGTGGGGACCCTCGGGCGGGTCGGCCAGGGACTCGGTCATGCTTCCAGCTCCTCGATGCGTCGGATGCACTCCTCGATCTCCGCGACCTTCAGCGGACGCGGTGGACCGTCGAGCACACCGGTGAGTGTCGGCCCGAGGCGTCGCCCCACCTCGGGGTCGGAGCGCGACAGCCCCATCCTGGCGAGGCGGTCGTCGGTCATCCGGGCGAGCCGCGCCTGCAGCAGAGGGTCCACCGTGCGGGCACTGAGGTGGTTCTCCAGCAACCGCATGTTGCCGGACAGGCCGCTGTCCTGGCCGGTGGCGCCCACGACCGACTCGACCGCCGGTGACCAGTTCGCGGCGTCGGCGCCCCCGGCATCCGCGAGCAGCCCGTAGATCGCCACGATCGCGCAGACCAGGAGGACGGTCGGCAGCACACGGGGGGTCGTGTCCTCGATGAGGGCGAAGACGGTCAGGCCGGCGATGCCGATCGCGGCGAAGACGCCGCGCACCACCCAGCGCTGCTTCCAGCCCCGCCTCATCGGGCACCCACGCCGATCCCGAGCGACGCGTGGATGGCGCGCAGCGCCTCGACGGCTGCTCGTCGGTGGTCCTCGGTGATCTCGTGCTCGGAGAACCTCGCCTCGCGGTACAACGCCTCCAGGCGTGAGACCGCGGCGCTGTCGGCCGAGACCGCGTCGAGCAGGCGCAGCGTGAACTCCGAGGAGGTCTCCCACGGTTTGCGGGCCGCCTTCACACGCTCGGCCTGTTCCTCGAACCGGTCCCAGCACGCCACGATGGCGTTCCTCGGGTGACCGCCGAGCAGGAGCTCGAACTGGAGGTCGGCGTCCTCGCGCATCTCCTCCACGAGCGGCTCCGGGTCGTCGAGCACGTCGAAGTCGACGTACCCGGGACGCTGCGGCTTGGTCCGAGGCTTGCGGTCCGCCAGGTAGCCCACGAGGGCGCGGCCGCCGCGGTAGAGCAACCAGAGCAGGCAGACCAGTGCCAGGACCTTGATCATCGTGCCGACGGCTTCGAGGAAGGGCGAACTGTGGATGTCGCCCCGCCGCGGAATGCCACTCCCTCCCGGCCTCGGAGGGACCGAGAGCGACGGGGTGACCGGGCGGATGCTCGGGTCGTGCAGCGGGCCCGTGAAGATCCGCTCGGGCCCGCTCCGGGCCGCGAACATCACCATCACCAGCATGACGCCCACGGCGAGCACGGTCAGCGCCACCGCGCTCGCGCCCGCCCGCCTGGCTGTCACCGGTGCACCGTAACCGCCGGTGTGGGGCGATTGGTAACGACCCGGTCACGGTTGCCGGGGCGACCGCGCAGCGACGAGCCCCCCGCGGTGCACGCGGGGGGCTCGTCGGCCGGGGGTCGGGCGTCGCGGCCGTGGGGCGCCGCCGCCCGAGGTCCGTGGGCGCGCCCTACAGGATCGGGTCGAACGGCTCCGTCCCGTTCACCAGCTGCAGACCGCTGATGCCGGAGTGGGCCTGGGCGAAGGCGAGCTCCTTCGCGAGGTCACCGATGTTGTTCGAGGCCGGCAGCGGAGCGAGGCCCAGCGTCGAGAGCACGCCGATCGCCTTGCCACCCTGGGTCATGAACCCAGAGCCGGAGTCACCGGGGACGCCGGGGCTCAGCGTGTAGAGCGGGTGGCTCCAGCCACCGTCGGCCGCGTCGTCACCGAGACTGATCCCGGTGTGCGGCGAGAGCGGCGAGAGTCCGCCACGCAGGCTCGAGTTGCCGTAGGTCCACACCCGGTCACCGAGGGCTGTTCCGTCGGTGTCGATG
>DASSTL010000018.1:0-52291 GCA_035707985.1 Nocardioides sp. | reverse complement strand
CGTCGTCCCAGCGGCTGGGCAGCCGCCCGTCCGGGAAGTCCAGGAACGTCGCGTCCTCGACGCGGGCGAAGGCGGCCAGTGCTTGGCGCGACTCCGCCACCCGGTCGGGTGTCCCCGACATCACCAGCGCCGAGATGCGCGTCTCGTCGCGGTCGGCCAGCCGCAGCAGCAGGCCGCCGCACCCGATCTCGATGTCGTCGGGGTGTGCGCCGAGGCACAGCACCGACAAGGCGCCGCCCGGCAGGTCGAGGCTCAGCATGCGTCTCCTCGCCTCAGCTCCGGTCCTGCGGGGTCGACGGGAGCTCACGCGGGGCGGCGAATCGCCGCAATGCCGGGGCTACCGGCCTGCCGCGCAGGAGACCCTCCGTGGTGCCGGCCTCGATCGCGCGCGCATAGACCGGGAGGGCGCCTCGGACCGCTTCGACCGTCAGGTCGATGTCTTCGTCGGAGTGGGCGGCGGACACGACGAACGACTGCCCGAGCACGCCGCGGCGCAGCAGCTCCTGGAGGAACAGGGTCCGGTACGCCTGAGACGGCTGCCCGTCCGGACCAGCCGTGCCGAACACGAGACAGACGGGATTCCCGTGCACGGTGACGAACTCGTCGAGGCCTGCCTGTGCGACGACCTCTCGAACACCGTCGGCGAGCCGGGTGCCCTGGCGTCGCATCGTGCCGACGACGTCCCACGTGCGGTACTCGTTCACCACGGCCAGGTACGCCGCCAGGCCCGCGGCTTCGGCGCCGTGGGTGGTGGAGAGCAAGAACACCCGCGGATCAGCTGTCCTGAGACCACCTCGCTCCATCAGGTCGCGGCGTCCCGCGAGCGCGGACACGGCGAAGCCGTTGGCGAGCCCCTTGCCCCACGTGGAGAGGTCCGGCACGACGTCGTAGACGTGTTGTGCGCCATGGAGGGACCACCGCATCCCGGTGATCATCTCGTCGAACACGAGCACGAATCCGTCGTCGTCGGCGAGCCGGCGCAGGCCCTCGAGGAACCCCGGTTCCGGCTCGGCGGTCGCGGTGGCCGCCTCGAGGATCACGCACGCGACGTCGCCCGGATGGCGATCCAGGACGTCGCGCAGGGAGTCGAGGTCGTTGTAGTCGAACCCGACGGTGAGCGCGCGCTCCTCCGCCAGGATCCCGGCGTTCATGTCGGTGGTCCCGATGAACCAGTCGTCGGTGGAGAAGAACGGTTGGGTCCGACAGATCGCGACCAGGCGCCGGCCGGTCGCGGCACGGGCCAGCTTGACCGCAGCGGTGGTGACGTCGGAGCCGTTCTTGGCGAACTTGACCATCTCCGCACCGGCGACGTGACCCAGAAAGGTCTCCGCCGCTTCGAGCTCACGTGCCGTCGGTCGCGAGAAGCTGACGCCGTCGGCGATCGCCTTCGCCACAGCCTCGGTGACGGGTGCGTACGCATGCCCCAAGGTCACCGAGCGCAGACCCATGCCGTACTCGACGTACTCGCGCCCGTCGAGGTCCCAGACCCGTGCCCCTTTTCCTCGCTGAAGAACCGGGGCCATCCCCTCGGGGTACTGGTCGGAGCCGCGCGCGTAGGTGTGGGCGCCGCCCGGCACGATCTCGTGGAGCCGGGTCTGAGCGGCCGTCGACTTCGCCAATACCGCGAGGCCGGGCGGATCGAACTCGGACTCGGTTCCAGCGCGGTCCACGGACGCGCCGACGTGCTCAGCGAGCATTCCCCCGTTCCTCCCCCCCGGAAAGAGACGCGCGCGTGCTGAACCCGCGGCGTCACCTTCGAGGATAGGCCCTTTTGAGCGGCTGAAAGGCAAAGATTTACCCGGCATTTGCTTTCATTCGACAACCATCCGGCTCACACTCGTGTGTGCCGGCTTCTCGCAACCGGGGGGGGTGCATGGACGGTAGTTCCAGTGTGCGCGGGGGCGAGGAGTTCGTCCCCGATGTGTGCATCGTGGGTGCCGGGCCCGCCGGCATCACGATCGCTCAGGAGCTCCATCGGTCCGGGCTGACCATCCTGCTGGTCGAGGCCGGCGGGCTCGAAGTGGACCCCGTGGTACAGAACCAGAGCCGTGGGGAGAGCGACGGCTACCCCTTGCACCTGCTGCATCACTCCCGAGTCCGTGCCTTCGGCGGCACGCTGCGCCATCCCAGGGTGTGGGACGAGGGGTGGGCCGCGCGTCCGCTCGACGCCATCGACTTCGAGGAACGATGTCGCCTGCCCGATGTTGCCTGGCCGTTCGACCTCGACCACCTCGAGCCGTACTACGCGCGTGCAGTGAAGCTCTGCGGCATCGAGCCTTTCGACGTCGCCTCGACCGCCTGGTACCAGGACGCTTCACCAGCGGCGCGGGCCATCATGGGCGGCGACCTGGAGCCGATGGCCTTCCAGTTCCCGACCGTCGCCTTCCACAACTCCTGGGCGGAGCTCTCTGCGTCGCCGGACGTGCACGTCCTGCTGCACACACGTGTCACGGACATCGAGCTCGACGCGACCGGCAAGCGGGTACGTCGGGTCAGCGCGGTCCGCCGGGACGGCTCGCGCCTGTCTGTGCACCCGCGGATCGTGGTGATCGCAGCCGGCGGCATCGAGAACGCCCGGCTCCTGCTCACCGGCGACCGAGGCCGTGGCATCGGCAACGACCATGATCTGGTCGGGCGCTTCTTCGCGGAGCGCTTGTCCTTCTTCGCCGGCTACGTCGACCTGGCTGAGGGGACGTCGGTCGACGACCTCGGCCTCTTCCATCGCCCTGATTCCGCCGAGACTGGAGGTGGACTGCGCATTCGCGATCCGGTGCAGCGCGAGGAAGGCGTCCTCAACTGCTCGATGTTCCTGGTGCCACGTCCCGCGTCGGCGGCGACTCCGGCGGTTCGGTCCGTGGCGGCGCTCCGCAAAGCGGCCGACCGGCGACCGCACGTGCCGGCCATCCGGCGCCATGTGCGTAATGTGGTGACCGGGCTCCCCGACCTGACGAGGATGGCTTTCGACCGGCTCGGGAGTCGTCCGCGGACACTGGCGTTGCGGGTGCAGGGGGAGCAGTCGCCGAACCCCGACTCCCGAGTGACGTTGGGGCGCGCTCGCGACGACCTCGGGCTCCCCGTGGCCCGGGTGACCTGGGCCATGAGCGAGCTGGACCGCAGCTCGACGAGATCCGCCGTGGACGTGCTCGATCGCAACCTCCGCTGTCACGGTCTCGGCGAGGTGCGGTGGACGGCCCACCTCGAGAGCACGACCTTGATCGAGGGCAACCACCACCATCTCGGCACCACGCGCATGCATGTGGACGTGAACCGGGGTGTCGTCGATCCCGATGGCAAGGTGTACGGCATCAAGAACCTCTTCGTCGCCGGGTCCTCGGTCTTCCCCAGCCACGGAACCTCGAACCCGACCTTGACGATCATCGCGCTGGCCCTGTCGCTGGCCGATCACCTGAAGTGGGTGGTCGACTACCTGTGATCGAGGAGAACTCCGGCCCGGACGCCATCGCTCACGCTGTCACCGCACCGAAGGCACAGTGGTTCGAAGTGCCGCTCGGAGCTGCGTCCACACGACCATGACGCCGATCAAGGAAGCGACGGCTGCGCCCCACAGCATTCCCGACGCACCCCCGAGGTAGGCACCGGTGACCCCCAGCACGGCCCCCGATACAGCCCGGGTCGCCTGCGCTCGCAGGCTGCGGCGGGCCACGCCGAGCGCCCGCAGACCCACGAAAGCGCCGTCGAAGACACAGCCGAGCGCCATCGCCACGGTGGTCGGGACGATCAGCACGATCGCTGCGTGCCACAAGGTGCCGAGGAAAAGGGTTCCGACGGCCGAGGGCAGCGCCAGCAGCAGCGCGCCGCACAACAGTGCGGCGGCGGCCTGGCTACCGCCGAGCAACCAGCAGAAGGTCATCAGACGCTCGGGCCTTCTCTTCAGTACTCTCGCTGCCTCGGGAACGGCCATCAGGCTGATCCCCATGCGGAGAGCGATGAACGGCCCCAGGAGCAGCTGAGCGCCCCGGACCGCGCCGACGGCGGCCAGGCCGCTGGCCAGGCCGAGGCCGCTCAGGCGTGCCTGCGCCCCGGCGCTGTCACTGAGGTTCTCGACGGCATACCGCGCCCCCAGGTCCCGGTGCTCCCGGAGCCAGACGGTGATGCCGCCCAGCCGGAGTGAGGAACGCGTCTGCACGAAGCCGAACGCGGCAGCCACCAGCGCCGCCCCTCCCCAGGCGAGCACGAACCCGAACGCCGTTCCGGCCGCATCCGCCAGCAACATGGCCGGGGCCAGAGCGACCGCCCACACCGTGTCGTTGAGGAAGGCGCTCTGCCCCTGTCCCGCAGCGAAGAAGGCGAATCGCCAGCTGTCCTGGAGCATCAGGCCGGGCAGCGTGATCCCGAGCGCGATGAAGCTCGGCCCCACGGATCGTCCGATCGCCAGCCCACCCAGGGCGCAGGCAGCGCCGCACGCCAACCCGACCGCGAGGGCCGTGCTGCCGGCTCTGCCGACCGCACCGCGCCATCGAGCGTCAGCCGATCCGCTGTAGCGCACCATCAGCGGGTCAGTGGCCAGGCCGCGGGAGATGTTCAGCACGACTCCGTACGTCGCCCAGGCCAGGCTGAAGGCGCCGAACGAGGCGGCGCCTAGGGAGCGCGCGACCACCACACCCAGCACGAAGTTGGTGATGCTGGAGACTGCCTGGTCACCGAGTCCCCACCCGAGCCTCCGAGCGGTGGCGCGAGCGGCGTTCCGTGGGCGCCATGTCGTCACGCTCATGGCCGCTCCAATGGCCGGTGCCGGGTCGGGCGGAGGTGAGAAGAGCGACGCGGGCCACCCTCATTCGTCGAGGGCCGGGTTACGATCACCGGGGCTTCCGGGCCCGCGCCTCGGGGTCGCAGGATCGGGGTCCGCACCCGAACCGGCCGATGGGAGTGGCTCCATCCATGGTGGCGAACCGAAGAGGTACCCCGCTCGGACGGCGCGGAATGCGGCGCCGGTCGACGGCGCTCGTCGGTGTCCTGCTCCCGGTGCCCCTTGCACTCTCCGGCTGTCTGGGCGGCGGCTCGAACACCGCGCCGCCGGATCGGCCGGGCGCGCTCCTCGCCGCCGACTCGAGCGGCAACCGCGTCCGCGCTGCAGCACCGTCGTTGCACGATCCGCCGGCCGAGATCTGCGGCTCCCGCGGCCTCCGCGGCCCCGACAGACCGCCTGCCCACGCCAAGGTCGTCCGATCCCGGAACCTCGCAACGGTCGCGCAGAACAGCCGTCCCGGAACCGTGTTCTGGATCGGCCCGGGAGTCCACACGTTGGGTAAGGGCCCCTACGACCAGGTGCGTCCCAAGGACGGGCAGGTCTTCATCGGCGCGCCAGGGGCGGTGCTCGACGGCCAACACCGCAACCTGTACGCGTTCGCGGGACCGGCACGTAACGTCACCGTCAGCCACCTGACGATCAAGCGGTTCGGGCGGGCCGGAGACAACAACAACCAGGGCGTCGTCAACCACGACGCCGCGCCCGGATGGCGCGTCGTGCACAACACCGTCCGCAACGTCGCCGGCGCGGCAGTGTTCATCGGGAACCGCAACCGGGTCGTGTCGAACTGCCTCAGCCACAACGGTCAGTACGGCTTCAGTTCCTACCGGCCGCGCGGGGTGCGCCATGTCGTCCTGCGGCACAACGAGATCTCGTTCAACAACACCGACGACTGGGAGAAGCGCCGTCCGGGCTGCGGCTGCTCGGGAGGCGGCAAGTTCTGGGACACCCGCGACGTCGAGGTCCTCGACAACTGGGTCCACCACAACCACGGGCCCGGGATCTGGGCTGACACCAACAACACCGGGTTCCTCATCGACGGGAACCTGGTCTCGGACAACGACGACGAGGGCCTTTTCTACGAGATCAGCTACAACGCCCGGATCACCCACAACACCTTCGCCAGGAACTCCTGGGCCAAGGGGGGGAAGAACGACGACTTCACCGGTGCCATCTATCTCTCGGAGTCGGGCAGCGACGCCCGGGCGGGGCACAGGTACGGACGTCGGTTCGTGGTCGCACACAACCGCTTCGTCAACAACTGGGCCGGCGTCATCGCCTGGGAGAACTCCGATCGGTTCGCGGGCTCCCCGGCGAACTCCAGCTCCGGGTACACGACGTTGGTGAACCCCGACGTGGCCACCGAGACGGCTTGCGGGAATCCGTCGACGATCGGGGAGAAGCCGTACGTCGACGACTGCCGCTGGAAGGTCGAGCGCCTGCGGGTCCAGCACAACCGGTTCGTCTTCCACCCTGCGGCCATCCCCGGGTGCGCCAGGCGGGCGGGCTGCGGCTTCCAGGGGCTCATCTCGAACTACGGCACGTACCCCAGCTGGTCGCCCTTCCAGGGCTACGTGGTGCCCGACCACATCACGTTCCACCAGGGCAACCGGTGGCGCCACAACACCTACATCGGCCCGTGGCACTTCGAGATCCACACCCTGGGGCACACCGTGTCGTGGTCGACGTGGCGCGGCGACAAGTACCGGCAGGACCGGGGCAGCGTCCGTCGTTGAGCGGCTCAGGACGGCACGACCGGATCGACGGCGACCACGGGGATGACGGGTCGACCACCCGGCTCGGGAACATCCCGCCACAGAGCCCACGGGCTCATCCCACTGCGGTACAGCTGCTCGAGCGCCGTGCGCTCCTTCAGCGTGTCCATCGGTGCCCAGAAGCCCGGGTACCTGACCGCCCGCAGCTTGTGGTCGGCGGCTGCTCGCACACAGCCGTTCATCACCAGGTCGTCGCCTTCCTCCAGATAGTCGAAGATCCCCTGGCGGAGCACGAAGTAGCCACCGTTGATGTACATCGACAGGTCGGCCACGGGCTGGATCCCAGTGACGTGGCCGTCGCTGGTGACGTCGACGACATGGAAGGAGTCCTGCGGCGATACGGCCAGGAACTGCGCCACGCAGTCCGTCTCGGCGAACTCCGCGATCAAGTCGTTCATGGGTGCATCGGTGAGCACGTCACCGTAGTTGGCGAGGAACATCTCGTCCTCGTCCAGGTAGGGCCGGACCCGGCGGAGCCTCTCCCCGATCGCAGTGTCGATCCCGGTGTCGATGAACGTGATCGTCCAGTCGCTGATGTCGGTCCCCAGCATCTCGATGTCCCGCCCGCCCTTGAGCAGCCGGAAGTCGTTGGAGGCCGTCTCGCGGTAGTCGAGGAAGTACTCCTTGACCGCCTGCGCGCCATAGCCCAGGCAGAGGATGAACTCGTTGTGCCCGAAGTGCGCGTAGTAGCGCATCACGTGCCAGAGCACCGGGCGTGTGCCGATCGTCATCATCGGCTTGGGCAGTGACTGGTTGTCGGCTCGCATGCGCATGCCCATGCCACCGCAGAACAGCACGACTTTCATCTCGGACCCCCCGGTTCCGTATTGCCGACCAGCACCCCGTCGCGCCTTGGGAAAGCGGTGCCAGCCACCCCCCTTGATACCTGCTCCAGCGAGCCTGGCAATTCCTCAGAATGGTGTAAATCAGAAGACTTCGAAGTGCGGCAGCGCCACGACAAATCGAGCCCCCCAGTCGCGCACAGCGGCGAGTTGCTCGGTGATCTCGTCGCGGAGGTTCCACGGCATGATCACGACATAGTCCGGTCGGGCCTCGTAGAGGCGTTCGACGGGATGGATGGGGATGTGGGTACCCGGCAGGAACATGCCGTGCTTGTAAGGGTTCCGGTCCACGGCGAACTCCACCTGATCCGTCCGGACGCCGCAGTGGTTGAGCAGGGTGTTGCCCTTGCCCGGCGCGCCGTACAGCACGATCCGCTTCCCCCCGCGGCGGGCCCCGATCAGGAACTCCACGAAGTCGTCGCGCACCTGACTGACGGCGTCGGCGAAGCCCGCGTGGCCGGCGAGCGTGTCGAGCCCGGCCGCGGCCTCGTCGTCGAGCACCTTGGCCACCGCGTCGCTCGGGGTGCGCGCCCTCTCCGTGGGGGTGGACCACGTCCGCAGCGACCCGCCATGGGTGGGCAGCTCCTCGACGTCCACCACCGTGAGACCCGCGGTGGCCAGCACGCGCTGTGTCGTGAGCAACGACAGGTAGGAGTAGTGCTCGTGGTAGATCGTGTCGTACTCGTTGCCCTCGATCAGCCGGAGCAGGTGCGGGATCTCGATGCTGAGGTAGCCGTCGTCCGCGAGCAGTGCCCGCAGTCCCTTGCTGAAGTCGACGATGTCGGGAACATGTGCGAAGACGTTGTTGGCGGCGACCAGGTCCGCAGGGCCGTGGCGCCGGGCCACGTCCCGCCCGGTCTCCTCCCCGAGGAACATCACCTCGGTCGGCACGTTCTTCTCGATCGCCGCCTCCGCAACGTTGCCCGCAGGCTCGATGCCCAGGCATCGGATGCCCTTCGCCACGACGTGCTGCAGCAGGTAGCCGTCGTTGCTGGCGACCTCGACCACGAACGAGTCGGGACCCAGCCCCAGGCGGGACACCGCATCGTCGACGAAGCGTCCGGCGTGGGCGACCCAGGAGTCGCTGTAGGACGAGAAGTAGGCGTAGTGACTGAAGATCTCGTCGGCCGCGATCAGGTTCGGCAGCTGCACGAGCAGGCACGACGAGCAGGTCCGGACGTGAAGCGGGTAGAAGCGCTCCATCGAGCCGAGGGCGTTCTCCGGCACGTAGCTCTCGCACGGAGGGGACATCCCCAGATCGACGAAAGTCTCCGTCAGCTCCGCTCCACACAGACGGCACGTCAGATCAGACACTGCCCCACCTCCCCTCGGCGACCCGCAGATCGTATTCCGGCAGAGGCGCGAAGGGACCCTTTCGATATCTCTTTGACCAGTTATGGGGACCATCGGCGCATACCGGACGGTGACAATCGACAAATGGAGTTCGCGCGCACGTCGATCCCGGGCTTGCTGACGTTCACGCCTACACCCGTCCGGGACGAACGCGGCTTCTTCTGCCGGACCTTCGACGTCGACGTGGCGCGGAACGCGGGGCTGGATCCGGGTGCGTTCGTGCAGGACAGCCTGTCGCGCTCCACGTACGGCGTGCTCCGCGGCCTCCACCTCCGCGTCGGAGCCGGCGAGGGCAAGCTCGTCCGCTGCTCTGCAGGTCGTGTCTTCGACGTCGTCGTCGACCTTCGGCCGAGCTCTCCGGCGTACCGGTCCTGGCTGTCCTTCGAGCTGGACGGTGATCTCCAGAACTCGATCTACATCCCACCGGGCTGCGCCCACGGTCACCAGACGCTGACACCCGTGGCCGACACGAGCTATCGCATCGACCGGGAGCACGACCCCTCAGAAGACCTGACGATCGCCTGGGACGATCCCGAGCTCGCCGTTCCGTGGCCACTCACGCCGTCGGTCATGTCCGCCAAGGACGCCGCTGCCCGGCCGCTCGCGGAGCTCGCTGCCGAGCTCGCGCGAGTCGAGGCCCCCGTGTGATGACCCGCCCACGGGTCGGGCCGATGGTCTGGGTGTTCGGCGGGCTCTTCCTGCTCGTCACCGCCCTCGTGGCGGGTCATGTCACGCACCGGCTGGACACTGCGGTCTACGACCAGCTCACGCCCGTCGGGTCATGGAACGAGACTCACCAGCTCGTCTCCGACATCCCCGACTGGACCGCGCCACAGTTCCAGCTGGTCGCGTTCGCCGTCTTCGTCGCTGTGCTGGCACGACGTCGACACAGCCGTACGCCGCTCGTCGTCGGCGGCCTGCTCGTGGTCGTGACCAGCATCCTCGTGGTGGTGGTGAAGCGCGTGGTCGCTCGTCCCGACACCGGGGGGCACCTGACGGATGCGGGGAGCTACCCCTCTGGACACATGGCCCTGACGGTGGCCATGGTCGGCGGTGTGCTGATCCTGCTCGTGGTCCGGCCGCGCTGGTGGCAGTGGGCCCTGGTGGCCCTCGTGTCGATCGGCATGGCCGGCTGTCTTCTCTACGGAGCCATCCACTGGACCAGTGACGTCGTCGGTGGGTCGCTGCTGGGCGCGACCGTGCTCGCCCTGGCCTGTGGCGTCCCGGGCAGGGCGGGGGTCACGTCGACTCGAGAAGAGGCGCGATCTCGAGCTCCTGCTCCCTGAGTGACTCCTGCATCTGGGCGAGGACCCGGCGGAGCTGGGACCGCGACGAGGCCCGGGCCTCAGCAATGTGGCGGAGCAGGACGTCGGGGTCGAACTCCTCGATGGGCTGGTCGAGCTCCGCCAGGCCGAAGCGTTCCAGAAGGGCGGCGTTCTTTCCGGCGTACCCCAAAGAGACGACGGGCACGCCGACCCGGAGCGCGGCGATGACGTTGTGATACCGGGACGCCACGACGACCTCGGCGCCAGCCATCTCCGCCATGAGGTCGTTCTGGTTGTCTGCGTGACTGACCGCGACCCGTGCCTCGTCGACCTCGCAGTAGGATCGCACCGCGTCGGCGATCTCGTCTGCGAGCGGTAGGTCCGCCACATCACCGATCACCAGGCGGATCGAGGCGCCTTCGTGCACGAGTGAGGAGATCGCGCGGACGAGCTTGGCTCGGTACTGGCCCATCACGGATGGGTCGTCGCGTGGACCGAATCGCATCACACCGACCACGATTCTGCCTGGTGCCCGCGGGCCCGAACATTCGGGTGGCGGGAGCGCGAACGCGAGGTCGGGACGGACCGGAACGGCCAGGGACGTGCCGGCCATCTTTCGAGCCGCGCGCGCCGAGACCTCGTCGCGGAACGAACAGTACGTCGCCAGGCGCAGGGTGTGGCGGAACAAGAACGTCGTGGCAGGGTTGGGACGCGAACGGTCGGCTCCGACCGAGATCAACAGCAGTCGCCGTCGCCGAAGCCGCGCTCCGACCGCAACCACGGCGAGCCAGTACGCAAGTCCGAACGGATTGGAGCCGCCGAGCGACGTCTCGAACACCCCCATGCCGGGGACAACGACGGTGTCCGCTCGTCCGATCAGCCACCAGGTGCGGGGGATGTCGGCAAGCCGGGCGAACAGTCGGGCAACCCGTGAGGAACCGGGCCGACTCGTCGTCAGCCGTCGAGCCGGGATGCCGTGGCGGCGCTCCACGTCCTCGGCTCCCATGCCGAGGCACCACACCCGGGCCTGCGGCTGGACCGCGCGGAGCTGGTTCAAGAAGGCCGTGAGCGACGCCTCGTTGCCGACGTTCCCCATGCCGAGGAAGCCGTAGCACAGCACTCGCGGAGTGCGCTCCTTCGAGGTCACGTCGGGTCGGCGGCGGTGGCCGCAGCGGCGGTCGGCGCAGCACCCGAGACCACCCGGCGCAGGATCGCCGGCCGGAAGCGGTCGATGAGGAAGGCGAGCAGCTCCCAGGCGCATCGACCGCGCTCGGTCCACGGGATGCGGGCATGCAGGATGGCCGAGAAGAGTCCGCGCACGTATTCGCCGTACAGCAGCAGGGAGTTCCGCGGTCCTCGCTGCTCCCGGCTGCGGTCGAGCTTTGCTACCACCTCTCGGGCGAGACCTGCGTGCGAGGTGCGAGCCGGATGCTCGCGTCGGTAGAAGAGAACCTCGGGGACCTGGTGGAACGGGCCGTTCATGGCGAGCTCGGCCATGTAGGCGCGGTCGGAGTGCAAGAAGCTCCCGAGCGGCCTGATCCTGCGTAGGTCGGCGGTGCGGAAGAGCCCGTAGAAGTCGTTCCCACCGTTCGCCCGCAGCACGCTCCGGAACCTCGCGCGTGGTGACGGGCTCGCCGTGTCGAGGGGATACGGCACCGGCGTCCGATTTCCGAACTCGTCCACCACGCCGTCCCACACGTTGACCAGCACCGCCTCGGGGTGGGCCTCGATGGCCTCCACACAACGCTCCAGGAGTCGCGGCAGGTAGATGTCGTCGGCTCCGACCCACTTGAAGTAGCGGCCCCGTGCCAACGTGAGCAGCACGTTGTGGTTGGGGACGGCGCCGAGGTTCGTCGGCTGGCGGACGTAGCGGATCCTCTTGTCGCGCGTGGCGTACGCCTGGCAGATCTCGGGCGTGCGGTCCGTGGAGGCATTGTCGGAGATGATCAGCTCGAAGTCGCTGTAGGTCTGCGCCAGCAGGCCGTCGAGCGCCTCTTCGAGGTAGTCCTCGCCGTTGTAGACCGGGAGCCCTACGGAGACGCTCGGGAGACTCACTCGTGCGTTCACCGCGTCGCTCCTCCCGCTGCTGCGTGCTCCGCGCGCGCCCGCTCGAGCTGCCACCACCACACCCCGGCGCCGATGATGGTGGCGACGGCGACGCCGATGCAGGTTCCACGGGCCCCGTCCAGCGCAGCGCCGAGAGTTCCTCCTGACAAGTACAGGAACGACAGGGTCAGCTGTGCGCGCAGGCTGCGGCGCGCCGCCCCGAGAGCGCGCAACCCCGCCGCTGCTCCGATCTCGAAGCCGCCCGCGACCATGCCGGCGGTCACCCACGGGAGCAGAACGGAGGCGGGGTGCCAGAGCGAGCCGAGGAGGAAGTCGCCGACATGCCAGGGCAGCACCAGGATCATGGTTACACCCCATAGCCCCGCCGCCAGTGCCTGGAGCGAGCCGAACACCAGGCAGAACTTGCCGAGCCGCGCAGGTGCAGTGCGGAGCACATGGGCGGCCTCAGGGACGGCGACCTGGCTCATCCCCATCAGGATCACCAGGAACGGGCCCATCAGCATCTCGGCGGCACGCACGTCGCCCACAGCCCCCAGGCTGACGATGCCTCCCAGCAGCACGAACCGCAGTTGGCGCGCTCCGCTGGTCGCGACGTTCTCCACCACGTAGCGACCGCCGAGGTCCAGGTTGGCGCGCACGAAAGCCGGGGCCGACGACACCCGTGGGCGAATGCGCGTCTGAAGGAGTCCCAGTGCAGCGCAGAAGAGACCGGCGCCGCCGAACGCCAGGACGCACGTGCCGAGTGTGGCGGTGTCGGTGGCGAAGAGGACCGCGAGGATGGCCAGCTGTAGCACGGCCCATGCGCCGTCGTTGACCACGGCTTGGCTTGGCCTGCCCACGGAGAAGAAGGCGAACCGCCAGGAGTCCTGGAGCATCAGGCCGGGCAGCACGATTCCGAGCGCCACGAATCCCCAGCCGACGTCGTGCGGAAGCACCAGCCCGGCGATGACACACACTGCGCCGGCCACCGCGCCGACCAGCCAGCTGGTGGCGGTGGCGGCAACGACCGCCTCTCGCCACTCGGGAGTCGGGTTCCCGCTGTGGCGCACCAGCAACGGGTCCGTGGCGAGTCCTCGGCTCGCGTTGAGGACGACGCCGTACGTGACGTAGGCAAGAGTGAACGCGCCGAAGCGCTCGGCCCCGAGGGCATGGGCGACGATCAGCCCCATGGCGAAGTTGCCGAGACTGGACACGCCCTGGTCGACGACACCCCAGCCCAACCGGCGTGCGACGTTCAGGGCCCCGCCCTTGTTGACGGCGCCGGTCGGGTACTGGGCCCTGGTCGACTCGGGCGGAACCTCGGCACCCTCCGCCACGATCGGTTCGGTCATGGTGCCACCCGGGGGTGAGTCACGGCGTACTCGTAGATCTCAAGCAGGCGGTCGAGGTTGGGCTTCGGGTGGAACCTGGCCCGGTACGTCTCCACGGCCTGTGCTCCGAGCTCCAGGAAGTGTGCCGGATCGCGGTCCACGTGCGTGAGGGCATCCGCCAGCCCGTCGGCGCCGCCGTCGAACAGCCGGCCGTCGACGTCGTTGTCGATCAGCTCGGGAAAGGAACCGGTCGCAGGGGCGACGGGTGCCACCGCTGCGGCCATCGCCTCGACCGCCACCAGTCCGAAGGTCTCCTCCCACGCCGAGGGCACGAGGGCCGCGAGGCCCTCCGCGACCAGTGCTCGGGCCTCGTCCCTGGCCACGAGGCCGCGGTAGTCGACCAGGCGGTCCCCTCGGGCCCATTCCGACAACTCGTCCTCCAGCGGCCCGCGCCCGGCCACGGTCAGGGTCAGGGTGGTGTCCGGGCGGCGGCGACGGAACCGTTCCCACGCTGCCATCAGCACGGGGGTTCCCTTCGCCTCGTCCAGGCGGCCCACGTAGGTCACGCCGTGCCGGCGCTGACGGCTCGGACCACTGGGGGGCTCGTGCACGAAGTTGTGCTTGACGAACACGCGGTCAGGCGGGAGCCGCAGTGCGTCCATCAGGTCGCGCTGGGCCCCCGAGATGAAGACGTAGGCCGACACTGCTGACCGCCAGAGTTCGCGGTTGACGGCGAGACCGGCCGTCACCGGCAGAGTCGCGACGCGTGACCCGCGGTAGCAGCCGTGCCGTACGCCGGGCAGGAGGCTGCCGTCGCTGCAGGCGTGACACACACGACCCTGGCGGAAGAAGTCTCCGCTGGCGCAGAGCAGCTTGTAGTTGTGGATCGTCGCGACCACCGGAACCCCTGCGTTGCGAGCGGCCACCAGCACCGACGGGCTGAGCAGCGGGAAGGTGTTGTGGACGTGGAGGACGTCGGGCCGCTCACGCCGGAGGAGCTGGGTGAGCTCGCGGCGCACGGGACGGCTGCGTGTGATCCGCAGGGGGACGGCAGCGCGGGCGACGAGGCTCCACGAGCCGATCCGGTCACTGTGGCGTTCGAACAGCGCGACCTCGTGGCCGGCATCGGCGAGGGCCGCGGACTCCTGGTCCACCACGAGGTTCTCTCCGCTGGGTGCCGCGGAGCGGTAGCGGCTGTGAGCGATCAGCACTTTCATCGCGCGACCTCCGCTCTCGGCGGAAGGATCAGGCTTGCGGCCACCGCAAGATCCAGTAGGTACGGCGACGGGTTGCTCATCCCCGTCTCGGTGATCGAGGCGAAGAGGCAGTAGATGATCAAGAAGAGCGCCACTGCGCGCTGGGGTGACCGTTCGCGGGTGGCGGCAGTCAGCAACAGCACCAGCACGATGGCGCCGTCGAGCGCGACCCCGACCCAGCCCTGGTCGTAGAAGGTTCCGACCCAGTTGCTGTCGATCGGGAGCCCTTGGAACGACAGGTTGCTCATGCCCGAACCGAAGAGGTCGTGGACGAGGGGACGCGGTGTGCTGAAGACCTCGCTCCAGACCTTGGTCCGGCCGGTCAGCTGCCCTGCCTCCTGCGCCGTCTGACCCCGAAGGGCCCAGGTCGTGAGCTCGTTGGCGAACACACCCACGGTCACGAGGACAAGGAGGACGGCCCACATCGTCGTACGGCGGACGCGTGCGTGACCGAGGAAGAGGCTGGCACCGGCGACGAGCATGCCGACCAGCGCTGCGACCAGCGCGGTGCGGGTGTGGGTTCCCACCAGCACCGCACCACTCAGGACGATGCAGGCGAGCGCGTTGCGACCCGAGATCACCTGGCACATCCACAAGATCGCAGTGGTCCCGAACACGACCGCGGCGTAGTGAGCCACCTGGGTCGGCGGGATCGGCCACAGCACCCCGCTGAGGCGTCCCTCGAACTGGAAGGCGAGTCCCGGGGAGATCATCGCTCCCGCGACGACCAGACCGAGGACTGACACCAGGCAGATCCGATGGCAGCGCAGCAGCATCATGTCGCGCCGTCCGAACCACGGCGAAAGCAGCCAGAGAGCGGCGAGGAAGCCGAGGAAGCGGGTGGCACGGAACGTCGATCCCAGCGTGAACTCGCCGTGGATGCTCACGGCCAGTGCGATCACCGCCATCACCGTGAACCCGAGAAGGTACACGTCGAGGCGCAGCACTCCCTTGGGGTTCGTCAGCAGGCCCAATGCCAGTGCGCAGGGCAGAGCTACTTGCGTGAGGAGCTGGCCGATCGAGCCCGGGATCGGCACGACCGTGGGGAGGGCCAGGAACGCCATCACGTTCACGAAGATCGCTGCCCAGGCCAAGCCGAGCATCGGGGGGACACGATGGCTGTCGTGCACGTTCGGTGGTCGCTCCGGGGCGACCGCAGGAGTCGTCATCAGCGTGCTCGCCGCTGCGGCTCGTCGGAGGCTGCGCGGCGCGGCACACCGAGACTCTCGTCCGTACGGTCGGCGCCGACGAGCACCGCGAACTCCAAGGTCGGCCCGCTCCTGGTCAGCATTCGCGAGACCGACCGGAGCAGCTCGGGTGTGGCCTTCCCCGAGGCGACGACCATCACCACCCGCTCGGTCCACGTACTCAGGTGCCCCGTGCCGACCCCGAGCTCCGCTTCGCCGAGGACGAGGATCACGTCGGCCTCGTGCGCAGCGTTGCGTTGCAGGTGGTCCTCCGGGACGTCCCCTGGTGCAGCGGCGGCAAGAGTCAGGGCGCCGGCTGGGACGTGTGTTCGCTCGTCGGGTGTGTAGAGCGGGAGCCCCCCGAGGCGGACACGCGAGAGCCAACCCTGCTCCGTCAGGTCCACGAGGAAGACCTTCTCGCCGGAGCGCTGCAACTTCTGAGCCGCTGCCACCAGGATGGTCGCCGTAGCGCGGAGGTCCCCCACCCCCAGCACCCCGAGTCGCTCCCCCTTCCGGCGGTCCTCCGGGAGGGCGGAGAGCACCCCGGAGGCCAACACGTCGAGGTTGCGCCGGCGTCTGCGACTCCCCAGCAGCCGGCTCCACGGGGTGCTGCCCCGGACGCTACCGGCACTGAAGGGCACCGGGCGCCCCAGCGCCGTGGCCACCTCCTCGCGGCGACGCAGGCTGTTCGAGATCAGGGCGTGCACGAACACGACACCGATCCCGAAGGCACTGCCGAGGATGAGCCCGGACATCATCCCGAGGGCGATGGCCTTCTTCCCACCGCCGGGCACGAGAGCGGGGGCGTCCACCACGTGACTGGCGGTCGCCAGCGCCTGCGCCTCCAAGGTCGCGTTCTGGCTGGTCAGCTGCAGTGAGCTGATCTGGCTCTGCAGACCGGAGCGCTGGGCGAAGATCGTCTGGGCGTCATCGGTCCGGCCGTCCTTCAGCGCGGTCTGGTACTGCCGATCCAGCTCAGTGATCCGCTGACGAAGATTCTCGATCTGCGAGTCGTTCGCATTCGCGAGGCCTTCTGCTTGGCCCTGGAGAGACTCGTTGCGGAACGCGAGGAACTCCGTGCACAGGGCCGCGAGGCGATGCACCGCCTCTCGCTCGGTCGGTGCCTTCAGGTCGATCACGAGCACCTGCACCGAGGCGCGCTCCGAGGTGAAGGTGGACTGGAAGTCCTCGGCGGTCATCGGCAGGTTCAGGCGCTGGACAACTGCCTCCGACACCGTGCGCGTGTGCAGGAGGGCGTCGTCGGTGGAGATGGCTGTCAGCGGGTCCTCGGAGGAGTCGTGGGCCAGCAGCACCGTGGCGGAGGCGGTCACCGAGGCCGGAAGGAGAAATATCGCTGCCAGAGCCAGCAACAGACCCGCCGTCGCCGTTGCCGCCACCAGGCGCCAGCGTCGTCGCAGGGTGGAGCGAAGGTAATGCAGGCTCACCCACGATCCCTGCACGACGCCGGGTGGGGTCGGGTTCGGCTCCGGGTCCTCGATGCGCCAGACCTTGCTGCTCATTGCACACCCTCACCGGACGACTCGTCGGGGATCTCTCGCTCCATTTCGTTCACCCCGGTCATGCGCGTCGGCAGCTGGACCTGCTCGGACCGCTGCTGCAACAGCAGCCGCCCCGTGGTCCGGTCGAGACTGTCGGGGTCCGCGACGATCACGCCGGAGATCCGGCCGCCGGCCTCGTACGCCGCGACAGCCGTGCGGGCCAGGTCCTCGGCGGTTGCCGAGCTCGCGGCCACCGCGAGGATGGTCACGGCATTCCGGTCGAGGCCCACGAACTGCGGGTTCCGCCGGTCGACGACCACGATCTCGATGGTGAGGTCGTCGCCCTTGCGGCGGCGCGTGTCGACGTGCAGCCCCGACCTGATCTCGTCGCTACGGCGAAGCGCCGAGCAGGCAGCCCACAGGGCCGACGAGGATTCGTGCCCCTGCTTGGCTACCAGCCGGGTCCGCAGGCCCAGTGACGCCGCATGGGACGCCAGCTGAGGCCCGACCGCCAGACCGCGTGAGTCGTCGGAGAGGCTGATCACAGTCACCGCGAGCGGACGGGTCCGGCCGCCCGGACCGCGTGAGCCCGAGCGCATGGTGAGATCGCCGAGACCCACGTGGTCCAGAACCTGTCGCAGGGACCAGGTATCGGTGACCGACGGCTGGTACGACTCCATCAGAGCTGACCAGCCGGCCGCGGCGCGCTGCGGCCGGACTCGGATCGACCCGATCACGGCACTGCCGATGGCGTCCGCCACCTCGTCACGGGTGCGCAGCCGGCGATCTCTCCGGCTGAGGATGGACAAGACCGACGTCGACAGGGTCAGGGCGACCACTGCTCCCAGTGCCAGGGCGATGATCGTCCAGAGGACGAGGTCACGACGCTCGGCGGGGGTCGGCTCGACGATGACTCGCGCGGGTGCCCCGGTCGTCGTGGGCTCGGCCCGCTCCTTGAGGGTCTCCACCTGCAGTGCGAGCTCGCTCCTCTGCGACGTGAGCTGAGCCAGCGCGGTGGCATCGGCCCGGCCACGCCGGCTTTCGGGATCCTCCTGGGCCAACCGGTCCTTGGTGGCCGTGATCTGAGCCGCGACGTCGTCCAGCTCGGCCTGGAGTGCGTTGCCGCGTTCCTGGAGGGCCTGCTGCTGCGCCTGCGACAGAGAGCTCGCGGCATTCACCTGGTACTCCATCTCGGCCTCGGCGACCGCGCCGGCAAGGGCCTCTGCCTCGCGGGCAGTCGCCCCCTCGGCGACGATGCGGAGCACGTTCGACGTGGGCGCGTTGACGGAGACGCGGTGGCGCACCTGGGTGGCCGTCAGGTGCGGCGTCACCTTCGCCCCCGCTGGGCCGAGCACCACGTCGCTGAGCGCGACGCTGATGTCCGTGGCCGGATCGCGACCCGCCCCGGAGCTCGAAGGAGGGGGCGGCGGGAGGAGGACCTGAGCGGTGCTCGCGTACATGGGCGGCCGCAGGTGCAGCAGCGCCGCGCCGGCCAATGCGCCGGCCAGCGTCAGGGCGGCGAGCAGCCGACGGTGCCGCCGCATCGTGGAGACGACGGACTGGAGGTCGAGGACCTGCTCACTCATCGTCCACCCCTATGTGGAACGCCAGCCGGGTCTCGAGCTCGAGGCGGACGTGCATGCTGCCGACCCCCACCAACGCGGTCGCGGGGACGCGCTCACCGAACGCCGGCGAGTACCAGCCGAGGGGTGGGTCCGTCTCTCCGTGATGGACGCTCCAGGCCAGCTCCCCGGGCAAGGTCACCGTCCCGTGACGCACGGTGTCCCGATACGGCCAGGACAGCTGCGCGCGACCGTCGTCCAACACGGCGGTGACGTCCGGCCCCAGGTGGAAGAAGAGCTCGACCTGGTGCCGCCCAGGACCCGAGACGAGGTCGGAGAGGACGATGGCGTCCTCCTCCTGCACGAGCCGTACGACGCGCTGGTGGCGGACCCCGCCGGACTCGAGGTCCCCGTAGCCGTCATGAACGGCTGCCCACAACTGGGTGTCGTCGGGCTCCGTCTCGTCGCGCAGCTGAGTCGTGACGGCATGTGTGGTCCACATGAAGGGACCACCCGAGATCGACTGGTCGCGGCCGTCGACCCGGATCGTGTTGTGTGCCCCGGTCGAGCGGAAGTAGCTCCGCCACTCGGGCTCGCCGTGGTAGCAGTACGTGCCCGGGTCCGCGAGGATGTCCACCCCGTCGTGGCGGACCTCGACCGACAGTGCGTCGGCGTGGGCGTGGGCGGCGATCGCCGTGAAGCCGTGCGGACCCCCGTCGCAGCGGCACCAGATCTCGGGCGAGCGCCCGGCCGGCGTACGCAGGAGCACGAGCCCGGCATCACCGAACGATCGGGGCCGCTCGGCGGGCCGCCCGACGGTCACGGGCGCGACCTGCGCGAGCGCACCGATCGCCGTGCCGGCCACCGTCGGTTCGGTGACGGGCCACCAGTCACAGGGTCCGACCGTGGCGGCGCCCATGGAGAGCAGCGTTCCCCACGGATCCGCCTCACCGTCCAGCACCAGCGCCCGGCCCTCGTCGCCGTCGCCCTGTCGCGGTGGGCGGCCGGAGACGTCGAGCACGGCGGCCGCGGCGTCGAGACCGGCCGTGACCAGGCGCCACACGTCGGCACCCAGGTCGTGACCGGCGGCGCGGGCCTCGGCGGCACCCACCAGAGCCAGCTCGGTGACGAAACGGTGGTAGTCGGTCGCCAGCTCGCGGTTCAGCCCGTCGCGGCCGGTGTTCTCGGTCAGGTCCTGACGCAGCCGTCGGGACGCCACCTCGCGCCAGCGATCGCTCTCCTCGAACCACGGGAGCCCGCAGGCTGCCACGAGGAGTCCCACGTCCTCCGCGATCGCGTGGTTGTTCCCCGAGGAGCCCTCGCTGTGGAACGCCGTCAGGTACTGCTGGTGCCACCGGAGCTGTCGTCGGCAGTCCTCGTTGTGCTCGAACAGGTCCTGCACCTTGGGCCACTCGTCCAGGAGTCTGCGTACCCAGACCCAGGAGACCAGGCGCACGCCGAGCTCGATCCCGCTGGTCCAGTGGATCCCGGACAGGAACGGGTTCTTCCTCCACCACGAGCGCAGCTGCCGGTCGACGGCCTCGGCGTACCGCTCGTCCCCCGAGACCCAGTAGGCCGCGGCCAGCTGGGTCAGGTGGTGGTGCCGCGACAGCTCCCAGACCTGCTTGACGTTGCCGGTGACCGCCTCGTCGCGATGGTTGATCCGGAAGGCGAGGACGTCGTCCGGCGCCCGAGTGCCCGTGGTGGGGTCGAGGAACCAGTCGGGGTCCGGCAGGTCCGGTCTGGTGACCCCCAACAGCGGCCAGGTGCCGTCGAGCACCCGGTCGCCCGAGGCTTGGACGGTCACCCGCACCCGGGTGGGGACCGGGTGACGGGTGACCTGGTGGAGACCCACGGGTCCGCGTGGCTGGCCACGCACACCCGCCGCGGGCGGTGCGTCGGATCCTTGGCGCACGCGCCGGGCCGCCCACTTCTGTTGCCGGGCGTACGCCGCCGCCCGGTGAGCCATCTCTCCGGCCGACATCCGGCGCAGCCGCCGGACGTACCAGCCGACCCCGCTCACAGCGCGGCTCCTCGCCCGGAAGAGCTCTCGGCGCGCAGCGTGGCTCTCGTCGTCGTCACCAGGGAGTCCAGGCGGATCGGCATCGGCTCCGCCCGCTGGACCGCGCGCACGAACGCGGCGACCTCGGCCGCCTGGCCCTTGTCCTGCCCGGTCAGCGAACGCTTCGTCCCGCGCCCCTGCGGGCTCCACACCGTGGCCCGGGTGAAGTTGTCGAGACGGCCGTTGGCACCGCCTCCGGTGACGTCGAGGGTCTCCTTCGGGAAGCGCCGGTGGCCGCCGGTGGCGTAGGTGATCGAGCCGAGCGACCCGTCGGGGTAGCGCAGCGAGACCTGGACGTCGCCGGCGCTGCCGGTGTGACCGAGCACCTCGACGGGGTCGTGACCCACGAGCGCCGTCAGGGTGTCGATGAAGTGGCCCCCCTCTCCGGCGAACCGGGACCCCTCGGTGGCCGTCTTCAGGTACCAGCTGTCCTGGGCGAGCCCGCCGGCGTTGACCAGGTAGCGGGCGGAAACCGGGGCGTCGTTGCGCCGGACCTGCTCGCGGAGGTGCCCGAAGAGCGGGGCGAAGCGTCGGTTGAAGCCGACCATCAGCCGGTCGTTCCCGGTCTCGGCGACCGTGGCCAGCACCTGCTCGACCTGCTCCTCGCTCAGGGCGAGCGGCTTCTCGACGAACACGGCCTTCCCGGCCCGTAGCGCGCGGCAGACCAGGTCGGCGTGGCTCGCGTGCCTGGTGACGACGAAGACGGCGTCGAGCGAGTCGTCGGCCAGCAAGGCCTCGGTGTCGGTGTGGGCGTGCTCGAACCCGAACTTGTACTGCGCGTTGACGGCCGACAGTGAGCGCGTGGTCGCCACCGACGCCAGTCGGACCTTGGGGTGCTGCGCAAGGTGGGGTAGCAGCATGGAGCTCGCGTAGTTGCCGGCGCCGATGAATCCGACGCGCACCTCGTCGTGCCGCGGCCGTACCGTGGTGGTCTCGACCGCCGACACCGACACCCGGTTCTCGTGCCGAGCAACGTCGGGGCGCGGGTACTCGAGCAGGTAGCCCACTCCCGAGAGGGTTCCGTCGGCCAGCTGCGAGTACGCCGTGGTGGCCTGCTCGATCGGGAACACACCGGAGACCAGCGAGGCGATGTCGAGCTGGTCGCCGGCGATCAGGTCGAGGAAGCACTGGAGGTTGCGACGCTCGGTCCAGCGCACGTACCCAGCGGGGTAGTCGACACCGTCGAGCTCGTACGTGTCGTCGTAGCGGCCCGGTCCGTAGGACCGGGAGAATCGCACGTCGAGCTCCTTCTCGTAGTAGGAGTTCCACGGCAGGTCCAGCTTCGTCTTGCCGATGTCGACGACCCGCCCGCGGTCGCGGGCCAGTTTCACAGCCAGCTCCACCGGCTTGTTGGACCGACCTCCCGCCGAGAGCAGCACGTGGTCGCAGCCGAGCCCGCCGGTCGCCTCGCCGACCGCGCGCTCGACGGTGGCCACACCCTCGGGGTCGGGGGCGGCGCACACCATCGCACCACCCTTCTCGGCGAGACGGCATCGGTCGGGGACGGTGTCGAAGCCGACGACCCGGACCCCGGAGGACACCAGCAGCCGAACGACGAGCTGGCCGATCAGCCCCAGCCCGATGACGCACGCGAGCTCACCGAGCTGCGGCTCGGCGCGGCGTACGCCCTGCATGGCGATGGCGCCGACGGTCGCGAACGCCGCATGCTCGGAAGCGATGCCGGCCGGCACCTTCACGCACAGGTTGGTCGGCACCCAGTTGAGCTCGGCGTGGAGAGCGAACTCGTTGCCGGCCGCCGCCACGACGTCGCCGACCTCGAACTCCTCGGCACCGGCCCCGACCTCGACCACGACGCCGCAGAGTGAGTAACCCAGGGGCGTGTAGCTGTCGAGCTTGCCCATCGCCTTGTGGTACGTCGCGAGGGCGCCCTGCTGGGCGACCGAGTCGAGGAGCTTGCGCACCTGGTCGGGACGGGCTTTGGCCTTGCCGAGGAGCGACAGGCGTGCCTCGCTCACCTTCATCATCTCGGTGCCCGTCGAGATCAGGGAGTGCGTCGTCGCGATCAGGACCCCGCCGGGCTTGCACGCCGGCGGTGGCACGTCGAGGACGCTCAGCTCCCCCGAGCGGTAGTTCTGAGCCACCTGCTTCATCTGTTCCCCACTTCCCCCACTGTGTTGCCGATCGGCTACGGGATCCCCACCCCGGCCGATCGCGCGTTGCGATACCACGTCTCGAGCGTCAGCAGCTCCCACAGCTGCTTGGAGTAATCGCGTCGTCCGGCCCGTTGGTCCTCGACCATGCGCACGAGCGGCGCGGCCCGGAGGAACCCGGACCCGACGAGCTCGCCCCGAACCAGCGTGTCGTCGATCATCTCGGCCAGGTCATGGGTCACCCAGGCACGCAGCGGTGCCCCGAACGACGCCTTCGGCCGGTCGATCACCTCGTCCGGGAGCCAGGCCCGGGCCACGTCCTTGAGCGGTGCCTTCTGCGTGCGCCCCCGGATCTTGGACGTGCCGGGGATCGCGAACGCGGCGGCGAAGACCTCGGGGTCGACGAAGGGCACGCGCACCTCGCAGGACGCCGCCATGCTGGCCCGGTCGGTGTAGGTCAGGTTGAGACCGACCATGAACATGCGCGCGTCGGTCAGGCACATCCGGTTGACCCGGTCGTCGAGGTCGTTGTCGGCGTACACCCGGGCGTGGGCAGCGAGCACCGCGTCCACCCGCGGCTGCAGGGACGAGTCCAGGAGGTCACCCAGCTCGTCGCGGTCGAACAACGTGTAGCTGCGCCGGAACGCCGCCTCCTCCTCCAGCTCGGCGAAGGACAGGAACCGCTGGGCCCAACGGGTCAGCCGGATGCCGCGACCGGCTGCCATCACGGGCAGGCGATGGACGGTGGGCGCGACCACGCGGTGTCGGAGCGATCCCGGGAGCCGGCGGTAGCGGGCCGCCAGCAGGCAGGCCAGATGCTTGCGATACCCACCGAACAGCTCGTCGGCGCCCATCCCGGACAGCAGCACCTTCACGCCCGATGCGCGAGCGGCCTGGCACATCAGGAGGGTGTTGATCGCGGCGGGGTCGCCGATCGGCTCGTCGAGCGTGTCGACCATCCGCGGCAGCTCGCTCACGACGTCCGGGCTGATCTCGATCTCGTGCAGACGGATCCCGAGCCGGTCGGCCATGAGCCGCGCGTACTTGGCGTCGTCGGGCATCGCCTCGAGGCGGTTGTCACCGGCGCTGAACGCGATGGAGTAGGCCTCGATGCAGGGGTCGCGCCGCCAGGCCAGGGCTGTGACGATGCTCGAGTCCAGGCCTCCGCTGAGGAACGACGCGACGGGGACGTCGGCGACCAGGTGGGCCGCCACGGACTCCTCGAGGACGGCGGCCAGGTCCGGCGCCCCGGCGCGGCTGGCGGCCGACGCCGCCTCCGCGGCCGACCAGTACGTGCCGGTGGTGCGCGTCCCGTCGACGTGGAACGTCTCGTACGAGCCGGGGTTCAGCTTGCGGACCCCCTGGATCGCGTCGAACTCCTGGGGAAGCCAGTAGTACAGCGCGGACGCGACCATCCCGGTCGGGTCCATCCGGAGCTCCGGGCCCACCGCGGCGACGATCCCCTTGAGCTCGGAGGCGAAGAGGATGCCGTCGCCACGGGACATCACGTAGAGCGGCTTGATGCCCAGCGGGTCGCGGACGAGGGTGAGGTCGCCGGTCTCGGCGTCGTGGATGGCGAAGGCGAACATCCCCCGGAACCGCGGGAGCGCGGCCGGCCCCCACCGGCGCCAGGCCTCGAGCACGACCTCGGTGTCGCTCGTCGTGGCGAACCCGACCCCCGCGGCCTCCAGCTCGCGACGCAGCGTCCGGTAGTTGTAGAGCTCACCGTTGTAGACGAGCGTCAGCGAGTCCCTGATGAACGGCTGGTCAGCGGCACTCGACAGGTCGATGATCGACAGCCGGAGGTGGGCGAGCGCCACGGAGTACTCCGGCCGCGTGATCTCGTGGAGCGCGCAGGCATCGGGCCCGCGGTGGGCCATCCGCTCGATCATGGTCCCCGCGAGGACCTTGCCCTCGGGCTGCTGGAACGCGCCGGCGATACCGCACATGGCCGTCACCGCCCCCGCTCGGAGAGGACACGGGTGAGGTCGTCGAAGACATCGACGTACCCGCCCTCCTGGTGCTCCCAGGCGAGCTCCTCGACGACACGCTTCCGGCCGAGCCGGCCCATCTCCGAGCGCACGTCGGGCTGGTCGAGAAGGTCGACCACGGCACGCGCGAAGCGGTCGACGTCGTTGGGCTCGACGTAGACCGCGGCAGGCCCGGCGGACACCCGTGTCTCGTGCAGGTCGAAGGCGACGACGGGCAGCCCGTAGGCCATGTACTCCATCGTCTTGTTCATCGTGGAGACGTCGTTGAGCGGGTTCATCGGGTCCGGGCTGAGGCAGACGTCGGCCGTCGACAGCACGCGGTGGACGAACTCGTCGGGCACCCGCCCCGGCAGGTCGAGGTAGTCCCCGAGGTCGAGCTCGTCCCGCAGCGCCACGAGGTCCGGATGACAGTCACCCGAGCCCATGAAGACGAACGACACGTCACGGCGACCGAGGTCGTGCACGATCCGCCCGGCTGCGCGGACGGCCAGGTCGACCCCGTCCTGCGGGCCCATGACCCCGATGTAGGCGACCAGGTGACGGCGTCCGTGCCGCAGGGTCGGGTCCGGAGGCCCGGCCTTGAGCTTCTCGGGGTCCGGGCCTGTCCGGACCACGGTGACGTCCTCCGCCGGCTTG
The DNA here is from genome assembly GCA_035707985.1 of Nocardioides sp. Taxonomy (GTDB): domain Bacteria; phylum Actinomycetota; class Actinomycetes; order Propionibacteriales; family Nocardioidaceae; genus Nocardioides. The sequence goes on along the minus strand of DASSTL010000018.1, from coordinate 26,607 downwards.
CCTCCGCGGCGCCGCGCAACGTCGGCGTACGACTCGTTCGTCGAGGTCACCCGGTCGGCCGTGCGGAACGTCATCCGCTCGAGGAACAGGAGCCCGCGGTACGCCGGAGACGTGCTGTTGCCGAACCGCGAACGGTAGAGCTCGGGGCACAGGTCGTGATGGTCGAAGACGAACCTGGTGCCGTCGCGACGCCGCAGCGCCTCTGCTAGAGGCCAGAAGATGTCGGGTGGGTTGCACGCCTGCATCACGTCGAACGGTCCGCCGCGCCGCCGCGCCTTCATCACCAGTCGCGCGGTCGCGGCGAACGAGTAGGCGTACTCAGCCACGAAGCCGATCGCCCGCCCCCCCGGCGAGTAGCCCCGGTAGGTGTAGATCTCGATCCCGTCGAGCACGGTGTGCGGCACGGAGCCGTCGCCGGCAGGGCACACCACGGTGACGTGGTAGCCGGCGCGCTTCAGCGACTGGCACTCGAGCCAGACCCGTCGGTCGAAGGGGACCGACAGGTTCTGGATGATGATGAGGACGCGCGGACGCTGCCCCCGACCGGTGGCCGGGGGCCGCTCGCGACGCAGGACGGAGGTCACCAACCGATGCCCTCGTATCCGGGAAGCTGCTCCACCTCGGGGCCGAGCCGACCGTTGAGGTCGAGCAACCGGGGCGGTGGTGCGGCCAGCAGCGCAGCGACGACCGCCTCGTCGTTGGCGGAGACCACCGCCATGTCGGCCCCGGGCAGCGCCTCCTCGGGCGAGGGCACGAGGAGCCGGGCGAGGTGCGGCAGGCGCTCGCGCACCTGCTGACGGTTGGCTCCGACCAGTCGCTCGGGGTGGATGATCGGGTCGAAGATCCGGACCTCCAGGCCCTTTCCGACCAGGCGCTCGACGAGCTCGACGTTCGGGCTCTCGCGCAGGTCGTCGGTGTCCATCTTGAAGCTCAGCCCGAAGAGGGCCACGGTCCGGGCGTCGGCGGCGAGGACGCGGTCCACCGCTTCACGAAGCACCATCTCGTTGGTGAGGGTGGTGCCCAGCAGCAGCGGGACGTCGACGTCGTTGGCGCGGGCGAGGTGGTGCAGCGAGCGCAGGTCCTTCGGCAGGCACGAGCCGCCGAACGCGAAGCCCGGGCGCAGGTAGGCCGGCGAGATGTTGAGCTTCTGGTCCATGGAGAAGACCGACATCACCTCGCGCGAGTCCACCTTGTAGTTGCGGAAGACGCGCGCGATCTCGTTGGCGAAGGAGATCTTGGTCGCGTGGAAGGCGTTGGACGCGTACTTCAACGCCTCCGCGGTCCCGATGTCGACCTGGTAGACGGGCATCTCGAGGAAGCCGAAGAGCTCGGACATCTGCGCATGCGTCCGTTCGGACGTCGTTCCGACCACCACCATGGGCGGGTCGAAGAAGTCGGTGACGCTGCAACCCTCGCGGAGGAACTCGGGGCACATGCCGGTGCCCACGCTCCATCCCGCCGGGGGCGGGTCGAAGTGCTGCTCGGTCAGGCCCGCGACGGTCCCGGGCGGGACCGTGCTGCGCACGACCACGGAGTGGAACCCGGAGGCCGGTGGCTCGAGCTCCGTCATGGCCGCCCGGAGGTCGGCGGCCACCCGTTCTACGTACCGCAGATCGGTTCCGCCGTGAGAGTTCGACGGTGTGCCGACGCAGATCAGCGACAGGTCGGCCCCGGGCAGCGCGTCGCTGAGACGGTGCGTCGCCCGCAGGTTGCCCTGCGCGACCGCGTCGGCGACCAGGTCGTCGATGCCCGGTTCGACCACGGGGCTCCGGCCGGCGGCGATGCACCCCACCTTGAAGGGATCGACATCGACCCCGACAACCTCGTGTCCCCTACTGGCCAGGCCCGCGGCGGTCACGGTCCCGACGTAGCCGAGCCCCAACACGACGACCTTCATGTTCCCCCCTTGAGGCGATGCCGGAGGCATCCCTGTCCGACGTCGAAACCCTTGGCTCCGACGGTGCTCTCGCTCCACACCGTCGGGCGCGCCACGAACGGTCGGCATCTGCCGGCCAAGGGAGGTGGTGGCGGCCTCGACTGTGCTTCGTCTTGCTGAACTCGTGGTGAGCGTCTCCGGGCAGGCCCCTCAGCGGGTCGCTCCGAGCGACCCGGACTCTCGTCGTCTCACACACGATCAAATCCCCCGGTACCGGTCCCCGGAGGGCCGGCCTCATCGGCCTGGAGATGTCCCCCGACACCCCTCGCGCCCCCCGAGTTCGCGCAAGGGGGACAAACCGATAGCAGGGAGTCTGAACGCTGCCATTGCCTCGCGCCACGGATCAGCCGCGTGATACGGCTTTTCCCACCAAATTGGGGAGACCCCATTAGTAAGTCCGGACTAGAGGAGCCTGGGGCTATCTCTAGTCAATTCAGGCCACGTGAAACATGCGAATATTGAAGGCTATGCGTCCTGCTGTTGGCTGGGCAGTGGGCCTTGCGTCGGGTGCCCTCGCGCCCGACCGCTGCTCGCCCCTAGTCCTTCGTCAGGAAGTAGTAGGCATAGCGCTCGTCCAGCTCGTTCTTCGGGACCAGAGTGATCAGCCGCGGCGTGAGACCGCACTCCTGCGACAGGTGCCAGAACTCGTCGATGTCGAACGACGTCATCGCCGCGACCTGGCGCGCATAGCTCCAGCTCCGCGGCCGGGTCCACGGCGAGCGCGTGCGGTACTTGACCTGCACGAACGCTGACCCACCCGAGCGCAGAAGTCTCGACGCGTGCTGAATCACGCGGCGTGCGTGTTCTTTGCTGGGGAGCAACTCGATGACGTACAGACAGAGGAACAGGTCCACCTCACCGGAGACTTCGTTGAAGACGTCGTGAGGGGAGTTCACCCCGACCAGCACTGGAACGAAAGGTGTGGAGCAGACGTCCGCCACCCGCTGCCGGCACTCCTCCAGGATCGATCCGGAGACGTCGACGGCGATGAACTCCTGGGCATGCGGCGCGAACGCCACCGCGTTGGCCCCGCCACCGGCACCCCACTCGAGGATTCGTCGCGGCGACGTGTCCACACCGCAGGCGACTGCGAATCGCGTGAAGAGTTCTCGGTGCTCGGGGCCGATCGTCTCCCACCCGGGAACGGCGCCGCGCGTGTGCGTGTCCGACCCCCAGCGAGGCCCTTCCTGGTTGTTCCAGAACTCCATCGCCTCAGCGCCACGTCGCGCCACACTCTGGGGGATCGGAACGCTCAGGATGGCGGTGCGCAGGGCGCCCTTGATCGTCGTGCCTGCGTTCCCCATCTGAGCCCCCTGGTGTGACGAAGGCCCAATTGTGCGCTGCGGATCCCCGCGAGGGAAGATCACGCTGGTCGGGCTGACAGGATTTGAACCTGCGGCCTCCTCGTCCCGAACGAGGCGCGCTACCAAACTGCGCCACAGCCCGATTGCCGCGCCGGCCCCGAGTCAGCGCTGGACTCTCGGGCACCCGGGGGGCGACAAGCACCGGCGAGCATACCCGAGCGGAACCTGCCATCCGAATCGGTATCGGAGCGGTGGCCCAGCCACAGTTTCGCCGACAGAAATGTGGCTCACGCACCGCCAGGGCGGCCGCGTCTCAGTCCACCGAGGTGAGAGTCAGCAGGGTCGCCTCCGGACGGCACGCGGTCCGGATCGGGAAGTACGGCGAGGTGCCGAGGCCGGCGGAGACGTGCAGCCAGGCCGATCCCTCGTCACCCGGACGCGAGCGGGCGGGATGCCGGTGCAGGCCCTTGGCGCGGGCGGGCTCGAGGTCGCAGTTCGTGACCAGCGCACCCCACAGGGGCAGCGCTATCTGGCCGCCGTGGGTGTGCCCGGCGAAGATCGCGTCGTACCCGTCGGCGGCGAACTGGTCGAGCACCCGGAGGTACGGCGCGTGGGCGACCGCCAGACGCAGGTCGGCGTCGGCGTCGGCCGGACCCGCGACGGCCTCGAGGTCGTCGTACTCCAGGTGCGGGTCGTCGACGCCGGCCCACGCCACCGTGAGGTCGCGCACCGTGGTGGTGGTGCGGCGGTTGCTGAGGTCGGCCCACCCGGCACTCGAGAGCGCGTCGACCAGGTCTCGCCAGGGCAGCTTGGTGGCGTGGATGCTGCGCTTGCCGTCGTCGGGCATGACGTACCACAGCGGGTTGCGCAGGACCGGCGCGAAGTAGTCGTTGGACCCCAGCACGAACGCGCCGGGCACGTCGAGCAACGGACCGAGCGCCTCGAGCAGCGACGGGATCGCGTCGACGTGGGCCAGGCTGTCGCCGGTGTTGATCACCAGGTCCGGCTCGAGGTCGGCCAACGACCGGACCCACTCGCGCTTGCGCCCCTGGCCCGGCGTGAGGTGGAGGTCACTCAGGTGCAGCACCCGCAGCGGGCTCGCCCCGTCCGGGAGGACCGGCATGGTGACCGAGCGGAGGGTGTAGGCCCGCGCCTCCCAGACGGCGTACGCGGTGACCGCCGCGCCCAGGGCCGTGCCGGCGCCGAGGGTGCCGGCGAGCAGGCGCGGAGGGGTCATCCGGCAAGGCTGTCACATGCACCCACACGCTGCCCACACCGGCACAATGGCGCCATGAGCGACCTCAAGGACCGGCTGCGCAGTGACCTGACCGCCTCGATCAAGGCGCGGGACGAGGTGCGCTCCTCGACCCTGCGGATGGTGCTGGCGGCGATCACCAACGCCGAGGTCGCCGGCAAGGTTGCGCGTGAGCTCGACGACGACGACATCATCGGCGTCCTCTCGACCGAGGCGAAGAAGCGGCGCGAGGCGGCGACGGCGTTCGCGGACGCCGGCCGGACCGAGCTCGCCGACAAGGAGTCCGCCGAGGCCGCGGTGATCGCCGAGTACCTGCCCGCACAGCTGACCAGTGAGGAGATCGCCGAGATCGTCACCGCGGCGATCGAGCAGACCGGCGCGGCCGACGAGGGCATGCGGGCAATGGGCAAGGTGATGGGTGCCGTCCAGCCCCAGGTGCGCGGTCGAGCGGACGGCGCGGCCGTGGCGGCCGAGGTACGCCGACAGCTGGGCGCCTGATGTCCGCCTCGGGCGGGTGATGAATGCGTCCAGGTCAGGCGGGGGTGGCCGGGCGGCGGTCGGCCGACCGCTGTCGGAGACTGGACTCCGCCGTGGCGCCAGGCACCGCTGACTCCGTACGCGAACTCAGTGGTGCCCGTGGCCGGGCTTGTTGGGGCCGGGCTTGTCGTGGCCGGGCTTGTGGTGCTTGTGGCGCTTCGGCTTGACGTAGGGCGTGCCGTCGGATCGGTAGATCGTCACCGTGGTGCCGCTGGCGACCTGGGAGCCGCCCTGTGGGTCGGTGTAGGCGACGGTGTCCTGCGGGTAGGCGGAGTCGCGGTAGCCGCCGTCGGCCACGGAGAAGCCGGCTGCACGGAGTTGCTGCGCCGCCTGCTGGTAGCCCAGCCCGCCCACGTCGGGCACGGTGGTGAGGACGCCGTTCACCTCGTTGCCGTTGGGGGGCGTGAACGTGGCGTCGGGCAGCCACTGTTGGATGACCTTCATCGCGTCGTACCACATCGGGCCGGCGGTCGTGGATCCGTGGGCCGTGGGCACGTAGGAGCCGTTCAGCAGCTGGCCGTTCAGGGTGATCCAGTGGCCCTGGCGGTTGGCTCCGGCGATCATCGACGCGGTGGCGAGGTTGGGCGTGTAGCCCATGTACCAGACCGACATGTTGTTGTCGTTCGTGCCGGTCTTGGCCGCCGACTCCTGGTTCAGGATCAGGGCGGCGCCGAAGCCGGACGGCGACTGGACGCCGCGCAGGACGTCGTTGACGGCGTCCGCCACGGGCGCCGCGATCACCTGCTGGCACTGCTGCGGGTAGGTCTTCAGCTGGTGGCCGTTGGAGTCGTCGATGGAGACCACCGGCCGCGGGTCGCAGTGGAGGCCGCGGGCCGCGAACGTCGCGTAGGCGTCGGCGAGCTCGAGCGGGCTCACCGACGCGACGCCCAACGTGAACGACGGCACCATGAAGCGGCTCGGGTCGTGCAGCGGGATGCCCATCTTCTTCGCGAGTCGGTAGGGCTCGCACAGCCCGGTCTGGAGCTCCAGCTTGGCGAAGAAGGTGTTCACCGACTCCTGGGTGCCGGTGTAGGCGTCCATCGGGAAGCCGCCGATGGTCGAGCTGTGCACGTCCCACGTGTCGGTGCTGTAGAAGTGCCGTCCCCCGCACACCCGGAACTGGTTCATCGGGATCGACTCCTGCATCGGGGAGTTGATCTTCTGGGTGAGGGGGAAGCCCTGCTGGATCGCCGCCGCCAGTACGAACGCCTTGAACGTCGATCCCGGCTGGAAGCCGGCCGAGTCGCCGTACTTCTGCGGGACCACGTAGTTGAGGAAGGTCTGGCCGTGCGCCGCGTCGCGGCCCATCGGGCGGGACTGGGCGATGGCCTTCACGTCGCCGGTCCCGGGCTCGACCATCGCCAGGGCGCCGATCGCCTGGTCCGTGGGAGCGACATGGGCCCGAACGGACTTGTCGGCGGCCCGCTGGAAACGCGGGTCGATCGTGGTGTGGATGGTCAGGCCGCCGGTGTAGATCAGCTTCTTGCGGGCTGCCTCGGTCTTGCCGAGGGCCGGGTCCTGCTCGAGGTAGCGGACGACGTAGTCGCAGAAGAACGGGGCGCTGGAGTTGATGCAGCCGTTCGGGGTGGCCACCGGGTGCAGCCCGAGGGGCTTCTTCTTCAGCTTGTCGGCCTTCTGCTGGCTGATCGCATGGAGCTGGGCCAGCCGGTCCAGGACGACGTTGCGGCGCTGGAGGCCACGGTCGGCGTTGCGGAGCGGGTCGTAGTTCGTGGGGTTCTTCACCAGGCCCGCGAGGGTGGCGCTCTGCAGCCAGGTGAGGTCCTTGGCGTTCGTGCCGAAGTAGTGGCGCGCCGCCGCCTGGACGCCGTACGCGCCGTCGCCGAAGTAGGCGATGTTGAGGTAGCGCTCGAGGATCCAGTCCTTGGAGTAGTGCTGCTCGAAGGCGATCGCGTAGCGCAGCTCGGTCAGCTTGCGGGCGTAGGTGTCGTCCGTTGCCGCCTTGCGCTCCTTCTTCGTCTTCGCCTGGGACAGCAGGGTCATCTTGACCATCTGCTGGGTGATCGACGAGCCGCCCTGCACGACGCCGCCGCTGGACTGGTTGGTGATCAGGGCGCGGAGCGTGCCCTTCAGGTCGAGGGCGCCGTGCTGGTAGAAGCGGTAGTCCTCGATCGCGACGATCGACTTGACCATCTTGCGCGAGATCTGGCTGAGCGGGACGTTGATCCGGTTCTCGTCGTACAGCGTGGCGATGGTCTGGCCGTTGGGGTCCACGATCTTGGTCTGCTGGGCCAGCGGCTGGGTGCGCAGCTCCGCCGGGAGAGACTCCACGGTCCGCGACAGTGATTTGGAGGCGATCCCGAGGACGCCGGCGAACGGGATCGCCAGGCCCGCCACGACCACGCCCATGACCGCCGCGACGACCGCCATCACGCCCAGGTGGGACGCGACTCGGGACGCGGGGAGGCGCTCCTCCGGGGGCACGGACATGCCATTGAGACTACGTGACCGCCCGGAAAGGTGCTCAATCTCGACCCCCGCCTACTAGTCCGATGGGACTAGGGCGTTCGATCCGTATTGGTCTGTCCCAGGGGGTTGCCGGTTCTTTACCTTGGAGCCTCGACTGAAACATCCGTCCGGGCGGATGGCTTCATGGGGAAGCGTCAGTCAGATGACGATCGTGGGGACGTCACATGTGGAATCAAGATTGGGCCGCCCAGGCCGCGTGCCGTGGGCAGCAACCCGACAAGCTGTTCGTCCGTGGAGCGGAGCAGAACAAGGCCAAGCAGGTCTGCGGTGCGTGTCCTGTGCGCACCGAGTGCCTCGCGGAGGCTCTCGACAACCAGATCGAGTGGGGCGTCTGGGGCGGGATGACCGAGCGCGAGCGCCGAGCCCTGCTCCGGCGTCGTCCGAACGCTTCGTGGCGAGTCGTCCTCGAGACGGCTCGTGAGCAGCACGCCGGTGTGGCCATCAGCGCCTGAGCCGCGCTGACGAGTACATCGGCAGCTTCAAAGTCGGGATTCCTGCGTCAGGTCGGCTCCCCCGCCAAGAGCGAGCCGACCTGACGCAGACCGTCCAGGTCGTGCACGTCGCCCGCGAGGGCCGGTACGACGGCCGTCGGCACCTGCGGGTGCGCCGCCTCGAAGCGCGCCCGTAGCCGGGCCTCCCGCTCGACCATCCGTACCCGGTCTGCGTGCAGGCGAAGCAGGCCCGCGGTCAGGTTGTCCGGGTCGTCCTCGCGCAGCCGCTGGGCCGCGGCCATCGCCGCATCCGCGCTGACGTCGCCCTCCGGCTGCGGGCTGGCCCGGTTGACCACCAGCCCCGCCAGCGGCATCTCGTCCTCGCTCAGCCGCTCCACGAAGTACGCCGCCTCACGCAGGGCATCCGGCTCGGGCGCGGCGACCACCAGGAACGCAGTCCCGTCGGCCTGGAGCAGCTCGAAGGTCTTCTGGGCCCGCTGGCGGAAGCCGCCGAAGAGCGTGTCGAACGCCGCCACGAAGGTCTGCATGTCTCGTAGCACCTGCGCTCCCAGGATCTTGGTCAGCGCGTTGGTCACCAGCCCGAAGCCCGCCGTCATCAGCCTCGCCGGCCCCTTGGCGGGCGCCAGCAGGAGCTTGATGAAGCGACCGTCGAGGAAGCTCGACAGGCGCTCCGGGGCGTCGAGGAAGTCCAAAGCCGAGCGCGACGGCGGTGTGTCGACGACGATCAGGTCGTAGGAGCCGTCCCGCTGGGCGTCGGTGTGGATCTGGCCCAGCTTCTCCATCGCCATGTACTCCTGCGTGCCTGCGAAGGAGCTCGACAGCGCGATGTAGAAGGGGTTCTGGAGAATCTGCTGCGCCTTCTCCGGGCTGGCCTGGCTCTCGACCACCTCGTCGAAGGTGCGTTTCATGTCGAGCATCATCGCGTCGAGCCGGCCCCGGCCGTCGTTCGAGCCCGCCGAGCCCGCCGACACCACGCCGGCGACGGGCCGCGGGGTGTTGTCGAGGGCCTCGATGCCCATCGACTGCGCGAGCCGGCGCGCGGGGTCGATGGTGAGGACCACGACCTTCCGACCGCGCTCGGCCGCGCGGAGCGCCAGGGCGGCCGACGTCGTGGTCTTGCCCACCCCTCCGCTGCCGCAGCACACGATGATGCCGGTGTGCGGGTCGTCGAGCAGGCGGTCGACGTCCAGGGTCCGGCCGCCGGTCAGCGACTGCGGACCCACCCGGCTCCGGGCGCGCGTCATGCGGAGCCCCTGCGGCGTCGTTCGACGGAGAAGCGGCGTGGGGTGAAGCGCTGCGGGGGAGGAGAAGGACGTCGTGGGGTGCTCATGCGAGCCCCTGGTCCCGGAGGAGCCCGGCCAGCTCGTAGAGCGCGCCCAGGTCGATGCCGCCCGCCAGCCGGGGGAGCTCGTACGTCGGGACGTCCAGCTTGCCGACGATGGCCCGCTGCTCGTCCTCGAGCGCCCGCCGCTCGGCGTGGTCGCGGGCCTCGCTGAGCAGGCCCTTCACCAGCGCGGCGTTGCCGGTGAGGCCACCGCGTTTCAGGTCCGCGGCGACCTGGCGTTCGGTGACCTTCCCCGCCCGGACGGCGGCCAGGTCGTCGTCGTCGAGGTCGCGGGGTCGGACCATGTCGACGATCACACCGCCGACCGGCAGCCCGTGCTCGCGCAGCTCGGCGATGCCGTCGGTCGTCTCCTGGACGGGCATCTCCTCGAGCACGGTCACCAGGTGGACCGCCGTACGCGGCGACCGGAAGAGCCGGGTGACCGACTCGGCCTGGCTCTTGATCGGACCCATCCGCGCGAGCCCGGCCAGCTCCTGGTTCACGCCCAGGAACGCCGCGATCCGCCCGGTCGGCGGCGCGTCGAGGACGACCGCGTCGTAGGTGATCGCCTTCTTGTTGCGGGCGTTGCGCTGGGTGGCCTCGTAGACCTTCCCGGTGAGCAGCACGTCGCGGACGCCGGGCGCGATCGTGGTGGCGAACTCCACGACGCCGAAGCGGTCGAGCGCCTTCCCGGCCCGGCCGAGCTTGTAGTACATCGAGAGGTACTCCAGGAGCGCCGACTCGGGGTCGATGTGGAGGGCGTGGACGACCCCGCCGCGACTCCCGTCGGGCCCCGGCAGGCCGGTCGCGATCCGGCGCTCGGCGTACGGCAGGGGCTCGACGTCGAACATCCGGGCGATGCCCTGCCGTCCCTCGACCTCGCAGAGCAGGACGTTCTGGCCGTGGGAGGCCAGCGCCAGGGCGAGCGAGGCGGCCACGGTCGACTTCCCGGTGCCCCCCTTGCCGGTGACGATGTGCAGTCGCACCTGGGGGAAGTCGCGGCTCGGCACCTCAGCAAGCCTAGAGGTGGTGGGGAAGGTCAAGTTTGGGCAGATCGGGTCGCGGCCGGGCCCGTCGCGCCCTACCGTCATGCCCCGGGGGGATCAGGGATGGAGTGGAGCAGACTCGACGTCGCCGGACGCGTCACCTCGCTGGGGCGCGGTCACGCGGCGGGAGTGGATGAGGACGGCAACGCGTTCGTCGTGCCCATGCGCCTGCCGCACTCGGCGGCACGGACGTACGACGGGCTCATGCTGGACTCGTTCGGCGTGCTCGGCGTGGCCCACGGCGAGCACACCTGGATCACCGGCCGGGGCGCGGACGGTCGGCTGCACCTGTGGTCGGCGTACGACGACGGCAGCATGTTCGTGCCGCACTCACTGGAGGCGGTCGAGGCGGTGTGGGCGACACCGGTGCTGGACGCGTACGCCGAGCTCGTGCTCACCGCGCATCTCGACGGGGGGTCGTGGCGGCTGCGGGTGTTCCCCCGGGAGGCTGCGATCCTGGGCGGGAAGGCGCTGGCTGCCGACCTGGTGATGGGGACGGATCCCGACACGGCGCTGGCCTACGCGTTCCACGAGCGCGAGCCCCTGGTGGTGGCCGGGCCGCTCGGTGACTCGGGTACGCCGCGCGCGTGGTCGCTCGCACCCGATGACGCCGAGTGGCGGCGCATCCACCTGGCCTCGAAGCCGGACGCCCTGTGCTCGGTCGGCACCGGCCAGGACGGCCGCCACACCTGGGTGGCCGGCCACCTCGAGGGGCGGGCGGTGATCCACCAGGTGCTGCCGCTGCCGTTCCGCGGGCTGCTCCGCAGCGCCGAGGTCGACGTACCACCCCTCGCGCTGGCGGAGGACGCCCTGGGGGTCGGCGACCGGCCGGTCGTGCTGGTCGACCAGCACGAGCGGGACCTGCCGGTCTTCGTGGCGGCACTGGCGCGGGGCAACCGGCTGTGCTGGCACGACGGCACCGAGTGGAAGGCGCATCCCGCCCCCGAGGGCCGCATCCGCGCGGCGTGCGCCGCGGCCGGCGCGGTCCACGTGCTCGTCGACGGGGTCGTCTGGTCACTGCCCGACCCCTCTTGATCCGGGCTGACACGGCCCGCACGGGTCTCCTGCTGCATGGCAATATGCCCGCAGGAGGTGCTGGATGGACAAGGTCGTGGCGAGCGCCGCGGAAGCGGTGGCCGACGTCCCGGACGGGTCGACCCTGGCGGTCGGCGGTTTCGGGCTGTGTGGGGTGCCGTCGGTGCTCATCGAGGCGTTGCTCGAGGCGGGCAAGACCGATCTCGAGGCGGTGTCGAACAACTGTGGGGTGGACGAGTGGGGACTCGGTCGGCTGCTGATGGAGAAGCGGCTGCGGCGGATGATCTCGTCGTACGTCGGGGAGAACAAGGAGTTCGCCCGGCAGTACCTCTCCGGTGAGCTCGAGGTCGAGCTGACCCCGCAGGGCACGCTCGCCGAGCGGATGCGGGCCGGCGGCTCCGGCATCCCGGCGTTCTTCACTGCGACCGGTGGCGGCACCCAGGTGGCCGAGGGCGGGCTGCCGTGGAAGTACGACTCGGAGGGCAATGTCATCGTCAGCTCGCCGCCGAAGGAGACCCGTGACTTCGGTGGGCGGGAGTACGTCCTGGAGACCGCGATCGTGGCCGACTACGGGCTGGTGCGGGCCTGGATGGGCGACCGACACGGCAACCTCGTGTATCGGGAGTCCGCGCGGAACTTCAACCCGCTCGCCGCGATGTGCGGCCGGGTCACCATCGCCGAGGTCGAGAACCTCGTCGAGCCCGGCGAGATCAGGCCCGAGGACGTCCACACGCCGGGCGTTTACGTGCAGCGGGTCGTCGCGCTGACGCCGGAGCAGGCCGCAGACAAGCGGATCGAGAAGCGGACGACTCGCCCCCGCCCCGACGCCGCGACCACGGGAGGCAACTGACATGGCCTGGACCCGTGAGCAGATGGCCGCCCGTGCGGCCTCGGAGCTGACCGACGGCTCGTACGTGAACCTCGGCATCGGGCTGCCCACGCTGGTGCCCAACTACGTCGCCGACGACGTGGAGCTGGTGCTCCAGTCCGAGAACGGCATCCTCGGCGTCGGTCCCTACCCCTACGAGGGTGAGGAGGACCCCGACCTGATCAACGCCGGCAAGGAGACAGTCACCCTGCGCAGGGGGGCGTCGTTCTTCGACTCGGCCACGTCGTTCGGGATGATCCGCGGCGGCAAGATCGACGCCGCGATCCTCGGCGCGATGCAGGTCTCGGAGAAGGGCGACATCGCCAACTGGATGATCCCCGGGAAGATGGTCAAGGGGATGGGTGGCGCGATGGACCTGGTCCACGGCGCCAAGCGGGTGATCGTGCTGATGGAGCACGTCGCCAAGGACGGCTCGCTGAAGATCCTCGAGGAGTGCGACCTGCCCTACACCGGCCGCGGCGTCGTGCAGCGGATCATCACCGACCTGTGCGTGCTCGACGTCGAGCCCGAGGGCCTGCGCCTCGTGGAGCTCGCACCCGACGTCACCCTCGACGAGGTCCGCGAGAAGACCGAGCCCGAGATCCTCGCATGACCGACCTTTCTCGGCTGCTCGCCCAGGTCCGCCCGGCCTCGGCCGTCCGCGGCGCGGGCGTGGCCCTCGCCTGCCTGTCGCCGGGGCTGGTCGGGCGGGCCCGGGCCGTGGCCGCGTCGTACGCCGCCGGGTGGCCGCTCGGCAAGCCGGGCCTCCAGGTCTTCGCGGTCGTCCCCGACGAGGACGAGGAGCCGTGGAAGCGCGCGGTCGTGCCGTTCGCGACGTCGGGTGCGTCGTGGACGCTGGTGATGCTGGTCGGGGTCTCCGCCGTGCGTCGGACCGGCCTACCCGCGCCAGTGGCAGCAGCCCTCCTCGGAGGCGCGGTCGCGCTCGGCGACTCCATGCTCGCAGACGTCGGCGAGCGGATGAAGGCGAAGGCGCAGGCGGCCGCCGCGGAGCGCGACGCCGCATCCGAGACGACCTGACCGGCCGGCGTTCGGACGGAGGTCAAACCGTCCGCGTGCGGGCGGCCGAGACGACCGCGAGCGTGCCGGCGACGCACCCGACCGCAAGAGCGGCCACGAACGGGTCGCCCGCGTGGCGGTCCACGACCGCGAACACCGCACCCGAGACCGCGATCGTGGTGGCGCCGCCCAGGGCGTCGGCGATGGACAGTGCCGCCGAGTTGAACCCGCGGTCGGAGTCGCCCGACGCGGACAGCATGGCCACGCTGGTCCGCGGGTAGGCGAGGCCCATGCCGGCGCCGGCCAACACGTACGCCGCGGCCGCGGTCGCCGCGGGTGCGTGCGCCGCCACCAGGGCCGCGAGGCCGGCGATCCCGACCAGCACGGCGGCGCTGCCGTGACGCATCGCGGCGGTGTCGTTCAGCACGCTGGCCAGGCGTGACTGCAGCCAGCTCGCGCCCGACCACGAGAGCCCGACGCCGGTCAGGGCGAGCCCGGCGATACCGGCGCTGAGGCCCCATCGCTCCTGGAGGACGAAGACGATGTAGGTCTCGCCGCAGAAGAAGGCACCGCTCAGCATCGCCCGGGTGGCGATCACCGCCGGCAACCCCGTGGCGCCGGTCAGCGTACCGGCGGGCACGAGCGGACGGACCGCCACCACCACGACCACGCCCACCGCCACGGTCAGCAGGGCCCACGCGCCGGCCGTCGAGCCGAGGAGCTGGAGCCCGAGCACGGCGGCAGCGGCCACCACCGCCCACGCGAGCCGAGACCTGGGCACGACGTCACCGGTGGTGGGGGCGTCCAGCCCCCGGAGCGAGGGTGTGATCAGGGCGGCCGCGGCGACCACGAACGCGACCACGCCGAGGAAGACCCAACGCCAGCCGACCGTGTGGGCGACGTACGCCGCGAGGGCCGGCCCGAAGAGCGTCGGCAGGATCCAGGCGGCCGCGAAGCTCGAGAACACCGCCGGCCGGAGGGCGGGCGGGAACATCAGGCCGACCAGGACGTACAGGCACACGGTCAACGCCCCGCCACCGAGGCCCTGCACCACCCGCGCGGCCACCAGCGTTTCCATCGACGGCGCCAGTCCGCACCCGATCAGGCCGGCGGTGAACAGGGCGAGGGCGGCGGCGAGCGGGCCGATCGGGCCTCGCCGGTCGCTCCACCCGCCGGCTCCCACCATGCCGACCACCCCGCTGGCCAGCGGGGCCGCGAACACCAACGCGTAGAGGCGAACGCCGTGGAGGTCCCGCGCGACCCCCGGCATGATCGTCGACACCGCCGTCGCCTCGAACGCCACGAACGCGCACAGCGCGAACAGGCCCCCGATCGTCGCGGCGTACCGCCTCGACAGGAGCCCGGGCTCGGGACCCTGCCGGGCCGTCGTCGTGGCGCTCATCGCGTTCGCACCCTAGAACCTCGAGCCCGCTCGAAGTCAACGCACGTGTGCCCGGCGAGGGGTCGGCGCGAATTCCCCGCCTGAGCGGGGAATTCGCCACTTAGAGGGGGAAATCTCCTCCACGAAGTGTCGAGTTCCCCGCCCGAGCGGGGAATTCGCCGGGCCCCGCCCATCCACCCACCCGCCGGCGACGAACCGCCTGTGGCGCCCCACCACGAGGGCGCCCCATCACAGGAGGGCTCTGATGAGCGACACGAGTAGAAGGAAGCTCCTGGCCGCGGGAGGGGCGAGCGTCGCGGCCGGCACGGTCGGGCTGGCCGGCCTGGCAGGGGGAAGCGCCCAGGCGGCGGAGGCGCGGCGTTCCCCGACCAGCGCCAAGGAGTCGGTCGTGGCGTACGTCCGCGACCACCGGTCCCACGAGGTCCGGCTCATGGTCCGGGAGCGGGAGGTCGTCGTGCACGACCGTGACCTGGCGACCCGCATCCTCAACGCGGCGGGAGGTCGATGAGATGTCGTCGCACCGCGAAGCACCCGAGATGGCCAAGGACCCGGTCGCCGACAGCACCGACGTCTACGCCTTCGTCAGCCCCGACCGTCCGAGCACGGTGACGCTGATCGCCAATTACATCCCCTTCCAGGCGCCGGACGGCGGCCCGAACTTCTACGAGTTCGGCCACGACGTCGCCTACGACATCCACATCTCGAACCGCGGGAAGGCCGAGGCGGACATCACCTACCGCTTCCGCTTCCACACCGAGATCCGTGACCCGAAGACGTTCCTCTACAACACAGGGCCGATCACGAGCATCCATGACAAGGCGTGGAACCGCCCGCAGTTCTACTCGGTGACCCGGATCAAGAACGGGCGGAGCAAGGTGATCGCGCACCATCTTGCCTGCCCGCCGGTCAACGTCGGCAAGCGGAGTACGCCGGACTACGCGGCGCTCGCGAAGCAGGCCGTGCACAAGGTCGGGCGGCGCCGGGTGTTCGCCGGGCAGCGCGCCGACGCGTTCCACGTCGACCTGGGCAGCGTCTTCGACCTCGGCGCCCTGCGTCCGGTGCAGAACCTGCACCTGATCCCGATGGCCGCCGACGCCGGCCGGAACTCGCTCCAGGCGTTCAACGTGCACTCGATCGTCCTCCAGGTGCCGATCTCGGAGGTCAGCCGCAAGGGCGACGTGCCGAGCGACCCGGCCAAGGCGTCCTCGGTGATCGGGGTCTGGGCGTCGGCGAGTCGCCGGAAGTCCCGGATGTTCGACAAGTCCGAGGGCCGGTACGTCGGCCACGGGCCCTGGGAGCAGGTCTCGCGGCTCGGCAACCCCTTGTTCAACGAGGTCATCACCCCGATGTCGCGCAAGGACGAGTGGAACGCCAGCCACCCGAAGGGGGACGCGGACTTCGCGAAGTACGTGGACCACCCGGAGCTGGCCCGGCTGCTGCCGGTCCTGTACCCGGGCGTCTTCCCGCACCTCGCGGCGTACCACAAGAAGCGGGCCGACCTGAACGCCGTGCTGCTGACGGGAATCCCGTCGGGCGTCGTGCCGGGCTTCCAGAACTTCACCGGCGCGGTGGAGTCGGACATGCTGCGGCTCAACCTGGCGATCCCCCCGACGGGCAGCCCGAACAGCCTGGGACTGCTCGGCGGTGACGCCGCGGGCTTCCCGAACGGACGCCGGATCGACGACGACGTCGTGGCGATCGAGCTCCGGGCCGTGGCCGGCCTGACGATCCCGCTCGTCGACCCGTCGTTCACTCCCGACGGTGCGGCCGGCGTGCTGACCGACGGCACGACCGACACCAACGGCGGCACGACGAAGACGTTCCCGTACCTCGGCAACCCCGGTGGCGGCTTCCAGACCGAGCCGGGCACCACCGCGGTGGCGTGAGCGTGATGACGACACCGGAGAACGCCTGGGCCGGTCAGGGCCCGGTGCTCCTCGACATCGGCGGGGACGTCGGCGCGCTCGTCGTCGCGATGCCCGCGTCGATGGCGGGGCACGAGGTCGAGATTCGTCCCATGGGTCGCCGTACGACCCAGGAGCACGACCACCACCGCCTCGTCCATGTCGCGGTGGTGAACCGGCCGGTCGGCGACTCGCACCTGCCGTCCCTGGTGTTCGGGGAGCTCGAGGAGGGTTGCTACGAGCTGTTCCCGAAGGGCCGGCCGGAGACGGTCGTGCTGTGGGCCGAGGTCGTCGGCGGGGAGGTCACGACGACGTCGTGGCCGTGACCTGAGCGACCGCGATCACGGGCCCGGCCACCCCGGCTCCCTGGGTGGCCGGGCTCGACTCATCAGGGCCTCGGCCCGGAGTAGGGTCGCGCGCATGGCTGAGACTCAGAGGTGGGAGTACCTCACCGCGCCGATCCTGGTGCACGCGGCGAAGCAGATCCTCGACAACTTCGGGGCGGACGGGTGGGAGCTCGTCCAGGTCGCGCCCGGCATGAACCCGGAGAACATGGTCGGGTACTTCAAGCGGCCGGTGACCGACTGATGGGCGCCGTCGAGGACCGTCTCGCCGAGCTCGGGCTGACGGTGCCGGACGTGGCCAAGCCGGTCGCGTCGTACGTCCCCGCGTTGCGCACCGGCTCGCTGGTCTACACGTCTGGCCAGCTGCCGATGCGCTCGGGCGAGCTGATGAAGGCCGGGAAGGTGGGCGACACCGTCTCGCCCGAGGACGCCGCGGAGTGCGCCCAGCAGTGCGCCCTCAACGCCATCGCGGCGGTCAAGGCGGAGGTCGGGGACCTCGACGCGGTCAAGCGGGTGGTGAAGGTCGTCTGCTTCGTGTCGTCCGCCCCGGGCTTCACCGCCCAGCCGCAGGTCGCCAACGGCGCGTCGGACCTGCTGGGCAAGGCGTTCGGCGACGCCGGGGTGCACGCGCGCTCGGCGGTCGGCGTCTCCGTGCTGCCGCTCGACGCCCCGGTCGAGGTCGAGCTCATCGTCGAGGTCTGACGTGCGGGTGGCCCTGCCACCACACCTGGTGGAGCACGCCCGGGAGTTCGCCGAGGGACGTCGTACGCCGGCCGAGCCGCGCGACGCCGCCACGGTCGTGCTGATGCGCGCGGGCGTTGACGGGCCGGAGCTTTACCTCCTGCGTAGGCAGACCTCGATGGCCTTCGCCGGCGGGATGTGCGTGTTCCCCGGAGGCGGTGTCGACCCGCGCGACTTCGACAGCGCCGTCGGCTGGGCCGGGCCGCCGCCCTCGGACTGGGCGGAGCAGCTGCGCACGTCGGAGGAGATGGGGCGTGCGCTCGTGTGTGCGGCCGTCCGCGAGACCTTCGAGGAGTCGGGGGTGCTCCTGGCCGGGCCGTCCGGCTCCGAGGTGGTGGCCGACACGACCGGCGAGGACTGGGAGGTCGACCGGCAGGCACTCGAGGCCAAGGAGCTGTCGTTCACCGCGTTCCTCGAACGTCGCGGGCTCGTGCTGCGGTCCGACCTCCTCGGCGCGTGGGCCGCGTGGTGCACGCCGGAGTTCGAGCCGCGACGGTTCCGGACCTGGTTCTTCGTCGCCGCGCTGCCGCCGGGCCAGCGGACCCGCGACGTCTCGAGCGAGTCGTCGTCGGTGACCTGGATGTCCGCGCTCGGCGCCTGCGACGCCGTCGACGCAGGGGAGCTCGGGATGATGCCGCCGACGTACGTCACCTGCCTCGAGGTCGGTCAGTACGCCGATCCCGACGCCGTGCTCGCCTCGGCGACCGAGCGCGACCTCACCATGTTCACCCCAGAGGTCGAGGCCGACGCCACCATGTCGGTGCCCGAGCGGGTGCACGCCCTGCTGGAGGCGCGGAGTGGCTGAGTCGGCCTGGACCGGAGGCGCCATCGGGTCGGTCGCGCAGTGCGTGCTCGCCCCCAACGCCTCGCCGATGACCCTCGACGGCACGAACACCTGGGTGCTGCGTGCCCAGGGCTCGTCGCGTTCGATCGTCGTGGATCCCGGTCCGCCCGACCCCGGTCACCTCGATGCGGTGGCGTCGGCCGCCGGGGAGGTCGCGGTCGTGCTGCTCACGCACCACCACCTCGACCACTCGGAGGCGGCGCGGGCGTTCGCGGAGCGGGTGGGGTGCGGCGTACGCGCGCTCGACCCGGCGTACCGTCTCGGCTCGGAGGGTCTCGGCGAGGGTGACGTCGTCGCCGTCGACGACCTGGAGGTGCACGTCGTCGCGACGCCCGGGCACACGGCGGACTCGCTGTCGTTCGTGATCCCGAGCGAGCGGACCGTGCTCACCGGCGACACCGTGCTCGGCCGCGGGACCACCGTGGTCGCCCATCCGGACGGGCAGCTCGGCGCCTACCTCGGCTCGCTGGACCGGCTGCACGCCCTCGCCGCGGCGCACGAAATCACCTCGATCTGGCCCGGCCACGGACCGGTCATCGACTCGGCACTGCCCGTGCTCGACCACTACATCGCCCACCGCCACGAGCGGCTCGACCAGGTGCGCGACGCTCTGCGCACCCTCCACGCCGAGGCGCGTGACGGCGTACCCCTCGACCACGAGACCATCCCGCGCCGCATCGTCGAGATCGTGTACGCCGACGTCGACCCGGTCCTCTGGCCCGCCGCCGAGCTCTCCGTCCGCGCCCAGCTCGACCACCTTCGCGACTGACCACCGCGCGCTACGCCGAGTCGGCGCACAGTGACATCGAAAACACGCCGAGTCGTCATATGACGACTCGGCGCTCGGAGGATCAGCGCGCGCGGCGGCGGAGGCGGTCGACCTCCATGATCACCACGGAGCGGGGCTCGAGGCGGAGCCAGCCTCGGGAGGCGAAGTCGGCGAGGGCCTTGTTGACCGTCTCGCGGGAGGCGCCGACCAGCTGGGCGAGCTCCTCCTGGGTGAGGTCGTGGTGGACGTGGACGCCGTCGTCGGCGGTGCGGCCGAAGCGGTCGGCGAGGTCGAGCAGTGCCTTCGCGACGCGACCGGGTACGTCGGAGAACACCAGGTCGGCGTTCACGTCGTTGGCCTTGCGCAGCCGGGACGCGATCTGGGACAGCAGCCCGCGCGCCACCTGGGGGCGCCCGTCGAGCCACTTCAGCAGGTCCTCGTGGGAGAGCGAGGCGAACGTCGCGTCCGTCACCGCAGTCACCGTGGCCGACCGTGGGCCGGGGTCGAACAGCGACAGCTCACCGAACATCTGGCCGGGGCCGAGGATCGCGAGGAGGTTCTCGCGACCGTCGCTCGAGGTACGACCGAGCTTCACCTTGCCCTCGAGCACGATGTAGAGCCGGTCGCCCGCGTCGCCCTCGTGGAAGAGCACGTCGCCGCGCCGCAGCTTGGCGTCACTCATGGAGGCTCGAAGCGCCGTCGCGGCCTCGTCGTCGAGGGCGCTGAAGAGCGGCGCCTGACGCAGTACCTCGTTGTCCACGACGTCCTCCAGGTGATGTTCGTGGCCGGCTGCTGCACGCCGTCGGTCGGTCGCCGCGCGTCGGCAGCCCCGATCCTATCCAGTGGCGTGGGTCACACCTACCAGTCGGGCGGCCCCTGGGAGAGTCGGTACGCCGCCGTAGGCTGGCGCCGTGCCAGCCGTCGCGCCCGTGAAGGAGCCCGAGTCCCGCACCGCCCTGGTGCGCCGCGCGCGGCGCATCAACCGCACCCTCGCCGAGACCTACCCCGACGCGCGCATCGAGCTCGACTTCGACGACCCGTTCCAGCTCCTCGTGGTCACGGTCCTGAGCGCCCAGACCACCGACCGGCGGGTCAACGCCGTCCGCCCGACCCTGTTCGCGGCGTACCCCGACGCCGCCGCGATGGCCGCCGCACCCCGCGAGCACCTCGAGCAGATCATCGGCCCGCTCGGCTTCTTCCGCGCCAAGACCGACGCGCTGCTCAAGCTCAGCGCCGCCCTCGTCGAGCGGTACGACGGGCAGGTGCCGCCCCGCCTGGACGACCTCGTGACCCTGCCCGGCGTCGGCCGCAAGACGGCTAACGTGGTGCTCGGCAACGCGTTCGGCATCCCCGGCATCACCGTTGACACCCACTTCGGACGGCTGGCGCGCCGTTTCGGCTGGACCGACGAGACCGACCCGGTGAAGGTGGAGCACGCCGTCGGCGCGCTCTTCGAGAAGCGCGACTGGGTGATGCTCTGCCACCACGTGATCTGGCACGGCCGGCGGATGTGCCACGCCAAGAAGCCCGCGTGCGGGGTCTGCCCGGTCGCGCGCTGGTGCCCGTCGTACGGCGAGGGGCCGGTCGACCCGGCAGCTGCGGCGAAGCTGGTGAAGACCGAGGGGCCGGCGTGAGGCGACTCCTCGTGCTCGCGGTGCTCCTGCTCGTGGCCGTCCTCGTCACGGCCTGTTCCGACGTGCACCCCGACAAGATCGTCACCGGGAAGACCCGGGTGAAGGTCGACTCACCCGACCTGGTCGCCTTCAAGCAGAAGCAGACCGAGATCCCGAACTGCCCGAAGGTCGGCTCGACCCACGTCGCGGGCGGCCTGCCCGACCTGACGGTGCCGTGCCTCGGCGGCGGCCGCTCGGTGAACGTCGCCGGCCTCAGAGGCCCGATGATCGTCAACTTCTGGCAGTCCACGTGCGGCCCGTGCCGGGAGGAGATGCCCGCACTCGCGGCGTACGCCCGCCGGCAGTCCGCGGTGAAGGTGCTCGGCATCGACATCCTGGACGTCCAGCCCGGCGCCGCCCTGCAGCTGGCGCGCGACAGCAAGGTCGGCTACCCGCTGGTCGCTGACCCGGCCGGCAACCTCGTCGGCCGCAGCCCGGTGCCCCGCCAGCTCGGGCTGCCCTTCACCGCCTTCGTGAGCACCTCCGGCAAGGTGGTGCACGTCGAGGCCGGGGCCATGACGTCCGAGGCGGACGTGAGAGCCGCCGCCCAGAAGTACCTCGGGGTCGCCGGGTGATCCCCGACTGGCTCCAGCCGGTGGCCAGGGCGGCCGAGGAGATCACGGCCGACGACCTGACGAGGTTCGTCCCACCCGAGGACGCGGTCACGCGTCGGGGCGCCGTGCTGATGCTCTTCGGCTCCCAACGCGACCTCCTGCTCACCGAACGGGCGCACGACATGAGGTCGCACCCCGGGCAGGTGTCGTTCCCCGGCGGCTCGATCGACCCGGGCGAGACCCCGCGCGAGGCGGCGCTGCGCGAGGCCGAGGAGGAGACCGGCCTGCGGGCCGACGGCGTGGAGGTGTTCGCCGAGCTGCCGGAGCTGTGGCTGCCGCCGAGCAACTTCGCGGTGACGCCGATCCTCGGCTGGTGGGCCGAGGAGACACCGGTGGGCGTCGTCGACCCGGCCGAGGTCCACGCCGTCTACCGCGTGCCGCTGGAGGAGCTGCTCGACCCGGCCCACCGGATCTCGGCGCGTCACCCCAGCGGCTGGGTCGGACCCGCCTTCCTGATCGGGCCGCGACACGACGTGGTGCTCTGGGGCTTCACCGCCGGGATCATCTCCCGGCTGCTCGACTTTCTCGGGTGGACGCGCCCGTGGGACGAGAGCGTGGTGCGTGACCTCCCGTCGTACATGCTGCAGGGTTATCCACAGGCGGGCGCCGCACCGCCCCCGGCCGCGAGACCACGCGAGGAGCGCCCGTGAACCTGCTCGACTGGGTGCTGATCCTCGTGGTGGTGCTGTACGCCGTCTCCGGCTACTGGCAGGGGTTCATCACCGGCGCGTTCGCGACCGTCGGCCTCCTGCTCGGCGGCGTGCTCGGCGTCTGGCTCGCCCCGACCGTGCTCGGCAACGCGAACCCGTCGATCCTGGTCTCCCTGGCGGCGGTCTTCATCGTGATCGCCTGCGCCTCGCTCGGCCAGGCGGTGTTCCAGGTCGGCGGTGCCCGGCTCCGCGAGCAGATCAAGTGGCAGCCCGTCCGCGCCCTCGACGCGGCCGGTGGCGCCGTCCTCAGCGGGGCGGCGGCGCTGCTCGTCGCATGGGCGCTCGGGGTCGCGCTCTCGGGCTCGGGTCTGCGCACCATCACGCCGCTGGTGCAGGACTCCAAGGTCCTCGCCGAGGTCAACCGCATCCTCCCGGCGAGTGCCAGCTCCAAGCTGTCGGCGTTCAACGACGTCGTCGGCACGACGTTCTTCCCGCGTTACCTCGAGCCGTTCGCCCCGGAGCGGATCGTCCCTGTCCCGCCGGGCCCGCGTCGCCTGCTCACCGACCCCGACGTGCAGCGGGCGGCCGCGGAGGTCGTGCGCGTGCGGGGCACCAACCGCTGCCAGCAGGGCATCGAGGGCTCGGGCTTCGTCTACGCCCCCGATCGGGTGATGACCAACGCCCACGTGGTGGCCGGGGTGCGCACACCGGTGATCGACATCCACGGGTCGGCCGTCCCGGCGCGCGTCGTCTACTACAACCCCGACATCGACGTCGCCGTCCTCTCCGTGGCGACCGGCGCGATCCGTCCTCTTCGCTTCACCAACGCGACGGCGGGCGAGGGCGTCGCCATCCTCGGCTTCCCCGAGAACGGTCCGTACGACGTCGCGGTCGGCCGCGTCCGGGCGGACCAGCGTCTCCGCTCGCCCGACATCTACGGCCACGGCACCGTGATCCGCGACGTGCTGTCGCTGCGAGGCCAGATCCGGCCCGGCAACTCCGGCGGCCCGGTGGTCGACTCGGCCGGTCGGGTGGTCGGTGTGGTGTTCGCCGCGTCGGTGACCAGCGACGACACGGGCTACGCGCTGTCGTCGCGCCAGGTCAGCCAGGCTGCCGCCACCGGGCAGGCGTCGTCCAGGCCCGTCTCGACCCAGGGGTGTGCCACCTAGGGCGGCGTGAGCGCAAGCGCTTCGGCCTCCGCTTCGGCTTGCGCGCAAGCGCCCGACGCCGTTCGTTGCAGTGGCCCGCTCCGGCTGCGCCGGATCGGACCGTCCTCACTCACGCCGTACCGGACGATCCCCGGCTCAGGATCTGCTTCGCCTCGTTGGCCTGCGCGATCGCACGCTCCGGCGCGCGTACCTTCTTGACCTTCCGGATCCCGATCAAGGCCAGCAGGGCGGCGACCAGCAGGTAGAAGCCGAACACGATCAGGAACGACCAGTGGAGGTCCAGCCCCTTGCCGTTCCAGTGGATGAAGTAGGCGATCGCGACCGACAGCATGATCAGCGCCATCAACGCGAAGAAGGCCGCGGCGGCGAACATCGCGATGCCGATGCCGCCGGCCTTGACGCTGAGCTGGAGCTCGGACTTCGCGAGCTGGATCTCGTTACGGATCAGGCTCGACACGTCGCGGGTCGCGTCGGAGACGAGCCGTCCGATGGTCGGATCGGTGTCGTTCACCGGTTCGTTCGCCACGCGCCGACCCTACAACGGGCCCGCCCCGCGCTCGGCCCCGCGGTGGCCCCTCATCGGTCACCGGTAACCTGACGGCCGGAGAGCCGGGAAGTCTGGTCGGCCCGTCAGCGATGGCGGCCCCCGCTGCCGACCTCAGGAGCGAGATGACCCACCCGGAGACGTTCGCCTGGCTGCTCCTGCTCGCCGCCGTGGTCGGACTGGTCGCGCTGCTCTCCTACCGGGTGACGCGCTGGATCCGGGTCCCGGCCTCGGTGCTGATGCTCGTCGTCGCCGCCGTCGCGGTCCAGGTCCTGTCCTCCGTCGACGCCCCACCCGGCGAGAGCGTGGAGCGGATCGTCACCGTGGCGCTCGCGTTCATCCTGTTCGAGGGCGGGATGAGCATCGGGGTCCCGCGCTTCCGCAGCCAGGCGCGCACGGTCGGCCTGGTGGGTGTGCTCGGCACGTTCCTGACCGCGCTCGGCGTCGCGGTGTTCCTGCACGCGGTCGTCCAGCTCGACTGGTACGCCGCGGCCCTCGTCGCCACCGCCATCGCTCCCACCGACCCCGCCGTCGTGTTCTCGGTGCTCGGGCAGCAGGAGATCGAGGGCCCGAGCGGGACCGTGGTCGAGGGCGAGTCCGGCGCCAACGACCCCGTCGGGATCGCGCTGATGATCAGCCTCCTGGAGGCCGGCGGGATCTCCGGGGACGCGATGGCCCACGTCGTCGGGGAGTTCGCGCTGCAGATGGGGGTCGGACTGGTGGTCGGACTGGTGGGCGGCGTCCTGATCCGCCGGTTCGCCGAGGTGGTCCACCTCCCGGACAGCGGTCTCGAGCCCATCCGCACCATCGCCTGCGTGCTCCTGCTGTTCGCGGTCGCGACCCTGCTCCAGGGCTCGGGGTTCCTCGCCGTGTTCGTGGCGGGCGTGTTGATGGGCGAGGTGCGGACGCCGTACCGCCGCGACCTCGAGCGCGTCTTCGGCGGCCTGGCCAGCCTCGGCGAGGTGATCGCCTTCGTGGTGCTCGGGCTGACCGTGTCGCTGTCGACGCTCGGGCACACCGACGTCTGGCTGCCCGGCGTCGCGCTCGCGATCGTGCTCGCGCTGGTGCTGCGGCCCCTGCTGGTGGGGCCGCTGCTCGTCGGGTCGGGCCTCAGTCGGAACGAGCGGTGGTTCGTCCTGCTGGTCGGGCTCAAGGGCGCCGTACCGATCCTGCTCGGGCTGCTGATCCTGGGATCGGACGTCGACGACCCCAACCGCCTCTACGGGATCATCGTCGTCGCGGTCCTGCTGTCGGTGTCGGTGCAGGGTGCACTGGTGCCGACGATGATGCGCAGGCTCGGGATCAGAACCCGCCCCGCCGAGCCCTAGACCCGCCGACTCGGCGCATGTGTACGCCGAAATCCCGCCGAGTCGGCGCATGTGTACGCCGAAATCCCGCCGAGTCGTCATAGGCCGACTCGGCGTCGGGCGGGCTCAGTCCTCGTCGGAACCGGACGCCATCCCCTCCTTGATCTTGTCCATCACGGCGGAGTCGGCGAGCGTCGTCACGTCGCCCACCTCGCGCTGCTCGGCCACGTCGCGCAGCAGGCGGCGCATGATCTTGCCGGACCGGGTCTTGGGCAGCTCGGAGACGACGAGGATCGACTTCGGCTTCGCGATCGGACCGATCTCCTTCGACACGTGGTTGCGCAGCTCCGTGACGATGCCGTCGTCCGCCGCCCCACCCGACAGTGCCGACTCGCGCAGGATCACGAACGCGTTGACGGCCTGTCCGGTGTCGGGGTCGTTCGCGCCCACGACGGCGGCCTCGGCGACGCTCGGGTGGGACACGAGGGCCGACTCGATCTCGGTCGTCGAGAGCCGGTGGCCCGACACGTTCATCACGTCGTCGACCCGGCCGAGCAGCCAGATGTCGCCGTCCTCGTCGAGCTTGGCGCCGTCGCCCGCGAAGTACATCCCGGGGAACCGCGACCAGTAGGTGTCGCGGTAGCGGTCGTCGTCGCCCCAGATCGTGCGCAGCATGGCCGGCCACGGCTGGGTGAGCACGAGGTAACCCCCCGAGCCCGGCTTCACGGCGTTCCCCTCGTCGTCCACCACGAGCGCCGAGACGCCCGGCAGCGCCTTCATCGCCGACCCCGGCTTGCCCGCGGTCACACCGGGCAGGGGGCTGATCATGTGCATCCCGGTCTCGGTCTGCCACCAGGTGTCGACGACCGGTGCGCGCCCGCCGCCGATGGTCTCGCGGTACCAGATGTAGGCCTCGGGGTTGATCGGCTCACCGACCGACCCGATGATCCGCAGGGACGAGAGGTCGAACTTCGCGGGGATGTCGTCGCCCCACTTCATGAACGTGCGGATCGCGGTGGGGGCGCAGTAGAGGACGGAGACCTTGTACTTCTCGATGATCTCCCACCACCGGCCCTGGTGCGGGGTGTCGGGCGTGCCCTCGTACATCACCTGGGTCGCGCCGTTCGCGAGCGGTCCGTAGACGATGTACGAGTGGCCGGTCACCCAGCCCACGTCGGCCGCGCACCAGTAGACGTCGGTCTCGGGGTGCACGTCGTGGACGACGGAGTTCGTGTAGGCGCACTGGGTGAGGTAGCCGCCGGTGGTGTGGAAGATGCCCTTCGGCTTCCCCGTCGTGCCCGAGGTGTAGAGGATGAACAGCGGGTGCTCGCTGTCCATCGGCTGCGCCTCGTGGGTGTCGGGCTGGCCGTCGACGAGGTCGTGCC
>DASSTL010000017.1:0-32160 GCA_035707985.1 Nocardioides sp. | reverse complement strand
CGCGTCCAGGAGCTGGTGGGCGGTGAGGCCGGTCGCGGGGATCGAGGTCCCGTTGTTGCCGAACTCAGGGCTCGCGACCAGCATGACCACCTGGCCGTCGTCGTGCTCGACGGCCACCCAGATGTCGGAGCCGTCGACCAGCTCGCGAGCCTCGTGCCCGCGGAACGTCGTCCGCTGGCCCGGTCCGGGGGGATAGGCGTTCCAGTCCGAGGTCCGCCACGACGTCGACACGGAGATCATCAGCATCCCGCCGCCGTCCCAGTCGAGCTTGGTGCCGAAGACGCCCGTGCCCCCCTGCTCGTTCTGCGCCAACCGGAGCTTGTCGCCGGTCGGGTCCAGGTGCTCGGCCAGGACGTCGTGGTAGGTCTGCAGGGTCGCCTCGGTGCGTAGGTTCCCCAGCTGTCGCTGGATCTCCTTCGTCCGCGCCTGGGCGGTCAGCCGCTTGTGATGCGCCGTGTGATCCGCCGTGTGCGTGGCCTTCGGGTGGTGATGCGCGCTGGTGGAGGCGCCGGGCTGGTCGGCGAAGCCGGACTCGCCGGCGCCGACCGTGCCCGAGGGCTCCTGGACGGCGATGCCGGCGCCGACCACGGCGATCACCGAGAGCGCGGCGGCGGAGATCTGCCAGCCGCGCCGACGTCGCAGCGCCCGCGCGCCGCGGGCGACGTCGTCCTGTGGGTCGACGACGGGTGGGGTGACACGCTCCAGCAGGTCGTGGATCTCGTTCATCGTGCCGTTCCTTCCTCGTGCTGCGGTGCGAGCAGCTCGCGGAGCCGGCGTACGGCGTCCGCGGTCTGGCTCTTGACGGTCCCCGGCGCGACGCCGAGCTCGGCAGCGGTCTCCTCCACGGACAGCCCCCACAGGTGGCGGAGCACCACGGCGCGACGTTGCCCGGGAGCCAGCTCGGCCAGCGCCCGGCGCAGGTCGAGCGACCCGTCGAGATCGAGGTCGCCCGCGGGTCGGTCGAAGCCGTCGATGCCGGCGGTCTCGCGACGACGGCGCACGCGGTCGACGTTGGCGTTCACCAGCATCGTGCGCACGTAGGCGTCGACCGAGCTCATCCGCTCGACCCGCGGCCAGGCGACGTACAGCTTGGTCAGCGTCTGCTGGACCAGGTCCTCGGCCTGGTGCGGATCACCGCACAGCACCCAGGCCGTCCGGTAGAGCAACGGCCTGCGTACTGCGACGTACTCGATGAAACCCGCCCGATCGGCCATCCGACCCTCCCGTGGAAGAAACCCTTGCCGTCAAGTGGAACGCAGGCAAGGGCGGGACGGTTGGGTCAGCGTCAGCTGCTCGGGCCGGCGCTGGGCCGGTCGGGCGACCGGTCCTGCCCGAAGGGGAAGCCGTTCGGGCCGTTCGGGAAGCGGTCCTGCCCGTCGGGGAACGACCCGCGCTGCAGGAACCCCGGCCCCCGGCCGAACCGGCCGTTGTCGCTCGCGGCGGCATGACCGAGGATCCAGCCGCTCAGGCCCCCGATGATCAGGCAGGCGAGGGCGACCGCGACGACCGCCCGCATGCCGAGGACCTGGTCGGCGAACCGCGGACGCTGCTGCGCGGCGTACGCCGGGTAGCCGGGCCAGGGCGCGGCGTACGCCGGCTGTGGCATGGATTGCTGCTGCTGGGCCTGCTGGACGGCTTGCTCGGACTGCTGCGGTGCCTCCGGACCCGGCGGTGGCACGGGTGCGTCCGGCTCGATCGGGCGCGTCTCGTCGTCACTCATGACGGGAGTGTGGAACCGGTTGCTGTGCCGGACCTGTGGATTTTGTCTGAGGTGGTGATGCGTCTCGGACAGGCGCCTCACAGGAAACGCACAGCGACCATGGCCAGACTGACGGTCATGGAGCTCACCCGCCCCGACGGGTCGCCGCTGCGCGTGCTGGTCGTCGACGACGAGGTCAACATCGCCGAGCTGGTCGGCATGGCGCTGCGCTACGAGGGGTTCGACGTCTCAGTCGCCCACACCGGTGCGAAGGCCGTCTCGACCGCCCGCTCGGTCGCGCCCGACGTGGTGGTGCTGGACATGATGCTGCCGGACTTCGACGGGCTCGAGGTGCTGCGCCGGATGCGGTCCACCGACCCCGACGTACCGGTCGTGTTCCTCACTGCCCGCGACGCCGTCGAGGACCGGATCGCCGGGCTGACCGCGGGCGGCGACGACTACGTGACCAAGCCGTTCTCGCTCGAGGAGCTGGTGGCCCGGCTGCGCGGGCTGCTGCGGCGTACCGGCGCCCGGCGGGCCGAGGAGGGGTCGGTCCTCGTGGTCGGCGACCTCGAGCTGGACGAGGACAGTCACGAGGTACGCCGCGCGGGCGAGGAGATCACGCTGACCGCCACCGAGTTCGAGCTGTTGCGGTTCCTCATGCGCAACCCCAAGCGGGTGATGTCGAAGGCCCAGATCCTCGACCGGGTCTGGAACTACGACTTCGGGGGGCAGGCCAACGTCGTGGAGCTCTACATCTCCTACCTGCGCAAGAAGATCGACGCCGGCCGGGAGCCGATGATCCACACCATGCGCGGCGCGGGGTACGTCCTGAAGCCGGCCACGTGAGGTCGCGCGGATGAGGAACGCGCTCGCCTCGCTCACCTCGCGCCTGGTCGTCACGACCGTGGCGCTGGTGCTGCTCGTGTCGGTGCTGATCGGCACGGTGACGACCTTGGCGATGCGCAGCTACCTGACCGACCAGCTCGACACCCAGCTGAACCAGGCGATGAGCAGGGTCACCGACAGCGGCCCGGTGGCAAGCTGGCGAGGGCCTCTTCTCGGCAGCTCCGTGGGCACGGTCGTCGTGCTGTCGCCGGACTCGGGGCGCCCCAGCGGCGTGCTGCTGGACGACGACGAGGAGTCCGTGCGGGGCCCCCGCGCGGAGCGGCTCGGCAGCGACGTGGTGGGTGACCTCGGCACGGTCTCTCCCGACGACCAGCCGCACACCGTCTCGCTGGCCGGGCTCGGCCGCTACCGCGTGCTGGTCAGGACCGTCCCCGGCGGGCAGGTGGCCGTGGGTCTGCCCAGCAAGGGCGTGGACGACGTCATCGGCAACCTCGTCTGGTGGGAGGTGCTGCTCGCCCTGCTCGCGGTGGCCGGCGCGGGCGGAGCGGCGACCTACGTCGTACGCCGTCAGCTGCGGCCGCTGCGCCAGGTTGCGGCGACTGCGCACACCGTCGCCGGCCTGCCGCTGGCCGAGGGCGAGATCGCGATCGCGCCGCGGGTGCCCGACTCGCTGACCGACGAGCGGACCGAGGTCGGACAGGTGGGCTCCGCCCTCAACACGCTGCTGGTGCACGTCGAGAGCTCGCTGGCACAGCGCCACCGGAGCGAGCAGCAGGTGCGGCAGTTCGTCGCCGACGCCTCCCACGAGCTGCGCACGCCGTTGACCACGATCGCCGGTTACACCGAGCTGGCCCGGCGCCGGCCAGATGACGCAGGGGCTGTGCGGACCGCGCTCGGCAAGGTCGAGGAGGAGTCGGCGCGGATGACCGCGATGGTGGAGGACCTGCTGCTCCTCGCCCGCCTCGACGCCGGTCGTCCGCTCGCCCGCGACTCCGTCGACCTGTCGCGGCTGCTGGTCGAGGCCGTCTCGGACGCGCGCGTCGTCGCGCAGGACCATCGGTGGCAGCTCGACCTGCCGGAGGAGTCGATCGAGGTGACCGGCGACGCCGAACGCCTCCACCAGGTCGTGACGAACCTCCTCACGAACGCCCGCAAGCACACGCCGCCCGGCACGACCGTGACCGTGGCCGGCACGCGCACGGCGTCGGGCGTGCGGATCACCGTCCACGACGACGGACCCGGCTTCCCTCCCGACCTCGTGGACACGGCGTTCGAGCGGTTCGTCCGCGGCGACGCCTCGCGCACCCGCGCGACCACCGACGGCACGCCGTCCGGCTCCGGCGGCGCCGGCCTGGGCCTCTCCCTCGTCCACGCCATCGTCAGCGCCCACGGCGGCAGCGTGACCCTCGACTCCCACCCCTCCTCGACCACCGTCACGGTGTCTCTGCCGGGCCTCTGCCGGGACAGTCCCTGACGGAACGGCCCTCGTCCTCGGCCGGGAGGGGCCGTCTTGTCAGGGACTACGCCTTCACAGAGGCCCCACAGCCGGACGAAGGCTGCCTGCCAGACGGGGTCGCCACGGTGGGGCGTATGACGTCCGAGACCTCCGCCCTCGCCCGGGAAGGGCCACCCGGACCGTCCCCGGCCGACACGGCCGTTCACGCGCCGGGGACACCAACCACCGACGGGTAGTCCCTGACGAAACGGCCCCGGGACCGCGGTTCTGGGGGCCGGATCGTCAGGGACTACCCGGGGATGCGCGACGACCTTCGGCTACGGTCGAGCGGCATGAGGCTCCCCCAGCAGGTCGACCACCTCATCGTCGGGGCGGGGTTCGCCGGGCTGTGCGCGGCGATCAGGCTGGCCGAGGACGGCGAGACCGACTACGTCGTGATCGAGCGGGCCGACGACGTGGGTGGCACCTGGCGCGACAACACCTACCCGGGCGCCTGCTGCGACGTGCCGAGCCAGCTGTACTCGTTCTCGTTCGCGCGCAACCCGGAGTGGAGCTCGTCGTACTCCCCCCAGCCCGAGATCTGGACCTACCTCCAGCAGGTCGCCGACCAGTACGCCGTCCGCGACCGGATCGTGTTCGACACCGAGCTGGAGCGGGCGACCTGGGACGACGAGGCGCTGGTCTGGCGCTGTCGTACGACGTCCGGCGAGGTCGTCGCCCGGACGCTGGTCACCGGCACCGGGCAGCTGTGCGAGCCCCGGCTGCCCGGGATCGAGGGGATCGAGTCGTTCGCCGGACCGCTGTTCCACTCCTCGCGCTGGGACCACTCGGTCCACCTCGCCGGCAAGCGGGTCGCCGTCATCGGCACCGGCGCGTCAGCGATCCAGATCGTCCCCGAGGTGCAGCAGGTCGCGGCGCACCTCGACGTCTACCAGCGCTCGGCGCCCTGGGTGATCCCGCGCAACGACCGTCGCTACCCGCGGCTCGAGCGGCTGGCGCTGCGTCACGTCCCCGCGCTCGCGAAGCTCTACCGCACCGGCATCTACTGGGCGCACGAGGGCTACGTCCCGGCGTTCACCTGGCAGCCGCGCCTCGGCGCCCCCGCCGAGAAGGCCGCGATGCTCAACATCACCAAGGCGATCAAGGACCCCGAGCTGCGCGCAAAGGTCACCCCGACGTTCCAGCTCGGCTGCAAGCGGGTGCTGCGGTCGAACACCTACTACGCCGCGCTCGCCTCCGAGAACGTCGACCTCGTGACCGACCCCATCACCCGCATCACGCCGACCGGCATCGTCACCGCGGACGGCCTCGAGCACCCGGTCGACGTCGTCGTGGTCGCCACCGGCTTCTGGACCACCGAGCTGCCGATCGCCGAGCGGATCGTCGGCCGCGAGGGCCGGACCCTGGCGGAGGAGTGGGCCGGCACGGGGATGTCGGCGTACAAGGGGACGACGGTGCACGGGTTCCCCAACCTGTTCATGATGACCGGGCCGAACACCGGTCAGGGCCACACCAGCGTCGTGTTCGTGATCGAGTCGCAGGTGGCCTATCTCTCCGACGCGCTGCGCACGATGCGCGAGCGGTCGTACGCCGCCGTGGAGCCGCGGCTGCTCAGCCAGCGGCGGTGGAACGAGAGCGTGCAGCGCCGGATGCGGCACACGGTCTGGAACACCGGCGGCTGCTCGTCGTGGTATCTCGACCGCGAGGGCCGCAACACCGTGATGTGGCCGCGTGCGACGTTCACCCTGCGGCGGAAGCTGGCCCGCTTCGACGCCGATGCGTACGACGTGCTGGCGGCCCGCCCCGCCCCCGAGCGCGAAGCCGTGGCCTGACAGCGTGAAGACCCTCGACGACAAGGTCGTCGTCATCACCGGAGCCGCCAGCGGGATCGGGCGGGCGCTCGCGGTGGACGTCGCCCGACGCCGCGCCCGGGTCGCGATCTCCGACGTCGACGAGACGGGCCTGGCGGAGACGGCCCGCCTGGCCGAGGCAGCCGGCGCACGCGAGGTGCGCAGCGACCGGCTCGACGTGGCCGACCGCGCCGCGGTCGCGTCGTACGCCGGTGCCGTCGCGGAGCACTTCGGTCGCGTCGACGTCGTCGTGAACAACGCCGGCGTCGCGCTGGTCGGCGACGTCGAGGACCTCGACTACACCGACATGGACTGGATCATGGGGATCAACTTCTGGGGCGTCGTCCACGGCAGCAAGGAGTTCCTCCCCCACCTGGTCGCGTCCGGCGACGGTCACCTGGTCAACATGTCGTCG
The DNA here is from genome assembly GCA_035707985.1 of Nocardioides sp. Taxonomy (GTDB): domain Bacteria; phylum Actinomycetota; class Actinomycetes; order Propionibacteriales; family Nocardioidaceae; genus Nocardioides. The sequence continues at coordinate 25,891 of DASSTL010000017.1, read as the reverse complement.
CTGTTCGGCCTGATGTCGGTGCCCGGCCAGTCGATGTACAACGCCGCCAAGCACGGCGTCCGCGGCTTCAGCGAGGCGCTCCGCGAGGAGCTGCTGGTCGCCGGTCACCCGGTCCGCGTCACCGTCGTGCACCCGGGCGGCGTGAAGACCGAGATCGTCCGCAACGCCCGCGTCTCCGCGCGGGAGGACCAGGGCCGGATCGTCCGGCTCTTCGACGAGCGGATGGCGCGCACGAGCGCCGAGGACGCCGCCCGGGTCATCGTCGAGAGGGGCATCCTCGGTGGCAAGGCCCGGCTCCTCGTCGGCCGCGACGCCCACGCGCTCCATCACTTCGCCCGGCTCACCGGCTCCCGCTACCAGGACGTCGTCGCCGCGGTCACCAAGCGCATCAAGCCGCCCCAGCGGTGACCCAGCGGTGACCGAGCCGTGACCGAGCGGTGACTGAACAGGGACAGGCAGGATGAGCCCGTGGGGTTGAACCTCGGAGACCCGGTCCGCATCGAGATGGAGAAGTGGGGTGGCCGGCCGCACTGGCACATCCCGGCCCGCTGGCTCGGCCGCGACGAGCACGGCGACTGGATCGGCATCCCCGGGGGTACGCCGATGGCCCGCCCGGGCCTCGAGCTCGCGCTCCCCAACGTGCAGGTCGGTCTGGTGCCGGCGTCCGGCACCGACGTCGAGCGGGCCTTCCTCGCGACGTTCCACGGGCCGGGCGGTGACACCCGTGTGTACGTCGACATGACCACGCCTCCGCGCTGGGAGGGGCCCGTCGTCCGGACCGTCGACCTCGACCTGGACGTCATCGTGACCCTCGACGGCCACTTGGTCGTCGAGGACGAGGACGAGTTCGCCGAGCATCAAGTCGAGCTCGACTACCCACCCGCGATCGTCGCCCTGGCCGAGGCCAGCCGCGACCGCATCCACCGCGCGATCATCGACGAGCTCCCACCCTTCGACGGCAGCCACGAAGCCTGGCTCCGCACCCTCACCACTCTCTGACCGCGAGGTCAGTGGACGAAGCTGAAGAGACGACGCGGGAGGGGTTCGGTCGAGGGCTCCGCCAGGCGGGCCACGCCGACGCGGTACGACGCGTCGGCGGGTCTCACGAACGTGACCTCGTCGAAGCCCGCGTCGAGGAAGAGCCGGCGTACGTGCTCGGCGGGATCGTCCGTGTGCCGGGTGGGGTCGCCGGGCACGCGGTTGCCGCGGGTCCAGACCACCGAGCCACCCGGCGCGAGCGTCGACCGCGAAGCGGCGATGGTGCGCTCGACGTCGGCGTCCGAGATGTTCCCGAACACGCCGCACAGCATCAGCACGTCGACCGGCAGGACGTCCTTCCACGTCTCGGCCGCTCCCGCATCACCGGTGCGCGCGTCGACCGCGATCCCGGCGTCCGCGGCTGCCCGGGCCGCCGTCCGGGCCAGGTCCTCGTCCAGCTCGACCAGCGTCACGTCGACGTGCCGCTCGGCACCGGCCACCACCGGAATCGTGTCCCTCCCGTCGCCGCTGCACAGGCTCAGCAGACGCACTGCCGCGGGGGCGCGCTCGAGGAGGGCCGCGAGCTGGATCCGCACCTCCTCCAGCCGTCGCGACAGGGACGAGGTGGGGTCGGCGTACTCCCGGTGCCAGGCATGCCAGTCGCGAGCGTCGCTCACCGCACGTAACCCCCTTCCGGCTCCACCATCTCGAGGCGGACGCCGAGGAGCCGGACGGGGCGGTCGTGCTCGACCCGGTCGAGGAGGGAGACGGCGGCGTCGGCCAACGTCGTGACGTCGTTGGTCGGCGCCGGCAGGGTCAGCGAGCGGCTGACGGTGACGAACGGCCGGTAGCGGACCTTGATGCCGACCCGGGCGGCGGGCCGTCCCTCGCGGTCGATGTCCTCGACGACGCGCGCGGTCAGGGCCCGCACCTCATCGGGCACGGCGTCCCAGGTGAGGTCGGTCTGGTAGGTCTCCTCGCGACCGTGGGCCCGGGGCGTCCACGGAGTCGCGTCGACGGGGCTGGTGTCGGCGCCGCGACCCAGCCGGTGGTACCACGGACCCATCGTCGGGCCGATCGCCTCGGCGAGCATCCGGGCGTCGCTCTCGGCCAGCTCGCGGACGGTGTGGATGCCGAGCGTCGCCAGCCGCTTGCCGGTCTTGGCTCCGATCCCCCACAGTGCCGTGGTCGGCCGGTCACCCATCACGTCGTCCCACTCGGCCTCGGTGAGATAGCCGATCCCGCTCCCGTCGCCTTCCCCCAACTTGCCGAACGCCGTCGCGATCTTCGCGCGCAGCTTGTTGTCGCCGATGCCGACACCGCAGGTCAGGTCGGTGGCCGCGTGCACGGTCTCGCGGATGTGCTGAGCGAACCCCCGCGGATCGCCGAGGTCGCCGTGGCCCGGCCCCGGTCCGAGGAACGCCTCGTCCCACCCGAGCACCTCCACCACGACCGGTACGCCGCCCCACTCGAGGCTCCGCAGGGTGTCCATCACCCGCGCCGACGCCTCGTCGTACGCCGGCTTGTCGACCGGTAGGAACACAGCGTCCTCCGGCAGCTTCCGCGCGGCGATCCGCAGCGGCATCCCCGAGCCGACGCCGTGCTCACGGGCGGCGTACGACGCGGTGGCGACGACGCCACGCTCCGTCGGGTCGCCGCGCCCTCCGACGACCACGGGACGACCCGCCAGCTCGGGCCGGCGGAGCATCTCGACGGCGGCGATGAACTGGTCGAGGTCCACGTGCAGGACCCACTCCCGCGGTGTCGGCTCGCCCATCAGTGCCGCACCGGCGGGATCGCGTCGGTGGCCTCGAACGGGTCCATCCCGGTGAGGAGCAGCAGGTCGGCTACGACCGACCTGATCTGCGCGAGGATCACCTCGGCCGACAGGTCGTCACTGCGTTCGACCTCGCTGGAGGCGACCCCGACGGCCACCAGCGCCGGCTGGGCCGCGGTCGCCATCCGGTCGGCGTCCAGCTCCAGGGCGACCACCTCGACCGCGGCCGCGAGCTCGGAGGTGATCACGGCGTAGGCATGCGGGACCGGGTGCCGTCGGTACGCCGCGACCGCACAGTTGCGCACCAGCACCCGGGTGCTGCGCAGCGCACGGTCGAGCGGCTCGACCAGCTCCGCCATCTTGCGCAGTCCCGGCGCGTGCCGGATGCGGAACGGCGAGGACGCCACCACGTCCAGCCCCTCGTCCGCCGCGTCCTGGAGCTCGCGGATCAGCGGGTCGGTCGCCCGCGCCTCGGCGAGCAGCGCGATCGCCCGGTCCACGTCACCGTCGACCATCACGTCGCTGGCGGCCTGGAGCAGGTCCCGGATCTTCCGCACGACCTTGGCGGCGTTCTCACGAGGCCGACGCAGCGGGGCGGCCGGCACGACGGTCGCCGCGACCAGTGCGACGGCGCCGCCGATCAGCGCGTCGGTCCACCGGGTGAAGGCCTGGCCCGGAGCCGGCTTCAGCGCGGTGATCACGATCGACTGGACCGCGGCCTGGATCAGGAACACCTGCCCGTTGTCGAGGAGCAGCGCCACGCTCATGGACAGCCCGACGACGAGGATGATCACCCACGCCTCGGTGCCCAGCAGGCGGACCAACAGGTCGGCGCCGAAGACGCCCAGCGCCACCCCGATGGTCACCTCGAGCACTCGGCGCAGTCGCTGCCCGTACGACGTACCCAGCGACACGACGGCCGCCACCGGCGCGAAGAACGGCGCCTGGTGACCGAAGACGTCGGCCGCGAGCCACCACGCGACTCCGGCAGCGAGCGCGCACTGTGCCACCGCCCACCGCTTCGCGCGCCAGCGGTCGAGCCGCGTCGCCAACGACGTCCGGCCACGCACCAGGGCGCCCTCGAGAGGGTGGCCTTCCATGCCGCTGATCTTCGCACCTGATTCGGCTCGACCGCCCAGGCCTAGGATCGAGCGCATGGTGCATCCCCTGGATCCCACGGCCGCGGCCTTCCTGATGGCCGAGAACCGGCGGATGCCGATGCACGTCGGCGGTCTTCAGCTGTTCACCAAGCCCGAGGACGCGGGGCGCAACTACGTGAAGGACCTCTACGAGCAGTTCCGACAGTCCGACGACATCGCGCCGCTCTTCCTCAAGCACCCGGTGCGGTCGGTGCGCACCGGCGGTCAGTACGTCTGGCGTGAGGACGACGAGTTCGACATCGAGTACCACGTGCGCCACAGCGCGCTGCCGAAGCCCGGCCGGGTGCGCGAGCTCCTGGAGCTGTGCTCGCGGCTGCACTCGTCGCGCCTGGCCATCGAGCGGCCGCTGTGGGAGTGGAACCTGATCGAGGGCCTGCGCGACGGCCGAATCGCGATGTACGCCAAGCTCCACCACGCGCTGGTCGACGGCGTCTCGGCGATGCGCCTGCTGCAGAGCATCCTCACCAGCGACCCGGACCGCAGGGGGATGCCCGCTCCGTGGGAGAACGCACCGGTGAACGCGAAGGTGCGCGAGGCGCGCGAGCACGCCGAGCAGTCGCTGTCCGACGTGCCCGCCCAGGCGCTGCGCGCCGCCCTCGGGATCAGCGCCGAGGCGGCCGGTCTACCGGGCGCTCTGATCAAGACGCTGCGCAAGTCGATCCGCAACGAGACCTCGGCGCTCGCGCTGTACGCGCCGCGCACGATCCTCAACCAGCCGATCACGTCCGCCCGGCGGTTCGCCGCTCAGAACTGGCCGTTGGAGCGCCTCCGGGCCATCGGCAAGGCGTCCGGCACCACGCTGAACGACGTCGTGCTGGCGATGTGCAGCGGCGCGATGCGGGCCTACCTGCTCGAGCTCGACGCGCTGCCCGACACCACGCTGATCTCGATGGTGCCGGTCGGCCTCAAGGCGAAGGAGTCACACCTGCCGTCGGCCTCGGGTGGCAACGCCCTGGGGTCGGTGATGGTCAAGCTCGGCACCGACCTGGACGACCCCGCCGACCGGCTGCGGCTCGTCCACGAGTCGATGGTCGACGGCAAGCGGGCGCTGGCCGAGATGACGCCGGTGCAGATCCTGGCGATGAGCGCGCTGGGCCAGGCACCGGCGATCCTGGGCCCGATGCTGCGGATGGGCGGGTTGGTGAAGCCCCCGTACAACCTGATCATCAGCAACGTCCCCGGCCCGCGCACGACCCAGTACTTCAACGGGATGAAGCTGGTCGGCACCTACCCCCTGTCGATCCCGATCGACGGGATGGCGCTCAACATCACCTGCAACTCCTACGACGACCAGATGGCCTTCGGGCTGACCGGGTGCCGGCGTACCGTCCCCCACCTCCAGCGCCTGCTGATCCACCTGGACGACGAGCTCGCCGCCCTGGAGAAGGCAGCCGGCGTCTGAGGCTCCGGACGGGCGCGGATCAGGCCGAGGCGGCCGTCTCGAGGTGCGGGGGCGCGTTCTCGAGCAGCGCGTCGAGCAGCGCCTGGTCCCCCTCGACAGTCACGCCGTCGAGGCACTGGTCGACGAACAGGGAGTAGATGCCCTGCGGGTCACCGGTCACGACCACGTCGGGGTCGGCGATCGAGCCGTCGACGACCTCGCCGTTCACCAGCGACGTGATCTCCGAGCCGACCCGGAACTCGAACCTGCCCTCCGGCGCGAAGTCGGCCAGCACGATGTCCATGGCGTTGGCCAGCCAGCCGTCGAACAGCTCGTCCGGCACCGTCGGCGGGCCCAGCGAGCGCGCTCCCCAGATCGCGAGCTCGCGCATCGCCGGCTTCAGCTCGCGCCCGTAGTCGGTGAGCTCGTAGACCTTCGAGGCCGCCGGGGGCGGCAGCATCCGCCGGGTCACCACGCCGTTCTGCTCGAGGTCGCGCAGCCGGGCGGCCAGGATGTTGGTCCCGATGCCGTGCAGATGAGCGGCCAGGTCGGTGTAGCGCTTGGGCCCGTGCATGAGCTCCCGCACCACCAGCAGCGCCCACCGGTCGCCGACGAGGTCGAGCGCGTGGGCCATCGGACAGTACTGCTCGTAGCGCTTCGCCATGCCGAAAGGTTACCACTTCGTCATGCTTTTCAAGTAATCCCTTGTAAAAAAGAAGTACGCACTGCTACGGTCGCTGACCATGACTTCAGAATTGCAAGCAACTGTGCCGGCGGCGACGGACCGCCGTACCTGGCTGGCGCTCGCGCTCCTCTGCGTCGTCCAGTTCATGGTGGTGCTCGACATCGCGATCGTGAACGTCGCGCTGCCCTCGATCCAGGTCGACCTGGGCTTCTCCCAGGAGGACCTCCAGTGGGTGATCAGCGCCTACGCCCTGGTCTTCGGTGGCGTCCTGCTGCTCGGCGGCCGCGCGGCCGACATGCTCGGCCGACGCCGGGTGTTCCTGGGCGGCATCGCGGTGTTCACCGTGGCCTCCCTGCTGGCCGGCCTGGCCTGGTCGGAGCCCTCTCTGATCGGCGCGCGTGCCCTCCAGGGCCTGGGCGCGGCGATCATCACCCCGGCCGCCCTCTCGATCCTGTCCACGACCTTCGCCGAAGGCCGTGAGCGCAACATCGCGCTCGCCGCCTGGGGGGCCGTCGGCGGCTTCGGTGCCGTGGCCGGTGTCCTGCTCGGCGGCGTCCTGACCGACGCGCTGAGCTGGGAGTGGATCTTCTTCGTCAACGTTCCCGTCGGCGTCCTCGGCTTCGTCCTCGCGCCGGTGCTCCTGCACGAGAGCCGTGACGCGCACGTCTCGCGGTTCGACCTGCCGGGTGCCGTGCTCGTGACGGGCGGCCTCTCGTCGCTGGTCTACGCGATCACCCAGGCCGGCCAGAAGGGCTGGCTGTCGGGCGAGACGCTCGGCGTGGCCGCGGGCTCGCTGGCCCTGCTCGTCGCGTTCGTCGCCTGGGAGCTGCGCCACCCCGAGCCGCTGATGCGCTTCGGGATCCTGAGCACCCGCACCGTGAGCGGCGCGAACGTGGCCGGCCTGATCCTCGGCACCGCGCTGTTCTCGATGTTCTTGATGCTGACGCTCTACATGCAGCAGGTCCTGGGCTACTCGGCGATGAAGTCCGGCCTGGCCTACCTCGCGGTCGCAGGCACGGCGATCCTCTGGTCGGGTGTCGCGGGCCAGCTCGTGACGCGCGTCGGTGTGAAGCCGGTGCTGGTGGTCGGGATGACGATGCTGACCGTGGGACTGCTCTACTTCACCCGCGTCTCGGTCGACGGCAGCTACCTCGGCGACCTGATGCCCGGCTTCCTGATCATCGGCGTGGGGATCGGCTTCTCGTTCGTGCCGATCTCGATCGCGGCGCTCGCCGGCGTGGGCCCGTCGGAGGCGGGGCTGGCCTCGGGCCTGATCAACACCTCGCAGCAGATCGGCGGGGCGCTGGGCATCGCCGCACTGTCGACGATCGCGACGTCGCACACCGAGGACTCCCTCGGCAGCGGCCACGCGGTGCCGGTGGCGTTGGTCGACGGGTTCCAGTCGGCGTTCGTGGTGGGAGCGGTCGTGGCGGCACTCGGCATCATCGCCGCGCTCACCCTGATCCGTCGCGACGAGCTGGCCGCCGAGGTCGCCACCGAGCTGGAGGCGGAGCCCGCCCTCGACGCAGCCTGAGCGGCGTACCACGTCCGGGACGAGTCCACGCGGGCTCGCCCCGGACGTGTGTCAGGAGTACAGCCGCGAGATCACGGCATCCATCGCGCGGTCGGGCAGCACGCGCCGCGCCGCCACCATCGATCCCGCGCCGCGACCGACCGGGTAGCGGCTCCGGGGTCGGCGTACCGTCGCGGCCCGCGCGATCTTGCGCGCGACCACGTCGGGCCCGCTCATCATCGGACCGTCACCCGACTCCATCCGGGCGCGGACGCCCTCGGCCTGACGCTCGTACGCCGTGCCCGCGCTGCTGGAGACCAGGTGCGCCCGGGCGAGCTCGTTCCACTCGGTGCGGATCGGACCCGGCTCGACGATCACGACGCGGATCCCGTAGGGCGCGAGCTCGATCCGCAGGCTGTCGCTGAAGCCCTCCACGGCGAACTTGGTGGCGTGGTACCAGGCGCCCAGCGGCTCGTAGTACTTCCCGCCGACGCTGCTGATGTTGATGATCCGTCCGCTGCGCTGCTCGCGCATCGTCGGCGTCACGAGCTGGATCAGCCGGGCCAGGCCGAACACGTTGACCTCGAACTGCCGCCGCGCCTCGTCGATCGGGACGTTCTCGACCGCGCCGTACGAGCCGTAGCCGGCGTTGTTGACGAGCACGTCGAAGCGGCCGTGCTCGTCCAGGATCCGGCGGACACCGGTGGTCATGGAGTCGTCGTCGGTGACGTCCATGGCGAAGGTCGTGATGCCGGCCTGCGCCAGCCCTTCCATCCGGTCGACCCGGCGAGCCACGGCGTACGTCGTGAAGCCGGCCTCCTCGAGCCGGATCGCGGTCCGCTCCCCGATCCCGCTGGAACCCCCGGTCACCAACGCCACTCGGCCATCCGCGCGCTCCGTCATGGGCCCATGATGGCGCCTGCGGGCGTGACCGGATCGGTATGTGTCATCGGTGGCCGCTGCGACGCGCCCGGTCTACCGTGGGCTCGTGGTCGCCTACGGCTTGCTGGGGCTCGTCGGCCTCGCCCTGGCCTTCGGGCTGGCCCGCTCGCCGGTCTTCTGGAAGCTGGTGCGCGGCCAGGGCACCGATCCGTCGCAGTGGGGCAGCTGGCTCGACCACCTCGACGACGACGGCCTCGGGGTCTCGTGGCGCAACGACGGCTTCGGTGGCCGCCGCGAGAGCAAGATCCTCTCCAAGCACGTCCGCCGGAGGTCGTAGCCGCCGAGTCGGCGCAAACGTGCGCCGGAAACCCGCCGAGTCGGCGCAAACGGACGCCGGAAACACGCCGAGTCGTCCTATGACGACTCGGCGTGAGTCGGCGGTCAGCGGACGTCGAACCGATCCAGGTCCATCACCTTGGCCCAGGCCGCGGCGAAGTCACGGGCGAACTTCTCGCCGGCGTCGTCGGCGGCGTACACCTCGGCGAGGGCACGCAGCTGGGAGTTCGACCCGAACACCAGGTCGACCGCCGTCGCCGTCCAGCGGACGTCGCCGGTCGAGCGGTCGCGACCCTCGTAGACGTTCTCCTGGTCCGACGTCTTCCACTCCGTGCCCATGTCGAGCAGGTTCTTGAAGAAGTCGTTGGTCAGGGTCCCGGGGCGGTCGGTGAAGACACCGTGGGCGGCACCGCCGTGGTTGGCGCCGAGTGCGCGCATCCCGCCGACGAGCACGGTCATCTCGGGAGCCGTCAGCGTCAGCAGGTTGGCCCGGTCGACCAGCAACATCTCGGGCGCGAGCTTCTCACCCGGAGCCAGGTAGTTGCGGAAGCCGTCCGCCCGCGGCTCGAGCACCGAGAACGAGTCGGCGTCCGTGTGCTCCGGCCCGGCATCCGTGCGACCCGGCGTGAACGGCGCGGTGATGTCGTACCCGGCCTCGCGCGCGGCCTTCTCGACCGCCGCGGAGCCACCGAGGACGACGAGGTCGGCGAAGGACACCCGCTTGTCGTCGTCGCGGTCGTTGAACTCCTCCGCGATCCCCTCGAGCGTCCGGATGACGGTCGCCAGCTGCTCGGGCTCGTTGACGTCCCAGCTGCGCTGCGGTTCGAGCCGGATGCGACCGCCGTTCGCACCACCGCGCTTGTCGGTGCCGCGGAAGCTCGCCGCCGCCGCCCAGGCCGTCGTGACCAGCTGCGCGATCGTGAGTCCGGAGTCGAGGATCTTCGTCTTCAGCTCCGCGATCTCGGCGTCACCGATCTGCTCGTAGTCGGCCGCCGGCACGGGGTCCTGCCAGATCTGCGGCTCGGGGACCCACGGCCCGAGGTAGCGCGAGACGGGTCCCATGTCGCGGTGCAGCAGCTTGTACCAGGCCTTGGCGAAGGCCTCCTGGAACTCCTCGGGATTCTCCAGGAACCGCCGACCGATCTTCTCGTACGTCGGGTCCATCCGCAGCGAGAGATCCGTGGTCAGCATCGTCGGCGGCCGCTTCGCGCCACCCTCGTCGGGCGGTGGGACGGTCCCCTCACCGGCACCGTCCTTGGCCTGCCACTGCCACGCGCCGGCGGGGCTCTTCACCAGCTCCCACTCGTAGCCGAACAGGGTCTCCAGGAAGGTGTTGTCCCACTTCGTCGGCGTCGGGGTCCAGGTGACCTCGAGACCGCTGGTGATCGTGTCGGCGCCCTTCCCGGTGCCGTAGGTGTTCTTCCAGCCCAGACCCTGCTGCTCCAGCGGTGCGCCCTCGGGCTCGGGCCCGACGTACTCGGCCGACGCGGCGCCGTGGGTCTTGCCGAAGGTGTGCCCACCCGCGATCAGGGCGAAGGTCTCCTCGTCGTTCATCGCCATCCGCGCGAACGTCTCGCGGATGTCGCGCGCGGCGGCCACCGGGTCCGGCTGGCCGTTCGGACCCTCGGGGTTGACGTAGATCAGACCCATCTGGACCGCGCCGAACGGCTTGGCGAGCTCGCGGTCTCCGCTGTAGCGCTCGTCACCGAGCCAGGCGTCCTCGGGGCCCCAGAAGATCTCCTCCGGCTCCCAGATGTCCTCGCGTCCGAAGCCGAAGCCGAACGTCTTGAAGCCCATCGACTCGAGCGCGACATTTCCGGCGAAGACCAACAGGTCGGCCCATGAGATCTTCTGGCCGTACTTCCTCTTGATCGGCCAGAGCAGTCGGCGTGCCTTGTCGAGGCTGGCGTTGTCGGGCCAGCTGTTCAGCGGCGCGAACCGCTGCGCGCCCTGACCACCGCCGCCCCGGCCGTCGGCGATCCGGTAGGTGCCGGCAGCGTGCCAGCTCATCCGGATGAACAGCGGCCCGTAGTGGCCGTAGTCGGCCGGCCACCAGTCCTGGGAGTCGGTCATCAGCGCCATCAGGTCCGCCTTGAGGGCGTCCACGTCGAGCTTCTTGAACTCTTCGGCGTAGTCGAAGTCCTCCCCGAGCGGGTCGGCGCTGGGCGAGTGCTGGTGGAGCACCTGGAGGTTCGGCTGGTTGGGCCACCAGTCCTGGTTGGTGTGCGGTCGCGTGGCCTTCGGCTCGGGCGACGGGATGACCGGGTTCTCGCTCTCACTTCCGTGTTCGGACACCTGCGTGCTTCTCCTGTCTGGATGGGGTGGCTGGCATGGACGCCGGGTACGTGGGCCCGGTGGAGCAGTCGGGGCAGAGGCCCCAGTAGATGACCTCGGCCTCGTCGATGACGAAGCCGTGGTCGTCGGACGCGGTCAGGCACGGGACGTGGCCGACCGCGCAGTCGACGTCGGTGATCGTGCCGCAGGAGCGGCAGACGAGGTGGTGGTGGTTGTCGCCGACCCGAGCCTCGTAGCGGGCCACGGATCCCGTCGGCTGGACACGACGCGCGAGCCCGGCCTCGGTCAGCGTGCGGAGCGAGTCGTAGACGGCCTGGTGCGACACGTCGGGCAGGTCGCGGCGTACGGCGGCGATCACCGACTCGGTGTCGGCGTGCGCGAGCTCGACCAGCGCGTCGAGCACGGCCAGACGCTGACGCGTCACGCGGAGGCCCGCGTCGCGCAGCATCGCCGGGAAGTCCGCACCCACCGTTCGATCCAACCGAGTTTTCTTGAACGAGTCAAGAATCGAGGGTGAACTCCTCGAAGCCTCCCCCGACGGCATCCGCGACCGCCCGGAGCCGGGTCCGGGTCACGTCCGAGACCCGCGCGAGGCCGGCCAGGTCGGCGTTCGAACCGGGGCGGACCGGCTCCGCGCTGTTCACCGAGACGCAGGTACGCCGGCCTCCGTCGACGTCGTTCTGGAGCGCGACCGCGTGGCCCGTGGTCCCGCTCCCGGCGTACGGGTCGAGCACGCGCGCGTCGTCCGGCATCGTCTCGAGGATGCGCCGGATCAGCCCGGTGGGCTTGGGCGACTCGAAGAGGTGGCCGACCAGCGCCTTGAGCTCGGTCACGGCGGTGTCCGTCGAGCCGATCTCCTGCGCCAGCCAGATCGTGCGCAGCTTCTTGCGTCGGCCTTCGTGCAGCCAGTCGCGCTGGAACACGTCGGCCCGCTGCCGTTCGCCCGTGCCGACCCAGCGGCAGACCAGGTCGTCGCGCTGGGCGTCGATCTTGGCCGCGGACCACCGCCACACCGCCGGCGACCCGTCGCCGAACACCGGCTTGATCTCGAGCGCGCCCTCGAACGGCTCGGTCGACACCCGGCCGCTCTCGGGCGAGCCGAAGATCGCGAAGTGCATCGTCGGCGCGGTCACCGGGTTGAACTTCTTGTTGGTGTTGCGCAGCGGCAGCCGCCGGTAGCGACGACCGTCCTCGGCGGTGAGCGGGAAGTCGCGCGGGTCGACCAGCGACGGGCTCGACGCGTTGAGCACACACGCGTTCGCGGACCGCGCGTACACCAGGAGGTACTCGTGCGAGGTCGCGAAGCCCTTGCCGAGCTGACGTCCCTTGGGGTTGAGGTTGACCACGACCTGGGCCAGGAACTGCTCCTCGCCGAACACCTCGTCCATCAGCAGCCGCAGCCGTGCCGCCTCGTGGTCGTCGATGCTGACGAAGACGGCTCCGCGTTCGGTCGTCACCTCACGGATGGCCTCGAGCCGCGGACGCATCGTCGCCAGCCACTCGTCATGCCGGTCGGCGCGGCGGCCGGCGGTCCTGTCGTTGTAGGCGAACGGGTTGCCGGTGTTGTACGGCGGGTCGAGGTAGACGACGTCGAAGGGACCGTACGCCGGCGCCAGCCGCGGCAGCACGTCGAGGTTGTCGCCCTCGACGAACGTGTTCCACGGCGCTGGCCCCGAGCCCTCCGACGACGACTGCACGGACCTCACGCTAACCGGCGTACGCCGCGGCGCCGGGAAGGCGCGTCACGTCTCCGGCACGACCGCGACGGCGACCGTCGTCACCGGGACCAGGCACTCCTCGAGCGGGCTCGCCACCTCGCGTGCCACGAGCACGATGTCGCCCTCCGCGTTGGCGACGACATCGGCGCCCGGGGGGTGGTCACACCCGACCATCACGACCTGGGCGTAGACCTGTTGTCCCGGCTTGCCGAGGACGTCGCGCACCTCGGCGTCGATCCGACGCCACATCTGCGGGATCCGGAGCGTCCGCGAGAAGACCTTCACGTCGGCCTCGGACTCGAGCAGGGTCGCCGTGCGCTGCGGCTGTCCACCCGCGCCGGTCAGCGAGATCAACGGGAGCACCGTCGCGCCCTCGACGGCGCCGGGCGTGCGCGACGGCGAGCCGGTCGTGCCCGAGGACGATCCCTGCCCGGGGTCCTGCGCCGTGGACGACGAGTCGCCGCAGCCGGCCGTCACCGCCAGCGCCAGGGCGGCGAGCAGAGTCCCGAGGGTGCGTCTCATGGGGATGGGACGGGTGGGGCGGCGGGCCGGTTCCGGCAGAAACCGCGGAAGAATCGACGGGGCAGCCCGGGCGTGTCGGTCGATTCGTCCGCGTTTTCCGTTCACGGCTCCGGTCACAGCTCCGGTCACAGACCCGGTCACAGGTCCGGGAACGCCTGCCCCTTGCCGAGCACGGTCAGCCCGTCCTCGACGATGAACCCCCGCTTCGCGTCGAGGTCGGCGTCGACCCCGAGCTCCGCGCCGGCGGGGACCCGCACGGCCTTGTCCAGGATCGCGTTGCGGACGACCGCGCCCTCGGCGACGTGGACGCCGTCCATCAGCACCGAGTCCTCGACGACCGCACCCTGCTCGACGCGCACCGCCGGCGACAGCACCGAACGGCGTACCTCGCCACCGGAGACGACGACACCGGGTGACAGCAGCGCCTCCTCGGCGACGGGCACCGTCCCGTCGGCTCCCTTGGCGAGCTTCACCGGGGGTTGCGGGCCGTACTGGGTGTAGATCGGCCACTGGGTGTTGTAGAGGTTGAAGACCGGCAGCGGCGACACGACGTCCATGTGGGCGTCGTAGTACGAGCGCATCGTCCCCACGTCGCGCCAGTAGCCGCGGTCGCGGTCGGTCGCGCCCGGCACCTGGTTGTCCTTGAAGTCGTAGACGCACGCCTCGCGCCTGCGGACGAACGCCGGCACGATGTCGCCGCCCATGTCGTGCTTGGACCCCTGCATGTCGGAGTCGCGGGTGACGGCCTCGACCAGGGCGTCGGCGTCGAACACGTAGTTGCCCATGCTCGCCAGCACCTCGTCGGGGTTGTCCGGCAGCCCGGTCGGATCCTTCGGCTTCTCCAGGAACTCGCGGATCGACGTCGGGTCGTCCGGTGGTACGTCGATGACCCCGAACTGGTCGGCCAGCGAGATCGGCTGCCGGATCGCGGCGACGGTGCACGACGCCCCGCTCTCGACGTGCTGCTCGACCATCTGGGCGAAGTCCATCCGGTACACGTGATCGGCGCCCACGACCACCACGATGTCGGGCTGGTCGTCGTGGATCAGGTTGAGGCTCTGGTAGATCGCGTCGGCGCTGCCGAGGTACCAGTGCTTGCCGACCCGCTGCTGGGCAGGCACAGGCGTGACGTAGTTGCCGAGCAGCGTCGACATCCGCCAGGTGGTGGTGACGTGACGGTCCAGCGAGTGCGACTTGTACTGCGTCAGCACGACGATCCGCAGGTAGCCGCTGTTGACGACGTTGGACAGGGCGAAGTCGATCAGCCGGTAGATGCCCGCGAACGGCACCGCCGGCTTCGCCCGGTCGGCCGTCAGCGGCATCAGCCGCTTCCCCTCGCCACCCGCCAGGACGATGGCCAGGACCTTCTTGCGAGCGGCGCTCATGCACCGACCGTAGTTGCTCGGTCGGTGGTTGAGGAGGTGGGCGGCCTCGCGCGAATTCCCCGCCTGAGCGGGGAATTCGCCACTTAGTGGGGCAAATTGAGGCCACGAAGTGCAGAGTTCCCCGCTCGAGCGGGGAATTCGCCGCGCGGCTGCGGTCCCCCGGGACGAGCGATAGCGTCGCAGGCGTGCGCGTCGACATCCTGACCAAGGAGTACCCACCGGCGATCTACGGAGGTGCGGGGGTGCACGTGGCGGAGCTGGTGCGCGCGCTGCGCGGCCTCGACGGGCTCGAGGTGCAGGTGCAGGCGTTCGGCAAGCCGCGCGACGAGCCCGGGGTGACGGCGTACGCCGACCTGCTCGAGCTCGGCCACGCGAACCCGGCGCTCCAGACGCTCGGCGTCGACCTGGCAATCGCCGACGGGTGCGAGGGGACGGACCTGGTGCACTCACACACCTGGTACGCCAACCTGGGCGGCCACCTCGCCGCGCTGCTGTACGACGTCCCGCACGTCGTCACCGCCCACTCGCTCGAGCCGCTGCGGCCGTGGAAGGCCGAGCAGCTCGGCGGCGGGTACGCCGTGTCGTCCTTCGCCGAGCGCACGGCGTACCTCGGGGCCTCGGCCGTGATCGCGGTGTCGGCGGCGATGCGCGACGACGTGCTGCGCGCCTATCCCGAGGTCGACCCCGCGAAGGTGCACGTAGTGCACAACGGCATCGACACCGAGTCGTGGGCGCCCGTCGACGACCCCGACCGCGTGCGCGCCCACGGTGTCGACCCGGAGCGGCCCTCGGTCGTGTTCGTCGGCCGCATCACCCGGCAGAAGGGGCTGCCGCTCTTCCTGCGCGCCTGTCGCGAGCTACCTCCCGAGGTCCAGCTCGTGCTCTGCGCCGGCGCCCCGGACACCCCGGAGATCCAGGCCGAGGTCGAGGGGCTGGTCGCCGAGCTCGCACGGACCCGGGACGGCGTGGTCTGGATCCGCGAGATGCTGCCCCGTGCCGACGTGGTCGCGCTGCTGTCAGCCGCGACGGCGTTCGTGTGCCCGTCGATCTACGAGCCGCTCGGCATCGTCAACCTCGAGGCGATGGCCTGCGAGACCGCCGTGGTCGCCACTGCGACCGGCGGCATCCCCGAGGTCGTCGTGGACGGCGAGACGGGCCTGCTGGTACCGATCGACCAGGCCGACGACGGCACCGGGACGCCGCTCGACCCCGACCGGTACGTCGCGGACTTCGCCGCCGCGCTCAACGACGTCCTGGCCGATCCCGACCGCGCCGCAACGATGGGACAGGCCGGGCGCAAGCGCGCGATCAAGGCGTTCTCGTGGGGAGCGATCGCGGAGCGGACGCGCCAGATCTACACATCCCTGTCCTGAGCCGGAGGGTCACGCCACCTGGCCCTCGCCCCGACCCCTGGCTCAGAAGACGCTGCCTGGACCGTCCCCGCCGTAGGGGTTGTCATGGGTGCCGCTCTGGCTCCTGCCACCCCGCCGCGCACGGAACAACGGCGAGCGCACGAACCACACGATGAGCCCGATGAGCACCAGGACAAAGACCACCACGAGCCACATGACGCTTCTCCTCGTCGGCTACCGGCCGCCGAAGCGCACGTCGGCGTTGTGCACATCCTGTCCGATGCGGCGGTAGTTGGCCTCGGCGAGACGGCTCTGGTCGATCTCGGGCGCCTTGCGACCTCGGCCGATGCGACGGATGCCCCAGGCGATCATCAGCACGACGGCGACTGCGATGACCCAACCCATGGCGGGCTCCCTTCCCGGGGACGTGCCGCCAGCGTACGCCGCCGCCGGGCACCTGAGCCCCGGTATCGCGTTCTCTTGCCCGTCGTCACAGACAGGGCATACGTTGAGCGACATGCAGCTGCTCCCGTCGGCTCATGTCGACACGTTCTGCCGTGACCACCTGCCACCGGCCGAGCAGTGGCCGGAGCTGATCTTCGACCTCCCCGAGCTCCAGTACCCCGACCGCCTCAACTGCGCGACCGCGCTCCTCGACGACGTCGCCGCGCGCCACGGGGCCGACCGCCCCTGTCTGCACCAGCCCGGGCAGCCGACCTGGACGTACGCCGAGCTGATGGCGGCCGCCAACCGGGTCGCGCGCGTGCTGGTCGAGGACCTCGGGATCGTGCCGGGCAACCGGGTGCTCCTCCGCGGCCCCAACAACCAGTGGCTCTCGGCGGCGTGGTTCGGGGTCCTCAAGGCCGGGGCCGTCCTGGTCACGACGATGCCGCTGCTGCGCACCGGCGAGCTCCAGACGATCCACGAGATCGCCCACCTCGACGCGGCCCTGGTCGACCACCGGTTCCTCGACGCCGTCGAGCCGCTCGGCGTCCCCACGATCGCCTTCGGCGAGGACGCGTGGGCCGAGCGCGTGGCGGCGAAGGAGCCGACGTTCGACGACGTCGCGACCTCGAGCGACGACGTCTGCATGCTCGCATTCACGTCAGGCACCACCGGCCGGCCGAAGGCGACGATGCACTTCCACCGCGACGTGATGTCGATCTGCGAGACGTTCTCGCGCCACGTGCTCCAGCCGTCGTCCGACGACGTGTTCACCGGCACCCCGCCGTACGCCTTCACCTTCGGGCTGGGCGGCGTGCTGCTGTTCCCCCTCCACGCCGGCGCGTCGACGCTGCTGGTCGAGAAGGCGACACCGGTCGAGCTCGCCGACCTGATCGAGGAGCACGGTGTCACCGTCTGCTTCACCGCGCCCACGGCGTACAAGGCGATGCTGGCCGCCGGCAAGACGGTGCCGTCGCTGCGGAAGGCGGTCTCGGCGGGCGAGCACCTGCCGAAGGCGGTCTGGGAGGCGTTCCGCGAGGCGACCGGCGTCGAGATCATCGACGGCATCGGCTCGACCGAGATGCTGCACATCTTCATCTCGGCCTCGGGTGACGACATCCGGCCGGGGTCGACGGGCCGGGCGGTGCCCGGCTACACCGCGACCATCGTCGACGACCAGGGCAACCAGCTGCCGGCCGGTGAGTCGGGGCGTCTCGCGGTGAAGGGCCCCACGGGCTGTCGCTACCTCGACGACCCGCGCCAGGCGGCGTACGTGCAGAACGGCTGGAACCTCACCGGCGACACGTTCGTGCGCGACGACGACGGCTACTTCTGGTACCAGGCGCGCAGCGACGACATGATCATCAGCTCCGGCTACAACATCGCCGCGCCCGAGGTCGAGGAGGCGCTGCTCAAGCACCCGATGGTCGCCGAGTGTGCCGTCGTCGGCGTGCCCGACGAGGCGCGCGGACACATCGTCAAGGCGTACGTCGTGAGCGGGGGCGAGGTGACCGCGACCGAGCTGCAGGACTTCTGCAAGGCCGAGATCGCGCCGTACAAGTACCCGCGGGCGATCGAGTTCGTGACCGAGCTGCCGAAGACCGCCACCGGCAAGCTGCAGCGGTTCCGACTGCGGGCGCTCTCGACCGCGGACGCATCGCAACCCGCCGATGCCTGACCAGTCGCCCCGGCACCTGATCCTGTCGCTGTTCGGGCTGTACGCCCGGGAGGACCCGTCGCCGGGCTCGGGACGACCGGCGAACTGGCTGTCGGTCCGCTCGCTGATCGCGCTGATGGAGGACCTCGACGTCGACGCGGCGGCGACCCGGTCGTCGGTGTCCCGGCTGAAGAAGCGGGGCGTGCTGGAGCCGGCCAAGGCCGCCGGGCAGGCCGGCTACCGGGTGTCGCGCCCGGCGCTCGCGGTGCTGCGGGAGGGCGACGCGCGGATCTGGGCGCGGCCGCGGGCCTCGGTCGCCGACGGCTGGCTGATGGTGGTGTTCTCGGTGCCCGAGGCCCAGCGCGGCAAGCGGCACGAGCTGCGGTCCCTGCTGACCCGGCTCGGCTTCGGCACCGCGGCACCGGGCGTGTGGATCGCGCCTGGCACGGCGTACGACGAGACGCTGGCGGCCCTCGACCGCGCCGGGCTCACGTCGTACACCGAGCTCTTCCGGGGCGCGTACCTCGGCTCCGGGCCGGCTGAGGTACGGGTCGGTGAGTGGTGGGACCTGCCGGCGATCGCGAAGCTGTACGACGAGTTCGTCGCCGACCACCGGTCGCTCACGCAGCTCCGGTCGCCCGATCCGGCGCGGGCGTTCGCGGCGTACGTGCCGATGCTGACCGCGTGGCGGCGGCTCCCCTACCTCGACCCCGGCATCCCGCTCGAGCTGCTGCCCTCCGACTGGCCGGGCATCCGGGCGGGCGACCTGTTCGCCGAGCTCGACCGACGCCTGCGCGCGCCCGCGGCCGAGCACGCCCACACGCGGCTGGAGGCCTGACGGGCCTAGAGGACCGCCATCCCCTGGATCTCCACGAGTGCCTCGGCGTCCCAGAGGCGGGCGACCCCGATACCGGCCATCGCCGGGTAGTCGGTGCCGACGAGCCGCTTCCAGACCTCGCCGATCTCGCGGGCGTGGGCGCGGTACTCGTCCATGTCGACGATGTAGATCGTGAGCGCGGCGAGGCCGTCGGGGTAGCCGCCCGCCTCGTCGAGGGCGGTCAGCAGGTTGCGGAGCGACTGCTCGAACTGCGCGACGATGCCGCCCGGGACGATCGCACCGGAGGCGTCCATGCCGGTCTGGCCGGCCAGGTGGATCGTCGTACCCCGCGCGATCACCGCGTGCGAGAAGCCCGACGGCCTCGCCAGCGACGGCGGGTTGATCCGGACCAGGTCACCCATCAGCTCTGCACCGACCCTCCGTCGACGTTGATGCCCTGTCCGTTGATCGCTGCGTTGTCCACGCAGAGCATGACCGTGGCAGCGACCTCCTCGACCGTGACCAGCCGGCCGATCGGCTGCATGTTCGCCAGGATCTCGCGTGCCTCCTCCTCCGACCGGCCGGTGCCGGCGGAGATGCTCGCGACCGACTGGTCGGTCATCGGGGTGTCGACGTACCCCGGACAGACGGCGTTCACGGTGACGCCGCTCTTGGCGACCTCGGCGGCGGCCGTGCGCACCAGCCCGATCACACCGTGCTTGCTCGCGGTGTACGCCGCGATCCTCGGCGACCCGACCTTGCCCGCGACCGACGCGATCACCACCACCCGCCCGAAGCCCGCCTGGGTCATCGAGGGGAGCGCTCGGCGCAGGCATCGGAACGGCGCGGTGAGGTTGAGGTCGAGCATCCGCTGCCAGTCCTCGTCGGTCGTGCGCACCAACGGCGCCGACATCGACGCCCCGGCGTTCACCACCAGGATCTCGACCGGCCCCCACTCCTCCTCGACCCGCGCGAACACGTGGTCGATCGCCGCGAGGTCGAGCAGGTCGGCCGGGACCACCAGCGACTCACCCTTCAGCGAACCCGCCACCTCCTGCAACGCCGCCTCGTCCCGCGCCACCAGCGCCACCCGGTGCCCGGCCACCGACAGCGCCCGCGCACACGCCTCCCCGATCCCCTTCGAGGCACCCGTGACCAGCGCGATCACGGACACTCCTCGGGTGGCTGGCGCGGGCTCGGCGAATTCCCCGCTCGAGCGGGGAATTCCCCACTTAGTGGGGGAAATTTCCTCCAACAAGTGTCGAAGTCCCCGCCTGAGCGGGGAATTCGCGGCTGCCCCGCGAGGCGGGCCGGAGCGCTCATCGGAACGCCGGGATGCCGGTGAGCTGGCCGCCGACCGAGAGGAGGTGCATCTCCTCGGTGCCCTCGTAGGTCATCACGGTCTCGAGGTTGTTCATGTGGCGCATCACGGCGTGGTCGAGGGTGATGCCGGCGCCGCCGAGGGTGGTGCGGGCCTCGCGGGCGACGTCGAGGGCGGCGCGGACGTTGGAGTACTTGCCGTACGACACCTGGATCGGCGTCAACGTGCCGGCGTCCTTCAGCACCCCGAGCCGCCAGGCGACCAGCGAGGCGTTGTTGACGGCGACGGTCATCAGCGCGAGCTTGCGCTGGGTGAGCTGGAACGACGCCAGCGGCTTGCCGAACTGCTCCCGCTCCGAGGTGTAGGCCAGCGACTCCTCCAGGCACGCGCGGGCGGCGCCGACGACGCCCCAGACGATCCCGTAGCGTGCCTCGTTCAGGCACGACAGGGGACCCTTGAGCCCCAGCACCTCCGGGAACGCCGCCGACCCCGGCAGCCGCACGTCGTCGAGCGCGAGCTCGGCGGTGATGGAGGCCCGGAGCGAGAGCTTGCGCTGGATCTTGTGCGCGCTGAAGCCCGGCGTGTCCGTCGGTACGACGAAGCCGCGGATCCCCTCGTCGGTCTGCGCCCACACGATCGCGACGTCGGCGAGGGTGCCGTTGGTGATCCACATCTTCGATCCGTTCAGCACCCAGTCGGTGCCGTCCAGTCGCGCCCGCGTCTTCATCGACCCGGGGTCGCTGCCGGCGTCCGGCTCGGTCAGGCCGAAGCACCCGATCGCGTCGCCGGCGGCCATCCGCGGCAGCCACTCCTGCTTCTGCTCCTCGGTGCCCCAGCGGTGGATCGCGAACATCGCCAGCGACCCCTGCACGCTCACGAAGGACCGCAGCCCCGAGTCGACCGCCTCGAGCTCGCGGCATGCCACGCCGTACGCCGTCGCGCTGGTGCCGGCGCAGCCGTAGCCGTCGAGGTGCATCCCGAGGAGCCCGAGCTTGCCCAGCCGCGGGCCGAGGTCGTCGGGCAGCGTGCCCTCGTCGTACCACTCGGCGATGTGGGGCGCGAGCTCGCTCTGCGCGAAGTCGCGGACGGTGTCGCGGATCGCGCGGTCCTCGTCGGTGAGCAGGTCGTCGACCTGCAGGAAGTCGTGACTCATGTGCCGGTCCATTCCGGGGGTCGCTTGGCGTTGAACGCGGCGTGGAACTCCGCGTGATCGTGGGTGGTCATCAGCAGCGCCTGGGTCATCGCGTCCAGCTCCATCGCCGGCCCCAGAGGCATGTCGAGCTCGCGGGTGATCAGCGACTTGGTCTGCTGGAGCCCGAGCGTCGGCCCGTCGGCCAGCCGTCGCGCCAGGGCCGCACACGCGCCGTCCAGGTCGTCGGTGAGCTGCGTGACGAGGCCGTACCGGTCGGCGGTCTCGGCGTCGATCGTGTCGCCGAGCATCAGCAGCTCGGTGGCGCGGCCGTACCCGACCAGCCGCGGGAGGAGGTACGCCGCCCCCATGTCGCCGCCGGACAGCCCGACCTTGGTGAACAGGAAGGCGAACCGAGCCTGCGGGGTGCAGATCCGGAAGTCCGCCGCGATCGCGACCACACTGCCGGCGCCGGCCGCGATGCCCTGGATACCGGCGATGATCGGGATCGGGCACTCGCGCATCGCCCGGATGACGTCGCCGGTCATCTTCGTGAAACCCATCAGCCCGTCGGCGTCCATCTGGATCAGCTCGCCGATGATCTCGTTGACGTCGCCGCCCCCGCAGAAGCCCTTCCCCTCGCCGCGGATCACCAGCACCTTGGTGTCACCGCGGTGCGGGAGCTCGGCGAGCAGGTCGCGGAGGTCGGCGTACGACTCGAAGGTCAGCGGGTTGAGCTTCTCGGGGCGGTTCAGGGTCACCGTGGCGACGCCGTCGGCCACCGAGAAGTCGAAGTGCTGCCAGTCGTCGGTGATCCCCGCGCTGGCCCGATATCGCGTCACTCACTCCCCTTGCTCAGCCCGCGGGCGATGATCGTCCGCTGCACCTCGGAGGCGCCCTCGTAGATCCGCGGCGCCCGGACCTCACGATAGAGCCGCTCCAGCAGATGGCCGCGCTCCAGCCCGCGCGCCCCGTGCAGCTGGACCGCCTGGTCGACCACCCACTGGGCGGCCTCGGTGGCGAACAGCTTCGCCTGGGCCGCGGTCGTGGTGACCGTGGTCCGCTCCGCACCGCCGTCGTACGCCGCGGCCGCGCGGCGGACCAGCAGGCGGCCCGCCTCCACCCGCGTCGACATCTCGGCGAGCGTGTGCTGGACCGACTGCTGGTCGAACAGGGTCCCTCCGAACACCTGCCGCTCCTGCGACCACGCCAGCGCGGCGTCCAGCGCCGCCTGGGCCATGCCGACCGCGAACGCGCCCACGCTCGGCCGGAACAGGTCGAGGGTCCGCATCGCCACCGCGAACCCCTGGTCGACGTCACCGAGCACGTCGTCGGCGGTGACCCGGACGCCGTCGAAGTGGAGGGTCCCGAGCGCGTGGGGCGCCACCATGTCGAGGCGCTCGCCGGTCAGCCCGGGCGCGTCGCCGGCGACCGCGAAGGCGGTGATGCCGCGCGCCTTCGTGCCGGGTGTCGTGCGGGCGAAGACCGCGTAGACGTCGGCGTCCGGCGCGTTGGAGATCCAGGTCTTGGTGCCGTGCAGGGTCCAGGCATCGGCGTCGCGGCGGGCCTCGAGCGACAGCGCGCCCGCGTCGGACCCGGCGTCCGGCTCGGACAGCGCGTACGCCGGGACGACGTCGCCGCTCACGACGCCGGGGATCCAGCGCTCGCGGGTCGCGTCGTTGCCGGCCTGGAGGATCGGGTAGGAGCCGAGGCCCTGGAGGGCGAGGGCGGTCTCGGCCTCGGTGTCGACCGTCGCCAGCACCTCGCGCAGCAGGCACAGCTGCATCGCCGCCGCGTCGCGGGGTGGTTCGTCGGACGCACCTCCGAAGAGCCCACGGAGCAGCCCGGCAGCACCCAGCGCCTTGACGAGGGGCCGGTTCACCGCGCCGTGGACGGGCGAGATGTCGCCGAGCGACGCGGCCACGGACCGCACCCACGCGGCGTACTCCACCTGCTCCGGGGTCAAGCCGAACGTCGAGGCCTCGGTCGAGCCCCTGCCGTCGGTCGAGCCTGTCGAGACCACGCCGCCGACCATACCGGCGACGCTATTGCGTCTTGACAACGCCCGTCAAGAAGACGCTATGTTCGAGACAGTCCCGTCGGAGGCTGGCGGGGCCCGGCGGAGGTCCAGCGGAGGCCCAGCGGAGGTCCAGCGGAGGTGCAGTGCGGATCGCGGTGATCGGCGGAGGCCCCGGCGGCCTGTACTTCTCGGCCCTCGCCCAACAGCTCGCGCAGGCCCTTCACGGCCCAGGGCATCACCACGAGATCACGGTGTGGGAGCGGAACGCCGCGGACGACACGTTCGGCTTCGGCGTGGTGTTCAGCGACGAGACGCTGGGCGGCATCGAGCACGCCGATCCGGCGGTGTACGCGCAGATGCAGCGTGAGTTCGCGATCTGGGACGACATCGACGTCCACTTCAAGGGCGAGGTCGTCACCAGCGGCGGTCACGCGTTCGCGGCGATGAGCCGGCGCCGGCTGCTCGAGATCCTCCAGGAACGGTGCCGCGAGCTCGGCGTCACGCTCCACTTCCGCACGGAGGCGCCCGACGTCGACGAGCTCCGGGCCTCGCACGACCTCGTCATCGCGGCCGACGGCCTCAACTCCGCGGTCCGCCGGCGGTACGCCGACACGTTCCGGCCGAGCCTCGACGTCCGCGACTGTCGCTACATCTGGCTCGGCACCGACCTGGTCTTCGACGCGTTCAAGTTCTACATCCGCGACACGCCGTACGGCGTCATGCAGATCCACGGCTACCCCTTCGACGCCACCGGCTCGACGTTCATCGTCGAGATGACCAGCGAGGTCTGGCGCCGCGCGGGCTTCGCCGACTTCGCCGACCGCGGGTGGGCGCCGGGCGAGTCCGACGAGAAGTCGATCGCGCTGATCCGCGAGCTGTTCGCCGACGTGCTCGACGGGCACGAGGTGATGGCGAACAACTCGCGGTGGATCTCGTTCACCACCGTCCGCAACGAGCACTGGGTGCACACCAGCCCCGGTCAGGGCAGCGTGGTCATCCTCGGCGACGCCGCCCACACCGCGCACTTCTCGATCGGCTCCGGCACCAAGCTGGCGATGGAGGACGCCCTCGCCCTCGCCGCCTGTCTGCACGAGGAGCCGACCACCGAGCAGGCCCTCGCGACGTACGAGGAGGAGCGGAAGGCGGTCGTCCTCTCCACGCAGCGCGCGGCGCAGGCGAGCCTGGAGTGGTTCGAGAACCTCGGGCAGTACGTCCACCAGGAGCCCACCCAGTTCGCGTTCAACATCATGACCCGCTCGCGGCGGGTCACCTACGACAACCTGCGCGTGCGCGACCCGGAGTTCGTCGCGCGCTGCGAGGAGTGGTTCGCCGAGCACGTCTCCGAGACCTCGGTCGAGCCGGGCCGGCCGCACACTCCCCCGATGTTCCAGCCGGTCACCCTGCGCGCGGCCGAGGGCCCGGGGCTCACCCTGAACAACCGGGTCATCGTCTCGCCGATGGACATGTACGTCGCGGTGGACGGCGTACCGACCGAGTTCCACCTCGTGCACCTCGGCGGCAAGGCGCTCGGCGGCGCCGGACTGGTGATGACCGAGATGATCTGCCCGTCGGCCATCGGCCGGATCAGCCCCGGCTGCGGCGGCCTGTGGACCGACGAGCAGCGGGACGCCTGGAAGCGCACGGTCGACTTCGTCCACACCTACACCCCGGCCGCGATCGGCTGCCAGCTCGGGCACTCCGGCGCGAAGGGCTCGACGAAGCTGATGTGGGAGGGCATCGACGAGCCGCTACCCGAGGGCAACTGGCCGGTCGTGGCGGCCTCGCCCGTGCCCTACTCCGAGATCAACCAGGTGCCGGTCGAGCTCGACCGGGCGGGCCTGGACCGGATCCGCGACGAGTTCGTCGCCTCGGCCCGGCGCGCGGCCGAGGCGGGCTTCGACCTGCTGGAGCTGCACTGCGCGCACGGGTACCTGCTGTCCGGCTTCCTCTCGCCGGTCACCAACAGGCGCACCGACGAGTACGGCGGCGACGTCGCCGGCCGCCTCCGCTTCCCGCTCGAGGTGTGGCACGCGATGCGAGAGGTGTGGCCGGCCACCAAGCCGATGACCGTCCGCATCTCGGCCACGGACTGGGTCGAGGACGGGCAGACACTGGACGACGCGTTGGCGGTGGCCGCGGCGTTCGCCGAGGCGGGCGCAGCCGCGATCGACGTGTCGACCGGACAGGTCACCAAGCGCGAGCGACCGGCGTTCGGGCGCAGCTACCAGACGCCGTACGCCGACGCGATCCGCAACCGGCTGGGCATCCCGACCATCGCGGTGGGCGTGATCTCGTCGTACGACGACGTGAACTCGATCCTGATGGCCGGCCGCGCCGACCTCTGCGCCCTCGGCCGCGTGCACCTCTACGACCCGAACTGGACCCTCCACGCCGCCGTCGAGCAGGACTACGACGGCCCCGGCGCCGTCTGGCCCGACCCCTGGCGCGCCGGCCGCCGCAAGCCCCAGACCGGCCGCACCGACGGCCCGAAACCGCGGCTCGAGCTCATCCGCTCCGGC
>DASSTL010000016.1:0-52327 GCA_035707985.1 Nocardioides sp. | reverse complement strand
CGACCGGGGACTGGGTGACCCACGTGGGCGGGCTGCGCAAGGGTGAGGGGAAGCGGATCGTGAGGCGTGCCCACGCCCTGACCGGACCCCTGGCCGCGACCCGGGCGGCGATGGCCGCCGGCAGGGTCTCGCCGGAGCAGGCCGATGTGATCGTGAGGTCGATCGACCAGCTCCCCTCCGGACCCGCGGTCCGGGCTCGTGGCGAGCAGGTGCTGGTCGAGCATGCGGGGGACTTCGACGCCACCGACCTGGCCAGGACCGGACGCCACCTGGTCCACGTGGTCGACCCCGATGCCGAGGACCGGAAGCTGGAGCGGTTGTTGGACCGGGAGGAACGCGCCTCCCACCACTCCAGGTTCTTCTCGATCACCTCCGACGGTGCCGGCGGGGTCCGGGTCAAGGGCCGCGGATCGGTCGAGGACGGCGCCCTGCTCACAGCAGCCCTCCTCCCACTGGCCGCACCCAGCCCAGCAGTCGACGACGAACACAACGAACACCTCGAGCACGGTGAGCTGGTGCACGACCCGAGGGATGCCGGTGCCCGGATGTGGGACGCCCTCGTCCAGACCGCACAACACGCCCTGGACACCCATCTCCCGCCGGAGTCCCACGGAGCACCCACCCGGCTCATCGTCACCACCACCCTGGAGTCACTGCAGACCGGGCTCGCCGATGAGGCCCTCGAGGGGATGTCCGCGGCCACCCTGCGCCGGCTGGCCTGTGACGCGGAGGTCATCCCCGTCGTCCTGGGCACCGACAGCGAACCCCTCGACGTCGGCCGGACCAACCGGTTCGTCACCCCCGGCATCTGGAACGCGCTCGTGGCCCGGGACCGGCACTGCGCCTTCCCCGCCTGCCAGAGACCCCCGGTGATGTGTCACGCCCACCACATCACCCACTGGCTGCACCACGGCGTGACCAAGCTGCCGAACCTCGTGCTCCTGTGCGGACACCACCACCGGGTCATCCACCACACGCCCTGGGAAGTCCGCCTCAACCCCCACGACCACCGACCCGAGTTCAAACCCCCACCCAAACACGGAGTCGAACGAGCCTGGATCAGAACAAGACCCAGGCGCACGTAAGACGCGCGTGGCCGGCCGCCACAAGGTTTTCAGTGACAGGCCTGGGGTGCCGAGGGAGAATCGATCATGGCCACCGCGCGACCTCTGCCCGCGCAGGGGGAGATCTTCCTCGACGCGCGTGGTGACGATCGCGCGCTTCGGGTGTCGTGGCACTACGACATCGACCTGGTCGTGCTCTCGCTGTGGCGCGACAACGTCTGCATCGGCTCGTTCCGGCTCACCGTCGACGAGGTGCCGGACCTGATCGCGATGCTCCGGTCGGGCCTCGACACGGCGTACGCCGTCGCCCGCTCGCGGCACGAGCACCCCGAGGTCTGCTAGTCGCTAACCGTCGAGGTGCCGGTCCGCCAGCTTGCGGAGCACCGGTACCGCGGACGCCAGGGTGGCGAGCTCCTCGCCCGTGAGGTCGACGAGCTCCTCGCCGAGCTGTGTCGAGGCTTCGTCGCGCACCGTCTCGATCGCCTTGCGACCCGAGGGCGAGATGACCAGCACCAGACAACGCTGGTCGGTCGGGTCACGGCGACGCTCGACCCATCCGGCCTCCTCGAGGATCTCGACCAGCCGCGTCATGCTCGGCGCCGACATGTTCATCCGCTCGGCCAGGTCGCCCTGACGAGCACCCTCGGGGTAGCGGGTCAACGCCGACAGCGCGGCGAGACGCGTCGGTGTGATCCCGGAGCGCGTCGCCGGCGTCCGCAGGTGGTAGGCCAGCCGGCCGATCTCCGCGCGCAGCTCACCGGCGAGCTGCGCGACCTCGCGAGACGGCGTCCGACGGGTCACGATCGCGCCTCCTGGGGCTCGGGAGCACCGGCCTCGGGCACGCCGAGGTCGAGCGGTGTCTCGTGCTCATCGTCGGCGTTCACGAACTTCTCGCCCATGAACCACGAGGCCGCCGCCGCGATCAGGCATGCTCCGATCGCGAAGGCGAACGCGACGATCAGCCCGTCGTGGAACGGCCCCGAGATCAGTGAGGGGAAGAACGTGTGGCCGGTCAGGTAGTGCGCGTCACCGGGGTGGAGCTGGCTCAGGGTGTGGTCGCCGAGGAGCGACCGCACCGGGTTGTAGCCCAGCAACGACGCGAACAGCACCGCCACCGGCGGCAGGCTCGCGACGGCGTGCGCCTGTCCCGCGGGTACGCCGTGCGCGGTCAGGCCGGACTGCATCGTCTCCGGCAGCGAGCTCGCGAGCCCCACGATCATCAGCGAGAAGAAGATGCCGATCGAGAGCACCATCGACGCGTTCTGGAACGTCGTGCTCATCCCGCCGCCGACGCCTCGTCGGTTCGCCGGCAGCGCGTTCATCACCGCGGCTCGGTTGGGTGAGGCGAACAGACCCATCCCGAAGCCGTTGAAGAAGAGGGCGGCGGCGAACATCCAATAGCCGAAGTTCACCGGCAGGGCCGCGAACCACAGGAAGCTCAGTGCGGCGATCAGCATCCCGCCGGTGGCGAACGGCCGGGCCCCGTAGTGGTCGGAGAGCCAGCCCGACAGCGGCCCCGCGACCAAGAAGCCGACGGTCATCGGGAGCATGAAGATGCCCGCCCACAGCGGGGTCGACTCGAACGAGTAGCCGTGGCGGGGCAGCCAGATGCCCTGGAGCCAGATGATCAGGATGAACATCAGACCGCCGCGACCGAGCCCGGCGAGCAGGCTGGCGATGTTGCCGAAGGTGAAGGCCCGCACGCGGAACAGCTCGAGGTGGAACATCGGATGCGCGACGCGCGTCTCGATCACGCAGAACACCACGAGCAGCACGACGCCGCCGACCATCGAGGCCACGACCCACGGGTTCGTCCAGCCCATCAGGTGGCTGCCGTGCGGCTGGATGCCGTAGGTGATCGCGACCAGCACGCCGATCAGGCCGAGCGCGAACGTCACGTTGCCCCACCAGTCCATGACGTGGTGGCGGCGCGGGCTGAGGTCGCGGAGCTTGAGGTAGCCCCACACCGTGCCGAACAGGCTGAACGGCACCGACACCAAGAAGACGTAGCGCCAGTGGACCGGCGCGAGTACGCCGCCGATCACCAGACCGAGGAACGACCCGGCGATGCCGGAGACCATGTTCAGCCCGAGCGCGAGGCCGCGCTGGTTCGCGGGGAACGCGTCGGTGATGATCGCCGAGGAGTTCGCCATCAGCAGGGCGCCGCCGACTCCCTGCAGGATGCGCATCACGATCAGCCAGAGGACCCCGCTCGTCCCGGTCATCCAGGTGATGCTCAGCGCGACCGAGAACACCGTGAAGATGGCGAAGCCGGCGTTGAACATCTTCACGCGGCCGTACATGTCGCCGAGCCGGCCGAACGTCACCACCAGGACGGCGGTCACGACGAGATAGCCCATGATCAGCCAGAGCAGATAGCTGGAGTTGCCCGGCGCGAGCGGGTCGATCTCGAGCCCGCGGAAGATGTCGGGCAGGGCGATCAGCAGGATCGACGAGTTGATCGTGGCGATGAGCACGCCGAGCGTCGTGGTGGACAGCGCGATCCACTTGTACCGCGGACCGAGCGTGCTGGAGGAGGCTGTCGAGTTCATTTCGTTCAACCGTAGCAACTAATTGGTTGTGAAGGACAACCAGCCTCCAAATCTACGGAATCGCCTAGAGACGCCGATACCGTCCGAGCATGGACCCGATCCGTAACCCGTACGCACCCGGCGCCGGCCAACGCCCGCCCGAGCTCGCGGGTCGCGGCCCGCAGCTGGCGGCGTTCGACGTCGTGCTGGAGCGGGTCGCTCACGGTCGGCCGGAGCGCAGCATCGTCCTCACCGGGCTCCGTGGCGTCGGCAAGACCGTGCTGCTGAATGCCATGCGCTCGGCCGCCGTACGTCGAGGCTGGGGGACCGGGAAGCTCGAAGCCCGACCCGACCAGGGGCTACGACGTCCGCTCTCGTCCGCGTTGCACCAGGCCGTGCGCGAGCTCGGGCATCCCGACGACGCCTCGGTGACCCACGTCCTCGGGGTGGTCCGGTCGTTCGCCGAGCGCGGCGCCGGCGTCGGGGCCAAGCTGAAGGAGCGTTGGCACCCCGGCATCGACGCGCCGGCGGTGCGCGGCCGGGCGGACTCGGGTGACATCGAGATCGACCTCGTCGAGCTCTTCGCCGACCTCGGCGGGCTGGCGGCCGACCAGGGCCGCGGCATCGCCGTCTTCGTCGACGAGATGCAGGACCTCGGGCCCGACGACGTCTCGGCCCTGTGCGCCGCGTGCCACGAGATCAGCCAGTCCGGCCTGCCGATGATCGTGGTCGGCGCGGGGCTGCCGCACCTGCCGGCCGTGCTCTCGGCCGCGAAGTCCTACTCCGAGCGGTTGTTCGGCTACCAGCGGGTCGACCGACTCGACCGCGAGAACGCCGACCTCGCGCTGCGCGTGCCCGCCGAGGCCGAGGACGCGGCGTACGACGAGGGCGCGCTCGACGCGCTGTACACCGCGACCGGCGGCTATCCCTATTTCATCCAGGCCTACGGCAAGACCGTGTGGGACCTCGCCCCTCGTTCGCCGATCACCGTCGACGACGTTGCGGTCGCGGCGCCGGAGGCCGAGCGCGAGCTGGCCGTCGGCTTCTTCGGCTCGCGCTACGAGCGGGCGACGCCGGGGGAGAGGGAGTACCTCCGCGCGATGGCCGACGCCGCCTCCGCCCTCGCCGACAGCGGCGAGGAGCTCGACGACATCGAGTCGGTGCCGACCGCCGACGTCGCCGCGGTCCTGGGCAAGAAGCCACAGTCACTCTCGCCCGCGCGCGACACGCTGCTGAAGAAGGGGCTGATCTACTCGGGCGAGCGCGGGCGGATCGCCTTCACGGTCCCGCACTTCGGGGCGTTCTTGAGGTCGCGCTGACCCGCGGCTCACGTGCGGCGGCTCACCCTTTCGGCTTCGCCAACAGATGCACGACGCCGTTGGCGAACTGCTCGACCGTCGCGAGCTCGAACGCCTGCTGGGCTCCATCGGGGAAGGGGCGGGGGCCACCACCACGGGTGACGGGATACATGAACAGGTGGAGCTCGTCGACGAGCCCGTCCGCGACCAGCGCGCGCACCAGCGTGCCGCTCCCGCTCACCCACAGGTCGCCGATCTCGTCCTTGAGAGCATGGATCCGGTTGCGGTCGTAGGCGCCGATCAGCTGGCTGTTGCGCCACGGCGTCTCGGTCAGGGAGCCGGAGACGACGTACTTGGTGGTGTCGTTGAAGAAGGGTGCGCCTGGATCGTCCTCGACAGTGCGGCTCGACCAGGCCGGTTCGAACTCCTGGTAGGTCCTACGGCCGAGCAGGATGCCTTGGCACGGCTCCATGATGGAGCCGAGGAGGTCACCCATCTCGTCGGTGAACCCGAAGTCGACGGTCCACGTCGGTGCGTCGATCACAGCGTCGAGGCTCATGAACTCGTGCACGAGAATCCTGCCCATTCCTGCCTCCCAGGGTGGTCGCCGGACCTTCACCCTGGCAGAGCCATGGCGGGCGCGGGGGCCCGAGCTTCGGCAAAATCTGGCCACCAACGCGCGATCCAGCCTCGTGGTGGGGCATGGCTTCGACCGGACCTGGGTACCTTCCATGGCGGGACTTCCGGCGGTCACGGGCAGGACAGTCACCGACCGAGGTGAAGAGAAACCCGACCAGTGAGGCCGACGACGTGAAGCAGCTCATGCCCGGGCTGGTGCTCGGTGACCGGTACCGGCTGGACAGACGCGTGGCCTCCGGCGGCATGGCCGATGTCTGGTGCGCCGACGACAACGTGCTGCAGCGCCAGGTGGCGCTCAAGGTGATGCGGCCCGACCCAGGGCACGAGCAGCTGTTCGCGCTCCGCTTCCGTGACGAGGCGCTCCACTCCGCCTCGCTCAACCACACCAACATCGCGACCCTTTTCGACTACGGCCAGGCGGACGGCGTGACGTTCCTGGTGATGGAGCTGGTCGACGGCAAGCCACTGTCACTGGTCATCCGGGAGCAAGGCCCGCTCCCGGCCGAGCAGGTGCGGTCGGTCGTCGGCCAGTGTGCGCTCGCTCTCGGCGTCGCCCATGAGGCGAAGGTGGTGCACCGTGACGTCAAGCCTGCCAACATCCTGGTGCGCGACGACGGCCTGGTGAAGCTCACCGACTTCGGGATCGCCCGGGCGATCGACGCCAGCGGTCACACTCGCGCCGGCGACCTGCTCGGTACGCCGAGCTACATCAGCCCCGAGCAGGCGCTCGGTCGGCCGGCCACCGGGGCGAGCGACCTCTACTCCCTCGGCATCGTCGCGCACGAGATGCTCTGCGGGGCCAAGCCGTTCGACAAGCCCACACCGATCGCCACCGCCTTGAGCCACATCCACGAGCCGCCACCGCCGCTGCCGGAGACGGTCCCGGAGGACCTCGCCGGCGTCGTCGACGACCTGCTCGCCAAGGACCCGCACGACCGGCCGGAGAACGCCCGCGCCGTCGCCATCCGTCTCGGCCTGGCCGATCACGAGATCATCGGTCTCGCCCTGGGGCTCGCCGAGGCCGTGTACGGCGAGTCCTCCTTCGAGGAGCCGGCACCGGTCGATGACGATCCGACGCCTCAGGATCCTGCGACCGTCGAGGTCGCCAGGGCCGAGCTGTTCGAGGACTGACCGAGCTCAGCGGAACGTGTCGGCGGCCGCCTGGATCTTCGCGACGTACGCCGCCCGCTGCGCCGCATCCTCCGCCCTCTCGTCGCCGCCCCGACCGTCGATCAGCTCGCGCACGATGTCGCAGTGCCCGGCGTGGTGGGCGGTCTCGTCGACCACCCGCACGGCCAGCTCGCCGAAGGTCGTCTCGCGATGCTCCACGGGCCACCACGGGACCGAGGCCGGTGCGTCGAGGGTCAGGGTCGCGAAGGACTCGTCGCTGTGCCGCCAGGCCTGGCGGTAGAGGCCGAGGAGGTAGTGGGGTGACTGGTCGGGCGTCGCCCACATGTCGGCGGACTCCCACACCGACCCGTCCTCCTCCCACGGGAGCGTGAAGGGCGGCGGCCGACCGACGCACGTGCCGAGGTACCCCAGCTCGATGCCGACCAGGTGCTTGGCCAGCCCCAGCAGGTTGGTCCCCGACGGCACCAGCGGCCGGCGCATGTCGTACTCCGAGAGACCCTCGAGCGAAGCCACGACGCCGTCACGAGACTTCTGCAGGTGTCGCTGGAGATGGAAGCTCAGGCTCCGCGCGGTCATCGGTGCGTGAGCTCCTGGTAGTCGGGATGGCGGCGGAGCCAGGCGTTGACGAACGGGCAGAGCACGGTGAGCTTCAGCTCGCCGTCGGCGCGGATCCGGTCGAGCACCTGCCGGACCAGCGACGACCCGACGCCCTGTCCCTCGTACGCGTCGTCGACCTCGGTGTGCAGGATCGTGATCCCGCCGTCGGTCAGGTCGTACGCCACGAAGCCCGCGAGCTGCCCCTCGACGTACCCCTCGAACCGCCTCTCCTCGGTGTTGTCCCGGACCTCTACCTCGGTGCTCACGCCACCGACCGTAGTCGGCGGCTCCGGAGTGACCGGGAGTGGTCCGAACGGGGAAGAGTCCGTGAACGCCACCGAGGCACGCCCGAAAGTCCCACACGACCGCCCAGAAGGTGGCAACAATGAAGGCATGCGACCTCAGGTCGTCGCCCATCGTGGCGCGAGCTTCGAGAACGCTGAGCACACGTTGGGTGCGTATCTCGAGGCAATGCGTGACGGAGCGGACGCCCTGGAGTGCGACGTGCGCCTCACCGCCGACGGACACCTGGTCTGCGTGCACGACCGCGACCTCCGACGTACGGCGAGTGCTCAGGGGCTGGTATCGAACATGGAGCTGGCCGACCTCGACGAGCTCGAGTTCGCGTCCTGGAAGAACCCGTGGGCGGTCTTCGACGACGAGGCGCCCGACCGCGACCCCGACCTCGACCGCGTCCTCACCCTCCGGCGCCTGTTCGAGACCGTCGCCGACGCCGACCGCCGGGTCGAGATCGCCATCGAGACCAAGCACCCGACCCGGTTCGGCGGTCTCGTCGAACGCCGCCTGGTCGAGCTCCTGGGTGAGTTCGGGTGGACCGGGAGGGACAGCCCGGCCAGGGTCATGAGCTTCTCCTACGTCGCCCTGCAGCGGATGCAGAAGCTCGCCCCGCAGCTGCCGCTGGTGATGCTGATCGACAAGGCCCGCCACTGGCCGGTGCTCAAGCCGGTCATCGAGGAGGGCTGGATCCTGGGCCCCGGCATCGACGCGCTGACCCGGCACCCGAGGTTCGCGGCGAAGATGGCCCAGAGCGGCCGCCCGGTTCACGTCTGGACCGTGAACACCCGGGAGGAGCTCGAGCTGTGCCGCGCGCTCGGTGTCACAGCGGTGATCACCGACAAGCCGCGGGCCGTGATCGGTTGGCTGAACGCCGTCTGCACCGCCTGATCCGGGACGAGGGCCGCGCACTACCCTCGCGCCCATGGCCAAGAAGTCCCGCACCACGGCCCGCGACCTGGCTCGCGACGGCGCGACCCCGGGCGAGGTCGGCCCGCGGGAGCCCTGCCCGTGCGGGTCGGGCAAGCGTTACAAGGCCTGTCACGGCTCGTCCGGTGGTGCGTTCGTCGCGCGGCCGTTCGCCGGGCTCGTCGGCGAGCGCGACCTGGTGGCGCTGCGGGAGTTCGTCCCGTCGGCGACCGCGCCGTTGACGGTGGGGGACCGGACCGTGCTCTTGGGCTCCCTGCTGCCGGGTGCGGCGCCGGCAATGGTGCGCGAGTCGGGCGAGGTCTGGCTCGGAATGCAGGTGCGGCACAACTTCGGAGACCCGGCCCGGGACCTCGGCGCGGTGCTCGAGAAGGCATTGGCGACCGACGAGGCGGGCGTCGTGGGGTTGGTCGACCCGCCGGGACCCGGCCCGCGGCTCCAGGACCTGGTGGCCGACCAGGCACTCGACGTCACGGTCCACGAGGGGTTCGAGTGGTGGCTCGGCGACGTGGCCGAGCGCGACCAGGCGATGGTCGACGCGCTGGAGCGGGCGAACGGCGCCGTAGCGCCCTCCGCGCGGTTGACGTCCGTGGAGGCGGCGTACTGGGTCGACGCCGGGAGCAAGGAGCACCTCCGCTGGGTGCTACCCCAGGACGAGACGGCCCTCCTGGACGCCCTGGCCCGCCTGCACGCGGTGGGCGCGGACTCGATCGCCGACGGCTCGAAGCTGGTCGGGATGTTCCGTGCCCACGGCCTGCTCACGCCCGTGTGGGACCTGGTGCGGGGCACCGGTGCGGACGCTCTCGAGCAACCGGTTGCGGCTTTCGGCGCCCGTCTGGACGAGGTGTTGTCGGCGACGTCGAGCCTGACCTCGGAAGAGCGGGCCGCTCGCTCGTGGCTGGCGAACCACCAGGTGACACTCCGCTGACAAAAGAACACGCCGCGAGAGGTTGATCCTCCGACCACGCTTTGGATAGCGTCGTCGACGGCCCGGTCGTTGTTGCCTCCCCCGTCGACATCGACCGGGCCTCTTCGTGCCCGGACCGGGTGTGAAGCTCAGGGGCTCCAGGTGTTGAACTGCGTCCCGTGTGACTGGTTCTCGATCGTCGTGTAGCCGACGTTCTTGTCCGTGGCGTACTGGTCCTTCGCACGGGCCAGCAGCCGGCCCTTGGTGCGCTTCGAGGCCATCCAGTCGACGGCCAACAGTGCACCCACCAGCACCACGAGCATTCCCACGACCCACACGACAGCCCACATGGTGGCCTCCTTCGAGAAGGCGTCGCCGTACCGCCCGCATTCATTCAACGCCCTGAGGCCCTGAGGCGTTGCACATCCGGCAACAAATTCTCGCCGGGCGCCGGCGTACTCAGGCCAGGGAGTCGCGCTCGATCGGGCAGCTCATGCAGCGCGGGCCGCCGCGGCCTGAGCCGAGCTCGGAGCCGGCGATGCGGACGACCTCGATGCCGGCCTCCTCGAGGCGGGAGTTCGTCTCGTCGTTGCGTTCGTAGGCGACGGCGACCCGGGGCGCGAGCGCCAGGGTGTTGTTGCCGTCGTCCCACTGCTCGCGCTCGGCGGTCACCGGGTCGAGGCCGGTGTCGATCTGGTGGAGGGTGTCGATCTCCATCGCCTTGGCCGCGGCCACCAGGAAGTGCTCGGCGTCGGCGACGTGGAGCTCGAGCCCCTCGCCCTCCGTCCCCTCGGTGCCGTTCACGACCGTCACGGCGTACGCCGTCAGGGTGTCGGCGACGTTGGGGTACATCACGACCTTGTCGACGTCGACCATCGTGCAGACCGTGTCGAGGTGCATCGTCGCCCGCTCCTGGGCGATCGGTACGGCGAGCACGGTGTGGGCCAACCCGGCGGTGAACACCTCGCGAGCCAGCTGCTCGGCCCCTGCCGGCGTCGTCCGCTCGCCGACGCCGATCGCGATCACGCCGGGTGCGAGCAGCAGGACGTCACCACCCTCCACATGCTCGTGACGCCAGCCGTGGAGGCGTGGCGTCTCCGCGAAGCGAGGGTGGGCGCCGTAGATCAGCTCGGTCAGCTGGGTCTCCCGCTTGCGGGCGGGCATGGCGAGCGACGTGATCGTCACCTGGTCGCGCACCCAGACCGACGAGTCCCGGGTGAACAGCAGGTTCGGCAGCGGGTCGATCAGGAAGTCGTCGCTCGGCAGCAGCGCGGTGACCAGCCCGAAGCCGCCACGGACCTCGTCGTTGCGGACGCCCGCGGTGAGGTGCGTGGTGAGCTCCTCGGGCGACGACTCGCGCAGCATCGGCCCCAGCCAGCGCCGCATCGTCTCGCCCAGGTGGAGACTGCCCAGGGCCGTCTCGATGGCCTGTTCCCGGGCCGTCTCGTCGGCGAAGGTCTCGGTGAGCAGGTCCGTCAGGTAGAGCACCTCGACGTCGCGATCGCGCAGCGCCGCGGCGAACGCGTCGTGCTCCTCCTGCGCCCGGGCGACCCACGGGATGCCGTCGAACAGCAGCCGGTCGTTGTTGCGCGGGGTGAGCCGCGTCAGCTCAGGGCCGGGGCGGTGGAGCATGACCGTGCGTAGACGGCCGACCTCCGAGTCGGCACCCGTCGGACGACCGGCACCGGGGGTGGGGTTGGTCGACATGGGGCGCACTCTAGTGCGGCTGGGTTACCGGCCTCACCCTGCGACGACCTGGTACGCCGTGACCGCCGCGAGCAGGAAGCACACGACCGCGCCGACGTAGTGGATCGTCGACAGCTTGAGGTAGCGGAGCAGGAAACGACCCGCGACGACCGCGAGGCCGGACACGACGAGCAGGGCGCCCCAGGCGCCGACGAACACCGAGACCGGCTCGTGGTACTTGCCCACCAGGCTGATCGTGAGCAGCTGGGAGAGGTCACCCCACTCGGCTGCGAACAGCACCAGGAAGCTCGCGCCGACCGCGGCGAGCCCGGACTTCGGCGAGGACGCCTTGGCGGCGTACTCCTCTTCGGCCTCCGCCTCCTCCGCGTCCGCCCTGGGCGCCTCACGCAGCAGCAGGATCGCCCCGGTGAGGAAGATCAGCCCGGCCACGATCTCGACGAGGCGGTGGGGCAGGAGCGTGACCAGGCCGCCGACGGTGCACGCGATCAACGTCTGGATGAGGAACGCCAGGCCGACGCCCACCCAGACCGCCCACGGCCGGTAGCGCGTCGAGAGCACGAGGGCGGCCACGAACGTCTTGTCCGGGAGCTCGACGACGAAGATCGCCCCGAAGCTGACGGCGACGACCGCGAGATCCACTCGGCCGAACCTATCGGGGGCGCATCCGGCATCGCTCACCCCCTCGACGTCCGTGAGCCGTTGCCAGGGCCCCGGCGGGGGTGTTGAGTCGGGTGCGGGGTCGGCCCGACCTCTCGAGGGGAGACGACGATGGCGAAGTTCGAGCACTACGAGCAGGGCACACCCAGCTGGATCGAGCTGATGACGCCCGACCAGGGCGAGGCGCTGAAGTTCTACGGCGCGCTGTTCGACTGGTCGTACGACGACTACGACATGGGCGAGATGGGGCACTACTTCATCCCCACGCTGGACGGCGACGAGATCGGCGGGGTCAGCGGGCAGATGCCCGGGATGGAGGGCCATCCGGCGTACTGGGGTGTCTACCTCGCGGTCGACGACGTCGACGCCGTGACCGCGAAGGTCGAGCCCGCCGGCGGGAAGGTGGAGGCGGGTCCGTTCGACGTGAACACCAACGGCCGGATGTCGGCGATCCAGGACCCCACCGGCGCCCGGGTCGGGCTCTGGCAGGCGCGCGACACGATCGGCACCCAGCGCGCCAACGAGCCGGGCACGCCGACCTGGAACGAGTGCGTCACCGGTGACGTGAAGGCCGCGGCCGCCTTCTACGCCGAGGTGCTCGGCATGGGCAGCGAGGAC
The DNA here is from genome assembly GCA_035707985.1 of Nocardioides sp. GTDB lineage: Bacteria > Actinomycetota > Actinomycetes > Propionibacteriales > Nocardioidaceae > Nocardioides. The sequence continues at coordinate 39,957 of DASSTL010000016.1, read as the reverse complement.
ATGGACATGGGCGAGGCTGGCACCTACACCGTGCTGACCAACGTCGAGGGCCGGCAGATCGGCGGCTGCATGGACCTCGGCATGTTCCCGGAGGGCACGCGGCCGCACTGGAACGTCTACTTCAACGTCGAGGACGTCGACGCCAGCGTCACGCAGGCCGAGCGCCTCGGCGCCACGACCCTCGCCCCGGCCATGGACGTCCCCGGCGTCGGCCGGATGGCGATGCTCGCCGACCCGCAGGGTGCGACGTTCTGGGTGATGGCGGCGGCCGCGGCGGCGTGACGTCGACGCGTGTAACCGACCGTTCGCGGGCCGACACGCCGACAGCGATACGGCGTGTCTCTCCGCCAACGGTCGGTTACACGTTCCGAAATCCGCCGCCGAGCGGACGCTTCACCTCGAGCGGAAGGGGTCGGCGGGGTAGATGCCGAGGATCTTGACCTCGGTGGTGAAGAACTCCAGCTCCTCGAGAGCCCGGGCGACCGGCGGGTCGTCGGCGTGCCCGTCGACCTCGGCCAGGAACTGGGTGGCGGCGAACTCCCCGCCGACCATGTAGCTCTCGAGCTTGGTCATGTTCACGCCGTTGGTCGCGAAGCCGCCGAGCGCCTTGTAGAGCGCGGCCGGCAGGTTCCGCACGTTGAACACGAAGCTGGTCACGACCGGTCCGTCCCCCTGGGGTGCCTTCACGAAGTCGCGCGACAGCACCACGAAGCGGGTCGTGTTGTGGTCCTCGTCCTCCACGTCCTCGAGGAGCACCTCGAGCCCGTAGATCTCGGCCGCGAGCGGCGGCGAGATCGCGGCCTGGGTCTGGTCGCCGGCCTCCTTCACCTCGCGGGCCGCGCCGGCGGTGTCACCGGAGATGATCGGGACGAAGCCGTGCTCGCGGATGACCCGGCGGCACTGGCCCAGGGCGTGCACGTGGCTGTGGACGGTCTTGATGCCGTCCAGGGTCGCGCCCGGTACGCCGAGCAGCGCGAACCGGATGCGCAGGAAATGCTCGCCCACGATGTGGAGCTCGGACGTCGGCAGGAAGTGGTGGATGTCCGAGACCCGGCCGGCGAGTGAGTTGTCGATCGGGATCATCGCGAGGTCGGCGTCCCCGGCGTCGACGGCGGCGAAGCAGTCCTCGAAGCTCGGGCAGGCGACCGCCTCGGCGTCGGGGAAGCGCTCCTGGCAGGCCAGGTGGGAGTTGGACCCCGGCTCGCCCTGGTAGACGATCCGTCGTCGTCCCCCATCTCGGGTGGTGCTCACGCGCGTCAGTGTCACACGTCGGCGGCCCGCACGATTACGCTCGTTCAGCGTGTGGATCCTCGGCGTCGTCGCGATCGTGCTCGCTCTCGGCGCGGGTGCCCTCGCCGTCGTCGCCCTCCGCCGCCAGGCGGCGTACCGCCGGTCCTCGGGTGCCGACGCACTGCCCGAGGACGTCACCGGGCTCCGGCAGGAGGTCGCGGCACTCCGGCTCGAGAGCCGTGGCGCTCTACGACACCTGGCCGTCGTCCGGTACGACGCCTTCGGGGACATGGGCGGCCACCTCTCGTGGTCCCTGGCGCTGCTCGACGACGCCGGCGACGGCGTCGTGCTGACCTCGATCCACGGCCGCTCGGACTCCCGCACCTACGCCAAGAACATCGCCTCCTGGACCTGCGAGCAGCAGCTCTCGCCTGAGGAGGACGAGGCGATCGCGCACGCCCGCCCCTAGCTCCAGGTCGGCCGGCCCCGGAACACGCGTCTGCGCAGGTCACGACTCGGAAACGGTCGCCTGTCCGACGCAACTTCGAGGGCCTCTCGATCGTCCTTCCAGATGACGGGGAAGCTCGGGGACTTCAGGGGGCGAAGATGGCCACCACGGACGCATCAGGAACCGGGGTCGGACCGGCCGGCTCGCACAGCCGGCGTACGACGCTCGCTGCGGTTGCGGCGGCAGTCCTGGCCTGCGCGGCGATCGTCGTGCCGTTCGCGCTGCACGGCCTGCACGGGAGCGGGGTCCGAGCCACGACCGCGCCGCAGGTGGCGCAGCCGTCGGTGGAGCCGGCTGGTCAGCAGCAGCACGAAGCGACCGACCCGGCGCTCGGTGGTCACAGCGACCTCCCCGCCCTCCTCCCCGCCCGATCGAAGCTGGTCCCGGGTGCCCACGTGCGCCTGGGAGACGTCACCGACGGCGTGCTGCGACGTATGCCGGACGGCGCCTGGAAGGTGCTCGTCCGATGGAACGGCCGGCTCCGGCCCGTCCCCACCCGTGGGCCGGTGCAGCTCGCCGCCGGTGCGGCGTTCTCGTGGATCTCCGACGAAGGGCTCCTCTACACCCGGGTCCCGACCGGGACCCCCGGCCGCTTCCGCGTCTACGGCTGGGATCCGCGCGGCGGCTCGGCGTACACCCCGCCGACCCTGGTGTCGATGCCGCTGGGTCAGGCCTGCTTCAACCAGGACTTCACCGCGTTCGGCAACTGCCGCACCAGCAGTTAGCGGGGGACGCGTACCAGGACCCGGCCGTGCAGGCAGGTCATCCGCAGCTCCCTGCCGGCACCGAGAGGGTCGCCGTCGAGCTGGCGCGGGGTGGGGGAGGCCACGCGGATCATGACCGTGCGGCCACGCATCCGGGCGATGGTCTCGTCGGTGCGGGGGCGGCGGGCGAGCACCCGGAAGGCGAGAGGGAGCCAGGAGACGAACCGCTTCGGGTACAGCAGTACGACGTCCAGCAGGCCGTCGTCGATGGCGGCGTCGGGCAGCAGCGGCATGCCGGCCTGGAGGAAGCCGACGTTGCCGACGACCACCGTGCGCGCGCGGTGCGCGGTGAACTCCGCGTCGTCCACCGAGATCTCCATGCGCAGCACCGGTGACATCAGGGCCTTGACGGCCGAGAACGCGTAGGCGACCCAGCCGACCTTCGACTTCAGCTGCTCGTTGACGCCCTCGATCATCGCGGCGTCCAGGCCCATCCCCGCCATCACCATGAAGTGGGTGTCCTCCATGTCGTCGCCGGACACCTCGACAAGGTCGATCGCCCGGTCCTGGCCGTTGAGCGCGACGTCGATGGCGGCCCGGATGTAGAGGGGGATGTCAAGGTTGCGCGCCAGCAGGTTGCCGGTGCCGGCCGGGATGATCCCGATCGGGATGCCGGTGCCGGCGAGCTCGGCGCAGACCTCGCGCACGGTCCCGTCGCCGCCGCACACGAGGACCAGGTCGGCGCCGCCGACCGCGGCCTCCTCCGCCATGCCCGTGCCCGGGTCCTCGACGGTCGTGTAGTGCCAGGTCGGGCGTGACCAGCCGGCTTCCGCGGCCATCGCGGTGACGATCGAACGGAACTGGCCGACGTCCTCCAGCTTCGCCGGGTTGAGGATCACGGCGAGCCTGCGGTCGGACGGCACCGACTCGGTGAGGGGCTCGGCGGACTCGGCGTGGCTTCGCGGCAGGGGGCTGTACACCGCCAGCAGCAGGAGCGTCAGGGCGGCACCGAGCAGCCACCCACCGATCACGTCGGTGGGGAAGTGCCGCCCCAGCAGCACCCGGTCCAGCCCGACGACCAGGACGACGAGCACGGTGGCGGTGTAGATCAGCCGGCGCAGACTGGACCGGCGTACCAGCATGAAGGTCAGCACGATCACGACCCCGGCCAGTGCCGCCGTGCTCCCGGCGTGCCCCGACGGGAAGGACTTCGACGAGAGCTGACCGAGGGGGTCCTGCCACGTCGGCCGGTCGCGCCCGTAGAGGATCTTGACCCACGTGTAGAGCAGCACCGTCGACAGGACCACGAGCACCGTGTAGATCGCGGCGCGACGGTGCCTGCGCAGCCACAGCGGTACGGCGAGCAGCAGCGTCAGGATCGTGATGCCGATGGTGTCGAAGCCGTCCTCGATCCAGCGCAGCACGCGGACGAGTCCGTCGTGGTCGCGGGCCCAGTGCTCCGCCGTCCGCCCCAGGTCGTCGAAGCCGCCGAGCGGTGCCCGGCTGAACCCCGTCACCAGCCCGAGGACGACGAAGAGCACCGCGCACAGCCCGGCCCAGGCCAGGATCCAGGGACGCGGGCGGTCGAGCACGCGCGCCAGTATGCCGGGGGCGTCGGGCTCCGCCTCACACCGGGAAACCCGGGTCTCGACCTGGGGGCCGGGCGGATAGCCTTTCGGTGTGATCGACCCGAAGGTGCTGCGAGAGGACCCCGACCGCGTCCGTGCCGCCCAGGCCAAGCGCGGTCTGTCCGACGACGTCGTCGACCGTGCCCTCGCCGCCGACTCCGCACGCCGCCAGGCGATCGCCACCTTCGAGGCCAAGCGGGCCGAGCAGAAGCAGCTCGGCAAGCAGATCCCGACGGCCCAGGGCGAGGAGAAGCAGGCGCTCCTGGCCCGCACCAAGGGCCTCGCGGCCGAGGTGAAGGCCGCCGAGGCCGCCCAGTCCGAGGCGGAGGAGGAGTGGCGGCAGGCGCTGATGGACATCCCCAACCTCGCCGCCGACGAGGCCCCGGCGGGTGGCGAGGAGGACTTCGTCGTCCTCGAGACCGTCGGCACCCCGCCGCAGTTCGACTTCGAGCCGCGAGACCACGTCGAGCTCGGCCGGCTCCTCGGCGCGATCGACATCGAGCGCGGGGCCAAGGTCTCCGGCTCACGCTTCTACTTCCTCACCGGCATCGGCGCGCAGCTCGAGTTCGCCCTGATCAACATGGCCATGGACATGGCCCGCGCCAACGGGTTCATCCAGGTCACCCCGCCGTCGCTGGTGAAGCCGCGGGCCATGGAGGGCACCGGCTTCCTCGGCCAGGCGGCCGACGACGTCTACCGGATCGAGGGCCAGGATCTCTACCTCGTCGGTACGTCGGAGGTCCCGCTCGCGGCGTACCACTCCGACGAGATCCTCGACGTCGCCTCGCTCCCGCGCCGCTACGCCGCGTTCAGCCCGTGCTTCCGCAAGGAGGCCGGCTCGCACGGCAAGGACACCCGCGGGATCTTCCGGGTGCACTGGTTCGACAAGGTCGAGATGTTCGTCTACACGACCCTCGAGGAGTCGTACGCCGAGCACAAGCGGCTGCTGGAGTGGGAGAAGGAGTTCCTCGACAAGCTCGAGCTCTGCTACCGCGTGATCGACGTTGCCGCCGGCGACCTCGGCCTGTCGGCAGAGCGGAAGTTCGACTGCGAGGCGTGGATCGCCAGCCAGGGCCGCTACCGCGAGCTCACGTCGACGTCGAACTGCACCGACTTCCAGACCCGGCGCCTCGACACCCGCGGCCGGTTCGACGACGGGTCCACGGGTCCGATCGCCACCCTCAACGGCACGCTGTGCTCGACCAACCGGCCGATCATCGCGCTCCTCGAGACCCACCAGCAGGAGGACGGCTCCGTCGTCGTGCCGCAGGCGCTGCGCCCGTACCTCGGGGGGCTCGACGTCCTCAAGCCTGTCGTGGCCTAGGGGTTCCGTGGTCTCGACAGGCTCGACCGACGGGTCCGGGTGGCGGCCGAAGCTGGTCGCCCTCGACATCGACGGCACCCTGCTCAAGTGGGTCGAGGGCGTCGGCACGACCTACGAGCGGATCAGCCGGCCGGTGTACGACGCGGTGCACCGCGCACTGGACGCGGGGGTGCACGTCGTGCTCGCCAGTGGGCGCTCACCGCACGGCATGACCTCGATCGCCGACCTGCTCGACCTGCACCCGGGTGGTGACGACGACCAGCTGTGGGTGGTCGCGAGCAACGGCGCGGTGGTGTTCCGCTACCCGCCGATCGAGGTCGTCCACGAGGAGACGTTCGACGCCGCGCCGGCGGTGGCCGCGGTCCTGGAGCACCACCCGTCGGCCCTGGTCGCGGTCGAGGAGCGCGGGGTGGGCTACCGGGTGAGCCGGCCCTTTCCCGACGGCGAGCTCAGCGGGGAGTTCACGATCGCCGACGTCGAGGACCTGGTCGCCGTCCCCGTCAGCCGCGTGATCATCCGCGACCCGAACGCCACGGCCGACGACTTCGTCGCCCTCGGCCGGAAGCTCGGGCTCCACGGCACCGACTACGTCGTGGGCTGGACGGCTTGGCTCGACCTCGCGCCGATGGGCGTCAGCAAGGCCTCCGGCCTCGAGTACGTCGCGCGCGAGCTCGGCGTCGACGCCTCCGACGTTCTCGCGATCGGCGACGGACGCAACGACGTCGAGATGCTCCGCTGGGCCGGGCGCGGGGTGGCCATGGGTCAGGCGGTCGAGGAGGTCCGGGAGGCAGCCGACGACGTGACCGCGCCCGTGCACGACGACGGAGCAGCCGTGGAGCTGAGCCGCTACTGGCCGGAATCATGACGACGCTGAGCCTGCCCCGGCTGGTCGCGACCGACCTCGACGGCACCTTGCTCGACGACGCGGGACTCCTCAGCGAGCGCACCCGCGACGTGCTACGGCGCGTCCAGCAGCGAGGTGTGCGCGTCGTCATCGTGACCGCCCGGCCGCTGCGCTGGATGGACGAGCTCTGGGCCCAGGTCGGCGGCGGTCGTGGAGTCGGGATCGTCTCCAACGGCGCGATCACCTACGACGTCGGCAGCCGCGAGGTGCTCGAGCTGCGCGGGATCTCGGCCGAGGTCGGGCTGCCCATGGTGGAGGCGATCCGCGAGGCCGCGCCCGGGGCCGCCATCGCCCTGGAGTGCCTCGGCGGCTACCGCCACGAGCCGGCGTACGTCGACCTCCACCCGACGCCGCCGGACATGCGGGTCGGCGACCTGGCCGAGCTGTGGGACGAGCCGGCCGTGAAGGTCCTGGCCCAGCACCTGACCCTCGACCCCGACGACTTCCGCGCGCGGGTGATCGACGCCGTCGGGGAGAGCGCGACACCGACCTGGACGATCGACCACCTGATGGAGATCAGTGCGGCGGGGGTCACCAAGGGCGGGGCGTTGGCCGCGTTGTGCGAACGGCTCGGGGTGGGTCCCGACGAGGTCGTCGCGTTCGGCGACATGCCCAACGACCTGGCCATGCTGAGGTGGGCGGGCACGTCGTACGCCGTCGCGAACGGGCACGAGTCGGTGCTCGAGGCCGCCGACCACGTGGCCCCGCGCAACAGCGAGGACGGCGTCGCGGTGGTCCTCGCCCGGGTTTTCGGCCTGTGATGTGATGTCGGGATGAGGCCGACACCTGGGCACGCCCGCTCCGGGCTCGGCACGGCACTCGCGGTCGTGCTGCTGGGAGGTGCGCTCGCGGTCGCCACGGCTCCTTCGGCCGTGGCCGCTCCAGCTCCGGCCTGCCCGGCCAAGAGCCTGACCAAGCAGATCAACCAGGCCGACGTGGTGTTCCGCGGCATGGTCGACCGCGCCGGCCGTCCCCACGGCAAGGGGGACCAGCGCACGCGCACGTACGCCGTCACCGCGGACCGCGTCTACCAGTCGTCGCTGGTCACCGACCGCGTGCGGGTGACCGCCGAGGTCGGGACCAGGTGCGCGCCGCCCACGCTGAAGGAGGGCAAGCGCTACATCTTCTTCGTCACCGAGCAGGGGTCGCGGCTGGTGTCGACACCGGCCACCGCCCGGGCCACCCACCAGCTCACGTCACGGGTCGAGGCCAAGCTCGGCAGCGGCAAGGCGCCGTCGACGCCACCGCCGGCGGACCCGGAGTTCCAGAAGGTCGCCGACGCGGCCCCTCCCGAGCTGTCGCGCCTGCTGGCCCCCGGGGCGGCGCTGGTGGTGCTGAGCCTGCTCGGGTTGTTCGTGGTCAGCCGCGTGAGCCGGCGTACGACATAGACCCGCCGACCTAGAGGTACATCCCGCTCTGGGTGTGGCCCTCGTCGTCGCCCGAGGACGAGCCGGAGGGTTGGGGCATCCCCCGCTGGCCGGCGGCCTGCTGGCCCATGGCCTGCGCCTGACGTGCGGGGAGCGCCCGCCGCATCTGCTCGAACTGCGCTCGCGCGGACACCTGCTGGGCGTAGATCGCGGTCTGGATGCCGTGGAACAGGCCCTCCAGCCAGCCGACCAGCTGGGCCTGGGCGATCCGGAGCTCGGCGTCGGACGGTGTGCCGTCCTCGGTGAACGGCAGCGAGAGCCGCTCCAGCTCCTCGACGAGCTCCGGGGCGAGGCCGCTCTCGAGCTCCTTGATCGACGAGCGGTGGATCTCCTTGAGCCGGTTGCGGCTGGCGTCGTCGAGCGGAGCCGACTTCACCTCCTCGAGCAGCTGCCGGATCATGCTGCCGATCCGCATCACCTTCGCCGGCTGCTCCACGAGGTCGGTGAGCTCGCGCAGGTCGTCGCCGTCGTCGCCGTCCTCCTGGCCCCCCTGGGCCTGGCTCACCGCCTCCGCCGGGATCGCCACCGGCTGCCCGTCAGGTCCGACCACGATCACGTGCTGCTCTCCGGGCTGCTGCTCCGTCATACGGCCAGCCTACGTTCGGCCATGCCCTAGGCGACCAGCAGGATCTTTCCGGTGCTCTCGCCGCTCTCCATGAGCCGGTGTGCCTCGGCAGCCTCGGCGAGCGGGAGCGTGCGCCCGATCACCGGCCGGATCGTGCCTTCGGCGACCAGTGGCCACACGTGGTCGGCGACCTCGGAGCAGATCGTGGTCTTCTCCCCGACGGGCCTGGCCCGCAGGCTGGCCGAGAACACCGCCGCTCGCTTCACGAAGATCTTGCGCAGGTCCATCTCGGCCCGCGACCCGCCCTGGAACCCGATCACGATCAGCCGGCCCTCGGTGGCCAAGGTGTCGAGGTTGCGGTCGAGGTACGCCGCCCCCATGTTGTCGAGGATCACGTCGGCGCCGTGGCCGTCGGTGACCTGGGCGACGACCTTCACGAAGTCCTGCTCGCGGTAGTCGATCGCGACGTCCGCCCCCAACGAGCGGCACAGGTCGAGCTTCTCGGGACTGCCGGCGGTCGCGATGACCCGCGCGCCGAGCGCCTTCGTGAGCTGGATCGCGAAGGTGCCGATGCCGCCGGCACCTCCGTGGACGAGGAAGGTCTCGCCCGCGCGCAGACCCGCGACCATCATCACGTTCGACCACACCGTCGCCGCGGCCTCGGGGAACGAGGCCGCCGTGACGAGGTCGACCCTGTCGGGCAGCGGCATCACCTGGCCGACCGGCACCGCCACCTTCGTCGCGTAGCCACCGCCGGCCAGCAGGGCGCACGCCGGCATGCCGAGCTCGACGCCGTCCACGCCCTCGACCCCCGCGCCGAGCGCCGCGACCGTGCCGCTGCACTCGAGGCCGAGGATCTCCGAGGCTCCTGGAGGCGGCGGGTAGTGACCCTGGCGCTGCACGAGGTCCGCCCGGTTGACCGCCGTCGCGGCCACGTCCAGCAGGACCTCACCGGGACCGGGCTCCGGGTCGGGTGCGTCGACGTACTCCAGCACCTCCGGACCGCCGCGGCCGGTCGGGAGGATCGCCTTCACTCGTCGTACTCGTCGTCGCTGTGGTCGACTCCACGGTCGTCGGGCACGTCGTCGTCGATGTCGACAGGATCGGGCGCGTTCGACGGGCGGTCCCAGCCCTCGGCGAGGGCCTGCGCACGCGCCGCGAGCTTCTCGACCTGCTCCTCGTCGGCGTCCATGCTGCCGGCGGCGTACCCGACCAGGTACGTCGTGATCGGGGCAGCCATCCGGACCACGTTGTCTGCCGCGACCTTGGCGAGGTCGAGCAGGAGTGCCTCGTCGACCTCGGTCTCGATGTCGAGGGTGTCACACAGCTCGTCGATCCAGTCGTGCAGGTTCACGGGCCCAATCTCCTCGATCCAGGGCCGGTCCTTCAAGTCCGGACACGGGTCGGATCGTCCGGCGGCTCCCGGCGGAGTCGAGCCAGGTCGTCCCAGGTGTCGACGTCGGCGGCCTCCTCGCCGACCGCGGGGACGTCGCGGCTGTTCCCGAGCAGCATCAGGGCCCGCATCGGTGCGGCGTGCGCCTCGGCAGGAGACGGGACCAACGAGGGCCGCACGGCGCCCGCCAGCTGGCGCCGACCGTCGGCGTCGGTGAGCCACGCGGCGTCGACCCCCTCGGCCGCCGCGAGCAGTCGCGCGACGGTGCTCGCGTCGACGTGAGGCATGTCCACGGCCATCACGACGAGCAGGTCGTGGTCGAGCTGCAGGGCCGCGGCGCCGGCGGCCAGCCCGGCCAGGGGCCCGCCTCCCACGGGAGACTCCTGGACGAACCGCACCGCCCGGGCGGTCTCCGACTCCGGACCCACCACGACCACCTCGTCCGCGCCCTCGACCGCCGCCACGGCACGGTCGAGGAGCCGGCGACCGTCGACCTCCAGCGCACCCTTGTCCGCGCCGCCGAGCCGTCGTCCGCGCCCGCCGGTGAGGATCAGGGCCGCCCAGGTCACCTGCACATCGTGGGCCATCGGGCCGGCGAGTGGCAGGCTGGGGGACATGCAGGTGGTGCTGGTGCAGGAGTCCTCGACGCTCGATCCCGCGCAGAACCGCGAGCGTCTGGAGTCGCTGGTGCCCGCCGGGGCCGACCTGGTGGTGCTGCCCGAGGCGTTCGCCCGCGACTTCGGCGAGCCCGGGTCCGACCTCGCGCCGTACGCCGAGCCGCTCGACGGCGAGTTCGTCACCGAGGTCGAACGCGTCGCCAAGCTCCGCGAGACGACGGTCGTGGCCGGGATGTTCGAGCGGACCGGCGGTACGCCGTACAACACCGTCGTCGTGCGCGGTGCCGCCCATCTCGACTATCGCAAGATCCACCTCTACGACTCCTTCGGCTACCGCGAGTCCGACGTGCTCGCCGCCGGCCCGATCCAGCCGGCGACCTTCGAGCTCGCCGGCACGACCGTCGGCCTGATCACGTGCTACGACCTGCGGTTCCCCGAGCTGTGCCGGCGTCTCGTCGACGCCGGCGCCGAGATGATCCTGGTGCCGGCGGCGTGGGTCGCCGGGCCGCGCAAGGTCGACCACTGGACGACGCTGCTGCGAGCCCGCGCGATCGAGAACACGGTGTACGTCGTCGGCGTCGGCCAGCCCGCGCCGCGCTACACCGGCCACTCCCTGGCGGTCGGCCCGCTGGGGGACGTGCTGGCCGAGGGCGGCGACGACGCCGAGACCCTGACCGTCGACCTCGACCTGGCCGCCGTGGCCGAGGCGCGGCGTACCAACCCGTCGTTGGCGAACCGTCGCCTGTAGCCTCTCCGCAGTGTCCAAGGCCGGGTCCAGCGCACCTCCCCGCAGGCGAGCCGACCGGCACCATCGCCCGGGGGCGGAGGAGCCGGGTCGGCGCTCTGTCGCATCGCGAGCGTGGCACGGGGTCGGCCTGACCGTCTGGCTGCTCGTGGTCCTCGCGTCCGCGGCGGCGCTCGTCGCCGCCCTGATGGGCGAGGTCGGCGACTGGCTGGCCGATGTCGGCGCCGTCGCCACCACCACGGCGTACGCCTGGGGTCTGGCGGCGCGGACCGGCGGACGGCCGCTGATCTTCTCGGTCCTCGCCCTGGTGCTCGGCGGGCTGGTGGTCGCCCTCGACGCGAACCCGCTGCGCAGCGGCGCCGCGGTCATGACCGCGGTACTGACCGCGGTCTTCGCGGTGATGGTGACCGTGCCGGCCCGCAACATCCTCGCCGCCGTCCGCGAGACGGTGGTGACCCTGCTGGTGTCGTCGGTCGGGGCGATGGCGACGCTCGCCTGGGCGCCGGAGGTCGACCTGCGGCGTTTCGAGTACACCGTCCTCGGTCTCGCGCTGGTCGGAGCGTTCCTCACCGTCTACCGGCTCGGGTCGGCCTTCCACGGCCTCGGCACCCGCGGCATCGTCACGGTGGTGGCGGGCAGCGTGATGCTGGCCCTCACCGTGGGGTACGCCGAGCTCCTCCAGCGCTACGGCACGCACAGCCTGGTCGAGACGCTGGACGACGCGGTGCGCTGGAGCCACCACCACCTCGGCGCCTTCCCGCGGCCGATCATCGCGTTGCTGGGTGTTCCCGCCGTGGTCTGGGGCACCCACATGCGGGCGCGCCGCCGGCAGGGCTGGTGGGTCTGCGCCTTCGGCATCGGGCTCAGCAGCCCGGTCGCGTATGCGCTCGTCGACCCGGGTCGGAGTGTGAAGGAGGTCAGCCTGGCCACGGGCTACGGCGCGGTGATCGGGCTGGCGTTCGGATTCCTGCTGATCGGCATCGACCTGCGTCTCAGCAGTCGCCGGAGCGCCCGCGGCCGACGACAGGCCGAGATCGACGAGGTCACCACCGTCCGGCCCGAGCCCGGACGCACGCACGCGCTGTGGTGAGGGGCAGCGCCCCGACGGCGTACGTCGAGGCATCCACTAGGTTCGGACCGTGGCACGCGAGCAGACGGTCCGGGTCCTGGCCGAGATGGTGGCCAACGTGATCGTGGTCGAGGTGTCCGTCGGCGACACCGTGCAGCCCGGCGACCCGGTCTGCCTGCTGGAGTCGATGAAGATGGAGATCCCGGTTCTCAGCGAGGAGGCCGGCGTCGTCTCCGCCATCAAGGTCACCCCGGGCGACGTCGTCCAGGAGGGCGACGTGCTCGTCGAGCTGACTGCCGCTCGCTGAGTTCAGCACTACTCCGGCAGAGGGGGCGGGATTCGAACCCGCGGCTGACATCTCTGCCAGCGACCGCTTTCAAGGCGGTTCCGATCGGCCACTCCGGCACCCCTCCGAGCGCGACCCCGCGTCGGGCCGGCATCGGGGAGGAGTCTAGGTCGTTCCGGTTCGTCGCCGTCGGGGTCCGGACAGAGATAGTCCCCGACGAATTGGTGGCCGCCGGGGGGGCTGGACGACCAGAACGCCGGGGACTATCGACCCGTGAGACACGGGCCCGCGGCATCGTTACTCCGAGCCGCCGATCTCGAGCTCCACGTCGTCATAGGCGAGGTCGTGGACGCGTTGGTGATGATGCTCGATGTCGACCAGGAGCCGACTCAACCGGTCGGCGAGGTCGTCCAGGTCGGGCGTGGTCATCACCTGTGAGGTGAGGCTGTTGAGGCGGGTGAGCAGCTCGTCGCGCTCGCGCAGGGCACGGGAGGCACGCGCCGACAGCCACGCTTCGCGGCGGTCGGGGTGCTCCCGCAGCAGGCGGTCGCGCACGGGAACGAGCTGACGGCGTACCGACCAGCGCCAGGAACCGGCGTTCGACCGGTCGTATCCAGGCCGCAGAAGGTCCTCGAGGGTAGCGCTCAGTGTCGTCATGGGGACCTCCCGAGTGCCGGCGAACTCGAATGGGGGGTGACGCCTTGATCCACTGTGGACCCTCCGGGGCGTGCACGACAAGGGTGAGAACCGTTCGGATTCGCTCGAGGGGCGACGGTTTCAGTTGAATGGGGCCGTGACAGAGGCGACCGGAACCCCCGTCGCCAGGTACCGGCTCGCCCCCGCGCTCGGCGCCCGCCTGGTCGGGCGCAGCCTGGTCACCCTGGCCGTGCTCGTGGTCTTCGCGACCCTGGTCGGCGACCTGACCGGGTTGGGCTGGCGGCTGGCCGGGTGGCTGGCCGCGGTCGGCATCGTGCTCGTCGCCGGGTGGTCCTACTACCTGCTGCGCCGGGCCTGGGCGGTCCGGCTCACCGACACCGGGTACGCCGTCCGTCTGCTCAGCGGCGTGGGCGCCGGCGGCGCCTCGTGGGCCGAGGTCGAGGAGGTGCTCGCCGCCAGTCCGGCGGGTCGGCCCTGCCTCGTCCTGCGCCTCCGCGACGGCCGGGCCACCCGGCTGCCGATGGCCGCCATCGCGGCCGATCGCGACGTCTTCGCCCGCGACGTACGCCGTCGGGTGCGTGACGCGCACACGGATCCGGCACCGGACTCGTGATTGGGTCGCCGATGACCGATCCTTGTAGCCTGTCCGCGCTGACGGGAGGCGTCGCCTAGTCCGGTCTATGGCGCCCGCCTGCTAAGCGGGTTGAGGGTAACCCCCTCTCGCGGGTTCAAATCCCGCCGCCTCCGCCAGTCCTGCAGGCCCTGCCGCCCGACCCCGCGTCGGACGGCGGGGCCTGTGTCGTACGGTGAGGACCCGGGTAGGCGAAGGCTGTCGGGCGACCCCGGATTGCAGGAAAGTGCATTGCACATTTCTGAGCCATCGCCGGTGTGTCGTGCCGTGACGCGCACCCCGAGAATGGGTACTCGGGTGATCACGAGCCCTGACCCCCGGGAGGAAGTGCATCTTTCATGAACACGATGCGGAAGGCGGCCCTGACGCTGGCTGCGGCGATTCTCGGCGTCGGCGCGGTCGGCATCACAGCTCCGGCTCACGCTCTGGACACCAACTGGCCCTGTGCAGGCTGCGCGAAGGCGGGCCCGCCGCGGCATTGATTCCACGCATGTAACGGGAGCACCGGCGCCGGACCCCACGCTGTGCGTCGTCTGCTCACCAGCCCCACACGCGGCCCGGGAGATCTTCTCCCGGGCCGCGTTCTGTCTGGGCCACGTCGCTGACCTGGTTCCTCTCGTGAGGGTCGCGACTGCGTCGCTGCCCTCACTCGGGTCGCGTTCTGTCCGGAAGGTCGACTCAGTCCTCCTCGCGGCCCGAGACGCCCATCTTCCCCATCGTGTAGCCGAGCTGGAACCTCGTGTCGGCGTCGTACTCGGCCTTGAGGTCGGCGACATAGCCGGCGAACGTCCGCGCGCTGACCCCGAGCCGCTTCGCGCTGACCGGGTCGGAGTGTCCCTCGATCAGCATCCGGATCGTCATCGCGCGCTGCTCGCGGGCGATGTCGTTCATCATCGACCGCTCGGTGTTGGTGAACGGCCGGGCTCGCTCCCACGCGCGCTCGAAGACGTCGACCAGGTAGGCGACCAGCGCCGGCTCCTGCACGGCGAGCGCGACGTTGTCGTCGCCGCCGGGGCCCGGGATGACCGCGAGTCGTCGGTCGATGACGATCATCCGGTTGAAGAACTCGTCGAGGGTCCGGACCTCCGCGCCCATGCCGCTGGTCTGGGCGACGTAGTCACGCGTCAGCGCATGCCGGCGGGCGCTGTGCTGGTAGAGCGTGCGCATCTTGACGCCGCGGTCGAGGGCGGCGCGGTCGCGGTCGAGGGCGGCCTGCAGGCTGGCGCGCTCGCGTCCGGTCTGCGGCTGGGCCGTGAGCAGCTCCTCCTCGGCCTCGGCCACGGCCCCGGTGAGGAACGGGCTGATGGCGCGCCCGTGGAACTCGGTGATCGGACCGCGTACGGCGGTCGGCGACCGTCGCCAGGCCTGGGCCAGGCCGCCGAACGCGCGGGCCCACTCCGCCGACTCACCGAGCAGCTCGGCACCGCGTTGGCTCATCGGGCCGACGACGTGCGACTGCACCGTCGACGGGTCCACCGGGAGGTAGACGGCGTTCTCGCGGTCATGCACCAGGAGGTTCAGCCTGATCAGGAGCTGAAGGGCATCCTGGAGCTCTCCGCCTTCGCAGATCCGCGGGTCGTCTTCCTTGAGGCCGCCGCTGAGGGCCGTCTCTTCGTACAGCGGAGTCGCTCGGGACTCGAAGAGCTCCCGCTCCTCAGGCCCCAGCGCTGCCACCGGTCACGCTCTCACCTTGCCCCACGCCCGCATCGTCGCACATCGGTGGCGAACCCATCACAGTTGCGTGCAGGAATGCACACAACTGTGATGGGCCCTCGCGTCATGCGGGTCCGCCGGTCAGACGCCCAGCCGGGCCTTCAAGGCGTCCAGCTCGGTCCACAGCACGCCGGGCAGCTGCTCGCCGAACTTCTCGAACCACTCCTGGATCTGCGGGATCTCCGCCTTCCACTCCTCCGGGTCGACCGCGAGCGCCGCGGCGAGCTGCTCGCGGGTCAGGTCGAGTCCCTCCGTGTCGAGCGACTCGGGGGTCGGCACGTGGCCGATCGGCGTCTCGACCGCGGCCGCCTGGCCCTCGATCCGCTCGATGACCCACTTGAGCACCCGGCTGTTCTCGCCGAACCCGGGCCACAGGAAGTCGCCGTTCTCGTCGCGGCGGAACCAGTTGACGTAGAAGATGCGCGGCAGCTTCGCCTCGTCGCTCTCCTTGCCGACGGTGATCCAGTGGTCGAAGTAGTCGCCGGCGTTGTAGCCGATGAACGGCAGCATCGCCATCGGGTCGCGGCGGACGACGCCGACCTGGCCGACCGCGGCGGCGGTCGTCTCGGAGCTCAGGGTCGCGCCCATGAAGGTGCCGTGGGTCCAGTCGCGGGCTTCCGTCACCAGCGGGATGGTGGTCTTGCGGCGACCGCCGAACAGGATGGCGTCGATCGGCACGCCCCGGGGGTCGTCGTACTCCGGCGCGAGGATCGGGCACTGCTTGATGGGCGTGCAGTAGCGGCTGTTCGGGTGGCTCGACAGCTCCTCGCTGTCGGGGGTCCACGGCTCGCCCTTCCAGCTGGTCGCGCGGGCCGGGGTGTTCTCCAGCCCCTCCCACCAGACGTCGCCGTCCTCGGTGAGGGCGACGTTGGTGAAGACCGAGTTGCCCAGGTTCAGCGTGCGCATGGCGTTCGGGTTGGTGTGCTCGTTGGTGCCCGGCGCGACGCCGAAGAAGCCGTACTCCGGGTTGACCGCCCAGAGGCGGCCGTCCTCGCCGATGCGCATCCAGGCGATGTCGTCGCCGAGCGACTCGACCTTCCAGCCGGGGATCGTGGGCTGGAGCATGGCGAGGTTGGTCTTGCCGCAGGCGCTCGGGAACGCGGCCGCGACGTACTTGGTGACGCCCTGCGGCGAGGTGAGCTTGAGGATCAGCATGTGCTCGGCCAGCCAGCCCTCGTCGCGCGCCATCACGCTGGCGATGCGCAGCGCGTAGCACTTCTTGCCGAGCAGGGAGTTGCCGCCGTACCCCGAGCCGTAGGACCAGATGGTCCGCTCCTCGGGGAATTGCACGATGTACTTGGTGTCGCTGCACGGCCACGGGACGTCGGCCTGTCCCGGCTCGAGCGGCATGCCGACCGAGTGCAGGGCGGGCACCCACTGGACGTCGACGCCCTGGGCGTCGAGCTCCTCCATCCGCCGCAGGACGCTGGTGCCCATGCGGGCCATCACCGTCATCGAGACCGCGACGTACGCCGAGTCGGTGATCTCCACGCCGAACATCGGCCGTTCGGCCTCGAGGTGACCCATCACGAACGGGATCACGTACATCGTGCGGCCCCTCATGCAGCCGGCGTACAGCCCGCGCATGATCCCCTTCATCTCGTCGGGGTCCATCCAGTTGTTGGTGGGCCCGGCGTCCTTCTCCTCGCGTGAGCAGATGAAGGTGCGGTCCTCGACCCGTGCGACGTCCGTCGGGTCGGTGCGTGCCCAGAAGGAGTTCGGCTTCTTGGCCGGGTCGAGCCGGGTGAACGTGCCGGAGGCGACGAGGGCGTCGGTGAGCTCGGTCCACTCCTCGTCGGAGCCGGTGCACCAGTGGATGCGAGCGGGAGTGGTCATCGCCGCGACCTCGGCGACGAAGTCGAGGATGCCCTGGTGAGTCGTCGGCGGGTTCTCCGGGTCACCGTGGGCGGTGGGCCGAGTCTGCGTGTCGGCAGTCATGTGCTGTTGTGTCCTTCCGTACGTCGCGGTGGCCGCGCGGCCCGCGTACGGGAGCCACGCCCGAGAGGTGCACCACCGGTCCGTCTCGCGACGGGGTGAACGTGAAGTTGCTGCTGAGCTGTGTTGCTCGGATCGGGCCGGCGTCGTTGCCGCCCGACGTGTGGCGCGGACGTTACCCGTGTCAGGAGTCCTGACATATTGGATCGATCAAGGCATCGTGGCCCCCGTCACAGGCCTTGACGCCCCCGTGTCCGGCGTGCTCGCTCAGCGCCGGACGAGAGCCGGTCGAACCGATTTCAGGGGTCCCCGTCGGCTCGGCTATCCTCGTCCAGTCCTCGTCGCGGCTTCCACGTGGCCTGGACACCTGCGCCCGTAGCTCAACGGATAGAGCATCTGACTACGGATCAGAAGGTTTGGGGTTCGAATCCCTACGGGCGCGCCACACCCCCTTTGTCGGCGGCGGAATGCCTGGATGGCGAGCCACGACCCGGACCTCGTCGTCGTCGGCGACCGGGTCGCCCTGGGACCTCTGCTGCGGCATCGGCGTACGGCGTGGTGCGCGGATCAGTCGCGGGCTACCCACCGACATCGTGCTCATGGACGCGGTGCCCGCGGACTTCGGCCCCTCGGTGCTGCGCTGAGCGGGACCTGACGGTCGGCCGGCGGATGGTCGGGCCAGACCACGGCGTACGCCTGGTCGCCACCGCCGCTGATCCTGGCGTCCATCAGCAGCTCGCGGAGGATGCCTGGCCAGCTGCTCCGCCCGGGCACCACGCGACGGCTGGTCCGAGATCGTCATGGGTCACCGGGCCAGAGATCGCCGGGTCTCGCCCACACCGCTACGGTCGCGACGAGCTGCGACCGAGGCTGATCCCCAGCCAGCTCGCCGTCCCGAGGCCCAGGATCCCGGCGACCAGCCCCCCGACCCCCAGGCCGCGGACCATGGCCCCGATCAGCGGGAGGGTGGCACCCACGTCACCGGTGACCCGGACGTCACGACTGCCGTCGGCGTTCATCACCACGACGGTCCAGGACCCGTCCTGGGGACTCCAGCTCACGTCCTGGTTCCCGGAGCCGGTCGACTGTGCCACCCAGATGCCCGCGTCAGCGGGCCGGACGGAGGGCGCGCCGCCGCGATGGTCGGTGTAGCGGGTGCGGGGGTCCGAGATCTCGTCGACCGTCGAGTGGGCGACGCCGCTGAGGTACTTCTCGGCGTCCCTCGTCGTGGCGATGCCGACGAAGATCGGGACGTCGCGATCCGTGGGCGCGACCTGAAGGCGCACGTCACCGAGCAGCCAGTCACCGTGGAGGCCGTCGAGGTCGACCTCCTCGATGGACAGTGCGTGGCCGGAGGTCTCGAGGGTCGTCGGATCGGACGTGAAGTAGCGGCCATCCCGGTGCTCATGGTCGGCGTTGTCGAGGATGAGGGCGCCCACGAACATCGCGGCCGAGGACAGGATGCCGAGCACTGCGACAACCAGGGCGGCGACCCGACCCCTGGTCCATCGCGGCTGAGATGTGCGGGGCTGGACGGGGGAGCGATCGGCTCCCGCAGGCGCGGTCTGGATGGTGGACATGCTGGTGCTCCTCGAGCTCGAAGGGTGTCGGCGTGGTGCGTCACGCCTTCACGTCCCGGCGGGACGGACACCCCCAGCACACCGGAATCGGAACCGCGGTCCCATCGAGCTGGGCGCACGGACAGCCGGCTCGACCGCACGGTCCTGGTGAGGTGGCCCGGGGGCTGCCCACACCTACGCGGTGGTACTGGCCGCCTCACGCTCGGCCTGGGAGCGCAGGATGCAGAACTCGTTGCCCTCGGGGTCGGCGAGCACGACCCAGCCGCTCCCCGGTCCGTACTTGTCGCGCATGTCGAGCACCTCCGTCGCGCCGTGCTCCAGCAGGCGCGCGAGCTCCTCGTCGCGGGTGCCCTCGCGCGGCATCAGGTCGAAGTGCATGCGGTTCTTGCCGGTCTTCTCGTCCGGGACCTCGATGAACAGCACGAGGTGGCCGGTCTCGGGGTCGCGGATCATGCACTCCTCGTGACCGGGCAGGTTCGGGTCGCCTTCCATGTCGACGTACCCGAGCACGGGCTTCCACCACTCGGAGAGCTCGTAGGCGTTGTGGCAGTCGATGGTCGTGTGGGAGATGTACGACGTCATGGGCGCCACTGTGCCGGTGGCTGCCAACGGTCTCAATCGAGATACCTCGCGTCGGAGGCCCGCATCGCCTGTCGATGACGACCGGGTGAGGTGCCCACGAGGTCGGTGAAGGCGGCGATGAAGTTGCTGACGTTGGCCCACCCACAGGCATGGGCCGTGTAGGTCACGTCGTGTCCCTCGGCGAGCAGGACGAGCGCGCGGTACACCCGGATCTGGGTGCGCCACTGGTAGAAGGTCATTCCCAGTTCCTGGGTGAGGAGCCGACTCAGGGTGCGGGCACTGGCCCCGATCCGTGGCCCGAGGTCGGTCAGTCGCAGGCCGCCGCTCAGGTCTTCGTCGAGCAAACGGGCCAGCTCCCGCAGCCGCGGGTCCTGCGGCCGTGGTAGCTCCAGCGGGCGTTCGGGCGCGACCTGGAGCTCGTCCAGGAGCACCCGCAGCAGTCGCCGTTGGGAGTCGCGATGGCGAGCGCGGACCGCCGGGTCGTAGCTGCGCGGCCCGGTGAGCGTCAGAAGCGCCTGACGGGCCAGGCCCGAGACCGCCAGGACCACCGGACGGTCCGGCAGGTGGGAGGTCAGCGGTGACGAGACGAAGACGATGCGCATGTCGGTGTCGCCATGGGCGCGATGCCGGTGCCGGGTCGCCGCCGGGGTCCACGTGACCCGGTTGATGGGGACGACCGAGGTGCCGCGGTCGGTCTCCACCGTGAGCAGACCGCGCGCTGCGTAGACGAGGTGACCGCGCTCGTGGGTCTGGGACCTGCTGGCACCACCGGCCGGCCAGTGGTGGACCCCACCCCACGACCAGAGGTGCTCGGCCTGCGACGGCGTATGGCGTACATCGGGCATAACCTGTCATTCTACCGGCAGCACGCCTGGCACGCCCCGGGCCAAGGTGGAGCGCATGAGAACACACGTCCTGACCTCTTCGGCGGCGGTTCCCGGCGGCCGCCTCCGCTACCTCACCCAGGGCGCCGGGCCGTTGCTCCTGGTGGTCGCCGGTGGGCACGGTGACGCCACCAAGGGCCGGCCGCTCGGCGCGCATCTCGCTGACGAGTACACGGTGATGACCTACGACCGTCGCGGCCTGTCGGAGAGCGTCACGGAAGGTCCTGCGCGCAGCCTGACCGAGCACGCCGAGGACGCGTCGCGCCTGCTGGCTCAGGTGACCGACGAGCCGGCGTACGTCTTCGGGAGCAGCATCGGCGGCATGATCGCCCTGACCCTGGCGTCGGCGCATCCCGAGCAGGTGCGGACAGTCGTGGCTCACGAACCGCCCGCGCTGGGGCTGCTCCCGGAGACCGAGCGCCAGCGGGCGGTGGCGGGCCTCCTGGCCGTCGAGCAGGCGTTCGCGGATCACGGCGTGGACGCCGCCCTCACGACGTTCGTCGAGATGGCCGACATCGACCCCACCGATCGTGAGCCCCACGTCCGCGCCGCACCACGCACGCCGCAGGAGGTGGCGAACTTCGAGCTGCTCGTTCGACACGACCTGCCGGCGATCCGCCGGCACGCGTTCGACGTCGAGGCGCTGGCCACCTCCGGGGCGACCGTCGTCCCGGCGGTCGGGTCCACCTCGGCCCACACCTGGCCGCACGCGTGTGGGCGACTCCTCGCGGACGCTCTGGGGGTCCCGTCCGCGACCCTGCCGGGAGGGCATCTCGGATACGTCCAGCGGCCACGCGAGACCGCCGCGCGGGTGCGCGACGTGCTTGCCACCCATCGGCGTCAGGGTCACCCCTCGCGGTGAAGACGGGCGGCCGGCTGTTGCGAACAATCCGGCGCATGCCGGCGACGAGCAGGTTCGCCCCGCCGACGGGTCGCTCGCCGGGCCGGACCGCTTCCCTGCTGCTCCTGGGGTTCGCCGTGCTGTGCGCGCTCGTGGTCGCGCTCGGGTGGCTGCTCACCCACCCGCTGCGGAGCACCATGCGGAGTGAGAACGACGTCAACCGCTGGCTCGCCGACCAGCGCACGGGGGTGCTGACCGACGTGGCGCACGGCGGCACCCTGCTCGGAGAGACCGTCACGGGACTGGTCGTGCTGGCCGTGCTCGCGCTCGGGTTCGCGATCTGGAAGCGGACGTGGTGGCCGATGGTCTTCGTGGTGGTCGCCGACGCGGGTCTCGGCCTCTTCTACCTCGCCGGGACCGAGCTCGACCCACGGCAGCGGCCACCGGTGCGGATCCTGCAGAGCGGTCTGGTGCCCGATGCCAGCTTCCCGTCCGGCCACACCGGGACGGCGACCGCGATCGCCGGGGTGCTGGCGGCACTTCTGTGGGCGTACACCCGCGTCGCGCGTCGGCTGCTCGCGTTGCTCGTGGTGGTTCCGGCGTACACGATGGTGTCGCGGCTGTACGTCGGCGCTCACCACATCAGCGACGTCCTCACCGCGTTCGTCTACGCCGGGCTGTGGCTGGTGCTGTGTGCCCGCCTGCTGCTGCCGGGCCGAGCTCCGGCCGATCAGCCGGGGATGGACGCGGGCTCGCCGTCCTTGAACAGCGTCGAGAGGTAGATCACGACCGGGACGCTGCCCTTGTTCACCGCGTGGTGGTGGTCGGTCGTCTGCTCGACCAGCCACTGACCAGGGCGCACCTTCGCGGTCTGGCCTGCGTGGATGACGCGGACCAGCCTCGGCTCGTCGCCGGTGCCGGCCATCAGCCGCGCCCGGCCCTGGTCGACGGTGTAGGTGAGGACGCCACGCTCGACGTAGCCGATCTGGGTGCCGGGGTGATGGTGCAGCGCGAGCGTCGTACCCGGCATGACGGTCACCCGCGACAGGCCCAGCGTGCGGTGGACGGCACCCTGGGGGCGCCCGGCGCTGGCCAGTGCCTCGCGGGTGACGGTGACGGGCGCCTGTGGCGCGGCGAGGGCCTGCGCGAGCTGGAGGCCGGCGGACAGGACGACGGCCGACGCGATGACGGTGAGGGTGCGGCCTCCCGCCGGAGACAGTAGTGACATGGCGGCAGGCTAGACCGGCCTGGGGCCGGGTCAGCGACGCTTGAGGACCTTCGGGACGACGCCGAGGAGGGCGGCGAGGACGAGCGCCAGGCAGCCGGCCGTGACCAGCGCCGCGGTCCAGTCGGCGACGACCGAGAAGATCAGCGCGCTCATCCCGATGATGAGCAGCGCGACGGCGACCATCACCACCTGGATCAACGTGTGCCCGACGGCCACCACGGAGTCCTTGCGGCGCTCCCGGAAGACCCGGCGGTGGAGCATGATCGGGGTCATGTTCACCCCGACGGCGACCCCGGCGATGACGACGAGCGCGAGGTAGAGCCCCTTCTGGCCGTCGTCGAGGGTCGGGAACACCTGGGTGAACGGGAGGGTCAGCAGGAACCCCGACAGCAGCTGCAACCCGGTCTGGGTGATCCGCAGCTCCTGGAGCAGCTCGTTCCAGTTGCGGTCGAGCTTCTCGCTCTCCGCCTCGTCGCGCTCGTAGCCCCGGGCTCGGTCGGGGTCGTCCGTCGGGTCGTCGGGAGACGGAGTCATGGTGGTGCCTCTGGGTCTGGGCTAACGCCTCGGCAGGTCGTCGCCGCTCGCGCGGAGCCGGTCGGGCTGGAAGCCGTGGTCGATGCCCCACAGGATCGCCCGCGACCGCGACGTGACCCCGATCTTGCGGTACGCCGAGCGGATGTAGGACTTGATGGAGTTGATCGACAGCATCGTCGTCTCGACGATGTCGTTGTTGGAATAGCCCTGGGTGATCAACGACAGCACCTCGGACTCGCGCGCCGTGAGTCCCTCCTCACGGCCGGGCCAGTCACCCCCGACGAGGGGGCCGTGCCCGGAGTCCTCCAGCCGCACCGGGTCGCCGGCGTGGATCTTCTCGAGGACGTCGACGAGGTCGGACGCGGGCAGTCGCTTGCTGACGTATCCCGAGATCCCGGGCACGCGCACGTGGGTGACAGACGGGTCGTCGGCGCCCCAGGTGTAGACGACCACCTTCCCGATGCTCGGGTCGCTGACGAGCCGCGCGATCCGTGCGCGGTCGCGGAAGCTCTGGGCGAAGGTGTCGAAGAGCGCGATGTCCACCGACGTGGCGGGGTGGGCGTTGGCGTCGATCTCCACGACCTCGACGCGGTCGCTGTACGAGCGCAGCATCGAGACCAGGCCGTGCACGACGACCTCGTAGTCGTTGACGATGGCGAGTCGGATGCCCACGGCCCGCACTTTAGGCAGGGAGGGGTACCCCCCGTGCTCCCCCGAAGGGGTGTATCGCGTGGTCCGTGGGCGCGGCAAGGTCCCCCTGGTATCTATCCGGAAGGGGAGGTGTGGTTCCGCATGGTCATCCTCGGACTGATCCTGCTGATCATCGGTCTGATCGCGTCGATCTCGATCCTGTGGATCATCGGCCTGATCCTGATCGTCGTCGGCCTGGTGCTGAACTTCGTTCCGGTCGGCGGCACGCGCCGACGCTGGTACTAGCGACGCCGTACCTGTCGCGGCCCCCGCATCCGTGTGGTGCGGGGGCCGCGGCGCGTGGGGAGTCCGGAGTTCTGTCGGCCGGGGCGCATAGGGTCGGCCCGTGGGTCTGCACGTCCATCGCGCCGAGCGCACCGATGTGCTCGCCCAGGCGTTGGCCGACCTCCTGGCCACGCCTCCGCAGGACCCTTTCGCCCAGGAGCTGGTGGTGGTGCCGGCGAAGGGGGTCGAGCGCTGGCTGTCACAGCGGCTCTCCCACCGCCTCGGGCACGGCACGCGCGGCGGCGACGGTGTCTGCGCCGGCGTCCGGTTCGTCAACCCGCGGTCGCTGGTCGGTCTCCTGCTCGAGGTGGACGCCGACGACCCCTGGCATCCCGACCGCCTGGTGTGGCCGTTGCTCGCCGTCATCGACGACTCGCTCGACGAGTCGTGGTGCGCCCCGGTCGCGCGTCACCTCGGCCACGGGCTCGACGCCGAGCAGGAGGAGGTCCGGCGCGGTCGTCGCTTCACCGTCGCCCAGCGGCTCGCTCGACTGTTCGCGTCGTACGCCGCCCAACGGCCCGGCCTGCTGGACGACTGGACCGCGGGCCGCGACACCGACGGGCACGGCGCCGACCTCGACCCCGACCTGGCGTGGCAGCCGCACCTGTGGCGCGGTGTCCGCGCGCGCATCGACGCGCCGACCCCGGGCGAGCGCCACGCCGCAACGGTCCGGCGGCTGACCGAGGAGCCGGACACCTTCGACCTCCCCGAGCGGCTGTCGTTGTTCGGGCACACCCGGATATCGGTCACCGAGATCGACCTGCTCGCCGCCCTCGGCGTGCACCGCGACGTCCACGTCTGGCTGCCGCATCCTTCGCCCGACCTCTGGTCAGCCCTGGAGTCGACGTTGGCGTCGGTGGCCGGGCAGGTGCCGCGGGACGAGGACTCCTCCGCCGACCAGGTCGGCCACCCGTTGCTCGCGGCGCTCGGCCGCGACGGCCGCGAGCTCCAGGCGCTGCTGGGCGACACCGGCGCCGAGGTGGCGGACGCGCTACCGGCTCCGAGCCGTCCGGCGACGCTGCTGGGCTGGCTGCAGGCCGACATCGCGGCCAACCGGCTGCCCACGCGCGCCGAGCTCGAGCGGCGTCGGCCGTCTCCGGACGACCGCTCGGTCCAGGTGCACGCCTGCCACGGGCCGAGCCGCCAGGTCGAGGTGCTCCGCGAGGTGCTGGTCGGCCTCCTCGACGACGACCCCACGCTCGAGCCGCGCGACATGGTCGTGATGTGCCCCGACGTCGAGACCTTCGCGCCGCTGATCTCGGCGGCGTTCGGGCTGGCCGACGTCGTGGGCGACGAGGGCCATCCCGCCCACCGGCTCCGGGTGAGGCTCGCCGACCGCGCCCTGCCCTCGGTCAACCCGCTGCTCGCCCTCGGGGTGCGGCTCGTCGAGCTGTCAGGCAGCCGGGTGACCGCCACGGAGCTGCTCGACCTGCTCGGTTCGACGCCGGTGCGGGCGCGCTTCCGGCTGACCGACGACGACCTCACCCGCGTCACCCGATGGGTGTCGTCCGCCGGCATCCGGTGGGGGCTGGACGCCGAGCAGAGGTCGTCGTACGCGATGCACGGCTTCGCCCACAACACCTGGCGGGCCGGGCTCGACCGCATCCTGCTGGGCGTCGCGATGTCCGAGGAGGACCATCGCCACATCGGCACGGCCCTGCCGCTGGACGACCTGGCCTCCGGTGACATCGACCTCGCCGGGCGGCTCGCGGAGTTCGCCGACCGGCTGGGTGAGTGCCTCGCCTCGCTGCGCGACGCCCACGGCGTGGAGGAGTGGATGTCAGCCTTGCACCTCGGCGTACGCCGGCTCGGGGACGTGCCGGACGCCTGGCAGGTCGCGCAGTTCGAGCGCGAGCTGTCGCGCATCCAGCACTCGGCCGGCACGGGCTCGGCCTCGCTCGGCATCGCCGACGTGCGCGCGCTGTTCGACGCGCGGCTGGGTGGCCGCCCGACGCGGGCGAACTTCCGGACCGGCACCCTGACCGTCTGCACGATGGTGCCGATGCGCTCGGTGCCGCACCGCGTCGTCTGCCTGGTCGGGCTCGACGACGGCGTCGTCCCGCGGGCCGGCTTCGTCGACGGCGACGACGTGCTGGCGCGACGCCCGCTGACCGGCGAGCGCGACGTGCGCAGCGAGGACCGGCAGCTGCTGCTCGACGCGATCATGGCCGCGACCGAGACCCTCGTCGTCACCTACACCGGCGCCAACGAGCACACCGGCCTGAGCGTGCCGCCCGCCGTTCCTCTGGGCGAGATCCTCGACAGCCTCGACACCGTCACCGCCGAGCCGGTGCGCGACCGGGTGCTGGTGCGTCACCCGCTCCAGGCCTACGACGCCCGCAACGTCACCCCGGGGGCGCTCGGGGTGCCCGGGCCGTTCAGCTTCGACCGCGCCGCCCTGGCCGCCGCCGGGGCCGCGCGAGGCGAACGGCGACCGCCGCCGCCGTTCCTGGAGGGGTCCCTGGAGCCGCGCACACCCGTCGACGTCAACCTCGACGACCTGAAGACCTTTCTGCTCAACCCGGTCCGCACCTTCCTGCGGGCCCGCCTCGACGTCTCCGCGCCGTTGGATGCCGAGGAGCTCAGCGACGCCATCCCGATCGACCTCGACGGCCTGGAGAGGTGGGGCATCGGCGACCGGATCCTGCGCGACCTGCTCGCCGGTCAGGACGCGGAGGCGACGTGCACGGCCGAGCTGCTCCGGGGCACGGTCCCTCCGGGCAACCTGGGCTATGCAGCGTTGCGGTCGATCGTCGAGGAGGCAGGCTCGCTGTACGCCGCCACCGCCGACGTCCGCAGCGGCACCGAGCGCAACGTCGACGTCGACGTCGACCTCGGTGGCGGACGCCGGCTGACCGGCACCGTCACCGGCGTCTGGGAGCAGCGGGTGGTCTCGCTCGGGTACTCCCGGCTGGGCCCCAAGCAGCGGCTGTCGACGTGGGTCGACCTGCTGGCGCTGAGCGCGACGTACCCCGACCAGCACTGGACCGGCCACGCCATCGGTCGCAGCAAGGCCGGGCCGAGCCGGGCGCTGCAGGGTCCGGTCGACCACCGCGCGGTGGAGTGGCTGCGCGACCTGGTGGCGCTGCGCGACCTCGGCCTGACCCTGCCGATGCCGGCCCCGGTGAAGACCGCCTGCGCCTGGGCGGAGGCGCACGCCCGCGAGCTGCGGGGCGACGACCTGTCACCCGAGCGCGCCGCCGCGAAGGAGTGGGTGACCGACCCCGACAACCGTTGGGGCATCACCGGCGAGGACGACGAGGCGGCGCACCGCCAGGTGTACGGCGACCGCGCGCCGCTCCAGCGGCTCGTCGACGGTGGCCTCGGGTCGGCCGCCTGGCGCATCTGGGAGCCGGTGCTCCAGCACGAGAAGGTCGGACCACTATGACCACCCCACGAGGTCATGGCCTCCTCCGCTTCGCTCCCCCGGCGCACAACCTCGCGGAGGCCCCGGTCCATGGCCTGGCGCGACTTCGTGAACGGCCGCCACATGAGTGACCTCCTCCCCTTCGACATCACGGCATCCCTCCCGGAGGGGCCGACGACGACGCTGCTCGAGGCCAGCGCCGGCACCGGCAAGACCTGGACGATCGGCGCCCTCGTCACCCGCTACGTCGCCGAGGGGCGCGCGCGGCTCGAGCAGCTGCTCGTGGTCACGTTCGGCCGGATGGCAAGCCGCGAGCTGCGCGAGCGGGTGCGCCTGCAGCTCGTCGATGCCGAGCGGGCGCTGGCCGATCCCGACGCCCACCGCGGCGAGGACGCCCTGATCGACCTGCTGCTCGACGCGGACGAGGCCGAGCTCGACCGCCGCCACCGGCGCGTGCGCGCCGCGCTCGCGTCGTACGACGCCGCGACGATCGCGACCACCCACCAGTTCTGTGCCGAGGTGCTGGGGTCGCTCGGCGTCGCCGGTGACTCCGACTCGCGGGCCGAGCTGGTCGAGGACCTCGACGAGGTGCTGACCGAGGTGGTCGACGACCTCTACCTGCGCAAGTTCGCCTACCTCGAGGAGGCGGAGTTCAGCCGGTCGGAGGCGCTGGCGATCGCGCGGGCGGCAGCCGAGGACCCGCGGGCCCGGATCGAGCCGGCCGACCAGCCACCGGACACCCCGGCCGGCATGCGGGTCGCGTTCGCCGAGGCGGTGCGCGCCGAGCTCAACCGCCGCAAGCGGCGGCTCGGCGTGCTGTCGTACGACGACCTCCTCAGCCAGGTCGCCGACGCGCTCGACGAGAACGACGCACCGGCCCGGGCGCGGATGCGCCAGCGCTGGACCCACGTCCTCGTCGACGAGTTCCAGGACACCGACCCCGTGCAGTGGCAGGTGCTCGACCGCGCCTTCTCCGGCTTCGCGACCATGGTCCTGATCGGTGACCCCAAGCAGGCGATCTACGCGTTCCGCGGCGGCGACGTCGTGAGCTACCTCCAGGCCGCCGACACCGCCGCCGACCGCCGCACACTGTCGGTCAACCGGCGTTCCGACCAGGCCCTCGTCACCGCGCTCGACGTGCTCCTCGGCGGCGCCGAGCTCGGTGACTCCGCCATCGTGGTCCGTCCCGTCGAGGCTCATCACCAGGAGACGCGGCTGACCGGCGCACCGGTGGACGCACCGGTGCGGCTGCGCGTCGTACGCCGGGAGCAGCTCCGGCAGCACGGCGCCAGGCCGCTCAGCGTGGCCGCCGTGCGCCCGCACATCGCACGCGACCTCGCCTGCGACGTGCGCGCGCTCCTGGCATCGGGTGCGACGTTCGAGGGGCGCCCGCTCGAGCCGCGCGACGTCGCCGTGATCGCGTCGCGTCACGCCGACCTCGACGCGGCCCGGTCCGCGCTCGCCGACGTCGGCATCCCGGCCGTCATCGCGGGAGGCGGGAGCGTGTTCGCCACGCCGGCCGCGGTGGAGTGGCTGGCGGTGCTGGAGGCGCTCGAGCAGCCGCACCGCACGGCGCGGGTCCGCGCAGCCGCACTCACCAGCCTGGTCGGCGTCTCCGCACGAGAGCTGGACGAGGGCGGCGACGCCTTCACCGACGAGCTGGCCGAGCTGCTGCGCGACTGGTCGGCCGTTCTGTCGTTGCGCGGCGTCGCGGCCGTGCTCGAGGCCGCTACCGAACGCGGGCTCGGAGCCCGGCTGCTGGCCCAAGTCGGCGGCGAGCGGCAGCTGACCGACCTCGCCCACATCTGCGAGGTGCTGCACGAGGTCGGGCTGCGCGAGGCGTTCGGGGCGATCGGGCTGCTCGGGTGGCTGCGCCGCCAGATCGCGGACGCGCGCGACAACCGCGGCATCGAGCGCACCCGACGGCTCGACAGCGACGCCGCCGCCGTTCAGCTCGTGACGATTCACGCGAGCAAGGGCCTGGAGTACCCCGTCGTCTACCTCCCGACGCTGGCCGACCAGTGGGAGGGCGACCCGAGGCAGCCGCTGTACCACGACGAGGACGGCCACCGGTGCCGCGACGTCGCGGGGTCCGGGCCCGCGTGGGGCGACCATGTGCAGCGGTGGCGCGACGAGGAGCGCGGCGAGCGGTTGCGGCTGCTGTACGTCGCGATGACCCGCGCCAAGTCGCAGGTCGTCACGTGGTGGGCGCCGAGCCGCAACGCCGTGGCCTCGCCGCTCCAGCGTCTGCTGCTCGGGCGAGGCCCCGCCGCACCCGACGTACCCCCCACGGTGTCGAACCCGACCGACGACGAGGCCGCCGAGACGTTCGCCCGGTGGGCGGCGGCGGGCGGCCTGGTCGTCGAGGCGGCCGAGCCCGCGTCGTCCGCGCCGCCGCGGCTGCCGGTCGACGACGCGTCCTTGTCGGTGCGCACGTTCGACCGCGAGGTCGACACGGCCTGGCGACGCACCTCGTACTCCGCGCTGGCGGCTCACGACGAGCCGGCCGAGCCGTTGGCCGGGGTCACCAGTGAGCCGGAGAACCCGCCCCGTGACGACGAGGTGCTGACGGTGGTCGCCGACCCGTCTGCCACGCACCCTGACGCCACGGAGGAGCGGTCGTCCCCGGCGTCGGTGGTCTCCCCGATGGCCGAGCTGCCGGTGGGCGCGACGTTCGGGTCCCTCGTGCACGCCGTCCTCGAGCACACCGACCCCGATGCCCCGGCGTACGACGGAGACCTGCGCGCCGAGATCGCGGCCCACGTGGCCGAGCAGCAGGTGTGGTGGCCGGTGCCGGGCCTCGACACGGACGTCCTGACCGACGCCCTCGTCGCGGTGTGCGACAGCCCGCTCGGGTCGCTGGCCGCCGACCACACGCTGCGCTCCATCCCGCGCGGTGACCGGCTGTGCGAGCTCGACTTCGAGCTGCCGCTCGCGGGTGGCGACCTCAGCGGGTACGCCGCCGACCGGGTGCGGCTCGGGCAGGTCGCCGACCTGCTGCGGCGTCATCTGCCGCCCGGTGACCCGGTCCTCCCCTACGCCGAGCAGCTCGACCGACCGGGCCTCGGTGGTCAGGAGCTGCTCGGCTACCTCACCGGGTCGGTCGACGTCGTGCTCCGGGTCGACGGCCGCTTCCTCGTCGTCGACTACAAGACCAACTGGCTCGGTGTGCTGCCCGCCGGTCACGACGATGCGACGTTGACCTCCGACGACTACACGCCGGCCCGGCTCGACGTCGCGATGGGGCACTCCGACTACCCGCTGCAGGCCCTGCTCTACGCCGTCGTGCTGCACCGCTTCCTGCGCTGGCGGGTCTCCGACTACGACCCGGAGCTGCACCTCGGCGGCGTGCTCTATCTCTACCTGCGCGGGATGTGCGGTCCCGACACCCCGCGGGCCGACGGGCGTCCGTGCGGCGTCTTCCAGTGGCGGCCGCCGTCCGCGCTGGTGACCGAGCTGTCCGACCTGCTCGACGGTTTGGTGGTCGCAGGTGACTGAGCTCTTCGAGCCCGTCGACGTCTTCGACCACCGCGTCGCGGAGGCCGACGGCAGTGCCCTCACGGCGTACAACGAGGCCGGGGTGCTCACCGCGGGCGACCTCCAGATCGCGCGCCGGATCGCGGCCATCTGCGAGGAGCTCGACCAGGACGCCGTGCTCGCGCTGGCGCTCACGGTGCGCGCCGTGCGCGACGGGTCGGTGTGCCTCGACCTCGAGCGCGTCCCCGACCTGGCGCCCGACCTGCCGGTGCCGGGCGCAGCGGCGTGGCGGGTGGCGCTGGCATCGTCCCAGGTCGTTGCGGCGGGCGCGGTCGTGCTGGACGAGGGCCTGGTCTACCTCGACCGCTACCACCGGCTCGAGCTCGCGGTGTGTGCCGACCTCGGTGACCGCGAGCGCCGTACGCCCCCGACGGTCGACGAGACGGCGCTCGGGGCCGCCCTCGACCGGGCGTTCCCTCCGGCCGGCTCGGCCGGGGCGGGCACCCGCGACTACGCCGAGCAGCGGCGGGCGGCCGAGCAGGCCGCGCGCTCGTGGACGACGGTCCTGACCGGCGGCCCGGGTACCGGCAAGACGACCACCGTGGCCGGGCTGATCTGCGTCCTCGCCGACCAGGCGAAGGACGGCCGTCGGCTGTCGGTCGCGCTCGCGGCCCCGACCGGCAAGGCGGCCGCGCGCCTCCAGGAGTCGGTCCTGGAGGAGGCGCGCGACGCGCGCTTCTCCGACGACGATCGGCGGCGGCTGCGCGACATGGACGCGGTCACGCTGCACCGCCTGCTCGGCTGGCGGCCCGACAACGCGACGCGCTTCCGGCACGACCGCGGCAACCGGCTCAAGTACGACCTGATCGTGGTCGACGAGTCGTCGATGGTCGAGCTCACGATGATGGCGCGCCTCCTCGAGGCCACGCGCCCCGACTGCCGGCTCGTGCTGGTGGGTGACCCCTACCAGCTGACGTCGGTGGGAGCCGGTGCGGTCCTCGGCGACCTCGTGCGCGGCTACGAGTCGCGCACACCGTCGCCGGTGGTCACCCTCGAGACGTCACACCGCTTCGGCGACGAGATCGGAGCGCTGGCCAAGGCGGTCCGCGAGGACCGGGTCGACGAGGTGCTCGAGCGGTTGCGGTCCGGCGTGCCCGGTATCGAGTTCGTGGAGGACACCGAGCCCGAGCGGCTCCTGCGCGACCTGGTGCTCGCGTCGGCGCGCGAGGTGCGCGCGGCGTCCGAGCGCGGCGACACCGACGCGGCGCTGGCCGCACTCGACCGGCACCGGCTGCTGTGCGCCCACCGCGAGGGGCCGTACGGCGTGACCCACTGGAACCGCGCGGCCGAGGCCTGGCTGGCCGAGGAGTCGGGGAGCGACCACTGGCCGACGTGGTACGCCGGCCGGCCGCTGATCGTGACCAGCAACGACTACGCCGTCGGCGTCTACAACGGCGAGACCGGGGTCGTCGTACGCCGGGACGACGGGGCGCTGCGGGCGCGGATCTCGGGGTCGGACGGCGTACGTGACCTGGCGACGACGCGCCTCGTGGACGTCGACACCATGCACGCGCTGACCATCCACAAGTCACAGGGCAGCCAGGTGGACGAGGTGACGGTGCTGCTGCCGCCGCCCGACTCGCGGCTGCTGTCGCGCGAGCTCTTCTACACCGCGATCACACGTGCCCGGCGCGTCGTGAGGGTGGTCGGCTCGGAGGAGACGGTGCGGGCCGCCGTACGCCGACGCGTGCAGCGCGCGAGCGGGCTCGCCGCCCGGCTGGCTCACGAGGCGGAAAACGAAACACCTTTGTCATGAGGCCTGGTTAGGGTCGAGGCATGCTGCTGCTGCGGGTGGAGCTGCCCAACGTCCCCGGGTCCCTGGGACGGCTGGCGTCCGCCATCGGCGCCGCGGGCGGTGACATCGAGGCCATCGAGATCGTCGAGAAGCGTGTCGACGGCACCGACGTCGACGACGTCCTGCTCGAGATGGTCGACGGCGCGATGCCCGACTCGGTGGTCTCGGCCTGCAACGCGGTCGAGGGCGTGCGGGTGCTGTGGATCAGCCGCTACCTGGCCGGCGGCAACCTGTTCCCGGACCTCGAGGTGGTGGAGTCGCTGACCGCCGACCCAGCGGCCGCGCTGGACACGATGGTCACCGCACTGCCGGTGGCGTTCCGCTGCGAGTGGGCGGCCCGGATCGCGATCACCGACGACGGCACGGAGGTCGAGCTGGCGAGCGAGGGCGCCCCCACCGCGATCGACCTCAAGCCCGGCTCCGGTCTCGACCGGCAGACCATCGGAGACGACCTGGTGGCCGTCGCTCCCCTCGGTCACCGCCGGGTCGTGGCCATCGGCCGCCGGGGCGGCCCCGAGTTCCTCGACTCCGAGCTCGCGCGGCTGGGTCACCTCGTCGGCCTGGCCGCCTCCATCGCGCGGGCGCCGTAGGGGTTGGGGCGGGCCTCGCAGCGATCCCCGGCTCGCCGGGGATTCCTGCGCTCCTCAGGCGTTGCAACGGCCGAGAAGCGTCAAGAACCCGTCGCCTGTGTGACCCGGGTGACCAGTGGTACCGGCATCCCCATCAGTCGACGCGCTCGAGCAGGAAGACGGGGATCTCCCGGTCGGTGCGCTTCTGATACTGCGCGTACGTCGGCCATGTGGCGACCGCGTAGTCCCACCACTCGGTGCGCTCGTCGCCGGTCACCAGGCGCGCGCGGTAGGTGTGCTTCTCCGCGCCGTCCTGGAGCTCGACCTCGGGGTGGGCGAGGAAGTTGTAGTACCACTCCGGGTTGTCGGGGGCTCCGCCCTTCGAGGCGATCGCGACGTACGTGCCGTCCCGCTCGACGCGCATCACGGGGTTCTTGCGCAGCAGTCCGCTCTTCGCGCCGACCGACGTGATCACGACGATGGGGTAGCCGGTGTCGCGCAGGGTGTTGGCCCGAGTGCCGTTCGACGCCTCGTACTCAGCGACCTGGTCCCGGACCCACTGTTGCTTGCTGGGTGCGTAGGTGCCTTGGAGTGTCATGTTCAGCAGAACGGGCTGCGCGCCACACACATTCCGGGCGCCCTACGCTGCTCGCCATGAGTGCCATCGCGGGCGTGAGCGAGACCTTCGACCCGGAGCAGTGGGACGACGTCCCGGGGTTCGACGACCTCACCGACCTGACCTACCACCGTGCGCGCGCCCACGGCACGGTGCGGATCGCGTTCGACCGGCCCGACGTGCTCAACGCCTTCCGCCCGCACACCGTCGACGAGCTGCTGCGCGTCCTCGAGCACGCCCGCACCTCCAGCGACGTCGGCTGCGTCCTCCTCACCGGCAACGGCCCGAGCGAGAAGAACCAGAAGCGCTCCTTCTGCACCGGCGGCGACCAACGGATCCGCGGGCGCACCGGGTACCAGTACGCCGACGGCGAGACCGCCGAGACGGTCGACAAGGCCAAGCTCGGCCGGCTCCACATCCTCGAGTGCCAGCGGCTGATCCGGTTCATGCCCAAGGTCGTGATCTGCGTCGTCCCCGGCTGGACCGCAGGTGGCGGCCACTCCCTCCACGTCGTCTGCGACCTGACCATCGCCAGCCGCGAGCACGCGCGTTTCAAGCAGACCGACGCCGACGTCGGCTCGTTCGACGGCGGCTTCGGGTCGGCGTACCTCGCCCGCCAGGTGGGCCAGAAGTTCGCGCGCGAGATCTTCTTCCTCGGCCAGGAGTACTCCGCGGAGGACGGGGTCCGGATGGGTACCGTCAACCGAGCCGTTCCGCACGCCGAGCTCGAGCCCACGGCGCTGGAGTGGGGGCGGCTGGTCAACGGCAAGAGCCCCACCGCCCAGCGGATGCTCAAGTACGCCTTCAACCTGATCGACGACGGTCTCGTCGGCCAGCAGCTGTTCGCCGGCGAGACCACTCGGCTGGCCTACATGACCGACGAGGCGCAGGAGGGACGCGACCAGTTCCTCGAGAAGCGGGAGCCCGACTGGTCGCCGTTCCCCTGGTACTACTGACCCATGCAGATCCTGGCGGGGGCGGGCGAGTACGTCGCGAGCACGAGCGTCCACTGGGCGGAGCACCTCGAGGTGCCCGACCTCAGCTGTGGCACCTACTCGATCCCCGCGGGTGGGACGGACCCACAGTCACCGCACACCGAGGACGAGATCTACGTCGTGACGCGGGGCCGGGCAACGCTGTGGACCCCCGACGCCAGTGTCGAGATGGGCCCCGGTGACGTCGCCTTCGTCTTCGCGGGCGAGGAGCACCGGTTCGTCGACGTCGCCGAGGACTTCGCGGTGCTCGTGGTGTTCGGGCCGGCGGAGTACTCGCGCGCCGGAGCAGGCGGCGTCACGCCCGGGTGAACCCCGCCATCGACTCGTAGAGGGCGAGCCGTTTGGCCCGCAGTGAGCCGGGCTTGTACTTCGAGAGCCACGTGTCGTCCTCGGCCAGGAAGAGACTCGCGTCGAGGACCGACCGTGGCTGGTGCGACGTGACCTCGGTGACGCTGCGGAAGTAGTAGTGGTTGAAGATCCGGTTGAACTCCGTGGCGTAGATGTCGGCCGTACGCCGGTCGCCGCGGACCACGATCATGTTCTCGTCGTTCTCCGTCGTCGAGGCCTGGCTGAAGTTGGCCGAGCCGGTGACCACGATCGGGTCGGGCCCGAGCGGGTCGACGAGCAGGAACTTCGAGTGCACGTAGCTGACGTGGTGGTTGAGCCCCAGGAGGCCGGCGTTGGTCTCGGCCGCCCACTGGTAGACGGGGTTCGCCAGGAACGAGCCCCAGGCCTGGTAGACGTTGTTGCTCGCGTTGATCCGGACGAACGCCGACGGGTCGTCGGGGTCGGGGCGGTCGCGGGTCTCCAGCAGCATGAAGACGATCGCGTTCTGGGTGGTGTTGTCCTCGAGCAGCTCCTTGAAGCCAGCGCCGACGCCGAACGCGAAGGTGATGCAACCCTCCCGGGTGGCGGTGTCGAGCAGCACCTCGTAGGAGTCGAGGACCGCCGCCGTGGGTCGCGGGCTGAACACCGGAGTCACGCCCACAGGAACGGTCCGCAGGTCCGCCGGCACCGGTGAGAGCTGCTCGACGGCGTCGCGGAACGCCTTGTTCTTGGCGAGGACCTCCGAGCGGGTGTCGTCGGAGCGGCCCCCCGGGTCGCCCGAGAGGAGGTTCCAGTAGCCGAGGAAGGCCAGCGCGGTCGCGGGGTCGCGCACCCAGTGGCCGACGTTCGTCTGCCCGGCGATGCCCCCGAGAGTGAGGTTCGTGGAGCCGGTCCAGACCTCGGTGGGAGTCGACCCGGCCGGCACCCGCACCATGAACTTGTTGTGCGCGATGGCCGACTTCCGAGCCTCGCGCAACCGGTAGTGCGCGTCGGTGAGGCCGGCCGCGGCGAGGGTCGCGAGGTTCTCCTCGCGCGGGTACGCCGGCTCGGTGGTCGACCCGTTCTCCTTCCCGTCGACGATCAGCTGGACGTCGACCCCGCGGTCGATGGCGGACTTCAGCGCGGTGGCCGCCGGCTCGAAGGTGAACTCGTAGAAGCAGCCGAGCAGCCGGTCGCCGGGCTCCGTCTGGTGGACGAACCTCAGCAGCGCGTCGTCCAGGTCGCGGCTCAGCCAGCCCAGCGCCTGCTTCTGCCGGTCCGGGTCGAGGTCGGCGATCGGGGTGTTGCCGTACCGCTCGGTGTAGGTCTGGCTGCTGGCGACCCCGCGGTTGAAGAACACGTCGTGCTGCTCGCCGTACAGCGGCTCGGTCCGGATGGTGAGGGTGAGTGGGTACGCCGAGCGGTCGAGCCGCTCCGGTGTGCCTTTGAGGGGGTGGAAGACGTAGCGGTACCTGCTGTCGGGTCGGCAGGTGAAGTCGTCCCACACGAAGCTCTGCACGGGCTGGTCGTAGGTGCTGACGTGCAGGCCGGGCAGGGGGTTCGGGACCACGGTGTGGAAGACCTTGAAGCCGGGCATCCACTCGTCGGTCCCGGCGGCCAGGTCGTAGCGGCGTACGGCGAAGCCCAACAGGCCGGCCTTCGTGGCGTCGCTCGCGACGATGGCGAACGACACCGTGTTGGTGCCGGTCACGGCGTACACCCGGCCCGCGGCCGCGGTGCGAGACCTGAAGCGCATGGCGCCCTCCCCGTTCCTCACGACGCTACTGGTGAGAAGGAGGAGCCGTGACGGTTCTGCGGACGCCGCTGACGGAGGAGGGTGTACGCCGTACCGGGACCGTCGAGGTCAGCCGCCGGCGCTTGCGATGTACGCCGCGCCCACGGCAGCGCTCGGGCTGATCAGGATCGACACGCGCCCCACGTCGCTGGGCAGGTGCAGCCTGACCCGGAACCTCGCGTCGCCGTCCGGGATGCTCATCGGCATGGGACCGCTGTCGGCCACCATCCTGCCGTCGCTGTACACGACCGCGTCGATGCTTCCGACCGGGTTGTCGGCGGTTCCGTCCGCCCGCGGGACCTGGAGGCCCTCGATCCGGACGTCCAGCCGACCGTTCTGGCGCAGCCGCACCTCGCCGCGGTC
Source organism: Nocardioides sp. (assembly GCA_035707985.1). Taxonomy (GTDB): domain Bacteria; phylum Actinomycetota; class Actinomycetes; order Propionibacteriales; family Nocardioidaceae; genus Nocardioides. Next base: position 2,654 of record DASSTL010000016.1, on the reverse strand, counting down.
GATGATCCAGGGCAGGCCGCCGGGGTTGACGCCGTTGATCGCTGCGTCCGTGGGCAGGCTGGGCGTGAGGTCCATGCGGATCAGGTCGTTGCCGCCGTGGCGACCCTGGTCGGCGAGCGCCGCGGACGGGACCAACGCCAGCGTCAGCGCGGAGACAGCGCCGAGCAGCGCCGCGAAGAGCTTTCGATACATGGGTGTGGCCTCTCTCTGGGTGGCGCCGGACGCGTCTGACCGGGACTACGGCGAGGGCGTCGGCCGGGTTCAAGCCAGGAGCAGGCCGTGAGGACCGAGCGGCCTGCGTGGTTGTGACCGTGAGGAACGATCCAGCGACGGTCACGAGACGAGTACCTGGTGGTCTCGACAGGCTCGACCGGCGGTCGCAGAGCGACCTCCTCGACCACTCGTCGAAGCGTTCGGGGAATGTCGTGCGGTGGGCGTAGGTTGCGGACCCGTGACCACCTCCTCGGCCCCTCGCGTCGCGCGCTCCCAGGTGGGGCTGCGCAGCGAGCGAGGGCCGATCCTGCTGGCGGTGATGCTCAGCGTCGGCCTGGTCGCGATCGACTCCACGATCCTCGCCACCGCGGTGCCGTCGGTCGTCGCCGACCTCGGCGGCTTCACGTCGTTCCCGTGGCTGTTCTCCATCTACCTGCTGGCCCAGGCGGTGTCCGTGCCGGTGTACGGCAAGCTCGCCGACCTCTACGGCCGCAAGCCGATGATGCTGGTCGGCGTCGGGCTCTTCGTGGTCGGCTCACTGCTGTGCGGGATCGCCTGGGGGATGACCTCGCTGATCGTGTTCCGGCTCGTGCAGGGTCTCGGCGCCGGAGCCATCGGGCCGATCGGGATGACGATCATCGGCGACATCTACACGCTGCAGGAGCGCGCCACCGTCCAGGGCTACATGGCCAGCGTCTGGGCGACCGCCGCGCTGGTCGGCCCGACCCTCGGGGGCGTCTTCTCCGACACGATCGGCTGGCGGTGGATCTTCTTCGTGAACCTTCCGCTGGGTGCGGCTGCGGCCTGGGTGCTGTGGCGTCGCTTCGATGAGAACGTCGCGCGCAAACGGCATCGGATCGACTACCTCGGCTCGTCGCTGCTCGCCGTCGGCGGCACCTTGCTGCTGCTGGCGCTGCTCGAGGGCGGCGTGGAGTGGGCCTGGGACTCCGCCCTCAGCATCCTGCTGTTCGCCGGCGCCGCGGTGGTGCTCGTCGGGTTCGTCACCGTGGAGCGGGTGGCGGCCGAGCCGGTGCTCCCGCTATGGATCTTCCGGATGCGCGTCCTCAACGTCACGAACGCCGGCTCGCTCGTCGTGGGCATCCTGCTGATGGGCCTGTCGTCGTACGTCCCGCTGTACGCGCAGCGGGTCCTCGGCACGGGAGCGCTCGTCGCCGGTCTCGCGCTGGCCGCGATGACCATCGGCTGGCCGGTCGCAGCGGCGACCGCGGGTCGGCTGTACCTCACCATCGGCTTCCGCGCGACGCTCTCGATCGGGGCGTTCTTCTCGGTCGTCGGCGCGCTGATCCTGCTCAGCGTCGACGCGTCCAGCTCCGTGTGGTACCTCGCCTTCGCGTGCTTCGTGCTGGGGCTCGGCTTCGGGTACGTCGCGAGCCCCGGTGTCGTCGCGGCGCAGACGGCGGTCTCGTGGTCGAGCCGCGGCGTGGCCACGAGCGCGAACATGTTCTCGCGGTCGGTGGGGAGCGCCGTGGGCGTCGCCGTCTTCGGCGCGGTCGTCAACAGCTACGTGAGCAGCCACACGGGAAACGCCGACCCGAACATCGAGCACCTCTCCTCGCGGATCCTCGATCCGGCCATCAACGACGTCTACCTGGCCACGGTCTTCATCACCCTGGCGCTGCTCGTGGTCGGCTTCCTGATGCCGACGCGCGTCCACGAGCCGGACGCGACCGCTCCCACCGAGACGCCGGTCGACGCCGACCCGGTCGCCTGACCGTCACCGCGGGTCGCCGAGAGACTCCAGCCACGGCTGGTGGACCGGCTCCGCGCCTGGCAGCGCGTCACCGACGCTGCGGACCGCCAGGTTGTGGGACGCGAGCTCGTCGAGCACCGCGCGGGTGAGAGCCAGGCGGTCCAGCTCGGGCGCCGGGCCGTCGTCGACACCGTCGCGGTCGTCGGCGAAGCCGTCGTGGAGCAGGATGACGGTGCCTGTCGGGTCGGTGGACCGCAGCTCCGCGAGGTAGTCCTCCTGTGGGTGGGTCTCCCAGTCGAGGCAGCTGACCGACCACAGCACCGGCTGGAGCCCGGTGTCGCGTGCGGCACGCCACGAGGCGATGTCCTGCGCGCCGTACGGCGGGCGCGACCACCGGACGACCGCACCCGCCAGGTCCTCGAGCTCGGCCTTGGCGTCGCGGAACCGCGCGGCGTGTGCGTCCGGCGGCAGCGAGGTGAGGCGGAGGTGGTCCGGACCGTGCAAGGCGACCTCGTGGCCGGCGGCCAGCACCTCGCGGAACAACGCTGGGCTCGCCCGCACTCGCGTCAGCAGGACGAAGAACGTGGCGGTCGCGCCGGCGTCGGCCAGCAGCGGGAGGAGCTCATCGGTGACGCCCGGCGTCGGCCCGTCGTCGTAGGTCAGGACCGCCCGATCGACCGGTGGCCGGAGCGCGACGAGGGAGCTCCCCTCGCCGGTCGAGCCGGTCGAG
>DASSTL010000015.1:0-167867 GCA_035707985.1 Nocardioides sp. | reverse complement strand
GGGTCGGACGACCGCGGTGGCCACCACGCCAAGGCGTTCAAGCGCGACGACGACAGCCAGAGCGTGGTCACCACCGTCGCCGACGACGATGACGACGACACCGGCATGGGGCAGAAGGGCACGCACACGCAGACCCGGACGCGTGGCGGGACCAACACGAACACGAACACCAACACCAACAAGGGCACGAACACCGGGACCCGAACGCGCGGCGGGATCACCGACCACAGCCGGGCCCGGAGCGTGCGCGACTTCACCAACGACGGGAAGGGTCGTCACCACGTCGACCACTCGCGGCACCACACGAACGACCGCAGCCGCCACAACACCCGCGGGTGACCGTCATGACGAAGCCCACCCCCGAGCCGCAGTCGTGGGGCTTCGTCGAGGGTGACGCGATCACCGCCGAGCTGACGACCGTACGTCGGCTCGGCGGTGGTTCGGCGTACGAGGCCTACCTCGCCTTCGACGAGATCACCTACGCACCCGTGGTCGTCAAGGTGGTCCGGCCCGACCAGGTGTCCGACGAGCACAGCCTGCGCGGCCTGCGTCGCGAGGTGGAGGCGCTCGCCACGGTCAACCACCCGGTCGTCGTGCGCGGGTTGCGGCACGAGCTGACCGGTCCGCGTCCGCACGTCGTGCTCGAGCAGATCGACGGGCCGCGCCTCTCGACGCTGATCCGGCGACACGGGCCGCTCCCGGAGCAGCAGTACCTCCCGCTCGCGATCGAGGTGGCCAGTGCACTCCACTATCTGCGCCGGATCGGGTGGACCCACCTCGACGTCAAGCCCAGCAACGTGATCATGGGCGCGCCGGCGCGCCTGATCGACCTCTCGGTGGCCCGTCCGGTGGAGAACGCCTGCCGGACCAGACAGATCGGCACCGACGCCTACATGTCCCCCGAGCAGTGCGACCCCGACCGGTGGGGAGGGCCCGGGTTCGCCTCGGACGTCTGGGGACTCGCCGCGACGCTCTTCGAGGCGGTCGCGGGCTATCGTGCCTTCGACGACGGCGACTCCGGCTCCGCTGACCTCGGTACGCAGTTCCGGCAGCTGGTCGACCCGCCGTACGAACTGCCCGACCGGGTGCCACCCGAGGTCGCGAAGGTCCTGTACGCCGCGCTCGACCGCGACCCGGGCATGCGTCCGCTCCCGCACGAGGTGGCCGTGGCCCTCGAGCCGGTCCTCGACCGCCTTCCGGCGGTCCGGCTCGCCGGCTTCAAGGTCCGCTGACCGCGCGGCGGCTCACCGGTTGAAGCGGTAGCCCGCGCCGCGGACCGTGGTGATGGTGCTCGCACCGAACTTGCGGCGGAGGTAGCCGACGTACACGTCGACGACGTTGGAGCCGGGGTCGAAGTCGAGGCCCCAGACGTGGTCGAGGAGCTGCTCGCGTGAGAGCACCTGGCCGGCGTTGAGCATGAACATCTCGGCCAGTGCGAACTCCCGTGCCGACAGGTCGACCTGCCGACCGCCCACAGTGGCGCGTCGGGTCCGGACGTCGAGCCTGACGCCACCGCCGTTGAGCACGTCGGGTCTGGCAGTGCTGTTGTTGTCGGGCTGACGCAGGCGGAGCCGCACGCGGGCGAGCAGCTCGGCGAACCGGAACGGCTTGGGCATGTAGTCGTCCGCACCACCCTCGAGCGCGGAGACCGTGTCACCCACGGAGTCGCGGGCGGTGAGCACGATGACCGGCACGCTCGAGCCTTGGGAGCGCAGCTGGTGGAGGAGGTCGAAGCCGTCGATCCCCGGCAGACCGATGTCGAGCACGACCAGGTCGTAGTCTCCGCTGAGCGCATGGTCCAGGCCGTCGCGGCCGTCGGCCACGCAGGTGGTGACGTGGCCGTCGGCGCGCAGACCCTTGGACACGAACGACGCGATGCGTTGCTCGTCCTCGACGATCAGGATGCGGGCCACGGCGGCTACCTCTGCTCGCGGCCCAGGGCGAGTGGCTGGGTGGTCTCGTCGAAGGACTCGTCGGTCCGTGTGTCGGGGTGCTTCACGTCGTGGTCACGCTCGCGCGGGGCCGGGCGGACGGGGTCTCCGGCGCGCGGCAGGGAGATCACGAACCGCGCGCCTCGGGGGTCGGCGTCCTCGACTGAGACGGAGCCGCCGTGGGCGTGGGCGATGGCGCGCACGATGGAGAGCCCGAGTCCGAAGCCCTCGTCGTCGCCGCGCACCGTCCCTCGCCCGAACCGCTCGAAGATGACCTCCCGGTCCGCGGCGGCGACGCCCGGACCGGTGTCGCGCACCCAGAGACGGGCGCCCGCCTCGTCGTACGCCGACCCGATCGCCACCACGCCACCGGGACCGGTGTGCTTCACGGCGTTGTGGGCGAGCTGCAGGACGGCCTGGGTGATCCGCTGCTCGTCCACGGTCAGAAGGCCTTCGCCGAGCGCGTCGAGAGCCCACTCGCGGTCGCCCAGCCCGCGGGCCTTGGCGAGCAGCTGTTCGGTGAGGTCGGCGAGATCGATCGCCCTCGGTCGCAGGAAGTCCGGGCGGTCGCTCGTGGCGAGCAGGATCAGGTCGTTGACCAGGCGCGACATCCGGTCGACCTCGTCGAGGAGCAGGTCCTTGGTCTCGGCGACGTCCTCGGGACTGCCGGTGTCGAGCACCTCCAGGTGCCCGCGCAGGACAGTGAGGGGTGTCTTGAGCTCGTGGCCGGCGTCGTCGAGGAAGCGTCGCTGGCCCACGAACGCGGCCTCGAGCCGGTCGAGCATGCCGTTGACGGTCTGGGTGAGCGCGGTGATGTCGTCGTTGCCGGTGACCGGCAGGCGTTGCGACAGGTCGGTGTCGGAGATCGCGTCGGCCGTGGTCCGCAACGTGCGCAACGGCGACAGCAGCCGGCCGGAGACCCAGGCCGCCACCGCGGTCACCATCAGCAGCGTGAGCGCGGCGACGATCGCGTAGGTGCGCATCGTGTCGCGGAGTCCCTCGCGCGACTTGTCGAGGAGCGTCACCACCACCAGTGCACCGGTCGAGTCGCCCTGCCGGACGGACTGGACGGCCACCTGGAGCTCGCCGAAGTCGGTGTCGACGCGGGTGGTCCCGTTGGTCGCGAGCAGCGGACGGATCGCGCGTGCCAGCTCCGGGCTCCGGCTGAGGTCGGCCCACTCACGGAACCAGGCCTGCACGTCGTCGTCCCACCAGGCGACCAGGACCTCGTTGTCGTCCGGGACGTTCCGCTGCAGGAAGAGACGCAGCATCTGCTCGACGCTGCGGAACGGCCGGGAGGTGTCCGGGTTGATCCCGTTCTGCTGGAGCTTGGCGAGCTCGCCGAACTCCTGGTCGACCTCGGCCGCGATCTGCGCGTCGAGCCGCCGCGACTCGATGGTGTAGACGATGCCTCCGGCGACGGCGAGCCCGAGCAGCACCAGCAGGGCCACCGTCGCCGTGATCCGGGTACGGACGGAAACGCCCGACCTCGCGTGGGGTCGGGCGTCGGGTCGGTGTCCGGGTGTGTCAGTCGTCGCCACCGCCGTGCCCACTGTCGTCGTCGCCGTCGTGACCACCATCATCGCCCGAGCCGTGACCGGAGTCATCGTCGTGGTCATCGTCGTGGTCATCGTCGTGGTCGTCGCCGTGGCGTCCGTGGTCGTCGTCGAACTCGTCGTCGTGGTCGTCGCGGTCGTCGTACTCGGGGGTGATCACGCCGTCGTCATCGTCGCCGCCGTCTCCGTCGTGGCCGTGCCCGGAGTGGTCGTCGTCGGAGGGACGCGACGACGGGCTGGTCGAGGGACGCTCCGTCGGGTCCGTGGTGGGAGTCGAGTCGGCCGGACGGATCTCGATGGTCTGCCGTGGAGCGGGCTCGCTGTCGGCGGACGCGGCCATCGCGCCCGCGACGTACGCACCCATCGGGACGAGGACGGCGAGCGCGGCGAGGACCTTCGGCAGCGTTCTCATGTGATCACGATCCTGCACGATCGTGGGCCCTGGGTGAGAGCGAGATGAGAGCACTCTCATCCGGGGTGATGTCCGGGTCAGCCCCGACCGACCGCCTCGGCGAGCAGCCGCAGCGTCTCTTCGCGGTGCGGCGCCCGGTCTGGCGGCGTACCGGCAGAGGCGCCGGCGATCGGGTGCACCATCACCTCGTCCACGTCGTACGTCGCCGCCAGCTCGGCCACGTGCTTCGCCGCGTCGTCCGGGGTTGCCACGATCCAGCGCCGGGCCATCTGCTCGGCCAGTGCCCGGTGCTCCTCGGGAAGGGCGGTCGCCTCGGCCTCCTCGATGGTCGGCTGGGCGAAGAGCGCCTGTCCGGTGCGGAGCGCGACCATCGTCAGCAGGTTGGGAAGAGCGCGTCGGTCCGCCTCCTCCTGCGACTCGGCGACCACGGCGTTGACGGTCAGGAAGGTGCGGGGCTCCGGGTGGCGCTCCGACGGCTGGTAGCCCGACCGGTACAGCTCGAGGGCCTCCGCGGTTCCGCGACCCGAGAAGTGGTGCGCGAACACGTAGGGGAGTCCGCACGCGGCGGCCAAGCGGGCCGAGAAGTCGGACGAGCCCAGCAGCCAGACGTCGGGCGACGTCTGCGCGCGAGGTGTGGCACGCAGCGCCTGGACACGCCCGGCCACCTGCATCGTGACGCCGTCCGGCGACATCATCGCCACGACGTCCTCGACGTACTGCGGGAAGTGCTCCACCGCGTCGTCGCTCACGCCACCGGCCCCGTGGCGCAGCGCGATGTTGGTGAGCGGGTCGGTGCCCGGTGCGCGGCCGATGCCGAGGTCGATGCGACCGGGGTACGCCGCCTCCAGCAGCGCGAACTGCTCGGCGACGACCAAGGGAGCGTGGTTGGGGAGCATGACGCCGCCCGAGCCGACGCGGATCTGCTCGGTGATGCCCGCGACCATCGCCACGAGGACCGGTGGGTTGGTTGCCGCGACGGCCGGCATGTTGTGGTGCTCGGCCAGCCAGTAGCGGCGGTAGCCGAGCTCGTCGGCGACCCGGGCGAGCGAGCGGGTCGCCGCCAACGCACCACCCGTGGTCTGGCCACTGCGGACCGGGACGAGGTCGAGGACGGAGAGTGCGAGAGACGTCACCTGGGGCCAACCTCCGTTGCGGTGTGTGTCATTCCGTCCGCCCCCGGAGGTGTCCGGAGATGATGACGGCCGCGCCACTGGGCGGGTGCGGCACCACTGTGTCGCTTGAACGCGCGGCTGAACGCCTCCTCCGCGTCGTACCCCACACGTCTCGCGACGGCGGCCACGCCCAGGTCGGTCGACGCGAGCAGGTCGCGGGCGAGGTGCATCCGCCACTCCGTCAGGTACCGGATCGGCGACAGCCCCAGCACGGTTCGGAAGTGCGCGTCGAGCGCCGACCGCGACACGGCAGCCCGTGCGGCCAGGGTGGTGACGCTCCAGCGCTCGGCGGGTGAGCCGTGGATCGCCGCCAGCGCCGGCTGCAGTACCGGGTCGCCCAGGGCCGCGAGCCACCCGTGGTCGAGCGCCGGCGCGGTGGCGAGGTGGTGGCGCAGGACCTCGACCAGCAGCAGCTCCGGCAGGCGGGTGGGTATGGCGTCGGGCCCGAGCGGCGAGGCGTCCGCCTGGGTCAGGGCGTACTCGATGTTCGCGTTCACCCAGCCCGCGGCCGCGTCGTCGCGCGGACGCACCACGAAGACCCGCGGGAACACCCCCAGCGCCGGCTCGAACAGGACGTCCTCGCTGTGCAGGAATCCGCAGACGACATTCGTCAGCTCACCCTCCGGCCCGCCGTGGCGGATGATCGGCATCCGCTGCCACGGCGGAGGCTCCATGATCGAGCTCAGCGGGACCGACGCCGCCTCGCCCACACCGCCCATCCGGTGCTGGTCGCCGTACGGCAGCACGATCACGTCACCGGCCGACGCCCAGTGCCGCACCTCACCGTCGACCTCGATCCACGCCGTACCGCTGGCGACGAGGTGGAAGAGCACCACTCGGTCGGTGCCGGGGCGCAGGAGCGCGGCGGTCTCGGAGCCGGACAGGGAGACGTACGACCATGGGTCGTAGTACTCCGCACGCAAGAAGATCGCACCCTCCAGCCGCAGCCGCTCCAGAGCAGCCGAGAAGGGGGCCGGCAGGGGAGCGGCCTCGTCGCTGGTCATCCGGTCAACCTCGTCGGGCGCTGGGTCATGGCCCGAGAGACCGCGTAGCGCGAGGCTCATCGTGGCACAAGGACGGTCCTTGTCGCGGATGGGAGAAGGAGCCAGTCATGGCGTTGTTCATGGATGTCCACACCCTGCCCGGCCCGGTCGGCATGACCGACGCCGAGCAGGCTCACGCGGCCGACCTGCGCACGCAGGAGCGGTACGGCGTGAACTACCAGAGGTACTGGGTCGACGAGGCGGCGGGGAAGATCTTCTGCCTCGTGGAAGCACCCGACGCGGAGGCCGCAGCCAGCGTCCACCGCGAGGCGCACGGGCTCGTCGCCGACGAGATCTTCCCGGTGGCCGAGGGCGCATGACCGACCGCGGAGGGCCGGGTACGACGCGCTCGTACCCGGCCTTTCCGCGTCAGGCCTGGGGGCCCTTCGTCCGGACCTCGGCCACCTTGCCCATCGCCTCACGCAGCTCGGCCAGCCAGTCGTCCTCGTGCTGGGCGACCAGTCGCACGCACCACGCCAGCGCGTCGGCCCGGGACCGGGCCACGCCCGCGTCGACCAGGGTGTCGAGCACCTGGCGCTGCGGCTGGCGCAGCCGGGTCATCGTCGGTGCGGCCAGGTGGGTGAACAGCTCCTGGTGGTCGCCGATCCGCACCCCCCAGCTGACCGTCCGCTCGTAACGACGCTGCGCCTCGCGGGCGATCTCCATACGCTTCTCGCGGGTCTCCTCGCGGAACGCGCTAGCTCGCCCGGCCCGCGCCTCGGCCGTCTCCGCCTCGCTCTCACCCGGCGTCACGTCGGGGAGGTTGAGCGTCACCACGATCTCGTCGCGGTCGATGCTGATGTCGGCAGGGGAGTCCTGCCACTCCGCGGGCAGCCGGCCGGAGAACCAGCCTCGCACCCGCTCTCGCGCCTCATCTGTAATCATGTAATCAAGATTACGCCTGTGGTCAAGGTCGGGGCGGTGCGTGAGCCACAAAACTTGCGCGAGGAGTGTGGCTGGGCCACCGCTGGGGGAGGTCGCGGTGGCCGGGGCGGTGTGTGAGCCACAGAATCTGCGCGAGGAGTGTGGCTGGGCCACCGCCCGGGGGTCAGGCGGTCGCGGCGAACGCCTCCGCGACGACGTCGAACGCCTCCTCGAGGAGCTCGTCGCTGATCGAGAGCGGGGGCAGGAACCGGAAGACGTTGCCCCAGGTGCCGCAGGTGAGGACGACGACGCCGTTCTTGTGGCAGTACGCCGCCACGGCGCCGGCGCGGGCGGCGTCCGGCTCGAGGGTCCCCGGCTTGACCAGCTCGATCGCCATCATCGCGCCGCGGCCGCGGATGTCGCCGATGGTCGGGTGGTCGGCGGCCATCGCGTCGAGGCGACGACGGATGATCGCCTCGATCGCGCGGGCCCGGGCGGGCAGGTCGTGGGAGCGCATCTCCTCGATGGCGCCGAGTGCGGCCGCGCACGCCACCGGGTTGCCGCCGTAGGTGCCGCCGAGGCCGCCGACGTGGACGGCGTCCATGACCTCAGCGCGCCCGGTGACCGCGGCGAGGGGGAGTCCGCCGGCGATGCCCTTGGCGGTGGTGATCAGGTCGGGGACGACGCCCTCGTGGTCACAGGCGAACCAGTCGCCGGTGCGGCAGAAGCCGGACTGGATCTCGTCGGCGACGAAGAGCACGTCGTTCTCGCGGCACCACGCCGCGAGCGCCGGCAGGAAGCCGTCGGCGGGGACGACGAACCCGCCCTCGCCGAGGATCGGCTCGATGACGATGCAGGCGAGGTTCTGCGCGCCGACCTGCTTGTCGATCTGGTCGATGGCGCGCGCGGCGGCGTCGGCGCCCTTGATCCCCTCGGTCTCGCGGAACGGGTAGGACATCGGCGCCCGGTAGATCTCGCTCGCGAAGGGCCCGAAGCCGTTCTTGTACGGCATGTTCTTCGCGGTCATCGCCATCGTCAGGTTGGTGCGGCCGTGGTAGGCGTGGTCGAAGACGACGACCGCGTCCTTGCCGGTCGCGACGCGGGCGATCTTGACGGCGTTCTCGACCGCCTCGGCGCCGGAGTTGAACAGCGCCGACTTCTTGGCGTGCGTGCCGGGTGTCAGCTCCGCGAGCGCGACGGCGACGTCGACGTAGCCGTCGTACGGCGTGACCATGAAGCAGGTGTGGGTGAACGCCGCGACCTGCTCCTGCACGCGGGAGACCACCGACGGTGCCGCGTTGCCGACCGTGGTGACCGCGATGCCCGAGCCGAGGTCGATCAGGGAGTTGCCGTCGGCGTCGAGGATGACGCCGCCGCCGGCCGCCTCGACGAAGACCGGCAGCGTGTTGCCGACCCCGTCCGCGACGAACTCCTTCTTCCGCGCCAGCTTCTGCTGTGACCGCGGACCCGGGATCTCGGTGACCAGGTTGCGCTGCTGGGTGAGGGACGTGCCGCCGACGACCGTGGTGCTCATGGCCGCAGCCTACGGCCGCTACGACGGCGGATTCCAGCGGTGCCCGGGGCCTGGATCTTCGGAATCAGTCGCCAGGTCGGGTGTCGGAGCAGGCTGACAGACTCACCGCATGGCACTGGCTCGCTACAAGGACCTCTGCATCGACGTCGCCGACGCCGCGGTCTCCGGCGCGTACTGGTCGACGATGCTCGGCTGGCAGCTCGAAATGCACGACGACGGCGACGCCCACCTGCGCGACGACGCCGGCAGGATCCAGGTCTGGCTCAACGTCGTCCCCGAGCCGAAGTCGGTGAAGAACCGCCTGCACCTCGACGCGAACGCCGAGTCCGTGCAGCGGGCGCTCGACGCGGGCGCCTCGGTCCTCGCGGAGTACCCCCGGTGGACGACCCTCCTCGATCCCGACGGCCAGGAGCATTGCGTCTTCGCGCGTGGGGACCACCTCGACAAGCGCCCCTACGAGCTGGTCTGGGACTGCGCGCCCAGCCCCCAGGCGAGCCGCGAGATCGCGACCTGGTGGTGCGAGGTGGTCGGCGGTGCGCTCGAGGGCGACGACGGAGACTCGGCGATCCAGGACATCCCCGAGTGCCCGTGGGACTACTTCGTCTTCGGGTCGGTCCCCGAGCCGAAGACGACCAAGAACCGCGTCCACATCGACGTCGCGACCGACGACCTCGATGCGCTCATCGCCCATGGAGCGACCGTGCTCCGGGCCAAGGGTGACGGTGGCCTCCGCTGGACCGTCCTCGCCGACCCCGACGGCAACGAGTTCTGCGCGTTCACCGACTGAGGGGCCGGTGCGTCAGGGCGTGTGCCGCAGGCGCACGGACAGGCAGGTCACACATCCCTCGAGCTTGATGAACTCGCTGATGTCGACGTCGACCACGTCGAGGCCCCGCCCCTCGAACACCTTCTTGCTCTCCGGTGCGTCACTGCTCATCAAGATGGTGTCGCCGCCCAGCAGGACGACGTGCGCGCCCGACATCTCCGGCACGCCGAGGAACGCCGGCCACACGCCCGGGTCGTCGACGAGCGGCTCGTAGCCGACGACGGTCCCGTCCGGCAGTGCCGTGACGGCGGACTTCAGGTGCAGCACCTTGCTGATCGGCACGGGGACGACGCGGGCGCCGTACGGCTCGAGGTACGCCGTCAGCTGCTCGACGCCCGCCTGGTTGGTCCGACCGCCGAGGCCCACCCAGACCGTGCCGTCGTGCTTGAGCACGTCACCGCCGTCGAGCGTGCCGGGCGCCTCGATCGAGACCACGTCGTACCCCAGCGCCCCGAGCAGGTCGGCGATCGCGGCGGTCTCGGGCTTCCGCTCGTCCGCTCCGGGCCGCGCCACCACGGCGCGGTCGGCGTACATCACCACGTCGTCCTCGATGAACACCCCGTCCGGGCACTCCTCCATCGGCGGCACCTGGATGATGTCCCACCCGGCGCCCTCGAGTGCGGCGACGTAGCCCTCCCACTGCCGCATCGCGAGGTCGACGTCGACCGGCTGCCGCTCGATGTGCGTGACCAGGCCCTCGGCCAGACGGCTGGACGGACGACGGACGAGCACGCGGCGGTCGAGCATGCCCGGAGTCTAGGGACGCCGTCCCGGTGGACAATGTGCCCCATGACCCAGGGGCACGAGATCCAGCGTCGTGACGTCGTCGTGCTCGGCTCGACCGGCTCGATCGGCACCCAGGCGCTCGAGATCGTCCGGGCCAACCCGGACCGCTTCCGGGTCGTCGGGCTCACCGCGGGTGGGAGCAACCGCGAGCTCTTCGACGCCCAGGTCGAGGAGTTCTCGCCCGCGTTCAGCGGGTTGGGCGCCGACGCCTCGGCGGAGGCGGCGTCACGTCCGTGCGACGTCGTCCTCAACGGCATCACCGGTGCGGTCGGCCTGAGCGCGACCCTGGCCACGCTCGACGCCGGCAACACGCTGGCCCTGGCCAACAAGGAGTCGCTGATCATGGGCGGCCCGTTGGTGCTCGAGCGGGCGAAGCCGGGCCAGATCGTCCCCGTCGACTCCGAGCACTCGGCGCTCGCACAGTGCCTCCGGGGCGGCCGGGCCGACGAGGTACGCCGGCTCGTGCTGACGGCGTCCGGGGGGCCGTTCCGGGGGCGCACCCGCGACGACCTGCTGCACGTGACGGTCGACGAGGCGCTCGCCCACCCGACCTGGGACATGGGACCGGTCGTCACGATCAACTCCGCGAACCTCGTCAACAAGGGGCTCGAGGTGATCGAGGCCCATCTGCTCTTCGCCATCCCCTACGACCGGATCGAGGTGGTCGTCCACCCGACCAGCGTCGTGCACTCGATGGTCGAGTTCGTCGACGGCTCGACCCTCGCCCAGGCGAGTCCACCGACCATGCTGATCCCGATCGCCCTCGGCCTCGCCTGGCCCGACCGGGTGCCCGGCACGGCGCCGGCCGTCGACTGGACCCGGGTCAACACCTGGGAGTTCTTCCCGCTCGACGACGAGGCATTCCCGGCCGTCTCACTCGCGCGACGGGCGGGGGAGACCGGGGCCACGGCTCCCGCGGTCTACAACGCGGCGAACGAGGTGGCGGTCGAGGCCTTCCGGCAGGGCCGGCTCGGGTTCGTCGAGATCATCGACACGGTTTCCGACGTGCTGAGGGCCCACGACGTACCCTCGAATGCAGCACTGACCCTCGACGACGTCCTGGCTGCCGACGCCTGGGCCCGCGGCGAGGCCGCCCGCCTGATCGAATCCGCCGGATCGGAAGCAGCTCGATGACCGCTCTGTGGTACCTCCTGGGAGTCGTGGCCTTCGTGGTCGCGATCCTGGCGTCGATCGGCCTGCACGAGCTCGGTCACATGATCCCGGCGAAGGCGTTCGGCGGAAAGGTCACCCAGTACTTCATCGGCTTCGGCCCCACGGTCTGGAGCCGCCGGAAGGGCGAGACGGAGTACGGCATCAAGGCGATCCCGCTCGGGGGCTTCGTCAAGATCGTCGGGATGCTCCCGCCGGACAAGGAGCACGACGGCAAGGTCGAGTACGACGCCGACGGCAACCGCGTCGTCACGGTGCGCAAGTCCAACACCGGGCTGTTCGCCCAGCTGGTCTCCGACGCCCGGGCGGCCGAGTGGGAGACGATCACGGCCGCCGACGAGCACCGGCTGTTCTACCGCATGGCGTGGTGGAAGAAGGTCGTCGTGATGGCCGGCGGCCCGACGGTCAACCTGCTCATCGCGTTCTTCATCTTCGCGGGCCTGTTCGCGACGTACGGCAACCCGGGCGACGAGGTCATCCACCCCACGGTGAGCAAGGTCGAGGCGTGCGTCGTGCCGGCGGCCGAGGACGGCCGGGTCTGCAGACCGTCCGACCCGGTGAGCCCGGCGTACCAGGCGGGGCTGAAGGTCGGCGACCGGTTCGTGTCCTTCAACGGCACGCCGGTGCACGACTGGACCGACCTGCAGGACCTGATCCGCAACAACCGCAACGGCGCCGCGACCATCGTCGTGGAGCGCGCGGGCCGAGAGGTCACGCTCCACGCCAACACCATGGTCACGCCCCGGCCCACGGACGAGAACGACCCGAGCAAGCTCACGCCTGTCGGCTTCCTCGGTGTCGCACCCACAGTCACCATGACCACCGGCGGACCGCTCTACACGCTGCAGGAGATGGGCGGCCTGGCCAAGCAGTCGGGGCAGGCCCTGGTCACCCTGCCGGTCAAGGTCTGGGGCGTCGCCGAGGCGATCGCCGGTGTCAAGCCGCGCGACGCCCACAGCCCCGTGAGCGTGGTCGGTGGCGGCCGGCTGGCGGGCGAGGCGGCCTCCGCGCAGGACTTCCCGCTGAAGGACAAGCTGGTCAGCCTGCTCGGGTTGGTGGCGGGCTTCAACTTCTTCATCGGGCTCTTCAACTTCGTCCCGCTGCTCCCTCTCGACGGCGGCCACATCGCCGGCGCCCTGTGGGAGGCGGCCAGACGCGGCATCGCCCGGTTGCGACGCCGGCCCGACCCCGGGTACGTCGACGTCGCCAAGCTCCTTCCCGTGGCGTACGTCGTCGCCAGCTTCCTGCTGGTGATGGGCGTGGTGCTGATCGTGGGCGACCTGGTCGTCCCGGTGCAGGTCTCCTAGGAGCCCCACCCGGCTCGCCGAGTCGGGAGAAGCAACCGTCAGCGCCTACGCTGGGGGCCATGAGCACCGTCAGTCTCGGCATGCCCGAGGCACCCCCGCCCGTGCTCGCGCCACGACGCAGGACCCGCCAGATCCAGGTGGGCAAGGTCGGCGTCGGGAGCGACCATCCGATCTCGGTCCAGTCGATGACCACGACCCTGACCGCGGACGTGAACAGCACGCTCCAGCAGATCGCCGAGCTCACGGCGTCCGGCTGCGACATCGTGCGCGTCGCCTGCCCCAGTCAGGACGACGCCGACGCGCTCCCGGAGATCGCCCAGCACTCCCAGATCCCGGTGATCGCCGACATCCACTTCCAGCCGAAGTACGTCTTCGCGGCGATCGAGGCCGGCTGTGCGGCCGTCCGCGTGAACCCCGGCAACATCCGCAAGTTCGACGACCAGGTCAAGGAGATCGCCCAGGCCGCCAAGGACCACGGCACGGCGATCCGGATCGGCGTCAACGCCGGCAGTCTCGACAAGCGGCTCCTCGAGAAGTACGGCAAGGCGACCCCCGAGGCGCTCGTCGAGAGTGCCGTGTGGGAGGCGAGCCTGTTCGAGGAGCACGACTTCCACGACTTCAAGATCTCGGTCAAGCACAACGACCCGGTGGTCATGGTCCGCGCGTACGAGATGCTGGCCGAGCGCGGCGACTGGCCGCTGCACCTCGGCGTCACCGAGGCCGGCCCGGCGTTCCAGGGCACGATCAAGTCGGCGGTCGCGTTCGGCCACCTGCTCAGCCAGGGCATCGGCGACACCATCCGCGTCTCCCTGTCCGCGCCGCCCGTCGAGGAGGTCAAGGTCGGCATCCAGATCCTCGAGTCGCTCAACCTCAAGCCGCGCCGGCTCGAGATCGTCTCGTGCCCGTCGTGCGGACGCGCCCAGGTCGACGTGTACACGCTCGCCGACGAGGTGACCGCCGGGCTCGAGGGTCTCGAGGTCCCGCTCCGGGTCGCGGTGATGGGCTGCGTCGTGAACGGACCCGGTGAGGCGCGGGAGGCCGACCTCGGCGTCGCCTCCGGGAACGGCAAGGGCCAGATCTTCGTCAAGGGAGAGGTCATCAAGACCGTGCCGGAGTCGAAGATCGTCGAGACCCTGATCGAGGAGGCCATGCGCATCGCCGAGGGCATGGAGCCCGTCGACGGGGCGGAGGCCAGTGTCACCGTCAGCTGACCGGCGCGCTCGTCGCATGAGGCGTCTCGGGATCGGCGCCGGCGTCGTCCTGGTGGTCGGCCTGCTGGTGGGACTCCTCCAGTCCGCGGGAGCCGAGGGTCGCGAGCGGCACGGCGCCCCGGTCCGGACGGCGACCCCCGCGATCCGGCACGTCTTCGTGATCAACATCGAGAACAAGGGGTTCGCCGCGACGTGGGGTCCTGACTCCCGCGCGCCGTACCTGGCGAAGAAGCTGCGCGCGAAGGGCGTGCTGCTCACCCACTACTACGGGACCGCGCACCACAGCCTGGGCAACTACCTCGCCCAGATCTCCGGGCAGGGACCGAGCGCTGCCATCCAGCGCGACTGCCCGAGGTACACGCGGTTCCGGGTCACCGGCCCGAGGGTCGCGCCCGGCCAGGTGCGTGGCGCCGGCTGCGTGTTCCCGAAGAAGGTGCGGACCCTGCCCCAGCAGCTGGTGCGCGCCGGCTACTCCTGGCGCGGCTACATGCAGGACATGAGGCGTCCCTGCCAGCACTCCCGGCTGGGCAAGCGCGAGCGCTGGTCGAAGGCGACCCGACGCACGCAGTACGCCACGCGGCACAACCCGTTCATGTACTTCCGGTCCATCACCGGCCGTCCGGCGTACTGCAAGCGTCACGTGAAGCCGTTGTCGGCTCTCCGCAAGGACCTGCGCCATGTGTCACGGACCCGTTCGCTGTCCTACATCACGCCGGACCTGTGTCATGACGCGCACAATGCCCGGTGTGCCGACGGAGGACCCGGCGGACTGCGGGCTGCCGACGGGTGGTTCAAGAGGTGGGTGCCGAGGATCCTGGAGTCACCGGCCTTCCGGGCCGGCGGACTGCTCGTGATCACCGCCGACGAGTCGGAGGGCGCCCGCGAGGACTCCCGCGCCTGCTGCGGTGACGCGTCGGGTCCGAACGTCGGTCGCCCCGGCATCGACGGGCCGGGTGGCGGTCTCGTCGGTGCCCTGGTGATCTCGCCGTTCGTGCAGCCGGGGTCGACCAGCAGTACGCCGTACAACCACTACTCCCTGCTGGGCAGCATCGAGGACCTCTTCGGGCTCGGCCGGCTGGGATATGCCCGCACGGTGACCTCGACCTTCGGGCCGGACGTCTACAGCGCAGGTTGAGAGCCGATCACGACTCGTGATGACCCGACCGAAGGTCGCTGATTCCGCGTAGGCTCCCAGGTGTGACCCTGTCCCGGTTCCGTGCGCGGCAGGGAGTCGCCGTGCTCGGTCCCGCGGACCTCCCCGACTTCCTCGAGCTCGCCGCGCGTCACCCCGTCGTCAACGCGTTCGCGGAGTACCGCGCGCGCAGCACCAACCTCGAGGGTCGGCTGCTCGCCGGCGAGATCTGGGGGAGGTACGACGCGGGCGAGCTCGTCGCCGCCTGTCACGTCGGTGCCAACCTGGTGCCCGTCGAGTGCACTCGCGACGACGCCCAGGCGTTCGCCGAGCGAGCGCTCACCCGCCCGCGTTCGGTGGTGACGATCGTCGGACCGCAGGACCAGGTGTGGCCGATGTGGGACCACCTGTCCGAGTCGTGGGGACCGGCTCGCGAGACGCGCTGGGACCAGCCCCACATGGAGCTGGCCGACGACCCCCACGTCACTCCCGACCCCGCCGTACGCCGGTCGACCCCCGATGACTTCGCAGTGCTCTACCCCGCGTGCGTGGCGATGTACACCGAGGAGGTCGGCGTCGACCCGGAGTCCGACGGGGGAGCGCCGATCTACCGGTCGCGGGTGCGGCAGCTGATCGGTCTCGGGTGGTCGTTCGCCCGGATCGAGGAGGGGCGCGTCGTGTTCAAGGCCGAGGTCGCCCACGCCACGCCCCACGCCGCCCAGATCCAAGGCGTGTGGGTGGCACCCGAGCGTCGCGGTGAGGGCATCGCGGCGGCCGGCGTGGCCGCCGTCGCCGAGGCGTGCCGACGCGACATCGCCCCGGTGGTCTCGCTCTACGCCAACATCTGGAACGAGCCCGCCCGACGGGCCTACGAGCGGGTCGGCTTCCGCCAGACCGAGACGTTCGCCACGGTCATGTTCTGACGGGAGACCGTTCAGGAAATCTGCAGGTCCGGGGCGGATCCTGGGCGGCGTGCATGCCGTCGTCTCCTTCGTCGCCCAGGCGGGTCTGTACGCCGTGGCGGCGATCGCGGTGGTCGTCTGGCTGACGGTGCCCCGCCCCGAGAAGGTCGCGATGGCCGTCGAGATGGTCGTCGGCCTGGTCGCGGTCGCGGTCCTGGTGCGCGTCGCCGGTGCCGTGCACACCGATCCGCGGCCGTTCGTCCAGGACCCGTCACTGCGTCCGTGGTTCGCGCACTCGGCGGACAACGGTTTCCCGTCCGACCACACGGCTGTCGCGGCGGTCACGTCCTTCGTCGTCGTACGCCGCCGGGTCGTGGTGGGCGTGGGTCTGCTGGCGATCACCGTGCTCATCGCCGGCGCACGGGTGCTGGCCCACGTCCACCACGTCCAGGACGTCGTCGCCGGAGGGGTCATCGGGCTCGTGGCGGCTGCCCTCGGCGCCCTCGCCTGGTGGGCGGTGCGCGACGTCGCGCCCGTCCGGAGGGTGAGCCGCGAAACCACTTCGCAGGGGTCGCGCGCGGCACCGTAGCCTTGCCGCCATGAGCTCGACCATCCTGCGCATGTCCAGCCTCTTCGTCCGCACGCTGCGCGACGACCCGGCGGACGCGGAGGTGCCGAGCCACCGGCTGCTGGTGCGGGCGGGCTACATCCGTCGGAACGCTCCCGGCATCTACACCTGGCTGCCGCTGGGGCTGCGCGTGCTGCGCCGGATCGAGAACGTCATCCGCGACGAGATGGACGCGATCGGCGCCCAGGAGCTGCTGTTCCCGGCGTTGTTGCCCCGCGAGCCCTACGAGGCGACCGGCCGCTGGACCGAGTACGGCGACGGCATCTTCCGGCTCCAGGACCGCAAGGGTGCCGACTACCTGCTCGGTCCCACCCACGAGGAGATGTTCACGCTCGTGGTGAAGGACCTGTACTCGTCGTACAAGGACCTCCCGCTGGCGATCTACCAGATCCAGACCAAGTACCGCGACGAGGCGCGGCCGCGCGCCGGCATCCTGCGCGGCCGCGAGTTCGTGATGAAGGACGCGTACACGTTCGACGTCGACGACGCCGGCCTGGACGAGTCCTACCAGCGGTTCCGTGACGCCTACACCCGGATCTTCGACCGGCTGGGGTTCGAGTACGTCATCGTCAAGGCCGAGGCCGGCGCGATGGGCGGGTCGAAGTCCGAGGAGTTCCTGGCCAAGGCCGAGGTCGGCGAGGACACCTATGTCCGCTGCACGAACTGCGACTACGCCGCGAACGTCGAGGCCGTGGACACGCGCGCACCTGCCGCGCTGCCCTACGACGACGCTCCGGCCGCGCATGCCGAGCAGACGCCGGACACGCCCACCATCGACACGTTGATCGCCTTCCTCAACGAGTCGTTCCCCCGGGCGGACCGCCCCTGGACGGCGGCGGACACGCTCAAGAACGTCGTCTTCTCGGTGCGTCACCCCGACGGCACCACCGAGGCGCTCGCGATCGGCGTCCCCGGCGACCGGGACGTCGACACCAAGCGCCTGGAGTCCAAGCTCGGGGAGGGCGTCGTCTTCGAGCCCTTCGGCGAGGCGGACTTCGCCGCCCGGCCCTCGCTGGCCAAGGGCTACATCGGCCCCGGAGCTCTGGGGGAGAAGAAGGACGCCGGCGTCCGCTACCTCCTCGACCCGCGTGTGGTCGAGGGCACGCGCTGGGTCACCGGTGCCGACGTCGACGGCAGCCACGTGCTCGACCTGGTGGCCGGACGTGACTTCTCCGGCGACGGGGTCATCGACGTCGCGGACGTGCGCGACGGCGACCCCTGCCCGAACTGCGACAGCGGGACGCTGGTGTCGGCCCGCGGCATCGAGATGGGCCACATCTTCGCGCTCGGCCGCAAGTACGCCGACGCGCTCGGCCTCCAGGTGCTCGACGAGAACGGCAAGCTCGTCACGGTGACGATGGGCTCCTACGGCATCGGCCCGTCACGCGCCGTGGCGGCGATCGCCGAGAACACGTTGGACGAGCTCGGCCTGTGCTGGCCGCGCAACGTCGCCCCGGCCGACGTCCACCTGGTCGCCACCGGCAAGGACGACCACGTCTACGCGACCGCCGACCGGATCGCCACCGAGCTGTCCGCGGCCGGCGTGACGGTGCTCTACGACGACCGCCAGAAGGTCAGCCCCGGGGTGAAGTTCAAGGACGCCGAGATGATCGGCGTGCCGACGATCGTCGTGGTCGGCCGCAACCTCGCCGACGGCGTGATCGAGGTCCGCGACCGGCGCTCGGGGGAGCGCGAGGACGTGCCGGTCGGCGAGGTCGTCAACCACCTCGTGCACCTGGTGCGCGCCTGAGGCTCGGCTGGTCGGTCCCGAGGCGCTCCAGGCGGTCCACCGTGCCGGCCAGGCCGCTGTCGACGAACTCCGGCCCGCCGGACCCCAGGCCGTAGAGGACCTCGTGCCAGGGTCCGAGCAGGTGCCAGTCGCGCGCGCGGAAGAGCAGGTCCTGCTCGGGTGCGTACGCCGCCACCACGGCGTCGGCGAAGGCCGGTGCGGCACCCTGCGTGGTCCAGGCGAGGTCGAGGGCCGGGTCGAAGACCCCGCTGTCGCCCCAGTCGATGACGCCGGTGACCTCGTCGCCGACGACCCGGATGTGCTCGGGTCCCAGGTCCCCGTGGACCACCGTCGCGAGGCTCGGCCGCGTCCGCAGGCGCTCCAGCAGTGCGCCGCCGAGGTGCGCGACGTGCGCCGGGAGGAGCGGCAGGACGTCGCGCTCCATGCGGTCGAGCGTCTCGCGCAGCTCGGCGTACGACGCATCCGCGTCGCGGGCGCCGTGCCGCACCGCCTCCTCGGCGTCGACGTCGTGCAGGGCGCGGAGGAAGGCGCCGACGGCGGGGCCGTGGGCCGCCGACGTTCCCGGGCAGCGCGTGCCCGGGAGGTAGGGGTGGCGCACCGTGAACGGGTCGTCCGAGACGACCTCGACCGCGGGCACGGGCACGGGAAGCTGGGGGGCCAGCCAGGGGAGCAGCTCGGCCTCGCGACGCAGCTGCGGCTCGCGGTCGGCGTACCGCGGCGTGCGGTGGACCCAGCGCCCGTCCACCAGCCTCACCCGGTTGTCCCAGCCGCCCTCGAAGTCATCGGCAGAGTCGTCGTCCGGCCCGGTCACGAGACGTCAGCCCACCACGCGCCGATGTCCGGGGCAACCGGGAGTCGTCCTAGGTTGGGCCCGTGGACCTCGAGGCCGTGATCTTCGACTGGGGCGGCACCCTGACCCGCTGGCACGACGTCGACTTCCATGCCGAGTCACTGGCGCTCGCCGCGGCCGTCACCACCGCCGGCCATGACCCCGAGTCGGCGCGGGCGGCCCTGCACGAAGCTGGAAGCGTCGTGTGGGGACGGTCCCGCGACCACCAGCAGAGCGCGACGATCTCCGACCTCTTCGACGAGGCGGGACTCGACCACGATCCGGAGCTGCTGTCGGCGTACCGCGAGTTCTGGGAGCCGCACACCCGCACCGACCCGGAGGTGCGGCCGCTGTTCGAGCGGCTGCGGGCAGACGGCCTGCGGGTCGGGGTCCTGTCCAACACCATCTGGCCGCGCGAGTGGCACGTCGGGTTCTTCGAGCGGGACGGGGTCTACGACCTGATCGACGGCGACGTCTACACCAGCGAGATCGCGTGGACGAAGCCCTCGCCCCACGCCTTCCGTGCAGCGATGGAGGCGGTGGGGGCCACCGACCCGGCTCGCTGTGTGTATGTCGGCGACCGCCTGTTCGACGACATCTGGGGTGCCCAGCAAGTCGGCATGCGGGCGGTCCACATCCCGCTGAGCGCGATCCCTGCCGCGCAGGTGGGTCACTCGGAGGGCACCCCCGACGGCGTGATCCACGCCCTCGCCGAGCTCCCCGGTGTGATTGCGGGCTGGTGAACTTCATGTTTTGGCATTGCACAAACATGAGGCACGCATGGTGCGTCCCGACCAGCGACGGCGTTGCATGATTGTGCATAGCGGGTCATGGATCACCCCCCCTCGATCCTGACCTACCGGGTCGAATCCCCCCTCGACCCGGCGTCAGATGCTTCGGGGAATGTCTCGGGAATTCCTCGGAGCATCAGGCGTGCGCCCCCGGCCTCGGGCCGGGGGCGCTTTCTCTTGTCGGAGGCCGCGTCGGAGGCCGCGTCAGAGGCCGGGCAGGGCCTCCGGGGTCCCGCCGAAGGCCTGCTCGCCGACCGCGGTGGCGACGAGGGCGTCGAGGGCCCACCGGCGTTCTGTGTCGGTCGTGGCGGCGACCAGCCCGGCGTACGTCGTGACGCAGGCACGCTCGACCCGGAGGGCCTCCTCCGAGATCTGGGCGGCCGTGTCGAGCGGCGAGGGAAGTCGGTACGCCGGCTCCGCGGCGACCGGGTCCACGCCCGCCGAGCCGATCATGGTCCGGAGCTGGTCTCGGCGCTCGAGGTGCGCGGCGTACGCCGCGTCCAGTGCCTCGCGCAGGGGAGACGGCGGCAGCGCCGAGGCCCGCCCCCCGAGCGCGGCGTACACGAAGACGGCGGCGTGCTCGGCGGCGAGAGTCTGCTGGAGCGCGTCCACGCGGTCGGTCGTCACGCCGACTCCCGGAGCTCCGGCTGCATCCGGATGCCGGCGCATATCGACGCGAGCACCCGCGCCAGGTCGCCGTTCTGAGCCTCGAGGGCCCAACGCTCGAAGCGGTCGGCCGCCCGACGCTCGCGCCGGGCGACCCACGCCCGGCCCGGATGCCGGTGCCGCACCGTCGCCGGCAGGTCGCCCTGGAGGGCGTCGAGCTGCTCACGGTGGACCGCCGCCAGCGATGCGGTGCGGCCCGTGGCGGGCAGCCGATGCACGAGGCCGGCGAGCTCCGCACGGGCCGCGTCGAGGACCTCCTGGTCGGGGTCTGGAGAGGGCACGGCGCGCGGCTTCGAGGTGTCGTCGGGGTCGAGGTCGCACGACGTCAGCGAGCCTGCGGCCAGCATGCTCGCGAGGCCTCCGAGGCCGGCGACACGCAGCACGCCACGGCGTGTGAGTGGGGATCCCGGCACGCCCGCGACCCTATCCTCGCGGCCTCCGAACGTGGCCCGGCGGACGTTGATCCGCGGCCCTCCCCACCCGCTATCGTGAGCCTCGACAACAGCACAGGAGGTCGCGTCGTGAGCCCGTTCATTCCGGACAGCTCCCGGATCAGCGATGCGCTCCGCGACCCACTGTCCGACCTCGGTCTCGACCTCGAGGCCGTCGAGCTGACCCCCGCCGGGAAGAGGCGCGTGCTGCGCGTCGCCGTCGACAAGGACGGCGGCGTCACCCTCGACGACATCGCGGAGGCGACCCGCGCGGTCTCTGCGGAGCTCGACGGCGAGGACCTGATGGGGGAGCAGGCCTACACGCTCGAGGTGACGTCGCGCGGCGTCGACCGGCCGCTCACCGAGCCCCGTCACTGGCGGCGCAACCGCGACCGGCTGGTGCGGGTGACCCTGCGTGACGGGAGCCAGCTCACCGGCCGGATCGGCGACAGCGACGACGCAGGAGCCACGCTCGACGTGTCCGGCGTCAGGCGGCGGGTGTCCTACGACGAGGTGGCCAAGGCGCTGGTCCAGATCGAGTTCAACCGTCCGGCGAAGGAGGCCTAGGCGATGGACATCGACCTCACGATCCTGCGGACCCTCGAGCGTGAGAAGGAGATCTCCTTCGACATCTTGGTGGAGGCGATCGAGCAGGCCCTGCTGACGGCGTACCACAAGACTCCGGGGGCGGTGGAGGACGCGCGCGTCGAGCTCGACCGCAAGACGGGCCACGTCACGGTGTACGCCGCGGAGCTCGACGACGAGGGCAACAAGATCGGGGAGTACGACGACACCCCCGAGGGCTTCGGCCGGATCGCCGCCACGACCGCGAAGCAGATCATGCTCCAGCGGCTGCGCGACGCCGAGGACGACGTCCGCTACGGCGAGTTCTCCGGCAAGGAGGGCGACCTGATCTCCGGCGTCATCCAGCAGGGACGCAACCCCGACGACGTCATGGTCGACCTCGGCAAGCTCGAGGCGCTGCTGCCGCTGGGGGAGCGGGTGCCGGGGGAGCGCTACCAGCACGGCGAGCGGATCAAGTGCCTGGTGGTCTCCGTGCGCAAGGGCATGCGCGGTCCGCAGATCACGCTGTCGCGCTCCCACCCCAACCTGGTCAAGAAGCTGTTCGCCCTCGAGGTCCCCGAGATCGCCGACGGCACGGTCGAGATCGCGGCGATCGCCCGCGAGGCCGGCCACCGCACCAAGATCGCCGTCCGGTCGACCGCCCCCGGCGTCAACGCCAAGGGCTCGTGCATCGGCCCCATGGGCCAGCGCGTGCGCAACGTGATGTCGGAGCTCCACGGCGAGAAGATCGACATCGTCGACTACTCCGACGAGCCCGCCGAGTTCGTCGCCAACGCCCTCTCCCCCGCGCGGGTCACCCGGGTCGACGTCGTCGACGCCGAGGCGAAGTCCGCTCGCGTCATCGTCCCCGACTTCCAGCTCTCGCTCGCCATCGGCAAGGAGGGCCAGAACGCCCGCCTCGCCGCCCGCCTCACCGGCTGGCGGATCGACATCCGGTCCGACGAAGCGGACAACGACGAGTGACGAACGAGCTCGTCGGGTGGGTCCGCGCAGGTTGAGCGAGCGCACGACCGAGCATGCGAGGTCGTGACCGCGAGTCGAAACCCGGTGACTGCGCCTGGGGGGTCGGTGCGGGTGTTGCGATACCCGGCGAGCCGGGTGTTCCTGCGCTTCTCGGGGGTTGCAACACCCGAGAAGCGACAGGACTCGCCGGTCGATGGGACTCGTGTGGCCGGTGTGACGGAGCTCAGTCAGATCCGCGGACCCAGTCCACCTCGAGTGCCGGCACGAGATCGTCGTCGTCGCCACGTGACCACTCGGGGAAGTCGAAGACGGCGACCATCACCTGGAGCGGGTACGTCGGCGGGTTGCGGCAGGTGCGCACGGGGTCGCCGTCGACGGAGAAGACGGCGTGATCGTCGTCCCAGCGGACGGCGTACTCGTGCCACTCGGCGACGTCGATCGGCAGGCGTGGCGCGGCGAAGTCGTGGACCAGGCGCGGGTCGCCGAGCTTCTTGATGCCCACGCCGACCTCGGCCGACCGCCCCGGCTCGACGTCTCTCCCGAAGACCTCGACCAGGCACAGCTCGCCGCTGTCCTCGGGCCGTTCCTCGAACCCGCTCAACCACACCGCCGCCATCGAGCGAGGAGAGATCTCCATGCGGCAGCGGACGGCGACCTCGCCCCGGGACGGCAGCCAGCCCTCGAGACGGGTCTGCTCCTCACGCACGATCTGACCCGGCAGGAACGGCTGACCTCCGACGGTGCTCCCGACCGGCCCCGAGTGGGCGCCCGACGCGATGCCCGAGACTCGGAGGGGCGTCTCGTGCTGGTCGGGGCACCAGAGCGGGTGGTCGGCGGGGATCGCGAGCCGGAGGTGCCCGTCGATCAGGTCGTAGTGTGCCGCGGTGCCGGCGCGCGTGCCCCAGTGGGACAGGTAGTGCGGGTCCCAGACGGTGGCGTCGAGGGCGTCGCCGTCGAACTCGTCGAGGAAGGCGGGCACGAGCCCGAGCCTAGGGAGCGCCGCCGACGACGTCAGCGCGCGAGGAACTCCTCGATCGCGCGCCAGTACGCCGGGTCCTCGTGCAGGGTCGCGTGCTCGGCGGTCGGAAGGTCGAGGACGGCGGTGTCCTGCGGCAGCACCTCCAGCAACCGGTCGGTGCGAGGGGGTCGGACGACCGCGTCGCGTCCCGCGCGGACCACGAGCACCCGTGCCCGCAGCCGATGGGCGACCGACCTGGAGTCCCACCGGTCCTGGAGCAGGTGGCGCACCGGCAGCCACGGGTACAGGTCCGCGGCGGTGTCGACGAGGCTGTCGAACGGCGTGACCAGGACGAGTCGCCCGACCGAGCGGCGTACCGCCACCTGCATCGCCACGCCGCTGCCCAGCGAGCGGCCGACGACGTCGACGCCGCCGGGATGCCGGGCGGCCGCGTGGTCGAAGACCGCCAACGCGTCCTGGGTGAGGGCCTGTTCGCTCGGCCTGCCCTCGCTGGCGCCGTAGCCCCGGTAGGCGACCAGGTACGTCGTGTGGTCGGGGAACCGCTCGGCGTGCTCGGGCACCAGCCAGTCCAGGCCCTCGCCGTTGCCGCCGTAGTGGATCAGCGCGCGCTCGCGGCCCGGGTTGACCTCCCAGCCGCGCAGGGTCACGCCGTTGACCCGGAGGGCCAGGTCGGTGCGGTGGGCAGGCAGGCGTGTGCTCCCGCCCGGGTAGATCAGACGACGGGCGACGGGAGCCAGCAGAGCGGGGAGCGGACGCACGGCGGTGACCCTATCCACGGGGCGGGCAGGGACGCCGCGGAGCCCGATTTCCGGGAATTGCCGGGGTGCGCGGTAAGGTTTCATCAGTGGCTCGCGCATCGGTGTCCCCTGCCTCCACGGCGGTCTCCGGACCGGTCCGGACGTGCATCGGGTGTCGTGAGCGGGCCGCGAAGAGCGAGTTGTTGCGGGTGACCGCCGGCTCGGACGCCGAGGGCCGGCCGGCCGTGGTGCCCGATCCAGCAGCCACCCGGCGCGGACGCGGAGCGCACCTGCACCCCACGATCGCGTGCTACGACCTCGCCGTCCGCCGCCGAGCCTTCGGACGGGCCCTCCGGTCCGCCGCCGGTCTCGACAGCGCGCCGGTGGCGTCGTACCTCGCCTCGTTCGAGAGCAGCACGCTGACAAGCGCAGTGACGAGCACAGCAACGAGCACAGCAACAAGCACAGACCGTCTGTCCGACCAGGAAGTGGAGCAGTAGCTCATGAGCACTCGATGAGTACCTCCCGATGATTTTGCAGCACCCACGAACGGTCTGAGATCTACCCCTCGCAGAGGGAAGCGGGTCTTGGGCCAGAAGGAGAACAGTGGCCAAGACCCGAGTACACGAGCTCGCCAAGACCTACGGCATCGAGAGCAAAGAGGTTCTCGACAAGCTGAAGGAGATGGGCGAGTTCGTCAAGTCTGCTTCCTCGACGATCGAGCTCCCCGTCGAGATGAAGTTCAAGAAGACCTACGGCGACGCCCTGCTGGCCGCGAAGGCCAGCGCGGAGGCCGCCCAGGCGCCGGCTGAGGCCCCGGCTGAGGCTCCGGCCGAGAAGCCGGCCGCCAAGAAGTCCGCTGCCGCGGCTCCCGCGACGGCCGAGTCCAACGGCGCGCCCGTCGCCGAGCCCGAGGCTCCGGCTGCTCCGAAGCCGGGCCCGCGCGCCGAGGCGCCTGCCGCCGTCGAGCCGGAGGCACCGGCCGCCGAGCAGGAGCCCCCGGCCGAGCCCGAGGCTCCGGCTGCCCAGGCGCCGAGCCCGGCGGCACCGCCGACCCCACGTCCCGCCGCGCGTCCCGGTACGCCGCGTCCGGGCAACAACCCGTTCGCGTCCAGCCAGGGCATGGGCCGGCGTCCCGCGCCGGCGGCTCGTGAGGGCGACGACGACGAGAACCGTCCGCCGCGCCCGGCGGCGGGTGGCCGACCCGGCATGCCGCGTCCCAACCCGGCGATGATCGCCCGCAACCCCAGCACCTTCGGTGCCAACCGCGGCCCCGGCGGCCCGGGTGGCCCGGGTGGCGGACCCGGTCGCGGAGGCGCACCGGGCCGTGGCGCACCGTCGCGCGGCGGTGCCCCCGGTCGTGGCGGCGTCGGCGCGCCCGGTCGTGGCGGTGCCGGTGCCGGCGCTCCGGGCCGTGGCGGTCCGGCGTTCGGCGGTGGCCCCGGTGGCCGCGGTCGTCCCGGCGGGCGCGGCCAGACGCAGGGCGCGTTCGGTCGTCCCGGCGGCCCGTCGCGTCGTGGTCGCAAGTCGAAGCGCGCCCGTCGCCAGGAGTTCGAGGCCATGGAGGCCCCGACGATCGGTGGCGTGCGGGTCCGCAAGGGCAACGGCGAGACCGTGCGTCTCGCGCGTGGGGCGTCCCTGACCGACTTCGCCGAGAAGATCAACGTCGACGCGGCGTCGCTCGTGCAGATGCTGTTCTCGCTCGGCGAGATGGTGACCGCGACGGAGTCGGTGAACGACGAGACGCTCGAGCTGCTCGGCGAGGAGCTCAACTACGTCGTCCAGGTCGTCTCGCCCGAGGACGAGGACCGCGAGCTGCTCGAGTCGTTCGACCTCGAGTTCGGCGAGGACGAGGGTGACGAGGCCGACCTCGTCGTACGTCCGCCGGTCGTCACCGTCATGGGTCACGTCGACCACGGCAAGACCAAGCTCCTCGACGCCCTCCGCTCGGCCAACGTGGTCGACAAGGAGGCCGGCGGCATCACCCAGCACATCGGTGCGTACCAGGTGCACACCGAGGTCGAGGGTGAGGAGCGGGCGATCACGTTCATCGACACCCCGGGTCACGAGGCGTTCACCGCCATGCGTGCCCGTGGTTCGCAGTCGTCGGACATCGCGGTCCTCGTGGTCGCCGCCGACGACGGCGTGATGCCCCAGACGATCGAGGCTCTCAACCACGCCAAGGCAGCCGACGTGCCGATCGTGGTGGCGGTGAACAAGATCGACAAGCCGGACGCCGACCCGACCAAGGTCCGTGGCCAGCTCACCGAGTACGGCCTCGTGCCCGAGGAGTACGGCGGCGACACGATGTTCGTCGACGTCTCGGCCAAGTCCGAGCTCAACCTCGACAAGCTGCTCGAGGCGATCGTGCTGACGGCCGACGCGTCGCTCGACCTGCGTGCCAACCCCGACCAGGACGCCCAGGGCATCGTGGTCGAGGCGCACCTCGACAGGGGCCGCGGTCCGGTGGCGACCGTGCTGGTCCAGCGCGGCACGCTGCGGGTCGGTGACTCGATCGTCGCCGGTCCGGCCCACGGCCGTGTGCGGGCCCTGCTCGACGAGAACGCCGAGCCGATGGAGGAGGCGCTCCCGTCGCAGCCGGCGATGGTGCTCGGTCTCTCCGCGGTACCCGGTGCGGGTCAGAACTTCCTGGTCGTCGAGGACGACCGGGTGGCTCGCCAGATCGCCGAGAAGCGTGAGGCGCGCGAGCGTGCCGCCATGCAGGCGCAGCGCCGCGTGCGTCGTACCCTCGAGGACTTCATGGCCTCCATGGAGAAGGGCGAGAGCCAGGAGCTCACGCTGATCCTCAAGGGCGACGTGTCCGGTTCGGTCGAGGCACTCGAGGACTCGCTGGCCAAGATCGACGTCGGCGACGAGGTGTCGCTGCGCGTCATCGACCGCGGTGTCGGTGCGATCACCGAGACCAACGTCATGCTGGCCGCCGCCTCCGACGCGATCATCATCGGCTTCAACGTCCGCCCGCAGGGCAAGGCGACCGAGCTGGCCGACAAGGAAGGCGTCGAGATCCGCTACTACTCGGTCATCTACCAGGCGATCGAGGAGATCGAGGCCGCCCTCAAGGGCATGCTCAAGCCGGAGTTCGAGGAGTCGACCCTCGGCCAGGCGGAGATCCGCGCGATCTTCCGCTCGTCCAAGGTCGGCAACATCGCCGGCTGCATGGTCACCAGCGGCGTGATCCGACGCAACGCCAAGGTGCGCCTGATCCGCGACGGCGCGGTCGTGGCCGACAACCTCGACCTCGCCTCCCTCAAACGGGAGAAGGACGACGCCGCCGAGGTCCGCGAGGGCTTCGAGTGTGGTCTGGTCCTGCGGAACTACCAGGACATCAAGGAGGGCGACATCGTCGAGGCCTTCGAGATGCGGGAGATCCCGCGGAGCTGAGCCGGGTCGGCGAGTTCCACGCTCGAGCGGGGAACTCGCCACTTGGTGGCCTCGATTTCCCCCTACAAGTGTGAAATTCCCCGCCTGAGCGGGGAATTCGACCCCCTGAGGAACCCCATGTCCAACCCCCGTATCCGCAAGATCGCGGACCGGATCCAGGTCACCGTCGCCGAGATGCTCGAGCGGCGGATCAAGGACCCGCGGCTCGGGTTCGTGACCGTGACCGACGTCCGGGTCACCGGTGACAGCCAGCAGGCGACGGTGTTCTACACGGTGCTCGGTGAGGAGACCGACCTCGTGAGCACCGCAGCCGCACTGGAGTCGGCCCGGGGGCTGCTCCGCTCGGAGGTCGCCAAGCAGCTGGGCATGCGTCATGCGCCGACGCTGACCTTCGTGCACGACGCACTCCCGGAGAACGCGCGGCACCTCGACGAGGTCCTCGCCCGCGCCAAGGCGCTCGACGAGGAGGCGGCGGCCCGGCGCGTGGAGACGTACGCCGGCGACGCCGACCCCTACAAGACCCGCGATCCCGACGAGGCAGACGAGTCGCTGTGAGCTCGGAGCCAGGGCTGGTCGTCGTCGACAAGCCCGGCGGCCTCACCTCGCACGACGTCGTCGCGCGCGTACGCCGGCTCGCCGGCACGCGCAAGGTCGGTCACGCGGGGACGCTCGACCCGATGGCGACCGGCGTCCTCGTGCTCGCGGTCGACCGCGCCACCCGGCTGCTGGGCCACCTCACCCTGACCGACAAGCGGTACGACGCCACCATCCGGCTCGGTGCCTCGACCACCACCGACGACGCCGAGGGCGAGGTCCTCGAGTCCCACCCGACCGCGGGCCTGACCGAGAAGGAGGTCCGCGCCGCTCTCGACCTGTTCGTCGGCGAGATCGACCAGGTCCCGAGCTCGGTCTCGGCGGTCAAGATCGGCGGCAAGCGCGCCTACGCCCGCGTGCGCGAGGGCGAGGAGGTCGAGCTCCCGCCACGCCGGGTGACCGTCCACGCGATCGACGTCACGGCGATCGACCTTCCCGAGGTGCGGGTGTCGGTCCACTGCAGCAGCGGCACCTACATCCGGGCCATCGCCCGCGACGTCGGCGCCGCCCTCGGCGTCGGGGGCCATCTGACGGCGCTGCGTCGTACCGCTGTCGGGCCGTTCACCCTCGACCACGCCCGCACGCTCGACCAGCTGACCGAGCACGTCGAGGTGACACCCATCGCCGAGGCGGCTCGAGCGGCGTTCCCCGCGCGCGACCTCGACGAGTCCCAGGCCGCCGATGTGCGGGTCGGCCGCCGGCTCGACCTCGACCTGGACGCCCTCACTGCCTTGTTCGCCCCCGACGGCCAGTTCCTGGCGCTGTACCAGAAGGGTGGCGACGGCCGCGCCAAGGCGCTGGCAGTCTTCTGTTGATGAGCAGCGTCCTCTGGCTCCGCCGCGACCTGCGACGACGCGACCTGCCGGCGCTCCAGGCGGCGGCCGATGCTGCCGAAGCCTCCGGCGGCGCCGTCCACGTCCTGTTCGTGGTCGACCCCGCCCTCTGGGACGCCGCGGGACCTGCGCGTCGCGGCTGGGTGGCCGCCAGCGTGAAGGCCGCCGCCGAGTCGTACGACGGTCGCCTCACCGTCCGCGTCGGCGACCCGGTCACCGAGGTCGCCGCCTTCGCCGAGGAGGTCGGCGCCGGATCCGTCCACGTCAGCGCGGAGACGACGCCCTACGGCGCGCGCCGCGACCGTCGCGTGCGCGACCGGCTGGAGCAGCGTGGCGTCGAGTGGGTGGCCACCGGCTCGCCGTACGCCGTCGGGCCGGGTCGGGTGACCACGAAGGACGGCAAGCCCTACCGCGTCTTCACGCCCTTCGCCCGGGCCTGGCGCGAGCACGGCTGGCCCGGGCCCGCACCGACCGCGCTCCACGTCGAGTGGGGCGAGGACCTCTCCGACCACCACGCGTCGAAGCGCATCGACCGCGCGCTGGACGAGTGCCCACTCGAGCTCCCACCGGCCGGCGAGGAGGCCGCACTCCGTCGCTGGCGGGCCTTCCGCGACGACCACCTCTCGGCGTACGCCGACGACCGCGACCGACCCGACCGCTCGGGCACCAGCCGCCTCTCGCCGTACCTCAAGGTCGGCGCCATCCACCCGCGCACGATCCTCGCCGACCTCGCCGGCAGCAGGTCCCAGGCCGCCCGGGCGTACGTCGACGAGCTGGCCTGGCGCGAGTTCTACGCCGACGTGCTCCACGCCGAGCCGCGCTCGGCATGGCGTGACCTGCGCCCCGAGCTCCGCTCGATGCCCTACGACGAGCCGGACGGCCTGGTCGACGCCTGGAAGGACGGCCGGACCGGCTTCCCGATCGTCGATGCCGGGATGCGCCAGCTCGCCGAGACCGGCTGGATGCACAACCGGGTGCGGATGATCACCGCCAGCTTCTTGTGCAAGGACCTCCACGTGTGGTGGCCCGAGGGCGCCCGGCACTTCCTCGACCGTCTCATCGACGGTGACCTCGCCAGCAACAACCACGGCTGGCAGTGGGTGGCCGGCACCGGGACGGACGCCTCGCCGTACTTCCGCGTCTTCAACCCCGTCACCCAGGGGGAGAAGTTCGACCCCGACGGGGACTACGTGCGTCGCTGGGTCCCCGAGCTCGCCCACCTGCCCGGCCGGAAGGTCCACCAGCCGTGGAAGGCGGAGGGCGGCTACGACCACGGCTATCCCGAGCCCGTCGTCGACCATGCCGAGGAGCGGACCGAGGCCCTGCGCAGGTACGACGCGGCGCGTGGCTAGGCTGCCGCACGTGCAGATCTGGCGGTCCCTGGACGACGTCCCGGCGGATCTCGGACGCACCGCCGTGGTCATCGGCAACTTCGACGGTGTTCACCTCGGCCACCAGCACGTGGTGCGCGAGGCGCGCGCCGCGGCCGACGCCGAGGGTCTCCGGGTCGTCGCCGTGACGTTCGACCCGCACCCGATGGCGGTGCTGCGTCCGGAGCACGCTCCCGTCGCGATCACCGACATCGAGACCCGGGCCGACCTCCTGCACACGGCCGGAGTGGACGACGTGCTCGCGCTGCCGTTCGACCGTGAGATCGCGTCGTGGTCGCCCGACGAGTTCGCCCGTCGCGTCCTGGCCGACGCACTGCACGCCGCCGTCGTCGTGGTGGGGGCCAACTTCCGCTACGGCTCGCGCGCGGCCGGAGACGTGGCGTCGCTGACGGCCAGCGGCGAGGAGCTCGGGTTCCGGGCGGTCGGCGTACCACTCGACGGCGGGCCGCAGGTCTGGTCGTCGACCTACATCCGCACCTGCCTCGCCGCGGGCGACGTCGCGGGCGCGGCCCAGGCCCTCGGGCGTCCGTTCGTGGTGCGGGGCGTCGTCGTCCGGGGAGACCAGCGCGGCCGCGAGCTCGGCTTCCCGACCGCCAACGTCCCGACCCGCGGGATGACCGCCGCCCCCGCCGACGGTGTGTACGCCGGCTGGCTGCGGCGCCTCGACACCGGCGAGCGCTTCCCGGCCGCGATCAGCGTCGGCACGAACCCCACCTTCGACGGTGAGCGGGAGCGGCGTGTCGAGTCGTACGTGCTCGACCGAGACGACCTGGAACTCTACGACGTCGAGGTCGAGGTGTCGTTCGTCGACCGGATCCGCGGCATGGTGCGCTTCGAGGACGTCGCGTCGCTCATCGAGACGATGCACGACGACGTACGCCGAGCGCACGAGATCCTCGGGCGTCCCTGATGCCCTCGGCCGAGCGCCGGCCGGTCGTCGACCTGACCGACGCCGAGGCCCGGCGCTCCCTCGTCCTCAAGTGGGGGACCGTCCCCGACGACGTGATCCCCGCCTGGGTCGCCGAGATGGACTACGCCCTCGACCCCGTCGTGCAGGAGGCCCTGCTCCGCGCCGTCCGTGACGGCATGGCCGGCTATCCCGTCGACGGGTACACCCCCGAGCTGGCCGAGGCGTACGCCGGGTTCGCGGCCCGGCACTACGGCTCGGTCGTCGAGCCGGAGTGGGTCACCCCGGTCGTGGACGTGACCTCGGGCGTGCGGCTGGCGCTCGACGTGTTCAGCGACGACGGGCCCGTCGTGTTCCTGGTGCCGGGCTACTCGCCGCAGCTCGACATCGCCGCGATCACCGGCCGCAAGCGGGTCGACGTGGTGGTCGACCCGGACGCCGCCAAGGCCGAGGTCGACCTCGACCAGCTCGACGCGCTGCTGGCCGAGGGTGCACGGACGCTGCTGCTGACCCAGCCGCACAACCCGTGGGGCCGGGTGTTCACCCGGGCGGAGCTCGAGGGGGTCCGCGACCTCGTGACGCGGCACGGCGCCCGGGTCGTCTCCGACGAGATCCACGCGCCGCTCGTGCTCCCCGGCGCCCGCCACACGTCGTACCTCGACCTCGCCGGCACCCACGACCACGCCGTCGCCGTGGTCGCGGCGTCCAAGGCCTTCAACACCGCCGGGCTGCGGTGCGCCCAGCTCGTCGTGCCGGACGCCGGCGACCGTCGCGTCCTGGCCGACCAGCCGATGTCGCGGAACGACTCGTGGTCGTCGCTCGGCGTGGTGGCCGCGGTCGCGGCGTACACCGACGGGGACCCGTGGCTGGCGTCGCTCGTCGAGCGGCTCGACCAGATCCGGACGCTCCTGGGTGAGCTGCTCGCCGAGCACCTCCCGCTGGTGCGGATGCGGCCCCTCGAGGCGACGTACCTGGCGTGGCTGGACGCGCGCGCCCACGGCCACGACGACCCGGCCGCGGTCGCCCTCGAGCGGGGCCGGGTCAAGGTCGGACCCGGTCACGACTACGCACCCGGACTCGCCGGCCACGTGCGGCTCAACGTCGCCACCAGCCCCGAGCGGCTCACCGAGATCGTGCGCCGGCTCGGCGAGGCCTGGGCCTGAGCTAGGACCCGAGGACGGCCGCGACCACCTCGTCGATCGGGAGCGGCTCGCCCGGGGGGACACGCGAGGTCAGCTCGCCCACCTGCCCGGCCAGCAGCGCAGGCACCGGCCGGTCCCCGGTACGCCGGATCTCGGCTGCGGTCGCGACCCACGGCGACACCTCCTCGAGCGGCCCACCACGGGCGACCCTCACCAGAGCCGCGGTCTCGAGGGCGGTGGCGAGGGGGAACCGGAAACCGAGCGCCGACGCGGCCTCCACCGCGGCCCGTGCGCGATCGGCCGCCTCGTCGATCTCGCCGCGGGCGAGCAACGCCATAGCGAGCAGGGAACGCAGGAGCGGCAGCTCGCGTTCTACGCCGAGCTCGGTGCCCTCGAGGTCGGCGTTGCGGCCGATCTCCACCGCAGCGTCGAGATCGCCGTCGGCGAGGTGGAGACCGCATGCCGCCGACAGCAGCACGACCCGAGCGATGCGGCGCTGGTCGGTGTGCAGGGGCATCGCCCGCTCGACCCAGCGCCGCAGCCGCACGAGATCGCCGACCTGCCACGCGATCATGGCCGCGGTCGGCAGGCTGGCGGTGAGCTGCTCGGTCGATCCGCCCTGCTCGCAGAGGTCGAGCGCCGAATCGGCGTGCAGCGCCGCTTCGGGGTCGGCCCGCTCCGCGAGCACGCTGCCGACGCCCATGGCCGCACTCACCCGCAGGTCGGTCCCGTGGCCGGACGCCGATGCGATGGCCTGTCGCACCAGCGCGACCGCCTCGGCGCCCCGGTCGAGGTCGTCGAGGATCCCGGCCAGGAAGATCTGGGCGCGCGCGACGTAGGCGGTGTCCACGTCGGCGAGCAGGTCGATCGCACGCTCGAGATGCGTGACTGCGGCCAGGTCCTCGCCGGCCCAGTACCCGAGGTAACCGAGCGCGTAGGTCGCGTATCCCACCCACTCCTCGCCTCCCTGCTCGCCGCACTCGAGCAGCCGGCCGAGCCAGTAGCGCCCCTCGGCGACGTCGGTGGATGCCCAGTAGCGGTGCAGACGGAACGCGAGCTCGAGGCACCGTGCCCGATCGGCCGTCCCGGTGATACCGGCACCGAGCAGGCCTCGGATCGACGGGAGCAGCGCGGTGACGTCGTCCGCGAACGGTGCCGGAGGAGACCGCGGATCCTCGGGCAGCACCGCCTGCACGAGGTCGGCGAGCCGCCGACAGGCCTCGTGCTCCTCGCCGGCCGCTGCGAGGTGCCGGCGAGCGAACCGATGCAGGTCGTCGTCCTGCTCGTAGGTCCATCGCGAGCCGTCTCGGTGGGCCGTGACCAGGCCTCGGTCGGCGAGCTCGTGGAGGAGCCGGACCACCCGGACGCCGGCGACGTCCTCACCGGCGGCCACCGCCCTGATGGCGGACAGGCCGACGGATCCCTCGAGCACCGACATCCTGCGGAAGACGGCCGCCTCCTCGGGGCTGAGCAGGGCATGGCTGGCCTCGGCGACCTGGCGGACGGCATCGTTCGAGTCGGTGACGATCTCGTCCAGGTGGTCGACGACGTCGGCGGGGGACATGGACGTGAGCTGGGCGGCGACGAGCTCCAGGGCGAGCGGGAGCCCGGCACAGTGCCGGCAGAGCGCGGCCAGGTACGGCGTGATCTCCTCGTCGGCGGCCAGGTCGCCGCCGTACTCCGCGATCCGGTCGAGGATCAACCGCACAGGATCGCTGTTCACGAGCTCCTCGTGCGAGGCGTCGTCGTGCAGGCTGAGGGGAGCCACGCGGATGACGCGTTCCTCCGGAAGTCCCAGGGGCACCCGGCTGGTCACGACGATGGTCGCGGTCGGCGCACACTCCAGCAGCACCCGAGCCAACGTGGCCGCCCCGTCGCGCACGGCCTCGCACCCGTCCAGGGTCAGCAGGATGGGAGCGAGGCGGGCCAGGTGTGAGGCGATGGTCTGGGCGAGCGGCTCCTGGGTCAACGGCAGCCCCAACGTGCGGGCCACGGTGGCGTCGACCAGGGCGTCCTCGGCGAGGTGAGCCAACGGCACCCAGTGCCGACCGCCCGGGAGCTCGACGACCCGCGAGGCGACTTCCTGGGCGAGGCGTGACTTGCCGACGCCGCCCGGGCCGGTCACGGTCACCAGCCCCGGGCGGACGCAGGCCTTCGCGAGCCGTCGGAGGTCGGCCTCCCGCCCCACGAACGACGTGCTGACGCGCGGCGGACCGGCGGGTCGGGAGGAGTCGTTGCTCCCCAGGACGTGGAGGTAGGTGTTCACGGTCTCCTGGGAGGGGTCGATGCCCAGCTCCTCGCTCAGCAGCGCACGGCACGCCTCGTACGCCTGGACGGCGCCCGACCGGTCGCCCGCCTCTGCCCGTGCCTGGATCAGGGCGCGATGGGCACGCTCGTCCAGCGGGTGCGCACTCACCAGATGGCTCGCGAGCCCGACGCTCGCGGCGTGGTCGCCGAGCTCACGGTGCGCCGCGATGGCGAGGACCCCGGCCTGGAGGACGGTCTCCCGGAGCCGCGCGCGGTGCGGCTCCAGCCAGGACGCCTCCAGCCCTCCCGCGAGATCGGCCGGGTCGAGCCTCGGCACCGAGCCGAGCCGCGTGAGGAGAGCCTGCCAGCGCGACGTCGCGCGGAGGCCGGCGGCCGCGTGGATGGCGTTGTCCAGCTCGGCGAGGTCGGTGGTGACGTCCGTCGACAGCTGGTACCCGGTGGGAGTCGTCACGACGGCATCGGCGCCGAGCGGCCGCAGTCGCCGCCGGAGGTCGCTGACCAGACCGCGGACGGCGACCCGCCACGTCGGGGGCGGGTCGTCCCAGAGGAGGGAGGCGACGCGATCTGCGGGAAGCGGACCCGGCTCGAGTGCGAGGGCGGCCACGAGCAGATGGGTCCGGCGACCCCCCAGACGTGCTCCTTCCACGCTCTCGGCCGACGTGCCCCCGGTGACCGCGACCCCGCCCAGCAGGGCGATGCGCACCCGTCGATGATACGGCCGCCGGCTCGACCTCCCCCGCGGTCGAGCCGGCGCTTGCCCCGAGGCCGCCGTTCGTCTCGGCGTCAGGGGCGCCCGCAGGTCGTGAACTTCACGGTGGCCTGCCCCTTGACTCGCGCGCCGCCCTTGGCGAAGACGACCGAACCCGTGAGCTTGTAGGCGTGGTTCGGCTTCAGTGAAGTCCCCTTCAGGGTCTTGCCCTGCGCTTTCGAGCCCAGCTTCAAGGTCTTGGACACGACCTTCCACTTCGCCGCCGGCTTGCCCTTGACACCGACGCGCAGCGTGGAGACGGGCATGCAGCTGCTGGGACCGGTGACCAGGACCTTGCCGGCGCGGGTGTTCTTCTTGACCGTACGGGTCACCGCGGAGAGCTTGATCTTCTGGGCCTTGAGGATCTGGCCCGGCACGCCGGTGCGCTCGACGCTGTAGATCACCCATCCCCGTCCGCTGGGGCTGGTGGCGATCTGGGCGGGACCGCCGGCGTAGGTGTTCTTGACCTTGAGCAGGAAGCGCCCGGGTCGCGCCTTGGAGCCGAAGTTCGACACCGCGAGCCCCTTGACCTCCGAATGCACGCTCGCCAGGCGACGGCTGGCGTCCGAGGTGGTGTCGACGGTGGAGATGTCGTTGGGGTCGCTGGTCGCCTTGGGCCCGCGGAACGAGCGCTTCTTCCAGGTCCACGTGTACGCCCGGTACAGCGCCTTGTCGCTGGGCCCCACCATCCGGATCTTCTTGCCGGCGACCTGCAGCCGCTCGATGCCGCCGAGGGGGATCGCGTGCGGAACCTTGGAGAACGAGCTCCAGCCCGAACCCGCCGACTGCTTGAAGGCGACGTTCACCGGGTCGGTGATGGATCCGTACGGGCTCGTGGTCAGCACGGTCTGCTTGCCGTTGTCGGCGATCTGCGCGTTGCCCACCATGTACGGCCGCGTGAACTCCCGAGGGGAGGCCGCGAGGTCCGGGTAGTAGTAGACGTGGGAGCCGTTGGTCCCGCTGCCGATGACCGCGGCGCTGATGGCGCCACCGGGCCCGCGGATCGCGGACGTGAGCGTGCCGAGCGTCGGGGCCTGGGGCACCGACACGGAGCTCCCGAGCTGTCCGTTGGTGACCGTGTTGGTGCCGAACACCCCGCTGAACTCGCCGGTGCTCGGGGCGACCTGCGCGATCCAGACCAGCACGGGCTTCCCGCCGGTGATCACGATGCGGAGGTTCTGCGCAGACGACGACCCGAGGGCGCTCGCCGACTGGACTCCGCCGACGCAGCCCGAGGACGTGGCCTTGAGCACGCAGAGGTAGAGGGCGCGGAGGCCGGGATCGGTGAGGTCGTCGCCGATCCAGCCGAGGTACGTCGTGCCGTCGCTCGCCGTGGCGACGTCGTACCCGCTCAGCGAGACCTGGGACATGATCGTCACAGCGTCCCCGGTCGGTCCTCCCGCGGCTCCCGCCGGAGCGGTGCTGCCACCGGTGACGATGAGACCCGCGGCGACGAGGACGGGCGCCAGCGCCCGTGCAAGGTGGTTCATGAGACTGCCTCCCCTGGTTGTCTGATGAGCCCGAGCCCTGGGAGGCAGTTCAGTGGGCCGGCGTAACGCCGGCGTAACGGCTACGCGTCGAGGTCCTGCTCCACGAGGGCCGCGATGGCGTCGACGTCGGCCTGGTCGTCGCCGGAAATCTCGACGGTGTCGCCCTTGCCGGCGCCCAGGGTCATGATCAGCAGCGCCGAGCTCGCGTCGACCGGGTCGCCTCCGGGTACGCCGATCAGCACCTCGGAGTCGAGCTCGCCGGCAGCCTCCGAGATGATCGCGGCCGGTCGGGCGTGGAGGCCGACGGCGGAGCCGACGACGACGGACTTGGTGGGCATGGGTCTCCTCGGAGGGTGTCGGTGCTCAGGGTCGAGCAGGGGATTCGAGGCGCGAGACCTGGACCAGGTCCGGTCGCACCTGCCGGGGGTGGGGGATGGTCGTGCCGGGCAGGCCGGCGGCCGCACTGCCGTACGCGACGGCGAGTGCGAGTCTGTGGTCGGGACCACGTCCGGTGACGTGCCCGTAGAGGTAGCCGAAGAGACTGGAGTCGCCGGCGCCGACCGTGCTCACCACGGTCGTCGGCGGCGGAGTGGCGTGCCAGGCGCCCCCCGCCTCGACCAGCACGGCCCCGTGCGGGCCCAGGGTCACCAGCACCGACTCCACGCCACGCCCCACCAGGCCGTACGCCGCGTCGGCCGCGGCGCGCGGGTCACCTTCGAGCTCGCCGTTGGTGTGGCCCGTGAAAGACGCGAGCTCCTCGCCGTTGGGCTTCATCAGGTGTGGTGCGCTCTCCGGAAGAGCCTCGACCAGGGCCTTGAGCGGTGCGTCGCTCGTGTCGACAGCCACGCGGGCGCCCGCTCCCCGCAGCGCCGTGACCAGCTCGGCGTACCACTCCGGCGGCGCGCCGGGGGGCAGCGAGCCGGCCAGGACGATCCAGTCGGCGCTCGACGCCCGGCGCACCAGCGCGTCCTCGAGCTCGCGGAGGAGGCGGGGCGTGGCCTGAGGGCCCGGGCTGTTCAGCTTGGTCGTGGTGCCGTCGGGCTCGGTGATCGTGATGTTCACCCGCAGGTCGCCCTCGTGCTCGACGGGGCGGCAGTCGATGCCGGCGGCAAGCAGCTCGAGGACGAACGGGTCGTCCTTGGCGGCCGGGAGAACCGCGATGGAGGGGAGGTCGGCCGCCACGCAGGCGCGCGAGATGTTCACGCCCTTGCCACCCGCCTGCGAGATCACCGAGTCCGCTCGCTGGACCGCGCCCCGCTCGAGGGGACCGCTGAGGTTGACCGTCCGGTCGAGGCTCGGGTTGGCGGTCAGGGTGACGATCATGGGGCCCGCCTGCTCGTGGTCACGCCACCACCACCTCGATGCCGGCCTTGGTGAGGGCACGGCGGTCCGCCGCCGAGACGTCCGAGTCGGTCACCAGGACGTCGATCTCGCCCGGCGCCGCGAACCTGACCGCGGTCTCCACGCCGAACTTCGAGGCGTCGGCCAGGGCGACCACCCGGCGACCGCTCGCGATCAGGGCGCGCTTGACCGCCGCCTCGTCGGGGTCGGGGGTGGTGAGCCCGTGCTCGGGCGTCACGCCGTTGGTGCCGACGAAGGCGACGTCGACACGCAGGTGGGACAACGCCTGGACCGTCTCGGCCCCGACCGCCGCCTGGGTGGTACGCCGGACGCGGCCCGGCAGGAGGCGCAGGTCGATCTGCCGCTGCCCGGCCAGGCGCGCGGCGATCGGGACGCCGTGCGTCACCACGGTCAGGGAGTGGTCGGGCGGCAGCAGCGTGGCCAGCCGACTGGTCGTCGTGCCGGCGTCGAGCACGATCGTCCCGCCGGGCGGCGGGAGCTGGTCGAGGGCGGCGCGGGCGATCCGCTCCTTGCGCTCGGTGTTGACCTGGTCGCGCTCGCGCAGCCCGGCCTCGATCAGGGACAGCGACGACGGGGGAACGACCCCGCCGTGCACGCGGCGTACCAGGCCCATGCGCTCCAGGGTCGACAGGTCACGCCGGACCGTCTCGGTGGTGACGTCGTATTCTCGAGCCAGCTGGTTCACCGACATCCGGCCGCGCTGCGTCACCAGTCGCGCGATCGCCTGCTGCCGTTCCTCGGCGTACATCGTCACCCGGCCGCTCCTAATCTGTGTCTGTGTGGTTTTACGCCCGAACGTGTTGACGTGTCAAGGCGGGCGTGGCAGCGTGTCGCCATGAGCGCCCCCTCTGTCGCCCCCACCTTGCACGGCACCCCGGTGGTTCCGGGAGTGGCCTTCGGCCCGGCTCTCATGGTGCGCGGCGAGGTCTCGGCGGAGGCGATCGCACGATTCGACGCCACGGCGTACGACGAGGAGTCGGCGCTCGCGGCTTTCGACGAGGCCGCCGGCGCGGTGGCCGACGGGTTCGCGCGTCGCGCCGAGAAGGCCTCCGACGCGGCCGCCGGGGTGCTGACCGCGAGCGCCGGGCTCGCCCGTGACAAGGGACTGCGGTCGGCCGTGCGCAAGCACCTGAAGTCCGGCGACGACCTGCTCGCGGCGGTGCATGCGGCGGTCGAGCAGTTCGTGCAGGTCTTCACGTCGATGGGTGGCCTGATGGCCGAGCGGGTGACCGACCTGCGCGACATCGAGCGACGTGTGGTCGCCCACCTCGTGGGCGAGCCCGAGCCGGGCGTGCAGATGCCGGACTCACCGGCCGTGCTGGTGGCCGAGGACCTCGCGCCGTCCGACACCGCGACCCTCGACCCGGCCGTGATCGTCGCGCTCGTGACCGAGCGCGGCGGTCCGACCAGCCACACCGCGATCATCGCCCGCCAGCTGGCCATCCCGTGCGTGGTCGGGACCGCCGGAGCCACCGGAATCACGCCGGGCACGCCCCTGCTCGTGGACGGGGTCGCCGGCACCGTCGAGAGCTCACCCGATCCCGCCGAGGCGGAGCGACTGGTGGCGGCCGACCGCGCCGAGCGGGAGGCGCTCGCCACCTGGAGCGGGCCGGGTGAGACCGCCGACGGCACCCGCGTGAAGATCCTCGCCAACGTCGCGGACGGCGAGTCCGCGCGCGGCGCTGCCGGAGGCCCCGTCGAGGGGGTCGGCCTGTTCCGAACCGAGCTCTGCTTCCTGAACCGCGCCGACGAGCCGTCCGCCGACGAGCAGGCGGCGATCTACGGCGAGGTGCTGGCGCCGTTCGCGGGCCGGTACGTCGTCGTCCGCACGCTCGACGCCGGCTCGGACAAGCCGGTGGCGTTCGCCACACACGAGGGTGAGGAGAACCCCGCGCTCGGCGTGCGCGGTCTCCGGTTGTCCTTCGACAACCCCGGGCTGCTCTCGCGCCAGCTCGACGGCATCGC
Source organism: Nocardioides sp. (assembly GCA_035707985.1). Taxonomy (GTDB): domain Bacteria; phylum Actinomycetota; class Actinomycetes; order Propionibacteriales; family Nocardioidaceae; genus Nocardioides. The sequence goes on along the minus strand of DASSTL010000015.1, from coordinate 127,560 downwards.
CGCGGCGGCCCGGGAGACGGGCACCGAGACCTGGGTGATGGCGCCCATGGTCGCGACCGTCGCCGAGGCCGCCTCGTTCGCCGACGACGTGCGGGCGCGCGGCCTCAGGCCGGGCGTGATGGTCGAGGTCCCCTCCGCTGCGCTGCTGGCCCATCGGATGCTCGAGGTCGTGGACTTCTTGTCGATCGGTACCAACGACCTGACGCAGTACACGATGGCCGCCGACCGGATGGCCACCGACCTGGCCCACCTCACCGACGCCTGGCAGCCGGCCGTGCTCCAGCTGATCGCGATCACGGCCGAGGCGGGCAAGCAGGCCGGCAAGCCCGTCGGCGTGTGCGGCGAAGCCGCGGCCGACCCGATGCTGGCCTGCGTCCTGGTCGGGATGGGCATCACCTCGCTCTCCATGGCCTCGGCCGCCGTGCGACCGGTCGGCGCGCGCCTCGCGTCGGTGAGCATGGACACCCTCGAGGACGCCGCCGAGGCCGCACTCGCCGCCAGCGACCCGAAGGCCGCCCGCGACGCCGTACGCCGGGTGCTCGGGTCCTAGCCACCGATGATCAGCCGACGGGGGCTGCTGGTCGGGGGTGCGGTGACCGCCGGCGTGGGCGCGGCCGGGGCAGTCGGCTGGGAGTCCGCGCCGTACTCGTTCCGGTTCCGGGTGCGAGACCTGCTCGGGCTCGAGCCCGACCCGTTCGTCCCGGATGCGCCGGAGGGACGGGTCCGCCTCGAGCGGGTCACCTCCACGCACATGGGCGACCTCGACCTGTTCACCGCGGTGCCGGCCGGGTACGGCCGGGGCGCCGGCCTCCCCGTGATCGTGGTCCTGCACGGGTCGACCGCGCGCGCTGCCGACTTCCGGGGATTCGGCTTCGGCCGGTTCGTGACGTCCGCCGTCCGCGCCGGTGCACCGCCGTTCGTGCTCGCCGGCACCGACGACGGCCCGGCCGGCTGGGTGCCGACCGGCGACGTCGACCCGCAGGCGATGCTGCGAGAGGAGATGCCCCGGTGGCTTGCCGAGCGCGGCTTCGGCGCCGCACGTCGAGCGCTCTGGGGCTGGTCGCGCGGTGCGTACGGCGCCTTGCGGTACGTCCTGTCGGATCCCGGGTACGCCCGTGCCCTCGCGCTCTTCAGCCCGGCCTTGTACGCCGACGACCCGGCCCTGCGCGACCTGTCCCCGCTCGCGGACCTGCCGTGGGGACTGTGGTCGGCCGACCACGACCCGTGGCACGACGGCGCCGTCGCGCTTGCCGAGAAGGCACCCACGCCGCCCGACCCGTGGGTGCAGGGAGACGGCGGTCACACCCAGGTCTACTGGAACGACCACACCCTGGAGATGATGCAGTTCCTCGCCGCGCACCTCTGACCGGGACGCCTTCGGTGGCACGCACGCTCGCCCGGCGTCACTGCGACGCCGGCTCCACGGTCACTGCGACCCCGCTCAGCGCGGCGTTGCCGGACAGGTCGAGCAGCTCGGGGTCGGTCAGGTCGTTGATCGACACACCCGGCAGCTTCGACGCGTGGCGCAGGCGCGTGCCCTCCTGCTGGTGGCCGTAGCCGTGGGGGAGTGAGACGACCCCCGGCATGATGTCCTCGGTCGCGGCGACCTCCACCCGGACCGACCCGACCCGCGACGCCACGTCGACCAGCGACCCGTCGGCGATGCCTCGGCTCTCCAGGTCTCCCGGGTGCATGAGCAGCTGGTGGCGCGGCCTGCCCCGGGTGAGCCGTGTCGAGTTGTGGAACCACGAGTTGTTGTCCTGCTTGTGTCGCCGCCCGATCAGCACGAGCGCGTCGTCCGGTCGGTCGGCGAGCCGGCGTTGGAGCCGGTCGAGGTCACCCACGAGCAGCTCGGGCACCAGATCGATCCGGTGGTCGCGGGTCATCAGCCGCGCCGGCAGCCCCGGGCGCAGCGGGCCGAGGTCGACCCCCTCGGGATGGGCGCGGAGCTGCCGCAGCGTGACCTGGCCCCCGCCCCGGAGCAGCGCGGCCAGCTGCGTGGTGGGGCTCGTCGAGACCCGGGCCCTGCGGGCGAGCCTGGAGCGGAGCCCCGAGGTCCGGGGCAGCCGCCGGCCGAGGCGCAGGGTGAGGTCGCGGAAGATCTCCCAGTCGTGCCGCGCGTCGTCCGGCCTGGCGAAGACCGCTGGGCTGAACCGGGCGGTGTTCCGGACCGCGAGCGCGTGGAAGACCAGGTCGTAGTGGTCGCGCTCGAGGGCGGTCGTCGGCGGCAGGATCACGTCCGCGTGGCGCGTGGTCTCGTTGAGATAGAGGTCGACCGACACCATGAAGTCCAACGAGTCGAGCGCCTCGCCGAGCCGTCGTCCGTCGGGGGTCGAGAGCACCGGGTTGCCGGCCACGGTCACGAACGCCCGGATCCGCCCTTCGCCCTCGGTCTCGATCTCCTCGCGCATCACCGCCGACGGCAGCTCACCGGCGTACTCCGGGAGCCCGCGCACCCGGCTGCGGTAGCGGGCGTAGTGACCGCGCCCGCCGAACCGCCGGATGTCGACCGCCGGCTCGGGGAACATGACGCCGCCGGGCCGGTCGGCGTGCCCCGACAGCAGGTTGAGGCAGGCGATCGCCCAGTGGCACAGCGAGCCGAAGCCTGTCGTCGAGATCCCCACGCGGCCGTACGCCGCAGCGCTCTCGGCCGCGGAGAACTCCCCGACGATCCGTACCAGGTCGTCGGCCGGCAGCCCGCTCACCTGCGCGGCGAGCTCCGAGGTGAACGGCTCGACGAGCCTGCGCAGCTGCTCGACCCCGTCGACGTACGCCGGCGGCCGGGCGAGCCCCTCGTCGAGCAGCGTGCGGACCATCGCCAGCAGCACCACGACGTCGCTGCCCGGCCGGACGAAGTGGTGCTCGGAGGCGATCTTCGCCGTCTCGGTGCGCCGCGGGTCGAGCACCACGATGCGGCCGCCGCGCTCCTGGATGGCCCGCGCCCGCTTCGGGAAGTCGGGTGCGGTCATCAGCGAGCCGTTCGAGGCCATCGGGTTGGCCCCGAGGACCAGCAGGTACGCCGTGCGGTCCAGGTCGGGGACCGGGATCATCAGCTGGTGGCCGAACAGCTGCCAGGCGACCAGCTGGGCGGGCGCCTGGTCGACGCTCGTGGCGCTGAACCTGTTGCGGGTGCCGAGCGCCTTCACGAACGGAATGGCGTGCGTGGCGGAGGCCAGCGCGTGGACGTTGGGGTTGCCCAGGTAGACGCCGACGGAGTTCGGCCCGTGGCGCGTGATCGCCTCGGCCAGGCGGTCTGCTACCAGGTCGAGTGCCTCGTCCCACCCGGTCTCGACCCAGTCGTCGCCCCGGCGCACCAGCGGCCGGCGGAGCCGGTCGGGGTCGTCGTACACGTCGGCGAGGGCGACGCCCTTCGGGCAGATGTAGCCGCGTGAGAAGGGGTCCGTGGGGTTGCCGCGGATCGCGGTGACCGAGCCGTCGGTGATCGTCAGCTCGAGCCCGCAGATGGCCTCGCAGAGGTTGCACGCCGTGAGCCGCGTGCCGGAGAACCCGGGCGGGACGGGAGGCGCGGACACACGCAGCGGTGAGCGCATTCCCCGAGTCTGGCGCATGAGCGGAGGCCGGCGGGGAACAGAGGTGGGACGACCCGCCTGCCCGCAGGCGGACCGACAGAAGGAGACACACCGATGGGATACGGACTCGGCATCTTCCTGCTGGCGCTGGGCCTGATCCTCGCGCTGGCCGTGCAGGACACGATCAACAACGTCGACCTCACCATGGTGGGCTGGATCCTGGTCCTGGCCGGTGCCCTCGTGATCCTGCTGACCGCCGTGACCCTCAACCGGGGCCGGAGCGCGCGCACGGTCGCGACGACGACGCACCCCGACGGCAGCCAGACCACGACCGAGCAGCAGCACCGCAACGACCCGCCCCCAGCAGTCTGAGCCGCTGACCTGGGGGTTTCCGGTCGGAGCCCGCGCTTCGTCGTTTTGGGCGGCGCCCGGAGCCGCTGATAATCTCCTCCGGTTGCCGTGGAACGGCCGCGGATCGAGAGTGCCCGGGTGAACAGGCCCCGGCGCGCCGCGCAACGGACCAGCCGGAAGGAGCCCGCATGTCGATCGGTACCGATGCGGAGACCAAGAAGAAGATCATCGCCGAGTACGCGACCTCTGAGGGGGACACCGGCTCGCCCGAGGTGCAGATCGCGCTGCTCAGCCACCGCATCAGCCACCTGACCGAGCACCTCAAGGAGCACAAGCACGACCACCACACCCGTCGTGGCCTGCTGCTGCTCGTGGGGCAGCGACGCCGGTTGCTGAACTACCTGAACAAGACCGACATCGACCGCTACCGCTCGATCATCGAGCGTCTCGGCCTGCGTCGATGAGGTCCGGAGCGGCTACCCCCATCAGCACCGGGGTGGCCGCTCCTTCCATGTTTCGGCTCGGGTGACGAGCCCGGCCGGATCCCTCGGCCGTTAGGGTCGATCCGACACAATTGAACATTCACAGAACCAGGAGCGGCCCGCACACGTCGGCCCGGTCCTCGGTAGTGATCTTCGGACGCGCCGGCGAGAGCCTGGCGTGGCCGCGGGTCTCGATCGAAGACCGGCCGGACTCTCCCAGACAGGAGAGCCGCCGCGGGCGTTCGCGGGGTCGCTCCGCGAAGAGAGAGGACAGGGCCTCCTGCCCATGTCTGTTTCATCCGAACACACCATTTCCGCCGTCGAGACCGTGATCGACAACGGTCGCTTCGGCAAGCGCACCGTCAAGTTCGAGACTGGTCTGCTGGCCCGTCAGGCCGCCGGCTCCGTCACGGCGTACCTCGACGACGACACGATGCTGCTGTCGGCCACGACGGTCGGCAAGCAGCCCAAGGACCAGTTCGACTTCTTCCCGCTCACCATCGACGTGGAGGAGCGGATGTACGCCGCGGGCCGCATCCCCGGCTCGTTCTTCCGCCGTGAGGGACGCCCCAGCGAGGACGCGATCCTCACCTGCCGGCTGATCGACCGCCCGCTGCGCCCGACGTTCCGCAAGGGGCTGCGCAACGAGGTCCAGGTCGTCATCACCGTGCTGTCGCTCGACCCCGACACCGCCTACGACGTGCTCGCCATCAACGCCGCCTCGGCGTCGACCCAGCTGTCCGGCCTGCCGTTCTCCGGCCCGGTCGGCGGCGTGCGGGTCGCCCTGATCGAGGACCAGTGGGTGGCCTTCCCCAGCCACAGCCAGCTCGAGAACGCCGTGTTCGACATGGTGATCGCGGGCCGCGTGACCGACACCGGCGACGTCGCGATCATGATGGTCGAGGCCGAGTCGACCGAGTCGACGTGGAACCTCGTCCAGGCCGGCGTCCCGGCGCCGACCGAGGAGGTCGTCGCGGGCGGCATGGAGGCCGCCAAGGTCTTCATCAAGCAGCTGTGCGAGGCCCAGGCCGAGCTGGCCAAGCAGGCCGCCAAGCCGGTCCAGGAGTTCCCGATCTTCCTCGACTACGAGGACGACGTGTACGCCGCGGTCGAGAGCGCCGTGAAGGACGACACCGCCGCCGCGCTCACCATCGGCGACAAGCTCGAGCGCGAGAGCCGCCTCGACGACATCAAGGCGACGCTCCTGGAGAAGATCGGCGGCGACTTCGAGGGCCGCGAGAAGGAGATCGGCGCGGCGTTCCGCTCGCTGAACAAGACGCTGGTCCGCGAGCGCGTGCTCCGCGACAAGATCCGTATCGACGGCCGCGGCCTGGCCGACATCCGTCCGCTCCACGCCGAGGTCGGCGTGATCCCGCGGGTCCACGGCTCGGCGCTGTTCGAGCGGGGCGAGACGCAGATCCTGGGCGTCACGACGCTGAACATGCTGACCATGGTGCAGAAGCTCGACACGCTCTCCCCGGAGACCGAGCGCCGCTACCTGCACAACTACAACTTCCCGCCGTACTCCACCGGCGAGACCGGTCGCGTGGGCTCGCCCAAGCGCCGCGAGATCGGCCACGGTGCCCTGGCGGGCCGTGCCCTCGTGCCGGTGCTGCCGACCAAGGAGGAGTTCCCCTACGCCATCCGCCAGGTGTCGGAGGCGATGGGCTCCAACGGCTCGACCTCGATGGGCTCGGTGTGCGCGTCCACGATGTCGCTGCTCCAGGCCGGTGTCCCGCTGCGGGCTCCGGTCGCGGGCATCGCGATGGGCCTGATCTCCGGTGAGGTCGACGGCGAGCAGAAGTACGTCGCGATCACCGACATCCTCGGTGCCGAGGACGCCTACGGCGACATGGACTTCAAGGTCGCCGGCACCAAGGAGTTCGTCACGGCCCTGCAGCTCGACACCAAGCTCGACGGCATCCCGGCCGAGGTCCTCGCGCAGGCGCTGACCCAGGCCAAGGACGCGCGGCTGACCATCCTCGAGGTGATGGCCGAGGCCATCGACGGCCCCGAGGAGATGTCGGTCCACGCCCCGCGGATCATCAGCGTCAAGGTCCCCGTGGACAAGATCGGCGAGGTCATCGGCCCCAAGGGCAAGGTGATCAACCAGATCCAGGACGACACCGGCGCGAGCCTGTCGATCGAGGACGACGGCACCGTCTACATCGGGGCGACCAACGGCGAGGCGGCCGAGGCCGCGCGCGCCGCGGTCAACGCGATCGCCAACCCGACGATGCCGGAGGTCGGCGAGCGTTACCTCGGCACCGTCGTGAAGACGACCAACTTCGGCGCGTTCGTCTCCCTGCTCCCGGGCAAGGACGGCCTGCTCCACATCACCAAGCTGCGCGCTCTGGTGGGCGGCAAGCGGGTCGAGAACGTCGAGGACGTCGTCTCGGTGGGTCAGAAGATCCAGGTCGAGATCGGTGAGATCGACGACCGTGGCAAGCTCTCGCTGATCCCGGTCGTCGAGGACGACAAGGGCAGCGAGGCTCCCGAGCCGGCGACGCCCGAGTCGACCGAGGCCGCGGCCCAGGTCACCGAGTGACCTATCAGCCATCCGCATCGACCGGCCGGCAGCCCGCTGCCGGCCGGTCGTCGGTTTCTCACCCCGCGGCCGGTCAGCTCTCGAGGCCGTCGGGGAAGACGCGCACCCTGTTGAAGGAGGACGGCGGCGTGGTCCGTCGTACCGTCCTGCCGAGCGGGCTGCGCATCATCAGCGAGCAGGTGCCGGGCCAGCGCTCGGCGACGATCGGGGTCTGGGTCGGTGTCGGCTCGCGCGACGAGTCCCCGGCGCTGCACGGCTGCTCGCACTTCCTCGAGCACCTGCTCTTCAAGGGCACGCCCGAGCGGTCCGCCCTCGACATCTCGATCGCGCTCGACGCGGTCGGTGGCGAGTTCAACGCGTTCACCGCGAAGGAGTACACCTGCTTCCACGCCCGGGTGCTCGACCAGGACCTGCCGCTCGCGGTCGACGTGCTCGGCGACATGGTGACGTCGTCGTTGATCACCGAGGAGGACGTCGACGCCGAGCGCGACGTGATCCTCGACGAGATCGCGATGCACGACGACGACCCCGACGACGTCGCGCACAACCTGTTCTCGGCGCTGGCCTGGGGTAACTCGCCGCTGGGTCGCCCCATCGCCGGCACCGTGGCCTCGATCGAGGGCATGAGCCGTGACCAGATCCGACGCTTCTACCTGCGCCACTATCGGCCCGAGCGCATGGTGATCTCGGTGGCCGGCAACGTCGACCACGCCGCGGTGGTCAAGCTCGTGCGCTCGGCGTTCTCGCGTCGTGGCTTCCTCGACGGGACCGCAGAGCCCGCCGTGACGAAGCAGACCACCCGGTCGCGCAAGGCTGCGACCGGTCTCGCCCAGGCGAGCCGTCAGTTCGAGCAGGTCAACATCGTGCTCGGCGTCCAGGGCATCACCCGCTCCGACGAGCGGCGCTTCGCGCTGGGCGTCCTCAACGCCGCGCTCGGTGGCGGTACGTCGAGCAGGCTCTTCCAGGAGGTCCGCGAGAAGCGCGGCCTGGCCTACTCGGTGTTCTCGTTCGCCAGCCAGCACGTCGACGCCGGCCTCGTCGGGGTCTCGGTCGGCTGCCTGCCGAACAAGCTCGAGCAGGTCCTCGACGTCGTCCGCGCCGAGCTGGCCAAGATCGCCCAGGACGGCATCGACGCCGACGAGCTCGCCCGCGGCAAGGGTCAGCTCAAGGGCGGCCTGGTGCTCGGGCTCGAGGACTCGGCCTCGCGGATGACCAGGCTCGGGAAGTCCGAGCTGGTCGACGACGAGCTGCTCAGCATCGACGAGGTCCTCGCCCGCATCGACGCGGTCACCCTCGACGACGTCCGCGGCCTGGCCGCCGAGCTGTTCTCCCAGCCGGAGATCCTGGCCGTGGTGGGCCCTCGCTGACCTTCAGTCAGCGGTGACCTTCACGATCCCGTAGAAACCCGGCATCTGCTGGGGCCCGTCGAGGGTCCATAGCACCTTCTGGTCACCGCGGACGTCGGGCACCCGCATCTGCATGGCGAACCCGACGTCCTTGAACGCCGGCAGCAACGGCCGGCCCTGACGGTCGCGGTAGGGGACCTGGCGGCAGTTGAGCTGCCAGGTGTGCCAGGAGCTCTTGCCGAACGCGATGTTGAAGTCCGGGCACGGGTCGAGGACGAGCCGGGTCGGCGACTGCAGGACCGCGACGAATCTCAGGATGTCGCCGGGGTGGGCGCTTCCGGAGATCGAGCCCGTGGCCGAGATCCGGTCGAACCTCGTGACCACCTTCCCGTGCTCGCGGTGACGGACGTCGGGGTGACCCGCCGGAAGGTCGCGCCATGGCACGTCCGCCCGGCGCACGTTCTCCTGAGGGGTGACCTGGGTGGTCGGCGTCCCCGTCGTGTCCGCCGGCCGGGTGGACGTGTCGTCCGGCGATCGGGTGAGGGCGGCCGCCACCCCGCCGATCACGACCACCGCGGCAGCGGCGGCGGCCACCGCACGCCACCGTCGCGGGCTGTCGATCCGCTCGTCGAGTCGCTCGTCGAGTCGCTCGAGCGGGACGGCGGGTGCAGGCGGCTGCTCGGCCTGCCACTGTCGTGCGGCGGCCGTCAGCCGCTCGTCGAGCTCGTCCAGCAGGTCAGTCATCGTCGTCTCCCAACAGTTGGCGCAAGCGCGCCCGGGCTTGGTGCAGGGTCGCCTTGACGGTCCCGGGCGCGCAGCCCATCACCTCGGCGACGGTCGCCACGTCCAGCCCCACGAAGTAGTGCAGGTCGACCGCCTCCCGTTGCCGACGCGCGAGCCCGGCGATCGCCCGCTCGAGGTCGAGGTCGTGCGGCGACGGGGGAGCTGCGTGCTCCACCAGCTCGACGACCTGACCCGCCGGTCGCCGCGTGCGGTGACGTCGGCAACGGTCGGCGACGATCGCCAGCAGCCACCCGGCCGCAGTGCCGCGCGACTCGTCGTACGTCGACCAGCGCTGCCAGGCGCGGATCAGCGCCTCCTGCACCACGTCGTCGCGGTCGGCCGGCCCGACCTGCCGGGCGGCGTACCGCGCCATCACCGTCAGGTGGGGCTGCACCCAGCGCGCGAAGTCCTCACGACTCGCCCGCTCGGCCATGTCCCGCCCTCCGGAGATCAGGGTCTCCATGCCTGTTCTACGCCACGAAGGCTCTCGTGGGTTTAGTCGGCGGTCGAGGGATGAGCCTGGCGAGCTCTGCGAGCGTCACGAGACCCGGTGCCCCCGGCGGTCGGGGAGCGAGCTCTGCGAGCGTCACCCGGTGCCCCCCGGTGGTCGAGGAGCGAGCTCTGCGAGCGTCACGGGACCCGGTGCCTCCCGGTGGTCGAGGAGCGAGCTCTGCGAGCGTCACGAGACCCGGTCCCCCCGGCGGTCGCGGAGCGAGCTCTGCGTGCGTCACCCGGTGCCCCCGGCGGTCGAGGAGCGAGCTCTGCGAGCGTCACGAGACCCGGTGACCTGATGCCGCAGACACAGTCACTGGATTTCGACTCGCGGTCACGACCTCGCGAGCTCGGTCGTGCGCTCGCTCAATCTGCGCTCGCCCACGCAGCCCGCTCGTTCCTCGCGGCCTGCTGCTCGCTTGCTCACGGCTCCACGGTGACCTTGATGGCCTCGCCGTTGGCGACGATCTCGAACGCCGACAGCACGTCGTCCAGGGGGATGTGGCGGGTGATCAGGTCCTTGACCGGCACCTGGCCGGTGGAGATGTATTGCAACGCCCGCTTGTTGTGCTCGGGTGCGGAGCCGTTGGCACCGTGGATGTGCAACTGGCGGTAGTGCACCAGGTTCGAGTCGCACGTGATGGTCGGGTTGGTCTTGGGGAGACCGCCGAAGAACGAGATGCGGCCGTTGCGGGCGGCCATGGCGATCGCCTGCTCCTGGGTCACGTTGGCGGCGGTGGCGGTGATGACGACATCGGCCCCTCGACCCTCGGTCAGCTCCATGACCCGCTCGACGACGTCGACCTGCGACCCGTCGATGGTCTCGTCGGGCTGGACGGCCTCGGCCGACATCTTGAGCCGCTCCGCATTGACGTCCACCAGGTAGACCGGGCCGCTCTGGTGGACGCCGCGGGCGATCCGGATGTGCATGCACCCGATCGGACCCGCCCCGAACACCACGACCGTGTCGCCGGGCTCGATGCCGAGCAGCTCCTGGGCGTTGATCGCGCAGGCGAACGGCTCGGCCGCGGAGGCCTCGTCGTACCCGACGTTGTCGGGGATCCGGTTGAGACCGTCGACCTTGAGCACCTGACGGGGCACGATCATGTACTCGGCGAACCCGCCGTCGTACTGGTAGCCCACGGACGTCTGGTTCTGGCACACCGCCATCCAGCCCTTGCGGCACTCGTGACACTCGCCGCACGGCACGGCGGCGATCACCTGGGCGCGGTCGCCGACCTTCCAGTCGCTCCCGTACGTCGTGTTCACCTCCGCCCCGACCTCGACGACCTCGCCGGCGATCTCGTGGCCGATCGTGCGTGGCGGCGTGAGGTTCTGGTGACCGTTGTGGAAGATCTTCACGTCCGTGCCGCACGTCGAGCAGTTGCGCACGCGGAGCTTGACCTCGTCGGGACCGCACGTGGGCTCGGGCACCTCCTCGAGTCGCACGTCCTCGGGGGCGTAGAAGCGCAGAGCCTTCATCGGTGGCAGAGTCCTTTCGGGAGGGGGTCCGGGCGAGACGCTAGCCCTGTTCACGCTGAAAACCAAATAAACGGGCAGAAAAACGTGCCCGGGTACTTGGCAACATGCCCGAATGTGTTGCAGACTCGCTTCTCAACGGAGCGTGACGGTCGTCACGTGCCGGTTGAGCGAGAGGAACCACATGGCCACGACAACGATGACGACACGCGGCGGAGCCGGTGCGCGGGTGCACGCCCAGCGGTTCGGCACGTTCCTGTCCAACATGGTCATGCCGAACATCGGCGCGATCATCGCGTGGGGTCTGATCACCGCGTTCTTCATTCCGGTCGGATGGACGCCGAACGAGAAGATCGCCACGATCGTCGGCCCCGGCATCTACTACCTGATCCCGCTGCTGATCGCCTACACCGGCGGCTACAACGTCTACAAGACCCGCGGTGGTGTGGTCGGCGCGACCGCCACGATGGGCATCATCATGGCGACCAGCTCGCCGCTGTTCAATGCGGCGTACGCCGAGACCGGCGGCTCGCCGATGTTCCTCGGCGCGATGATCATGGGCCCGCTCGGCGGCTACGTGATCATGCGGCTCGACCGCCTGTGGGACGGCAAGATCAAGCCCGGCTTCGAGATGCTGGTCAACAACTTCTCCGCCGGCATCTCCGCCGCGGTGCTCGCGATCGGCTCGATGTTCCTGCTCGGTCCGGTCCTGCGCGGCGTGATGACCGGACTCGGCAACGGCGTCGAGTGGCTGGTCAACAACCACATGCTCCCGCTGACCGCGGTCATCATCGAGCCGGCCAAGGTGCTGTTCCTCAACAACGCGATCAACCACGGCGTCCTGACCCCGCTCGGCCTGGACCAGGCCAAGTCGGCCGGGCACTCCGCCCTGTTCCTGCTCGAGGCCAACCCCGGCCCCGGTGCCGGCCTGCTGCTGGCCTACATGGTGTTCGGTCGCGGCGTCGCCAAGGCCACCGCCCCCGGCGCCTTCATCATCCAGTTCCTCGGCGGCATCCACGAGGTCTACTTCCCCTACGTCCTCGCCAAGCCGCGGCTGGTACTGGCGCTGATCGCCGGTGGCGCCACGGGCACCCTGATGAACGTCATCTTCGACTCCGGGCTGGTCGCTCCGGCGGCACCGGGCTCGATCTTCGCGGTGTATTCCTCGATGGCCAAGGGCAGCGTCCTGGGCGTCACGCTGTGCTGGTCCAGCGCGCTCGTCGTGACCTTCGTGCTGGCCGGGCTCCTGCTCAGGCTCGACAACACCGAGGACGAGGTGGATCTGGCGGCGGCCACGGCCAGCATGGAGCAGCTGAAGGGCAAGAGGTCGTCGGTGGCCGGCGTGCTCACCGGCGACCGCTCCGGGAGCGCGATCCGCTCGATCGTCTTCGCCTGCGATGCCGGCATGGGCTCGTCCGCGATGGGCGCCTCCGTGCTCCGCAAGAAGATCACGGAGGCGGGGCACCACGACGTGACGGTCGTCAACCAGGCCATCGCCAACCTGACCGACACCTACGACCTCGTGGTGACCCACCAGGACCTGGCGCCTCGGGCGCAGCCGATGGCACCGTCGGCGGTCCTCGTCACGGTCGACAACTTCATGGCCAGCCCGGCGTACGACCAGATCGTCGAGCTGATCGGCGAGGCGAACGGCAACGGCTCCGGTCCGTCGGCCGAGGCGGTTGCGGCCGAGGCTTCCTCCAGCGGGGGTGTCCTCGCCACCGGCTCGATCGTGCTCGGGGGTCGGGCGAGGTCCCGCGACGACGCGATCGAGGAGGCCGGACGGCTTCTGGTCCGAGCCGGCGCGGTCGACGAGAGCTACGTCGCCTCGATGCACGAGCGTGAGACCTCGGTCTCGACGTTCATGGGCAACGGCCTCGCGATCCCGCACGGCACGAACGACGCCAAGTCCGCGATCCGCCGCACGGCGCTGTCGTTCATCCGCTACGACGAGCCGGTCGACTGGAACGGCAAGCCGGCGGAGTTCGTGGTGGGTGTCGCCGGCGCGGGCGACGACCATCTCGCGCTGCTGTCGCGCATCGCCGGGATCTTCACCGACTCCGAGCAGGTGAGCGCGCTGCGCGCCGCCTCCACCCCCGAGGAGGTCACGGCGATCCTCGACGCCGTGAAGGTCTGAGCGAGGGCGCTCCGCCCCGAGCGAAAACGTTCCGCCCCCGACGAAGCCGGGGGCGGAACGTCCGCAGGGAGCGCCGCAGCGGGCTCGCTCGCAAGGCTAGGGCGCCGAGAGCGCCACGCCGGCGCAGGCCACGGCCCACAGCACGCTGGCGAAGGTCCCGATGATGAAGCGCTCGGCGACCCCGGTGTCCTCCTGGTTGCGCAGCTCGGGGTAGCGGCCGAGGCCCTTGACGGCGAGCACGATCGCCAGACCCGGTGCCCACCCGGCCACCAGCGCGACGTACACCGCCAACCTTTCGAGCGCGCCGATCCAGGCGCCACCGCGTAGCACGGTGCCGGCCTGCCGCACCCGCTCGGTGTCCTCGACGAACGAGAAGACTTGCGTGGTCACCACACCGCCGCCCCCCACCGCCACGATCGCGGCGAGGACGGCGACGTTCTTGTTCAACGAGGGGTCAGGGTCGGCGCTCCAGCCGACCAGCAGCGCAGCGCCGACCAGCACGACCGACCCGGCGGCGAAGACGCGCCCGGCCCGGCCCGTCGCGAGCCCGACGACCGACAGCGCGGCACAGATCGCCACGAGCGTGGTGACGACGGCTTCCGAGTTCAACGGCCACCTCCGAGAGCGGTCCGGGTCAGGTACTCCACGAGCTCGCGCGCACGTCGTCCCTCGGCGATGCCGGCGGCGGCCGCGCGCTGGCTCACCGCCGACTGGGAGATGTACAGGCGCGACGCGGTCTCCTCGTAGGTGAGGCCCTGGTCGACGAGGTCGGCCACCTCCCAGCCTCGAGAGGTACGCCGGCCCAGCAGCGCCGCCCACAGCCAGATCGCCGACTCCAAGGCGCGGACGGGCTCGTCGCGTTCGTCCTCGGCCGCGACCGCGCGGACGTGCCACGGGCTGGACTTCGCCGACGTCACCGCCTCGCGAGCCGCGAGGTACGCCGGCCCCCGGCCCGCGCGGGCATGGTCGGGGAGGGGCTCCTCGATCGCGCCGACGCCGATCCCGACGTTCCAGACGCCCGCCCGGAGCAGCCGCTCGAGCCCCACGACCACCGCTGCGGGGTCGTCGAGCACGCCCTGGAGCTCGTCACCGACCGTCCGCTCGAACGCGAGCAGGGTCGGGACGGACGCCAGGGCCTCGAGGGCGGCCGGGACCTGGTCGGTGCCCTCGCGGCTCCCGTCCTGGTCGACGGTCAGCACCACGACGTCCACGCCGTACCTCCGTCCTGATGTCGACCCAGTTTAGGGAAAAACCTTATACAAAGTCAATATCAGGGAATAGCCTCACTTGCGACCGATGATGGCCACCACCGGAGGTGCCTTCTGGTCGACGACCGACACCCGGAAGCCGCCCTCGGTCAGGGCGGCCGACGTCTTGCGGACGATGTTCGGGACCAGCTCGGGCTGTGTCGTCTCGTAGTAGAGGTAGACGGCGCCGCCGGGCAGGAGCCGCTCGTGCAGCAGGGCGACCTCGTCGGCGCACGTGCGCACCCAGAACAGGTTGACGTTGAAGGCGAACACCTTGTGCAGGCGCTTGACCGGCACCCGCAGGGTGGCCAGGTCGATCTGGCGGACGGTGAGCCGGCCGGCGTCGACGTACTTCTGGTTGCGGCGACGCGTCCGGTCGACGCCGGACTCCGAGCGGTCGATCGCGAACAGCTTCCCAGTGGTGAGCCGTTGGCAGATGAGCTCGGCTCCGTAGCCGGGTCCGCAGCCGATCTCGAGGATGTTGTCGCCGGGCTGAGGGTCCATCAGCTCCACGGCCCAGATCATGCGCGGCGGCACCTGCGGCACTGGCATGGCCTCAGATTGCCAGATCGGGACCGCGGCCGTGAGCGTGGCCGTCGCGGGCGACCACTAGGTTGTGGTGCGTGACGATGAAGGTCGGCGTCCTGGGGGCCGGGGGCAAGGTCGGCTCGGAGGTGTGCCGCGCCGTCGACCGCGCCGACGACCTCGAGCTCGTCGCAGGGGTCGGCTCCGGCGACGACCGCGACCCGCTCGCGGCCGCCGACGTCGTCGTCGACTTCACCAGGCCCGACGTCGTGATGGACAACCTGCGCTGGTGCGTCGGTCGGGGGCTCCACTGCGTGGTGGGGACCACCGGGTTCGACGACGCCCGGCTGGACGAGGTGCGCGGACTGCTCGCCGACGCTTCGGGGGTCGGCGTGGTCGTGGCTCCGAACTTCTCGATCGGTGCGGTGCTGATGATGCGCTTCGCCGCGGCCGCGGCGCCGTTCTACGAGTCGGTCGAGATCGTCGAGCTCCACCACCCCGACAAGGTGGACGCCCCGAGCGGCACGTCGCGGCGTACGGCGGAGCTCGTGGCGGCCGCTCGCCGCGACGCCGGTCTCGGCCCGACGCCCGACGCCACATCGTCGGGGCTGTCGGGGGCACGCGGGGCGGAGGTGGACGGCGTCCACATCCATTCCGTGCGCGCACGTGGGCTCGTGGCACACCAGGAAGTGCTCCTGGGCGCGCCAGGGGAGACCCTCACGATCCGGCACGACTCCTTGGACCGCGCGTCGTTCGTCCCCGGCGTCCTGCTGGCGGTGCGGGCCGTGGCCGACCGTCCCGGGCTGACCGTCGGCATCGACGACCTGGTCGAGCCGGGCTGACGCTCACCAGCCCGGGAACGCCAGCCGGAGCAGCGCCGCCGTGGCGGCCGCGACGAAGACCACCACGAGGAACGGCGCGCGCAGGACGAGCGCGAGCACGGCCGCCGCCAACCCCGCTGCCCGGGCGTCCACGGAGAGGTCGGTGCCGTCGGCGAAGACCTGGACCGCGACGAGCGCGGACAGCAGCGCCACCGGGATCAGGTCGGCCACACGCTCGATCAGGCGGTGCTCGAGCACTCGCGCGGGCAGGGAGACGCCCGCGAGCTTGAGGAGGTAGCAGCCGACTCCGGCGCCGAGGATCGCCAGCCAGGTCATCGCCGCGGCAGCTCCGTCGAGTCCTCGGCGGCCACGGTCAGGATGCCCGCGAGCAGTGCCACGCCGCCAGCCACGAGCACCGGGACACCGGCGGCCGTCACCGGGACGACCCCGAGCGCGACGGCCGCGGCACACACCGCGAGGACCCGGTTGCGGCCGTCGGCGAGGCGTGGCCAGAGCAGGGCCAGGAAGGCGCCGCCGACCGCGGCGTCGAGGCCGTAGTCCCGCGGGTCGCCGATCAGGTTGCCGGCGACGGCTCCCACCAGTGTGAACGCGTTCCACAGCACGAAGACCGAGATGCCCGTGGTCAGGAAGCCGACGCGCGCCGCCGGACGCGAGGCACGCAGCACCGACATCGCGGTCGACTCGTCGATCACCAGCTGTGCGGTTGCGGTACGCCGCCACCCGCGGAAGCCGAGAAGCGGTGCGAGCTTGAGCCCGTACAGCGTGTTGCGGGTGCCCAGCATGAGCGCCGTCAGTGCTCCGGACAGCGGTGGTCCGCCCGCCGCCGCCACGCCGACGAACGCGAACTGTGAGGCGCCGGTGAACATCACCAGCGACAGCGCGCAGGTCTGCAGGACGGACAGCCCTGCCGCCACCGAGACGGCGCCGAACGAGACGCCGTACAACCCGGTCGCGACCCCGACACCCAGACTGTCGCGGATGATCACCCGGCGTTCGGGCTCGGTGAGCTCCTGCGCCCCAGGATCAGCCACGAGCCGACCCTAGTGCGCACGGGCGAGGTCAGCGGCGGCGGTGCACCCGCACGGGGCGGGCAGTCGGGTTGCCGGCGTGCGCGATGGCGTAGGCGATCAGGAGCCCGACCAGGCCGCCCGCGAGAGCGCCACCGGAGATGGCGACCGGGAGGGGCGTGCTGTGGGCGATCCAGATGCCCGCCACGATGCCGAAGCAGAGGCTGATCGCTCCGAGAACGATGCGGTGGAGCAACGGCAGTGGTCCGAACATCGAGCGCCTCCTCGCGGGGCTGGGAGATCCATGGTGGACCTCCCGGGGCGGAAATCCAAGCCGTCTCAGGAAAGGGCGGTGTGGAGCCGGATCTGCTTGACCTGGGTGGCACCGGTCCCGTCCAGGTCGAGGGTCCGGTGGGCGGTGTCGGGGGCCCAGCCGGCCTCGGTGAGGAAGGTCCGGAGCTCGTCGTCGTCGGCGACCAGCCAGGTGACGGCGCGGGTGAACCGGTCGGCCACCATCGTGTCGACCGCGGCCTGCAGGAGCCGGGACCCGTGGCCCCGCCCGCGCTCGTCGGCGTCGATCGTGAACTCCATCAGCTCGCCGTCGGTCACCTGGTCGCAGTCCGGGTCGGTGGCGGGTGTGGTGATCGCGAACCCGACCACGCGGTTGCGCTCCAGCGCGACCAAGGCGCGGTGGCGCGCGTCCGCCGGCCGGGTCAGCGCGTCGCGCCACAGCTGCGCGAAGTCGGCCTCGCGCAGCTGCCCGGCGGCCGGCACCAGCCCGGCGTACGACGTGGTCCAGGCGCGGGCCTGGATGGCCGCGATGGCCTCGGCGTCGTCGGCCCAGGCGATGCGCACGGAGACGTCGGCGGAGGGGGAGCTCACCCGTCTATGGTGACAGCGGGACTGGTGTTACAGGTAGGCGGCAGAGGTGCGGAAAAGTGTTACACGACTGCTACCCTGGCGGCGTGTACGGCAACGACTTCGGCACCGACGGGACTGACCGCACCGACGGTGACGCGGTGCCGACCGAGGAAGTCTTCGCGGCCCTGCTGGCCGACGACGGCCGCGTCGAGCCGCGCGACGCCATGCCGGAGGGCTACCGCAAGACCCTGATCCGCCAGATCGCCCAGCACGCGCACTCCGAGATCATCGGGATGCAGCCCGAGGGCAACTGGATCAGCCGTGCCCCGAGCCTGCGGCGCAAGGCGATCCTGATGGCCAAGGTGCAGGACGAGGCGGGGCATGGGCTCTACCTCTACGCCGCGGCCGAGACGCTCGGTGTCGACCGGGCCGATCTGGTCGACCAGCTCCACTCCGGGCGCCAGAAGTACTCCTCGATCTTCAACTACCCGACGCTCACCTGGGCCGACGTCGGCGCGATCGGCTGGCTCGTCGACGGCGCCGCGATCACCAACCAGGTGCCGCTGTGCCGCTGCTCCTACGGCCCCTATGCCCGCGCCATGGTCCGCGTGTGCAAGGAGGAGTCGTTCCACCAGCGGCAGGGCTTCGAGATCCTCTACACGCTGTCGCACGGAACGCCCGAGCAGAAGGCGATGGCCCAGGACGCCGTCAACCGTTACTGGTGGCCGTCGCTGATGATGTTCGGCCCGCCTGACGACGAGTCGCCCCACTCCGCGCAGTCAATGGCGTGGGGCATCAAGCGCTTCAGCAACGACGAGCTCCGGCAGCGCTTCGTCGACATGACGGTGCCGCAGTCCGAGGCGCTCGGCCTGACGCTGCCCGACCCGGACCTGCGCTGGAACGAGGAGCGCGGCCACTACGACTACGGCGAGATCGACTTCACCGAGCTGTTCGAGGTGATCAAGGGCAACGGCCCGTGCAACGCCGAGCGGATGGCGCACAAGCGCGCCGCCCACGAGGCCGGCGCGTGGGTCCGCGAGGCCGCCGAGGCGTACGCCGAGAAGCACGCGCGCCGCGCCGAGTCGGTGGCATGAGCACCCGCGACTGGCCCCTGTGGGAGGTGTTCGTCCGGGCGCGCCGGGGGCTCTCCCACGTGCACGCCGGGTCGCTGCACGCGCCCGACGCCGAGATGGCACTGCGCAACGCCCGCGACCTCTACACGCGCCGCGGCGAGGGTGTGTCGATCTGGGTGGTGAAGTCCTCCGACATCGAGGCGTCGACGCCCGACGAGCGTGACCCGTTCTTCGACCCGGCGGCCGACAAGATCTACCGCCACCCGACGTTCTACGACGTGCCGGAGGGGGTCGAGCACCTCTAGATGGACATGCCTCTGTTCGACTACACCGTCGGCCTCGCCGACGACGCGCTCGTCTCCGCGCAGCGCATGGGCTGGTGGATCAGCCGTGCGCCGGAGCTCGAGGAGGACGTCGCGCTCGCGAACATCGGGCTCGACCAGCTCGGGCAGGCGCGCACGTTGCTGACCTACGCCGGCGAGCTCGAGGGGGAGGGGCGCACCGAGGACGACCTCGCCTACCTCCGCGACGACCGCGAGTTCCGCAACGTCAAGCTCGTCGAGCGGCCGATGACCGACTTCGGTGTGGCGATGGCCCGGCTGCTGGTGTTCGCGACGTACCAGCTTCACCTCTACCGCGCGCTGGCGACCTGCGACGACGCGACGCTGTCCGCGGTCGCGGCCAAGGCCGTCAAGGAGGTCGCCTACCACGTCGACCACGCGGCCCACTGGGTGGTGCGGCTGGGTGACGGCACCGACGAGTCCCACTCCAGGATGCAGGCCGCGCTCGACGCCGAGTGGCCGTTCGTGGAGGAGCTCTTCGAGCCGCTCGACCCGGTGCTGGTCGGCCGCGTCGCCGACCCGTCGGCGATCCGCGACCCGGCCCTCGACGACGTACGCCGTGTGGTCGCCGAGGCCACCCTCGTCGTACCCGAGGTGTCGCCGGCACTCGCCGGCGGCCGGCAGGGTCTGCACACCGAGCACCTCGGCTACCTCCTCGCCGAGATGCAGCACCTCCACCGCTCACACCCGGGAGCCACCTGGTGATGTCGACACGATCGCTCGCCGAGCCCGCCGCGATCCCTCGCGCCCGCGACATCGCGGCGTCGATCCCCGACCCCGAGCTGCCGATGGTCACCATCGAGGACCTCGGGATCCTGCGCGACGTGACCGAGGACGACCAGGGGCGGGTCCACGTGACCATCACCCCGACGTACTCCGGATGTCCGGCGATGGAGACGATTCGCCACGACATCGTCACGGGTCTGGAGCTCGCCGGCTACCAGCACGTCGACGTCGAGTTCGTGCTCAGCCCCGCGTGGTCCACCGACGACCTGACCGACGAGGGCCGCGAGAAGCTCGCCGCGGCCGGCATCGCGCCACCCGGACCGGTGCGCGACGCCGGGGAGCCGGTGCCGGTGACCCTGTCGGTGCGCTGTCCCCAGTGCGGCAGTCTCGACACCCGGGAGTCGAGCCGATTCGGATCGACCGCCTGCAAGAGTCTTTGGGTCTGTCGCGCCTGCCGCGAGCCGTTCGACCACTTCAAGGCCCTGTGACCTGATGGCCAAGCCGCAGTTCCACCCGCTCCGGGTGGCTCGTGTCGAGCCGCTCACCGACGACTCGGTGGCGATCACGTTCGACGTACCGTCCGAGCTCGAGGAGGCCTACCGCTTCAAGCACGGTCAGCACCTCACGATCCGCGGCGACGACGGCGAGCGACGGAGCTTCTCGATCTGCACCACGCCGAGCTCGGGAGCCCTCACGATCGGCGTCAAGAAGCTGCGCGGCGGCGCGTTCAGCCAGGGCGTCGTCGACCACCTCAGGCCGGGCGACGAGCTCGACGTGATGACGCCGGCCGGGCGCTTCACCACCCAGCTCGACCCCGACTCGGCGAAGTCGTACGTCGCGATCGCGGCCGGCTCCGGCATCACCCCGGTGATCTCGATCGTCTCGACGATCCTCGAGCAGGAGCCGCGCGCGCGGGTGATGCTGATCTACGCCAACCGCACCCACCGCACCGTGATGTTCCTCGACGAGCTCCACGACCTGAAGGACCGCTACCCCGAGCGGTTCCACCTCGTCCACGTGCTCTCGCGTGAGCAGCAGGACGTCGAGCTGTTCTCCGGGCGCCTCGACGGAGACCGGCTGACCCGCATCCTGAAGTCACTCCGGCCGGTCGAGGACGTCGACGAGTGGTTCCTGTGCGGACCCCAGCAGATGGTCCTCGACCTGCGAGAGCTGCTGCTCGACCACGGCGTCGACGCGCACCACGTCCACACCGAGCTGTTCCACGCCGACCCGGTGCCCCATCCGCCGCGGCCGGCCTCGGCGCCGAGTGCCGACGCCTCCCACGTGGTCTTCAAGCTGGACGGCCGCACCTCCGAGGTCGAGCTGGCCACCGAGGGCGTCGGCATCCTGGAGGCCGCACTCGAGGTCCGCTCCGACCTGCCGTTCGCGTGCCGCGGCGGGGTCTGCGGCACGTGCCGGGCCAAGCTCGTCGAGGGCACCGTCGACATGGACGTCAACTACGCCCTCGAGCCCGAGGAGATCGAGGGCGGCTACATCCTCACCTGCCAGTCACACCCGACGTCCGACCGGGTCGTCGTGGACTACGACGCCTAGCGATAACGCTCGGGCAGCGGCTGCCCGACCTTCACCTGCGGCTTGGGCATCCGCAGGAACCGCACCTGGAGCGCGCGCATGACGGCGTACATCGTGGCGCCCTTCGAGGCGCCGGCGTCGTCGGGGAAGCGCGTGGCGATCTCCTTGCGCAGCTTCCCCTTCAGCCGGAACCCCTCGATGAAGACGACGAGCAGCATCGCGGGCAGGGCGAGGTTGGCGTAGCCGGCGAGGGTCGCGCTGCCGCTGTAGCCGAAGATCAGGAACACGATCATCGCCGGGAGCATCAGCTCGAGGATCCAGAACCGCGAGTCGATGTAGTCGCGGATGAACCGGCGGACCGGGCCGCGGTCACGCGCAGGCAGGTACCGGTCGTCGCCGGTCTTCATCGCCTCGCGCATCTTGGTGCTCGACTCCGTGCGGGCGAGCCGACGCGCGGCGGCCTGCTCCTTGCGGGTGCGGGGCACCTTGGCCCGGGCCTTGCGGGCTGCCTCGGCCTCGCGCCGCGACGGCGTCGGACGGCCCTTCTTCTGGCCGGAGGCGGTGGAGTCGGCGGCCACGGACTCGGCGGCGGCCTGGGGCTCGGACTTGGTACGGCGGAACAACGCGATGCTTCCTGGCTCGGACGGTCTGGGTGCGGCTGGACGTCGGGCTCGACGTCGGGCTGGAGCTGTCAGCCTACCGTCGCGCTTGTGCCCGGCCGCCTACCCCATAGGCTGACCCCATGAGCATGTGGCAGCGCATCAGCCTGATCTTCAGGTCCAAGGCGAACAAGGCGCTCGACCGGGCCGAAGATCCTCGGGAGACGCTCGACTACAGCTACCAGCGCCAGCTCGACCTGCTGGCCCAGGTACGACGCGGCGTCGCCGATGTCGCCACCTCCCGCAAGCGGGTGGAGCTGCAGGTGAACCAGCTCCAGGCACAGTCCGACAAGCTGCAGAGTCAGGCGGAGCAGGCGATCAAGGCCAACCGCGAGGACCTCGCCCGCGAGGCGCTCACCCGCAAGTCGGGGCTGACCGCTCAGATCAACGACCTCAAGACCCAGCAGGCGCAGCTGCAGGGCGAGGAGGAGAAGCTGACGCTGGCCCAGCAACGGCTCAGCGCGAAGGTCGAGGCGTTCCGGACGCGCAAGGAGACCATCAAGGCGACGTACACCGCCGCCGAGGCGCAGACCAAGATCAACGAGGCGATGTCCGGCATCGGCGAGGAGATGGGCGACGTCGGTCTCGCCATCCAGCGGGCCGAGGACAAGACCGCCCAGATGCAGGCCCGGGCCGGCGCCATCGACGAGCTGATCGCGTCGGGCGCCCTCGAGGACGCCACCTCGCTCAACCAGGGCGACGACATCGCACGCGAGCTCGAGGCGCTGAGCTCCCAGTCCGACGTCGAGGCCGAGCTGGCCCGGCTCAAGGGTGCGGCCACGCCGCCGGCGATCGAAGGAGCCGAGGACGGTGGTGACATCATCGCCGCTGAGCCGCAGGCCCAGGCCGGTGAGACGAAGGAGTCCTCGTGATCGTCCGGATCCTCGGCGAGGGCCAGTACGACCTCTCCGACGACGCGGTCACGGCGCTCAACGACCTCGACTCGAAGGTCGAGGCGGCCGTCGAGGCCGGTGACGAGCAGGGCTTCCGCGAGGCGCTCGCCTCGCTGCTGGACGGCGTACGCACCGCCGGTGTCCCGCACGACGCGGAGACGCTCGACTCCTCCGACCTGATCCTGCCGATGGCCGATGCCACGCTCGCGGAGGTCAAGGACATGCTCAGCGGAGACGGGCTGATCCCGGGCTGACCGGCCCGCTTGGACGAGTCGGGGACAATAGCGGCATGGCCCGTACGCGTTTCGCTCCCGACCACGGACTCACCGCGCGCATGACGACGGTGATGTTCCTGCTCGGCGGCATCTTCGTCGCGCTGATCGTCGTCCTGATGTTCGTCCTGCCGCCGCAGTGGGCCCCCTTCATCGGGATCATCGGGCTCGGGATCGCGTGGTTCCAGTGGTACAACTCCGACACCGTCGCGATGAAGGCCATGCGTGCCCGTGAGGTGACGCCGGAGGAGGCGCCCGAGCTGCACGCGATGATCGACCGGCTCTGCGCCCTGGCCGACATGCCCAAGCCGCGGGTGGGTGTCGCCGACTCGAACGTGCCCAACGCGTTCGCCACCGGCCGTTCGCCGAACCGCTCCGTGGTCTGCGTGACCACCGGCATCCTCGGGATGCTGACCGCCGACGAGATGGAGGGCGTGCTCGCCCACGAGCTCAGCCACGTCGCCCACCGCGACGTCCTAGTCATGACCGTCGCCTCCTCGGCCGGCATCATCGCCGGCATGCTGACCCGCGGCGCCCAGTACGGCGCGTGGTTCGGCGGCGGCCGCAACCGCGACAACAACGGGCCGCCGGTCTGGCTGGTCGTGCTGGTCGTCAGCCTGGTCGTGTACGCCGTCAGCTTCTTCCTGACCCGGCTCCTCTCGCGCTACCGCGAGCTGGCCGCCGACCGCGCCGGCGCCCAGCTGACCATGAAGCCGCGCGCCCTGGGCACGGCCCTGCAGAAGATCTCCGGCGGGATGAACGCGATCCCCACGGCCGACCTGCGGGCGTCGAGCCCCATGAACGCGTTCTTCATCGCCCCGGCCATCAAGGGCGTCAGTCTCAGCCAGCTGACCTCGACCCACCCGTCGCTCGAGCAGCGACTCGAGCAGCTTGCGCGGATCGAGGCCGACCTCAGCCGGCGGGCCGACGGGGCCGGCGGGTCACCGGCGCTGTGAGCCGTTTCTGGGGTGTCATCACCGGCCGGAGCAAGCCCAAGCAGGCGAACCTCGACTCGCTGTTCCTCGTGCCGTCGGCCGCGGTGACGCTCCAGACCGCCGTGGGGTTCATCCCGACCGGTACCGGCTCGGTGTGCTTCCGCGCGCCCGACGGCGCGGCGTACCAGGAGACGCAGGACGACGTCGTCGCCCTGCTGCGCGACGCGCCGGACAAGCCCGACGTCCAGGTCCACCGCGACGACTTCGGGTTCACCTGGCTCGTCGTCGACCGCGTCGACGACGACGTCGAGGGCCTGTGCACCGACCTGCACGCGGTGAACTCCTCGCTCGAGGAGCAGGGTTTCTCGACCGGGCTGCTCTGCTCGCTGGTCCCGTTCCGCGACGCGTCCGGCCGCACCTTCGCGCTGGTCTACCTGTACAAGCAGGGGACGTTCTACCCGTTCGCCCCCAACGGCCCGAAGTCCCGCGACAACCTGCTGGAGATCCAGATCCGCGACACCCTCGCCGACGAGCTGCCCATGGAGCAGGACCTCCAGCGCTGGCTGGCCCTCTGGGGAGCCCCCGGCCTCTGACCGCCGAGTCGGCGCAAAGTGACGTCGAAAATGCGCCGAGTCGTCATATGACGACTCGGCGTCGCCCGCGTCAGTCGCGGTGGGAGCGCCCCGGGAGGTCGAGCATCCGCTGGAGCGCGACCTTGGCGTCGCGCTCGGTGCCGGGGTCGACGGTGATCCGGTTGACCACGACACCGTCGACCAGCGACTCCAGGGCCCACACCAGGTGGGGGAGGTCGATCCGGTTCATCGTCGAGCAGTAGCAGACGTTCCGGTCGAGGAACACGATGTCCTGCTCGGGGTGCCGGCGGGCCAGCCGCTGGACGAGGTTCAGCTCGGTGCCCACGGCCCAGCTCGAGCCGGGCGGGGCGGCCTCGATGGTCTTGATGATGAACTCCGTCGACCCGATCAGGTCCGCCCGCGTCACCACATCGTGCGTGCACTCGGGGTGGACCAGGATCCGGATCCCGGGCTTCTTCTCGCGGAGCTCATCGACGACGTCGGCCGAGAAGCGGCCGTGCACCGAGCAGTGGCCCTTCCACAGGATCATCCGGGCCGCCGCGAGCTCCTCCGGGGTGACGCCGCCGCCGGGCCGGCGCGGGTCCCACACCACGCAGTCGTCGAGCGACATCCCGAGCTTGAGGACTGCGGTGTTGCGTCCGAGGTGCTGGTCGGGGAGGAACAGCACCTTCGCGTCGGGCTTCTGCGCGAACGCCCACTCGAGCGCGACGTCGGCGTTGCTCGACGTGCACACCGCACCCCCGTTGCGGCCGCAGAACGCCTTGATGTCCGCCGAGGAGTTCATGTAGGTGATCGGGACGACGCGCTCGGCGATGCCGGCCTCGGTCAGCGCGTCCCAGCAGTCCTCGACCTGCGCGAGGCGGGCCATGTCGGCCATCGAGCAGCCGGCCGCCAGGTCGGGCAGGACGACGACCTGCTCGGGTGCGGTGAGGATGTCGGCGGACTCCGCCATGAAGTGCACGCCGCAGAAGACGACGTACTCCGCCTCGGGACGCGCGGCCGCGTCGCGGGCGAGCTTGAAGGAGTCGCCGGTGACGTCGGCGAACTGGATGACCTCGTCGCGCTGGTAGTGGTGGCCGAGCACGAAGACCCGCTCCCCCAGCGCCTCCTTGGCCGCACGGGCACGCTCCACCAGGTCGGGGTCGGAGGGTGCGGGCAGGTCGCCGGGGCACTCCACGCCGCGCTCGGCCGTCAGGTCGGTGCCGCGACCCAGCGGCAGCAGCGGGAGATCCACCGTGGTCATGCCCGTCATCGTAGGGCGGTCACATGAGTGCCCCGTGGCCGAGGTAGGGCTTGGGCGGGCGCATGTTGCGCAGGGCCAGGTAGCCCTCCTGGTAGAGGTCGAGCCTCGCGGCGAGCCCGACGTCGACCGCCCAGCTGTTCTCGGGGGTGATGTGCGGGACCAGCACGTCGTCGCCGGACGCGACGGCCTCCCACATCAGCCGGCTCGCCGCACGCCGGTCGGTGGCGGCGAGCAGGGCCACGCCGCCGTCGACATAGGCGTAACCCTGTGACGACGAGGTCTCGCTGACCACGAGACGGAACTGCCGGAGCAACAACTGGTGGTCGGGACCGTGCGCTGCCCCACGCGTGCGCCGGTCGACCGAGTCCATGAGGTCGACGTCGGACTCCGTGCCCTCGCGCACGTGCTCGATCACCGGGATCTGCGACCGGTCGGGCACCCCGCGGAAGAACATCTGCGGGTACAACGTGAACCCCGCCGCGTGGTAGCGGCGTAGCGCCTTGGGGTCGCTCGAGGCGTTGAACATCCCGCGCAGGCAGCCGCGCCCGTGGTCGAGAGCGGGGGCGAGCAGCGCCTTGCCGAGGCCCAGGCCCTGTGCCTCGGGCACCACGGCGTACGACGCCAGCAGCCACATCTTCTCGCGCACGAACGACACCACGATCCCGAGCACCTGGTCGTCGCGCTCGGCCACCCAGGAGCCGCCGGGGTCGGTCCCGAGGAGGTGGCGCACCCGGTCCACCCAGATCGCGCCGCGCTCGGAAGACCGCAGCTGAGGGTCGGGCCAGGAGCGCCGGAACATCCGGGTGTCGAGCTCGTGGAAGCCCACCGCCGTCACGCGCTCGGCCGCCGGCACGTCGTCGACCGTCATCGGCCGGATCCGCACGTCGCTCACTCACCCCAACCTAGGGGTGTGGCGCGTGTCGGGAGAATGGAGGCATGTCGGGACGCAAGGTCGGTGTCGAGGAGGAGCTGCTGCTGGTGGACCCGGAGACCGGGGAGCTCGCGAACGCCGCGGGGCACGTGCTCCACGAGCACCGCACGGAGCACCACGACGAGGAGCGACCGGCCGCCCAGGAGCTCGAGGGCGAGCTGCTCCGGCACATGGTCGAGACCCACACCGACCCGAGCTACGATCTCGCGCAGATCGCCCGGGAGCTCCGTGAGGCACGGCGTACCGCGTTGGTCGCGGCGGAGGAGTCCGGCTTCGAGCTCGCCGCGGTCGCGACTCCGCCGCTCGGGACACCCGAGCCCGGGGTGAGCGCCAACCCTCGCTACGAGCGCATCGTGGCCGAGTTCGGCGTGGTCGGCCGGCGGGCCGGCACTCTCGGGATGCACGTGCACGTCGACATCGCCGACGACGAGGAGGGCGTGCGAGTGATCGACGCGCTCCGGCCGTGGCTCCCGGTACTCGTCGCCCTGTCCGCCAACTCGCCGTACGCCGTCAGCCAGGACACCGGCTACGCCTCGTGGCGCTACCAGATGTGGGGAGGCTGGCCCTCCGCCGGGATCGTGGAGCCGTTCGGGACGGTCGCGGAGTACCGGCGGGTCAGCCGGCAGCTCATCGACATGAGAGCGGCGCTCGACCCGGCGATGCTCTACTACGACGCCCGGCTCTCCGAGCAGTACCCGACGGTCGAGATCCGGGTCGCGGACACCTGCACCGAGGTCGACGACGCGCTGGTGGTGGTGGCCCTGGCCCGGGCACTGGTGGAGACCGCGGCGTCGGAGCCGCCGGTGGGTGATCCGCCCCGCAGCGACCTGCTCCGCGCCGCCGCCTGGCGCGCTTCGCGCGAAGGTCTGGCGGGCGATCTCGTCCACCCCACGACGTGGGAGCTGGTGCCCGCGTTCGACGCGGTCGGAGCGCTGGTCCGGCACGTGTCCGAGTCGCTGGAGGCGACGGGCGACGCCGACCTCGTGGCCGAAGGGATCGAGCGGTTGCGCGCGACGGGCAACGGGGCGCGCCGGCAGCGTGCGGCCTTCGAGCGCAGTGGAGACCTCCGCGCCGTGGTCGCCGACCTGGTCGACCGGACGCGTCGCAGCACCGCCTGACCGCCCGGGCAGGATGGGCCCGTGCGCGTCCTGATCGCCCCGGACAAGTTCGCGGGGACCCTGACCGCCGTCGAGGCCGCCCGGGCCATCGCCGAGGGGTGGGCGAGGCGCGCTCCGGACGACGAGCTCGACCTCGCGCCGATGGCGGACGGAGGTCCCGGCTTCGTGGACGTGCTCCACGCGGCCCTGGGCGGCGAGCTCTCGGCCGTCACCGTCACCGGCCCGCACCACGAGCAGGTGCCGGGGGCGGTGCTGACGCTGGGCGAGCGCGCGTGGGTCGAGAGCGCGCAGGCCTGCGGCCTCGCGATCACCCGCGGGCAGGACCCCGAGACCGCCACGACCTGGGGGGTCGGGGAGCTCGTCCGTCGTGCGATCGATGCCGGCGCCACCGAGATCGTCGTCGGGCTCGGCGGGTCGGGGACCAACGATGGGGGAGCCGGGCTGTTGGGCGCCCTGGGTGCGACCGCCGACCGCCCGCTCGACGGCGGGGTCGCCGGCCTCGACGGTGTGACCGAGATGGACGTGGAGCCCGCGCGGGCGACCCTGAAGGGCGTGCGCCTGACCGCCGCCACCGACGTCGACAGCCCGCTGGCCGGGCTCTTCGGCGCCACGAAGACCTACGGACCCCAGAAAGGCATCCCCGAGGAGCGGCTGCCCGTCGTCGACGGGCTGCTCGAGGCGTTCGCGGCGGCGACCGACCGGCGTACGTCGCTCGAGAAGGGCGCAGGGGCTGCCGGCGGCCTGGGGTTCGCCCTCCTGCTGCTGGGCGCCGCGCGCCGTCCCGGCCTCGAGGTCGTCGCCGAGGCGGTCGGCCTCGCGGAGCGGGCTCGTGCCGCGGACCTCGTGCTCACCGGAGAAGGGGCCTTCGACTTCTCCAGCCGCTCGGGCAAGGTGCCGTACGGCGTGGCCACGGTGGCCGCCGAGGCGCTGCGGCCGTGCGTCGCCCTTGCCGGGCAGGTGCTCGTGGGCGCCCGCGAGATGCGCGCGCTCGGTATCGAGTCGGCGTACTCCCTGGTCGACCTGGTGGGGGAGGAGCAGGCCTTCGCGGACCCGGCCGGGAGCCTGAGCAGGCTCGCCGAGCGGGTGGCGCGCACGTGGTCACATTGATCCACCAGCCGGGTGCGGATCCCTCGGAATAACCATCGCTGTGCGAGAATTGGGCCTGTCAGACGCGCGTGGGACGCGCTTCTCCGACATCGACGAAGGAGCCCTGAGCATGACCGACCAGGTCACCGAGCGACGCCCCGACCAGATCAACCTGAGCCCGGTGGCGGCCGCCAAGGTGAAGAGTCTGCTCGACCAGGAGGGTCGTGACGACCTCCAGCTGCGGATCTCGGTGCAGCCGGGTGGCTGCAGCGGTCTGCGCTATCAGCTGTTCTTCGACGAGCGCACACTCGACGGTGACGTCGTGAGCGACTTCGACGGCGTGTCCGTCGTGGTCGACCGGATGAGCGTCCCCTACCTCAACGGCGCGATGATCGACTTCGTCGACACCATCGAGAAGCAGGGCTTCACGATCGACAACCCCAACGCCACGGGCTCGTGCGCCTGCGGCGACTCGTTCCACTGAGTGGGCGACTAGTCGAGGTGCAGGTGGAGGGCGTTCGCGATCCGCGCGGCCGCCTCGTCCACCGCGATCTCCCGTTTCGGGACCTCGCGCGGGTAGTCGGCGTACTCCAGGCTCGGCGGCCCCAGCCGTAGCGCCCGCACGACGGCCGCTGCGTCGGCACGCATCGCGGCCGGCGGGTCGATCTCGTCGTACGACGGTTGACGGGGCGTCATGCCGTCGACGCTAGTGGCTACCGATGGGTACTCCCAGCTCGAGTTGGCCTACGCTCGCCACGTGTCCCTGCTGATCTGCGGCTCGATCGCCACCGACCACCTGATGACGTTCCAGGGACGGTTCAAGGACTCCCTCGTCGTCGAGCAGCTCGACAAGCTCGCGGTGTCCTTCCTGGTCGACGAGCTGGAGATCCGGCGTGGTGGCGTCGCGCCGAACATGTCCTTCGGGCTGGGCCGGCTGGGGCTGCGCCCCGTGCTCGTGGGTGCCGCCGGCGAGGACTTCACCGTCGACTACAGCAGCTGGCTCGAGCGGCACGGCGTCGACTGCTCCTTCGTGCACATCTCGGACTCCAAGCACACGGCCCGCTTCATCTGCACGACCGACTCGTCGATGGCGCAGTTCGCCTCGTTCTACGCCGGCGCCATGGCCGAGGCGCGCCTGATCGAGCTGGCGCCGATCGTGGCGAAGGTGGGTGCCCCCGACTACGTCGTGATCGCGGCGGACGACCCCGAGGGGATGCTGCGTCACACCCACGAGTGCCGGCAGCGGGGCTACCCGTTCATCGCCGACCCCAGCCAGCAGCTGGCGTTCAGCGAGCGTGACCTGATCCGCGACCTGATCGACGGGGCGACGTACCTGTTCTCCAACGAGTACGAGTCCCACATGATCGAGGCCAAGACCGGCTGGTCCGCCGACGAGGTGCTGGCGCGGGTCGGGACCCAGGTGACGACCCTCGGGGCCGACGGCGTGCGCATCACCTCACGCAACGCCGAGCCGGTCGAGGTCAAGGCCACTCCGGGCGTCACCGCGGTCGAGCCGACGGGTGTCGGCGACGCCTTCCGGGCGGGTTTCCTGGCCGGGCTCGAGTGGGGCTTCGGCCACGAGCGGGCCGCCCAGGTCGGTTGCACGCTGGCGGCGTACGTCGTCGAGACCGTCGGGACGCAGGAGTACTCCTTCACCCACGTGCAGTTCGTGGAGCGCGTGCGGGGGGCGTACGGCGACGCGGCGGCCGCCGACGTCGCCGCCCACCTCGTCTGACGCGGCTCACCTGACCCGGCGTACGACGTAGCGCGGCACGCCGTCCTCGGCTGCCTCCTCGCCGACATACTCCTGGCCGGTCATCCGGCACCACGCCGGTACGTCGACCCGCGCGGCCGCGTCCGTGGCGACGACGGCGAGCAGGTCGCCCGGGGTCACCTCCTCGATGTGCCGGGCCAGCTCGATGACCGGCGCGGGGCACACCAGCCCGCGGCAGTCGAGCTCGCGCATCACAACCGGGCCCGGAGGCGTTCGAGCGCGCCGGGCAGCTCGGCGAGGAAGCGCTCGACGTCCTCCTCGGTCGTGCTGCGGTCGACGGAGACACGGACGTTGCCGTGTGTCAGCGCCCCCATTGCGGCGAGCACGTGACTCGGCTCGAGCGTCGACGAGGTGCACGCCGATCCGCTGGCGACTTCGAACCCGAGCCGGTCGAGCTCGGTCACCAGCGCCTCGCCGTCGACGTACAGGCAGGAGAAGGTCATCAGGTGGGGGAGCCGGTCCGTCGGGTCGCCCACGACCTCGACGTCCGGCAACCCGCTGATCACCCGGCGCAGCCAGCCCACCATCGCGTGGGTCCGGGCGTTCTCGGCCTCGCGCTCGGCGACGACCGCCTGGAGCGCGGCCGCCGCGGCCAGGATCGCGGGCACGTTCTCGAAGCCGACCCCGCGCTCGTGAGCCCGCTCGTCCTCGGGGAACGGGTCGCGCCACCTGGCTCCCCGCCGAACGACGAGCACCCCGACGCCGGGGGGACCGCCCCACTTGTGGGCGGACGCGGCGAGCACCGACCAGCCCTCCGGCAGGGGCATCCGACCGGCCGATGCGCAGGCGTCGACGAACAGCGGTACCTCGCCGGCTGCGCGGGCGGCCTCGGCTACCTCGCCCACCGGCTGGAGCGTGGCGACCTCGTGGTTGGCCGACTGGCAGGCCACGACCGCGGCGTCGGTGAGGTCGAGGTCGTCGAGCAGGATGCGCCCCAGCTCGTCCACGGCGACGGACCGGGTCGGGGCGTCGGTCCACCCGGCGGCGTGCAGGACCGCCGAGTGCTCGACGGCCGAGTGGACGATCCGCTCCCCGCGCGACCCCCGGTACAGGCCGAGCAGCCCGCGGTGGACCGCCTCCGTGCCGGAGCCGGTGAAGGTGATCTCGTCCGGTTGCACCCCGAAGGCCTCCGCGGTCGCCGCCCGGGCGTTGTCGAGCACGAGCCGGGCGGCGCGGCCCGCGTGGTGGATCCGGCGGGGGTCGGCGTACGCCGCGTCCAGGGCTGCCTCGAACGCCTGCCTGGCGGCAGGGTGGAGCCTCTCTCCTGACGCTGAGTCCAGGTAGACCCGGGGGTCCGACACGCCGCCAACCTAGCGCCGTCCGGGGACCTCGACTTACCGGCGACCCACCCCGGCATCGGGAGTTCGGTTCGGATAGTGTGCGGGATGTCGGAGCAGGCCCGGCTGGTCACCAGAAGGCCACTCGCAGAAAGGCTGGTTCGTGGGTCGGATCGTCCGCAGCGCTGGCGTCGCCCTTTCGGCGATCGTCCTCGCCATGACGCTCGCCGGGTGCAGTGAGAAGGACCGTCACGAGTGGGCCAACCTCGCGATGCCGGACCCGATCACGGCCCAGGGTGAGCACACCTTCCTGCTCTGGCGCTGGGCGTGGGTCGCCGCCCTCGCGACCGGTGCCCTGGTCTGGGGGCTGATCTTCTACGCGTCGTGGCGCTTCCGTCGCCGTAGCGACGACGAGATCCCGATCCAGACCCGCTACAACCTGCCGCTCGAGATCTTCTACACGATCGCCCCGATCATCATGGTCGTGGTGTTCTTCGTGCACACCGAGCGCACCCAGAGCGAGCTGACCAACGACGTCCCCAACCCCGACGTCACCATCTACGTCGTGGGCCAGCAGTGGACCTGGACCTTCAACTACATGCCTGGTGGAGTCATCTCCACCCCCGGCGACCAGGTGCTCTACACCGTCGGCCAGGCGGGCGCGCCGCCCACGCTCGTCCTGCCGGTCGACAAGACCGTGGAGTTCAAGCTGCACTCGCCCGACGTCATCCACGACTTCGGTGTGCCCGGCTTCCTGGAGAAGCAGGACGTGATCCCGGGGCCCAAGGAGGACGACAACCACTTCCAGGTCACGCCCACCGTCGAGGGCACCTTCGCCGGCAAGTGCTACGAGCTGTGCGGCACGTTCCACTCGCGCATGCTCTTCAACGTCAGGATCGTCAGCGAGAGCGAGTTCCAGTCCTACCTGCAGCAGCTGCAGACGCAGGGCAACGTCTCGGACCAGCCCCTCCTCGGCGGCATCACCAGCCAGACGCAAGAGGGGCTCGAGAGCGGTTCTGAGGGAGGCTCCAAGTGACCGCCACCACGCCGTCCACCGCCACCACCGTCGTCCGGCCGCGCCGCGAGCTCGGCCAACGGATCGTCAGAGTCATCACCTCGACCGACCACAAGGTGATCGGCAACCTCTACTTCTGCACCGCGTTCGGGTGGTTCCTGGTCGGCGGTGTGATGGCCCTGATCATGCGCTCGGAGCTGGCCAACCCGGGCATGCAGTTCGTGAACGACGAGGTCTACAACCAGCTGTTCACGATGCACGGCACGATCATGCTGCTGCTGTTCGCGACGCCGTTGTTCTTCGCCTTCGGCAACGCCGTCATGCCGCTGCAGATCGGCGCACCCGACGTCGCGTTCCCGCGGCTGAACATGCTCAGCTACTGGCTGTTCCTGTTCGGCGGGCTGATCGCCGGCTCCGGCTTCATCACGCCCTCGGGGGCCGCCGACTTCGGGTGGTTCGCCTACACACCGCTCTCGGACGCCATCCGGTCGCCCAACGTGGGCGGTGACCTGTGGGTGATGGGTCTGTGGATGGCCGGTCTCGGCACGATCCTCGGCGCGGTCAACTTCATCACCACGATCATCTGCATGCGCGCGCCCGGCATGACGATGTTCCGGATGCCGATCTTCTGCTGGAACACGATGGTCACCAGCCTGCTGATCCTGATCGCGTTCCCCGTGCTCGCCGGTGCGCTGCTCTCGCTGGAGGCCGACCGCCGCCTCGGAGCGCACGTGTTCGACACCAGCCACGGCGGACCTATCCTCTGGCAGCACCTGTTCTGGTTCTTCGGGCACCCCGAGGTCTACATCATCGCCCTGCCGTTCTTCGGCATCATCACCGAGATCCTCCCGGTGTTCAGCCGCAAGCCGGTCTTCGGCTACATCGGCCTGGTCGGCGCCACGCTCGGCATCGCGATCCTGTCCGTCGCGGTGTGGGCCCACCACATGTTCGTCACCGGCAGGGTCGACCTGCCGTTCTTCTCCGGCATGACCTTCCTGATCGCCGTACCGACGGGTGTGAAGTTCTTCAACTGGATCGGCACGATGTGGGGCGGATCCATATCCTTCGACACCCCCATGCTCTGGTCGATCGGGTTCCTCACGACGTTCCTGTTCGGTGGCCTGACCGGCGTCATCCTGGCCAGCCCGCCGCTGGACTTCCATGTCTCCGACTCCTACTTCGTGGTCGCGCACTTCCACTACGTCGTGTTCGGCACGGTGGTGTTCGCCATGTTCGCCGGCTTCTACTACTGGTGGCCGAAGCTCACCGGGCGGATGCTCGACGAGAGGCTGGGCAAGGTCCACTTCTGGATGCTGTTCATCGGCTTCCACACGACGTTCCTGGTGCAGCACTGGCTCGGTGTGGAAGGCATGCCCCGCCGCTACGCCGACTACCTGCCGACCGACGGATTCACCACGCTCAACCAGGTGTCCACTGTGGGGGCCTTCCTGCTCGGCGCGTCGACGATCCCGTTCCTCTACAACGTCTGGATCACCCGTAACGCGCCGCTGGTCGAGGTCGACGACCCGTGGGGCTGGGGCCGCTCGCTGGAGTGGGCGACCAGCTGCCCGCCGCCGCGCCACAACTTCGTGAGCCTGCCGCGCATCCGCTCCGAGTCGCCGGCGTTCGACCTCCATCACCCGGAGATCGCGGCGATCGAGATGGAGGACAACTACGCGATGGCCCATGCCGGCTCCTTCGCCGACGCCCCCGACGTGGAGGGTCGTGAGGAGCACCTGCGCGACCAGATGGGGGACGACCAGTGAGGATCGAAGCCTGGATCTTCGCGATCTCGACGGCGTTCTTCGTCATCGTGTCTCCGGCGTACTGGCTGATCGCCGGTGACTGGACCGGCACTTCAGCGCTGGTGATGACGACCCTGCTGTCGGCCATGGTCACCGTCTACCTCGGCTTCCACGCGACCAAGATGGAGCCGCGGCCGGAGGACCTGAAGGACGCCGAGATCGCGGACGGCGCCGGGGAGCTGGGCTTCTTCCCGCCGTACTCCTGGTGGCCGCTGTGGTGTGGCGCCACGCTCGCGGTGATCGTGTACGGCGTGGCGCTGGGTGCCTGGTGGCTGTTCATCATCGGCGTCGGCCTCGGGGCGATCGCGCTGACCGGCTGGGTCTTCGAGTTCTACCGCGGCGAGCACGCCCACTGACCACGTCGGCCCGGCGCGGCAACTTCTCGACCCCGGGACGCGTCGTAGGCGGTGTACCCGTCCTGCGGCCGCGATTCGGGGTGCGCAGGGGCTCTCGGGTTACATTGAAGCCAGCGATCTCTTGTCCTTCACGGGGAGTCTGATGTCCGTCACTCACGCGCGTCTGCCGATGCTCGTCGGTGCCCTGATGGCCGTGTCACTGGTCGCCGCGGGCTGCAGCGACGGTGGTACGTCGCCGAAAGCGGGCCCCGGCGGCACCGACAACGCACTGAACTCGCACAGCGCCTCGCCTGAGGTGCCCAAGCCCGCCGTGCGGACCAACGTGCCCAAGGGCGCGACCGCCGTCCCCGTGGACCGGCGGATCTCGGTGACGGCCGAGTCGGGGACCCTGGACGCCGTCAACGTGACGTCGAAGTCCGGTCCGGTGCCCGGCCGGATGTCTGCCGACAAGAAGACCTGGACCGCGGGCACGCTGCTCGAGCCGGGGACGGCGTACACGGTGCGCAGCCAGGCGTCGATCGAGGGCGGGAAGTCGGTCACCCGGGTCACCCACTTCCGCACCGCCGCGCTGAGCCTCGACCAGCAGACCTACCCGTCGATCGCGCCGCTCGCCGGCCAGACGGTCGGCATCGGGATGCCGGTGATCGTGCGGTTCGACGTGCCGGTCACCAACCGCGCCTCGATCGAGAAGCATCTGAAGGTCGTGTCCGAGCCCGCCCAGAAGGGCTCCTGGCACTGGATCAGCAGCACCGAGGTGCACTGGCGTCCGGCGAAGTACTGGAAGGCCGGCACCAAGGTCACCGTCCACGCGAACATCAACAGTGTCCCCGCCGGCAACGGGATCTATGGCCAGCTCGACCGGTCGGTGACCTTCAACATCGGCGACGCGCATGTCTACCGCGTCAACACCGTGACCGACCAGATGCGGGTCTTCAGCAACGGCAAGCTGCTGCGGACGCTGCCGATCACGACCGGGGAGCAGCCGGCGTACACCACTCGGTCGGGGATCAAGGTCATCATCGAGAAGTTCCCGAGCAAGGACATGAACTCCGAGACCGTCGGCATCACCGGCGCCGATGCCTACAACATCCACGGCGTCCAGTGGGCGATGCGGGTGACCTACTCCGGTGAGTTCATCCACGCCGCGCCCTGGTCGGTGGCCAGCCAGGGTCACGAGAACGTCTCCCACGGCTGCACCGGCATGAGCACGGCCAACGCCGACTGGCTCTATCACATGACCAACATCGGAGACGTGGTCGAGTACACCGGCACGGACAAGCCGATGACCCTCACCAACGGCTACGGCGACTGGAACGAGTCCTTCGCCCAGTACAAGCAGGGTTCCGCCCTCCACTGACGCCGACTCGGCGCAAATGTGCGCCTGAGAAGTGCCGACTCGGCGCAAAGTGACGTCGGAAATGCGCCGAGTCGTCATATGACGAGTCGGCGTCCAGGCGGTTGTCCACAGCCGACGGGACGCCGGGATTGAGGCCTCCCAGCCAGGGGCATCTCGGGGCTCATGAGAACTCTCACGACACCTTTCCTCGACAGCTCGGCCCCCGTGCCGATCGATAGGCCCTTCACGTCTGCTTGGGCCAAGGCAGGCGGCGTGGACCGACGCCGACTACGTGCCTGGCTCGACGCCGGGCTGCTGGTCTCGCCGATCCATGGCGTCATGTACGCCGCGCAGCTGCGCGACACCCTCGACCTGCGGCTCGACTGCCTCCGGCTGGTCGTGCCGGAGCATGCGGTCGTCACTGACCGCACCGCGGCCTGGCTGCACGGAGCGCCGATGGCGCTTGCCCCCAACTCCCACCTCGAGGTGCCTCCCGTCGACCTGTTCCTGCTTCCGGGCGGCCGGATCAGGCGCGGCGTGGTGCGGAGCGGCCAGCGTGAGTTGTTCTCGTCCGAGATCACGGAGGTGGGCGGGATCAGGGTTACCACGACGCTGCGCACGATCTGCGACCTCGGCATGAAGCTACCGCGCAAGCAAGCGTTTGCCGCGATGTGCATGCTCCTGAAGGTCTGTGACTTCACCGTGGACGACATCAGGCGGCAGGCTGATATCCGCTTCCGTGGTCATCGCTGGGTCCGACAGCTCCGCTACCTGATCCCACTGCTGGACCCAAGGTTCGAGTCGCCGGGGGAGTGCCT
The DNA here is from genome assembly GCA_035707985.1 of Nocardioides sp. Taxonomy (GTDB): domain Bacteria; phylum Actinomycetota; class Actinomycetes; order Propionibacteriales; family Nocardioidaceae; genus Nocardioides. The sequence continues at coordinate 90,146 of DASSTL010000015.1, read as the reverse complement.
CCTTGCGATCATCTGGATCGAGACTCCAGGCCTCCCGGCGTTCGAGCCCCAGTGGGAGGTGTCCACACCGCACGGGGAGTTTCGTCTCGATCTCGCCGTCCCCGGGCTGCTGTACGCGGCGGAGTACAACGGTGCGGAGTTCCACGGCCCCGACCGGCTGGCGGACGACGAGGACCGTCGTGACGAGCTGGAGCGGTTCGGTGGCTGGCAGTTCGGGATCTTCGAAGCCGTCGACGTACGGGGCGACGGCAAGCGCGCCTCTGATCGCCTCATGGCCGAGATCCCCGAGGCGCGGCGTACCTATGCGGCCCGACGCCGAGTCGTCATATGCCGACTCGGCGCGTTCCGGATGTACATTTGCGCCGACTCGGCGTCACTCAGGAGTGGCGGAGGGGGACGTCGCCGGCGTCGCGGAGGTTGTGGTCGTCGAACTCGTGGCCCGCGGCGGGGTGGTCGAGGCCGGCCTCGAGCTCATGCTCGTGCTCGGCGTGGTGCCGGGCCTCCTCGAGCTCCTCGGCGGTCGGCTTCTGCACGTTGTCGGCGAACATGCCCTTCGAGAGCTTGGCGCGGACGTGCTCGATCCGGCTGCCCGGGGCACGGACGCCGTTCTCGTCGACCTCGGACTCGACCTCGTGGATCTGGTCCCGCGTGCGTGCGGTGAGCGTGTAGGCGCGCTCCTCGTTGATCGGGAGGTGCCGCTCCGTGTAGCCGCCCTCGGGGGACCGCATGATGATGCCGGTCTCGTAGCCGTGGAGCACCCGGTCGTTGTCTGCACGCTGCAGCCCGATGCACCAACGGCGGGTCACGTAGAACACGATCGCCGGGATGATGAAGATCGCGGCGCGCATGAAGTACGTGATGGAGTTCAGGCTCCAGTGGAAGTGGGTGGCGAGGATGTCGTTGCCACCGGCGGCCCACAGGAGGCCGTACACCGTGACCATCGCGGCCATGAACGCCGTCCGGGTGGGGGCGTTGCGGGGGCGCTGGAGCAGGTGGTGCTCACGCTTGTCGCCGGTCACCCACTGCTCGAGGAACGGCCACAGGATGACCGCGCCGAACAACAGGAACGGAGCGATCTGACCCGGGATCATCACGTTCCAGGAGATCGTGACCCCCCAGATATGGGTCTCCCAGTTGGGCATGATGCGCAACAGACCCTCGGCGATGCCCATGTACCAGTCGGGCTGCGACCCGGCGGTGACCTGCGACGGGTCGTAGGGCCCGTACTTCCAGATCGGGTTGATCGACAGCAGGGCCCCCATCAGGGCGGTCACGCCGAAGACCATGAAGAAGAATCCACCGGCCTTGGCGGCGTACACCGGGAGCATCGGGTAGCCCACGACGTTCTGCTCGGTGCGGCCCGGGCCCGCCCACTGGGTGTGCTTGTGGAAGACCAGCAGCACCATGTGCAGGCCGATCAGGGCGAGGATCAGCCCCGGGATCAGCAGCACGTGCAGGATGTAGAGGCGCGGGATGATCACGTCGCCGGGGAACTCGCCCCCGAACAGGAAGAACGACATGTAGGTGCCGACGACCGGGGTCGCCTTCACCAACCCGTCCGCGATCCGCAGCCCGGTGCCGGACAGCAGGTCGTCGGGGAGCGAGTAGCCCGCGAAGCCCTCCAGGATGCCCAGGAGCAGCAGGAGCGAGCCGACGATCCAGTTGAGCTCACGCGGCTTGCGGAAGGCGCCGGTGAGGAACGTCCGCATCAGGTGCACGAACATCGCCGCGATGAAGAGCATCGCCGCCCAGTGGTGCATCTGCCGCATCAGCAGTCCACCCCGGACGTCGAAGCTGATGTGCAACGTCGAGGCGTACGCGTCGGACATGGGTACGCCGCGCAGCTGCGCGTAGGAGCCTTCGTACGTCGACTCCGACATCGACGGCACGAACCACAGCGTCAGGAACGTGCCGGTCAGCAGCAGCACGACGAACGACCACAGCGCGATCTCGCCGAGCATGAACGACCAGTGGTCGGGGAAGACCTTGCGTGCGAAGACCTTCGTCAGCGTGCCGAGCTTCAGCCGGTCGTCGGCCCAGCCGGCGACCGCACCCACCTTGTTCGGCTTCTTGGCGATGGCTGCCCGGCCGCGGTTCGTGTCGGCGATCTTGCTGGTGTCCAGGGACATGGTCAGCCTCGCTCCCAGAAACTCGGTCCGACAGGCTCGTTGAAGTCACGCTTGGCCACCAAGTATCCCTGGTCGTCCACGCCCAGCTCGAGCTGGGGAAGCGCCCGGGCGGCCGGCCCGAACAGGACCCGCCCGCTGTCGGTGAGGTCGAAGGTCGACTGGTGGCAGGGGCAGAGCAGGTGGTGGGTGGTGCGCTCGTTCAGGGAGATCGGGCAGCCCACGTGGGTGCAGATCTTGGAGTAGCAGACGATGCCGTCGACCGACCAGTTGCGGGTCTGCTCGGACACGATGTCGCTCGGCAGCATCCGGTGCAGGATCACGGCGGCCTTCGACTTGGCGACCAGCAGGTCGGTGCCCTCCACCAGTGGCTGGCGAGTCTCGGGGTCGACGGCGAACAGCACCTCGGGCTCGGCGTTCACCAGGTCGCCCACCTCGAGGTCGGTCACCTTGATCGGCGTGCCGACGACGTCGCGGTAGATGCGCTGGAGGCTGCGGCCCTGGCTCTTCCACCACGCCTGCATCTCCGGCGTCCAGGTGTCGAGGTCCCAGATCGTGTGCTCGAGCTTGTCGCCGGGGAGCGGGCCGAGGTCGCGCAGCATGACGATCGGCAGGATCCCGAGGACCCCACCGGCAGCCAGCAGCGAGTTGCGGATCAGCGGACGGCGGCCCAGACCGGACTCCTCGAGCCCCGTCTGCAGGATCGCGACGGCCGCCTCGCGGTCCTCGTCGGAGGACTGCGCCGGGTGACGCATCTCGACGATCTCGTGGTCACCCATCAGCTTGCGTGCCCACTGGATCAGCCCGATGCCCATCGCGAGCAGGGTCACCGCCAGGCACAGGCCCAGCGCGAGGTTGCTGGCACCGAGGTTGCCGATCGTGTCGGGGTCGTCGCCGACCTTGAACACGACGTAGCTGACGACGAAGAGGACGGAGCCGAGGACCGCGAGCCCGAACAGGCCCGCGACCTGGCGCTCGGCACGCTTCTCGGCCTTGGGGTCGACGTCGGTCGGCCGCCACTGGTGGGGCGGCAGGCCGGGGTTCGGAATCGGCTCCTCGGTCGTCACCGGCGCGTGACCGTCGTGCGAGGTCTCGGGGAGGTTGTCGTTCACGATTCCGCCTTCTGCTTGGTCGACCGCGCCGTGTGGGCCGCGATCCAGGTGGCCACGCCGACCAGCGAGCCGATCCCGACGATCCAGGCGAACATGCCCTCGCTGACCGGGCCGATGCCGCCCATCCCGAAGCCGCCGTAGTCGGGGTTGTCCTCGAGCGACTGGAGGTAGGCGATGATGTCGCGCTTCTCGTCGACCGACAGGTTGCCGTTGGAGAAGTTGTCCATGGCCTGGGGCCCGGTGAGCATCGCCTCGAAGATGTACCTCGGCTCGACGCCGCGGATCTTCGGCGCGTAGCCGCCGTTCGGCATCGCGCCGCCGGAGCCCTCGAAGTTGTGGCAGGCGCTGCAGTTGGTGCGGAAGATCAGCCCGCCGCGCACCACGGCCTCCTGGCGCTCCTCGTCCGTCATGCCGTCGAGGCTGTAGTCGGACGGGTTCGGGATGGCCGGACCGGGACCCAGGGAGGCGACGAACGCCGCGAGCGCGGCGATCTCGTCGGCCGTGTACACGGGCTTCTTCTGCGGGACCTGCGGGCCACCGCCGGTGGCCGGCATGCGGCCGGTGCCGACCTGGAAGTCGACCGCCGCGGCGCCGACGCCCGCCAGGGGCGGTCCGATCTGCTTGCCGTCCCGCGTCTTGATCCCCTGGCCGTTGTCGCCGTGGCAGAAGGAGCAGCCGACCAGGAAGAGCTCGCGGCCCTGCTTGATCTGGGCCGCCGAGTCGTCCTCGTGAGCCGAGGCCGGCGAGAACGCGGCGTACAGGCCTCCGGTCAGCAGCAGCCCCATCAGGACCACGAGCAGCCCGGCCACCGGACCCCGGCGGTACCGGGACAGGCGGCCGAGGGGACGGTTCAGGAATCGCACAGTCGGTCCCTATCGGTCACGGGTTGGTCACTGGATGAGGTAGATGGTGGCGAAGAGGCCGATCCAGACGACGTCGACGAAGTGCCAGTAGTACGACACGACGATCGCGCTGACGGCCTGCTCGTGGGTGAACCGACGTGCCATGAACGTCCGACCCAGCACGTACAGGAACGCGACGAGCCCACCGGTCACGTGGAGCGCGTGGAAACCGGTGGTGAGGTAGAACATCGATCCGTAGCCGGACGCCGGGATCGTGATGCCCTCACCGATCAGCGAGGTGTACTCCGTGGCCTGACCGGCCACGAACACCGCGCCCATGATGTAGGTGAGGATGAACCACTCGCGCAGTCCCCAGCCCTTCACGTAGAACACCGAGCCGGTGCGTCCGACCTGGCCGCGCTCGGCGGCGAAGACGCCCAGCTGGCAGGTGAGCGACGACAGCACCAGGATCGTGGTGTTGACCGACGCGAAGGGCACGTCGAGCTTCTCGGTGCTCTGCGCCCAGAGCTCCGGGCTCACCGCGCGGATCGTGAAGTACGACGCGAACAGCGCCGCGAAGAACATCAGCTCGCTCGACAGCCAGATGATCGTCCCGACGGCCACCATGCTCGGGCGGTCGTGGTGTCCGTGGAGCCGGGAAGCCGGGATCGTCGTCGAAGCTGTCGCCACGGACGTCATTATGTCCTCACCCGTCCGAACCGGGCACCCCGACCCCCTGGCGGCGGCGAGTTGTTTCCGGCCACCCGTCCCGGCCTATTGTCACAGGCGTGATCCCACCCGTGATGCACGGCGCCGGAGGCCACGAGGAGGCGCTCCCGCGGTTCACGCTCGGCGCCGTCTTCACCCAGTGGGAGCTGGTGTCCTGGGCGAGCGTGGTGATCCTGCTGACGACGGCCCTCTACCTCTGGGGAGTCCTGCGGATGCGCAGCCGCGGCGACCGCTGGCCGTGGGGTCGGACCGCGGCGTTCCTGGTCGCCATGGTGGCAGCGGCGATGGCCACGGTCTCGGGAATCGGGACCTACGACGACACGCTGCTCAGCGATCACATGGTCCAGCACATGATCCTGTCGATGGTCGTCCCGCTGGCGATGGCGCTCGGGGCTCCCATCACGCTCGCCCTGCGGACCCTGCCGCGCCGACCGCGTCGCTGGCTGCTCGCCGTGCTGCACTCCCGGGTGGCGAAGGTGCTGTCGTTCCCCCCGCTGACGTTCACGCTGTTCATCGTCACGCCGTGGGCGCTCTACTTCAGCGGCTGGTACGCCGCGACGCTCCACTCGGAGTACCTCCACGAGATGACGCACTTCCACATGGTGCTCGTGGGGTGTCTCTTCTTCTGGCCGATCGTCGGCATCGACCCGATCCCGGGGCGCGTGAGCTATCCCTTCCGGCTCGTGCTGCTGGTGCTGACCTTGCCGTTCCACGCGTTCATGGGCGTCACGATCATGTCCCAGGACACGCTCATCGGCGGCGACTGGTACCCCGAGCTCCACGAGGGACCGATGGGGACGTGGCTCCCGGACCCGATGTCCGACCAGCACCTCGCCGGCGGCATCCTCTGGAGCACGGGCGACCTGATCGGCCTGTTGTTCTTCGCGGTGCTGTTCGCCCAGTGGGTGCGCGCGTCCATGGCCGAAGCCCGGCGCGAGGACCGCCGGCTCGACCTGCTCGAGGCCCGAGAAGCCCGTGAGGCCCGGGCCGCCCGGGCTGCCGACGGACGGTAGCCTTCTGCCCGTGACGGACTCGAAGGCCAAGCTGCGCGTCCTCGTCTACAGCGACGACGTCGACGTGCGCCAGCAGGTGATCCTCGCCCTCGGGCGCCGCCCGCACCCCGACCTCCCGCAGCTGGAGTACGTCGAGGTCGCCACCGAGCCGGTCGTGATCTCGAACATGGACGCCGGCGGCATCGACCTCGCGATCCTCGACGGTGAGGCCGTCCCGGCCGGTGGCATGGGCATCGCCAAGCAGCTCAAGGACGAGATCTACCGCTGCCCGCCGATCCTCGTGCTGATCGGTCGACCGCAGGACGCCTGGCTGGCCGCCTGGTCGCGCGCCGAGGCGGTCGTGCCGCACCCGATCGACCCGATCCGGCTCGCCGAGGCCGTCACCGAGCTGCTTCGGCCGCGGGTCCCCGCCACGCCCACGGCCACCGGCACCGCCGGCTGACCTCGTGTCCACCACCTGGAGCGAGGTCCTCGGCTCCCTGGTCCAGGGCGCCGACCTCACCGAGGACCAGGCCGCCTGGGCGATGGGCGAGATCCTGGCCGAGGCGGCCACGCCCGCCCAGATCGCCGGCTTCGCGGTGGCCCTGCGCAGCAAGGGCGAGACCATCGACGAGGTCACCGGCCTCCTCGACGCGATGTACGCCGTCTCCACGCCCCTCGTGGTCCCGGGACGGGCGCTCGACGTGGTCGGCACCGGCGGCGACCGGTCGATGAGCGTGAACATCTCCACGATGGCGGCGATCGTCGCGGCTGCGGCCGGTGCCCGGGTGGTCAAGCACGGCAACCGTTCCGCCTCCTCGCAGGCGGGGTCGGCCGACGTGCTCGAGGCCCTGGGCATCCGCCTCGACCTGCGTCCCGACCGGGTGGCCAGGCTCGCCGAGGAGGTCGGCATCACCTTCTGCTTCGCCGCGGCCTTCCACCCGGCGATGCGGCACGCGGCCGGTCCGCGTCGAGAGCTGGCCATCCCGACGACGTTCAACATCCTGGGCCCGCTCGCCAACCCGGTGAAACCGGCCGCCCAGGCCGTCGGCTGCGCCGACGCCCGGATGGCCCCGATCATGGCCGGCGTCCTCGCCCGGCGCGGCACCGACGCCTGGGTCTTCCGCGGTGACGACGGACTCGACGAGCTGACGACGACCACGACCTCACAGGTGTGGCTCGTCCACGACGGTGTCGTCAGTCAGGCGCAGATCGACCCGGCGATGGTCGGGATCGCGCAGGCGCGGCCCGAGGACCTCCGCGGCGGCGACGCCGAGCACAACGCGGCCGTCGTACGCCGTGTGCTCGACGGCGAGCAGGGAGCCGTGCGCGACGCCGTCCTGCTCAACGCGGCTGCGGCCCTGGCCGTGTACGACGAGCCGGGCGGGACCGTCGAGGCGTCGTTGCCGACGGCCTACGCCAAGGCCGCGCAGGCAGTCGACTCGGGGGCGGCCGCGGGTTTGCTCGACCGGTGGGTCGCCGCCTCAGCCGCCTGACGGCCATCCCGCCGGAGCCTCGAGCAGCTCCAGGTCGCCGGACCGCTCGACCACGCGCCAGCCTTGGGTGGTGGCGAGCTGGATCGCCAGCGCCGTGTTCGGCCGCAGCACCGCGACGCGCACCCCGAGGTGCCGCAGGTCCTGCTGCCAGCCCGGACGGGTCGAGAGGAGGTCGTTGTTCCGGGTCAGCTCGGCCGTCGTGAAGGTGTCGCCGTACCCGTGCATGACCAGGTCGAGCTGCGGGTAGCGCCACATCAGGTAGCCGCCCAGCGCCCAGTCGTTGAGCACCTTCGTGCCCGGAGGCATCGCGCCGAGCTCGCGGTCGGCCCATGCCGGCTCGGACAACGGCTTGTCCGACGTGTACGGCACCGCCAGCGCGAGGACGGCCAGCGCGGCGGCGGTGCCTCCCAGGACCGCCCGCCGCTCCCGCCGCGTCACGGGCGTACGCCGGCCCAGGAGGGACTGCAAGGGGGCGGCGGCGAGAGGCGCGAGCACCGCCGCGCCGACCGGCACCGTCCGCACGGAGTACGCCGCGAACAGGCCGGCCAGGGTGATCAGCAGGGTCTCGGTCCACGAGTTGCGGCCGCGCACCCACAACCCGACCAGCGTCGCCGCGAGCAGCGCCGCGAAGGACGCGGAGCGCCAGGTGACCCAGTCCGGCGGCAGCCACTCCGCGAAGTACGAGGCACGGTCGCCGACGGCCACCACACCGCCGTACAGCGACGGCCCGACCGGCGTCGCCGCGGCAGCGACGGCGCAGGCGACCACGAGCCCGCTCGAGCGGGCCACGACCCGGCCGGGCGCACGGTCGAGGGCGAGGCCGACGGTCGTGACCGCACCGACCAGCAGGGCGACCGGCCACATCCCGTGCAGCATCGCCCAGAGCCAGACCAGGGGTACCAGCCAGACCCGCATCCGATGGTCGTCGCGGGTGCGGAGCCAGGCGGCCGTGACCAGGGCGGTCAGGAGGTAGCTGACGACCTGCGGCCGCATCGACAGGCCGTTCTGCATCGCGAGGAGGGCCAGCGCCGTGACCGGCATCGCCACCAGCGGGGCGGAGCGCTCGCGGACGACGGCGTACACCCCGACGAAGAGCAGCATCTGGAGCAGCCCCGAGAGCCAGGCGACCCCGGCGAGGCCCAGCCAGTCCTCCGTCTTGGCCATCACCACCTCGGACAGCCACTGGGTCGGCACCCAGTCGGCGGTGGCGAACGTGCTCACGCTCCCGGGGTGACGCAGCGACCAGCCATGGAGGAACTCGTGCCCGAAGCGGAGGTGGAAGTACGTGTCGGTGTTGGTCAGCGGCATGGCGGTGTTGGCGAGCAGGGACACCAGGATCCCGGCCAGCACCAGCCAGGGGAGCGCGGTGCGCGCACGCGCGAGGACGTGGGCAGGCGCGCGCATGGGAGGAGCGTAGACAGGCGTCCGGCCGCGCTCAGTCGGGCTGCGTCACGAAGTCGATCAGCTCCTCGACACGTCCCAGCAGCGCCGGCTCGCAGTCGGCGTACGACGTGACCCGACTGAGGATCTGCTGCCAGGCGCGAGCGATGTCGGCCTGGTCGGCGTGCGGCCAGCCCAGGGCGGCACAGACGCCGTGCTTCCACTCGACGTCACGCGGCACCTCGGGCCAGGCCCGCAGCCCGAGACGCTCGGGCTTGACCCCGGCCCAGACGTCCACGAACGGGTGGCCGACGACCAGCACGTGCTCGCCCACGGGGGAGCGGTGCACCTCGTCGGCGATCCGGCTCTCCTTCGAGCCGGGGACGAGGTGGTCGACGAGGACGCCCACCCGACGTCCGGGACCCGGCCGGAAGTCGTTCAGCGCGGCGACCAGGTCGTCGACGCCGCCGAGGTACTCCACGACGACGCCCTCCACCCGCAGGTCGTCACCCCAGACCTTCTCGACGAGCTCGGCGTCGTGCCGGCCCTCGACGAAGATCCGGCTCTCCCGAGCCACCCGGGCGCGCGCGCCGTGGACGGCCACCGAGCCCGAGGCGGTACGCCGCGCGGCCGCCGGCGCCGGCCTCGTCACCGGGGCGGAGAGGATGACCGGACGTCCCTCGAGCAGGAAGCCCGGGCCGAGCGGGAAGGCGCGCCGCCGGCCGCGCCGGTCCTCGAGGGTGAGCGTGCCGAGGTCGCGGTCCACCGCGACGATCTCGCCGCAGAAGTCGGTCATGACCTCCTCGACGACCAGCCCAGGTGTCGCCTCGGCCGGCGTCGCGCGGCCACGTGCGGGGGCCTTCCAGTCGGAGGCGAGGACGTCGGATCCGTAGCGGTCGCGGGTCACCTGCCCACGCTAGGAGCCGCGCCGGCGACCACCGACCAGGCGCGCCGAGGTCGGGTCAGGCCAGCGGCAGGCTGCGACCGCCCGGTGGCAGCTGCTCGTACCCCCGGGTCACGGCGTGCTCGAGGGCGGCGCGGGGGAACGGCCACTCGCCCTCCGCGAGGGCCCGCTCCACCGGCACGCCGCTGCCCGCGAGGTCGCGGATCGTCTGCGCCGTGATCGCGATGTCCTGGCGCTGCTGCTCCACGAAGTCGCGGTCGACGATCGCGCCGTGGCCCGGCACGACGACGGTGTCGCCCGCCATCAGGTTGAGCACCACGTCGAGCGTCCCCGGCCAGTCGAGCGGGTGGCAGTCCACGCCGTACGCCGGTGGGCCGCTCTCCTCGACGAGGTCGCCGGCGAGCACGATGTCGGCGTCGGGGACGCGCACGACCGCGTCGCCGGCAGTGTGCCCGCGCCCGGGATGGGCCAGCTCGACCTGGCGGTCCCCGAGGTCGAGCACGCGCACCGACGAGAAGGTCTGGTCCGCGGGGACGATCTCGGTCTCCAGCACGTCCCCGCGGTACGGGTCGTCCCAGTCGATCTCGAACCGCTGCTTGATCTGCTCCCCGGCGTACACCGTGCGGTCGGCCGCGACCTCGTGGGCGTGGATCGGCACCTGACCGAACTCCTCACGGAACGCGCCGTTGCCGAAGGTGTGGTCGAAGTGCTCGTGGGTGTTGACGATCGCGGTCACCTCGCCGATGCCCAGCTCGCGGACCTCCTCGGCGATCCGGTGGGCGGCTCGCGCCGACGCCTGGGTGTCGACGACGAGCAGTCCGGCCGAGCCGCGGACCAGGGAGACGTTGAGGTCGTACCACTCCTGGCGGGCCACCCAGACCCGGTCGGCCACCTCGCGAAATCCCGGCATGGGCCGAGCCTAGGTTCTCCGGCCCGGCTGGCGCGCTGGAGTAATGTTGGCACTCCCGGGCGACGAGTGCCAGCGCGCCCGGGCACCGTCGGTTGCGAGTCGAGGAGGAGGTGGCGATGCAGGACGAACGCCGCCTGGCCGTCCTCCGGGCCATCGTCGAGGACTATGTCTCCACCCAGGAGCCGGTCGGGTCCAAGGCGCTGGTCGAGCGGCACGGGCTGGGCGTCTCGCCCGCGACCGTGCGCAACGACATGGCCGCACTCGAGGAAGAGGGGCTGATCACCCAGCCCCACACCAGTGCCGGCCGGATCCCGACCGACAAGGGGTATCGGCTCTTCGTCGACCGGCTGACGACGATCAAGCCGATGAGCTCCGCCGAGCGCCGCGCGATCGCCACGATCCTCGACGGCGCTCTGGACCTGGACGACGTCGTGCAGCGCTCCGTGCGGCTGCTCGCCCAGCTCACCCACCAGGTCGCCCTGGTCCAGTACCCGACGCTGTCGAAGTCGACCATCCGCCATCTCGACATCGTCGACCTCGCGCCGACCCGGCTGCTGATCGTGCTGATCCTCAGCACCGGTCGGGTCGAGCAGCGACTGGTGGAGGTCTCCCAGCCGGTCACCCAGGACGACGTCGCCGCGCTGCGCAGCCGCTTGGCCGCCGCCATGGACGGACGTGTGATCGCGGACGCCGGCGCGTCGCTGCGCTCTCTCGACATCCCCGACGACGGTGGTGTCCAGAGCGCCGTCGTGGAGGCGCTGATCGAGGCGATGTCGGACCACCGCTCCTCCGAACGGGTCGCCGTCGGGGGTGCGGCCAACCTGGCGCGCTTCGGAGACAACTTCGAGGTCTCCGTGCGGCCACTGCTCGAGGCACTCGAGGAGCACGTCGTCCTGCTCAAGCTGCTGGGGGAGGCCCAGACCGGAGGCACGGTCACCGTGCGGATCGGTCACGAGGGTCCCTACCAGCAGTTCGCGACCACCAGCGTGGTGTCCACCGGCTACGGGCCCGGTGACGAAGCCGTGGCCAACCTCGGCGTGGTCGGACCCACCCGCATGGACTACCCCGGGACGATGGCGGCGGTGCGCGCGGTCGCCCGCTATGTCTCCCGCATCCTCGACGAGGCCTAGGAGCTCTCCGTCACATGACACCCGATCCCGATCTGTACGCCGTGCTCGGCGTCCCCCGCGACGCCGACACCGACACGATCAAGAAGGCCTACCGCCGGCTGGCGCGACAGCTCCACCCCGACGTGAACCCCGACCCGGAGACCCAGGAGAGGTTCAAGGAGGTGTCGCGCGCCTACGAGATCCTGAGCGACCCGCAGAAGCGGGCTGCGTACGACCGGGGTGGCGACGTGTTCGGCGGGGCCGGCGGTTTCGGGGCCGGCTTCTCGTTCACCGACATCATGGACGCCTTCTTCGGCGGCCAGGGGCCGGGTGCCCAGGGTCGCGGCCCGCGGCCGCGTGTGCACCGCGGCCAGGACGCCCTGATCCAGATGGAGGTGTCGCTGGCCGAGGCGGCGTTCGGGGTGACGCGCGAGCTCAAGGTCGACACCGCCGTGCTCTGCACGACCTGCAACGGCGAGGGCACCGCACCCGGCACCCACCCGGTGCCGTGCGAGACCTGCCACGGCGCCGGCGAGGTGGCTCACGTCCAGCGGTCGTTCCTCGGCGAGATCCGCACCCTGCGCCCGTGCTCGGCCTGCCGCGGCTACGGCACGCTGATCCCCGACCCCTGTCGCGAGTGCTCGGGCGACGGCCGGGTCCGCGCGCGTCGCACGATCACGGTCAAGATCCCGGCGGGCGTCGACACCGGCACGCGCGTGCAGCTGGCCGGCCAGGGCGAGGTCGGCTCCGGTGGGGGCCCGGCGGGCGACCTGTACGTCGAGGTGTACGTCACTCCGCACCACGTCTTCACCCGCGACGGCACCACGCTGCACTGCACGGTGTCAGTGCCGATGACGGCCGCCGCGCTCGGTACGACCCTGACGTTGCCCACCCTCGAGGCGGACCTCGAGGCGGGCGCTGACAGCGGCGTGGAGACGTCGTTCCAGGTGGAGGTGAAGCCCGGCACCCAGTCCGGCACCCAGCTCACTTACCGCGGGCGCGGCGTGCCGGGGCTCCGTGGAGGGCGCGGCGACCTGGTCGTGACTGTCGTGGTCGAGACGCCGACGCGGCTCGACCCCCGCCAGGAGGAGCTCCTGCGGGAGCTCGCCGCCATCCGCGGTGAGGAGAAGCCCGACGGCCGGATCGGCCAGACGAAGTCCTCCGGCTCGGTGTTCGGGCGCATCCGCGACGCCTTCAACGGCCACTGATGACGCTCCCGGTCCACTGGGTCGAGTCGCTGGACGGCGTGCGCCCCGGCGATCCGGTGACCGTGGAGGGTGACGAGGCGCATCACGCCGTGGCCGTGCGTCGGCTGCGTGTGGGGGAGCAGGTCGCGCTGACCGACGGACGCGGCACGACCGTGGTCGGGTCCGTGGCCGACACGGGCAAGCGCCGGCTGACGGTGTCGACCGAGACCGTGGACCGGGTGCCGGAGCCGGCGCCGCGCGTCGTCGTCGTCCAGGCCCTGCCGAAGGGCGATCGCGGCGAGCTCGCGGTCGAGCTGCTGACCGAGATCGGGGCGGGCACGATCGTGCCGTGGGCGGCGTCCCGCTCCGTGGCCGTGTGGCGGGGCGAGCGGGTCGACAAGGGTCTGGCGCGCTGGCGCGCGACCGCGCGTGAGGCGGCCAAGCAGGCGCGTCGGGCGTGGTTCCCGGAGGTCGCCGGGCTGGCCACGACCCCAGACGTCGCGGGGCTGGTCGCCGAGGCGTCCCTGGCGCTGCTGCTGCACGAGGGAGCGCACGAGGTGCTCGCCGACGTCTCCGTCCCGGCCGAGGGCCCGGTCGTGGTCGTGGTCGGCCCCGAGGGCGGGCTCACCGAGGAGGAGCTGGCGACGTTGACGGGGGCCGGCGCGAGCGCCGTACGCCTGGGTGCCGAGGTGCTGCGGACGTCGACGGCCGGCGTCGCGTCCGTGGCCGCCGTGCTGTCGCGGACGGCGCGCTGGGCGTGACTACCTGACGCCGCTACTTGACCACGATCGTGCGGGTGTCGGTCGCCGGACCGAACCCTTCCTGGCCACCGGACGGGTCGTCGTTCGAGGCGACCAGCGTGTAGGTCCCGGGCTCCAACCCGGAGACGTCGAGCGTGACCTGCCACGGGAAGAGCCTGCCCTCGCCCCAGCCGCCGATCGTGGCCTTCTGGAGATAGCTCGTGCCCCCTCGCTCGAGGTGGACGACGACGTTGCCTTCGAAGCCGTTGTTGACACCCCTGACTCGCAGCTTGCCCGACACGGTCTCGCCCTCGTTGGGGTCGGAGATGCTCATCAGCGAGAGCGTCTGCAGCACGTTGCGCTGCGGGATGGGCTCGGTCGCCGGGATGCCGAGCACGGTCGCGGCCGGCACTCCTGCGATCAGGAACTGCACGGGAAGGCGCTTCCCGACCGCCGCCTGGACCGTGTAGACGACCTGCTGGACGGCCGCGCGGGCGTACGCCGGCGACATGCTCGCGGGCCGGTCCTCGAGGCGGTCGTGCCCCAGGCTCACGTAGACGACGTCGCGCGCGAGATCGGGCTTGACCTCCACGATGTCCCGCGGCCGCCACGGCGTGACGTAGTCCGGGTCGAGCGGGCGCGACTCGAGCCCGTCGATCGCGAGCCGGGTGGGGGACGCCGCCGCGGAGCCGCGATGGAACTCTCGGTACAGGACCGGCTTGTCCTGCGGGCTCGTGCCGATGTAGTAGACGGCGTACGTCCTGGTCTCACCCGTCGGCGACTCGGTCGGGACGGCCGTGTCGGTGGCGATGACCGTCGGCCGGGTCGACCCGGGCGGTCCGGCGAACCCGGGGTCCGCGGAGTTGTTGCTCGCGACGGTGGTGATGGTGGCCACGAGGCAGATCACGGCGGCGACGATCCCGGCGGCGGCGTACCACGGGCGTGCGTGCAGCAGGTGCACGATGCGACCCCTCGGGCGCACGGAGGCGCGCAGTTCCTCGATGCGGTCGGCGGGCTCGATGTCGGAGACCGCGTCCTTCAGCAGCCGGCTCAGCTGGTCGTCGTTCATCGGGACTCCTCGAGGACCTCGCCCAGCCGCTCGCGCAACGCGGCGGCTCCGCGCGAGGCGTGGCTCTTGACGGCGCCCCGGCTGATCCCGAGCGTGTCGGCGATCTCGGCTTCGGAGAGGTCCAGGTAGTAACGCAGGGCGAGCACCTCGCGCTGCCGGCGTGGCAGCGCGCGCAGGGCCGCCAGGACCGCGGTCCTCCGGGCCAGCTCGTACGCCGGGTGGTCGGCGCCGGGGACGGGCTCGAGGGGCTGCTCGCGCTCGGCGTGGCGACGCACGACGGAGAGGTGCCGAAGATGGGACCGGGAACGGTTGACCACGCTCTGTCGCAGGTAGGCGAGGGCCTTGTCGGGGTCCTCGAGGCGGCTCCACCGGCCGTGCACGGCGACGAAGCACTCCTGCACGATCTCCTCCGCGGTGCCGAGGTCGTGCACGAGGAGAACGGCGAGGCGGACCAGCCGGCGCCAGTGCGCGGCGTAGAGCATCTCGAGCGCCTCATCCGCGCTCCAGCCGGACGCCTGACTCCGGGGAGCCATCAGCGGGACCTCCGCATGTCCGATCACGGTAGTAGCACGTCCGGGGCCTGCCCGAGGTTTACTGCGGGAGTCGTCGCGTGGCGTGACACCATGACGACATGGACGACTGCGTGTTCTGCTCGATCGTGGCCGGTGACATCCCGGCGGACATCGTGGCGGAGAGCGACCGCGCCATCGCGTTCCGGGACCTGAACCCCCAGGCCCCGCTCCACGTGCTCGTCGTCCCGCGGACCCACCTCCCCGACGCCGGCGCGTTGGCCGAGCGCGAGCCGGAGACGGTGGCGGAGCTGGTGCGGATGGCCAGCGAGGTCTGCGGCGAGTCCGGCCACGACAGCCACCGGCTGGTCTTCAACACCGGGGCCGAGGCGGGACAGACGGTGTTCCACGCACATCTCCACGTGCTGGCCGGCAGGGCCATGACATGGCCTCCCGGCTGACGGGCCGGGTCGCGGCGGTCGCCACGGCCGTCGTCGTCGCAGGTCTCGCCGTGGTGCTGGCGATCGTGGCTGCCGGCAACAGCGCCTCGCCCTCGGGAGCCCCCGCCGCATCGCCGTCGACTCCGACGCTGAGCTCCCAGCCGCAGGCGCACTCGGTGGCCCGGGTGAAGCCGAAGCCCCTGCGGCCCGGCGAGTCCCGGATGGCGCTGCGCATGGACTCGACGTACCGGCCCAGTGCTCCGAACGGCGGCACCGACGACTACCGGTGCTTCCTCCTCGACCCCCACCTGACGCAGGAGCGCTACCTGACGGGCACGTTCGTCAAGCCCGACAACCCGGACGTCGTCCACCACGTGATCCTGTTCCGGGTCGACCCCGCCCAGGTCGCCACTGCCGAGCAGCTGGACGACACCTATCCCGGCGAGGGCTGGACCTGCTTCGGTGACAGCGGGCTGCCCGACAGCAACGACCTCAACGACGCCTCGTGGCTCGGCGCCTGGGCGCCGGGTGGCCAGGAGTCCGTCGACGCCCCGGGGTACGGCGTACCCCTGCAGCCCGGCAGCCGCATCGTGATGCAGGTCCACTACAACCTGCTGGCCGGCAGCGGTCCGGACCGCTCGGCCGCCCTGCTCCGGCTGGCGCCGCGGTCGGCGCGGTTGACTCCGATCTCGACCATGCTGCTGCCCGCGCCGGTCGAGCTGCCCTGCCGACCCGGCCACACCGACAACCCGCTGTGCGACCGGACGGCGTCGATCGCCGACGTGGTGCAGCGGTTCGGTGTGGTCGGCCAGACGGGGAACTGGCTGAACGTGCTGTGCGGCGAGCAGCGCGACACCCAGGTGACGACGTGCACTCGGACCATCCGCGAGCCCACGACGATCCGGGCCGTCGCCGGCCACATGCACCTGCTCGGTCGCTCGATCAAGATCCAGGTCGACCCGGGCACTCCTCGCGCGCGGACGATCCTCGACATCCCGATCTGGGACTTCGACAACCAGGCGGCTCACCGCATCAAGCCGGTCACCCTGCAGCCGGGCGAGACCGTCAAGGTCACCTGCAAGCACGTGCAGTGGCTCCGTGACCAGCTCCCGGCCTTCCAGGGCCAGCCCGACCGCTACGTCGTGTGGGGTGAGGGCACCACCGACGAGATGTGCCTCGGCATCCTGGCCGTCACCCACCCGTGAGCGCCCCCGTGGAGCCCGCTGAGCTCGTCCGGCGTCTGGTGGCCGAGGTGTGGAACGGCGACGGAGCCACGGCTGCCGAGCTCGTTCATCCCCGGTGTCCTGGCCTCGACGGGGTCGGCCCCGACGCGGTCGTGGCCTGGCATCGCGACCGGCGCAGCTCCTTCTCCGACCTGCGTTACGAGGTCGTGGACCTCGTTGCCCAGGGGGACCGGGTGAGCCTTCGCTGGCGGGCTGCCGGACACCACGACGGACCCTTCGGGCCGGTCCCGGCGACCGGGGTCGGGGTGGCCTACGAGGGGGCCACGTTCGTGCGGGTGGCCGAGGGGCTGGTCCGTGACGTGTGGAGCGTCAACGACCTGTTCGGGCTGGTCACACAGCTCGGGGCCACCGTCGTACCGCCGGCGGACGAGGCTTGAGCCTCGGCAAAGCGTTGGGTGCGTGGGGGTGCCCGCACGTACCATGGGGGCCCTGATGACAGAAAGCCAACAAACCGATCAAGCATCGGACGACGAGGGCACCCGACACACCGTCGTGGTGCCCGGCAGCATCGACATGGTCCGCCTGCTCGGGCCCGGCGACGACCATCTCGCCCTCATCGAGCGTTCCTTCGACCTGCGCGTCCACGTCCGCGGCAACCGCATCACGCTCGAGGGAGACCAGGGCGAGGTCGCCCTGGCCGAGCGACTCCTCGACGAGCTGGTGACGCTGATCCGCTCCGGTCAGGGGATCACCACCGAGACCGTCGAGCGGGTGCTCGCCATGCTGCGTGCCGAGACCTCCGAACGTCCCGCCGACGTTCTGTCGCTCAACATCCTGAGCAACCGCGGTCGCTCGATCCGCCCGAAGACGCTGAACCAGAAGCGCTACGTCGACTCGATCGACAAGCACACGATCACCTTCGGCATCGGCCCCGCCGGCACCGGCAAGACCTACCTGGCGATGGCCAAGGCCGTCCAGGCTCTCCAGGCCAAGAAGGTCAACCGCATCATCCTGACCCGCCCGGCCGTCGAGGCGGGGGAGCGGCTCGGCTTCCTGCCCGGCACGCTCAGCGAGAAGATCGACCCCTACCTCCGGCCGCTGTACGACGCGCTGCACGACATGGTCGACCCCGACTCGATCCCGAAGCTGCTCGCCGCGGGCACCATCGAGGTGGCGCCGCTGGCGTTCATGCGTGGCCGGTCGCTCAACGACTCGTTCATCATCCTCGACGAGGCGCAGAACACCTCGCCCGAGCAGATGAAGATGTTCCTGACCCGGCTCGGGTTCGGCTCCAAGATCGTGGTCACCGGCGACGTGACGCAGGTCGACCTCCCGGGCGGGGTGAAGTCCGGTCTCCGTGTGGTCGAAGGGATCCTCAACGAGCTCGAGGACGTCTCGTTCCAGCGGCTGACGGCCCACGACGTCGTGCGGCACAAGCTGGTCGGACAGATCGTGGCGGCGTACGACGACTACGACGCGCGGCAGCCGCGGATCGGCACCCGCTCCGACTGATGAGCATCGAGGTCCTCAACGAGTCCGGCTACGAGCTCGACGTCCAGCGCCTGGCCGCCCTGAGCAGGTTCGTGATGGACAAGATGCGCGTCCACCCACTCGCCGAGCTGTGCATCAAGGCCGTCGACGAGCCCACCATCGCCACCCTCAACGAGCAGTGGATGGAGAAGGAAGGCCCGACCGACGTGCTCGCCTTCCCGATGGACGAGCTCCGGCCCGGGCTCGTCAACGAGGAGCCCGAGGAAGGTGTGCTCGGTGACCTCGTCCTGTGCCCGGCGGTCGCGGAGAAGCAGGGTGCGGCCGCGGGTCACGGCACCGACGCGGAGATCGAGCTGCTGACGGTGCACGGCGTCCTGCACCTGCTCGGCTACGACCACGCCGAGCCTGAGGAGCACCAGGAGATGTTCGGCCTCCAGGACCAGCTTCTCGCGGCGTGGCGCGCCCAGGAGTGACCGGTCGGTGAGCGACCCGACCACCGGTCCGACCGGTCTCGTCACCGCCGGCGCGCTCGTCGTGCTGGCCGGCGTCTTCTCGGCCGCCGACGCCGCGCTCACGACGTACTCCCGTGCCCGCGCGGAGGAGCTGGTCGGCGAGGGCCGCCCCGGCGCGAAGCGGCTCGTGGCCCTGCTCGACGACCGCGCGCGCTACCTCAACACCGCGATCCTGCTGCGCCTGCTGTGCGAGACCGGCGCTGCGGTGCTGCTCACCCTCGTCGTCCTGAGGTGGTACGACGGCTCCGTCTGGCCGACGATCCTGACCGCGGCCGGCGTGATGCTCGTCGTGTCGTTCGTCGCGATCGGCGTCGCCCCGCGCACGGTCGGCCGACAGCACCCCGACCGGGTCGCCCCGGTCGCCGCCACGATCCTGACCGTGGCCACCCGGGTCCTGGGCCCGATCCCGCAGCTGCTGATCCTCGTGGGCAACGCGATCACTCCGGGTCGTGGTTTCCGCACCGGCCCGTTCTCCACCGAGACCGAGCTGCGCGAGCTCGTCGACTACGCCGAGGCCTCGGCGGTCATCGAGTCCGGCGAGCGGGCGATGATCCACTCGGTCTTCGAGTTCGGCGACACGATCGCGCGCGAGGTGATGGTGCCGCGCGGTGACGTGGTCTACATCGAGCGTTACAAGAACCTCCGACAGACGCTCTCGCTGTTCCTGCGCTCGGGCTTCTCGCGGATCCCGGTGATCGGCGAGAACCTCGACGACATCGTGGGCTTCGCCTACCTCAAGGACGTCGTGCGCCGCGACTTCGAGGACCCCGACGTGGAGTTCACCCAGCGGGTCGACGAGGTGATGCGGCCCGCGCTCTATGTCCCGGAGTCCAAGCCGGTCGACGCCCTTCTGTCCGAGATGCAGGCGTCCCGTCAGCACATCGCGGTCGTCGTCGACGAGTACGGCGGGACGGCCGGCCTGGTGACGATCGAGGACCTCCTCGAGGAGATCGTCGGCGAGATCACCGACGAGTACGACGCCGAGCAGGTCGAGACCGAGACGCTCGACGACGGGTCGGTCCGGGTGTCGTCGCGCTTCCCGATCGACGACCTCGACGAGCTCCTCGGCGTCGACATCGAGGACGAGGACGTCGACTCCGTGCTCGGCCTGATGGCCAAGCACCTGGGCCGGGTACCGATCGCGGGCGCCCACGTCGACGTGCACGGGCTGCGCTTCGTGGCGGAGGCGGCGAAGGGCCGGCGTAACCGGATCGAGAGCGTGCTGGTCAGCAGGCTCGAAGAGGAGCCTGCCGAGGCCGAAGGTTAAGACTTCTCTGGCGGGCCCGCGAGACCTTCTCAAGCCGGCGCTTCACGCGTTAGCGTCCCCGACACCGTGCACCACTTCATCAGTTGCAATCCAACAGTGTTGGGGGGAACCACACTCATGCGACGCTTGCTCATCTTCGTCGTGCCTCTGCTGGCCTGTCTGGGCCTGACGTTGCCGGCGAACGCCGTCACCAACGGCACCTTCGACGGGAACAACCACCCGTACATCGCCTACGAGGACAACGGGGTCTTCGCCTGCACCGGCACGCTGCTGTCGCCGACGGTGATGCTCACCGCCGCGCACTGCTTCAGCGACAGCACGTCGGCTCTCGGCACCAACAGCACGACCGGGGCCCCCCAGGTCCGGGTCAGCTTCGACCCCGACCTGATCAACACCCCGGCCGCAGACCGGGTCTGGTTCGTCGGTGCCTACTACTCCGACCCGCAGTGGGTCATCGGCGCGAAGGGCGGTCTGCCGCACTTCGACACCCACGACGTCGCGATCGTCGTCTTCGGTGAGCCGGGCTGCTCCATGCCGGTGAGCGTCAGCACCTACCACTGCGGTCTGATCCCTGCGGCCGCGACCAACGGTCAGTACGGCGCCCTGCCGAGGGCGAACCTCGTCGACACGTTGCGCAACAACGCGCCCATCGACGTCGCCGGATACGGCGTGCAGGGCTTCGTCAACGGTTCCGGTCCGTGCGACCCGAACTGCAAGAAGGCTCCCGGAGCCTCGGCGACGCGCTTCTTCGCCCGCACCACCCTGGTTGCGAGCAACGACACGCTGTCCGACGAGTTCCTCAAGCTGCACTCGAACAAGGGCGGGACCTGCTTCGGTGACTCCGGCGGACCCAACCTCAAGGGTGGGACGAACGTCGTCCTCGCGGTGAACTCGTTCGTCGCGAACGACATCTGCTCGGGCAACACCTACTCCTACCGGGTGGACACGCCCGAGGCGCTCCACTGGATCACCTCGACGGCCGCCGCTCACGGAGGCACGGCCTGAAGCACCGGTCGACGCCCGGCAGCGGGAACTCAATCCCGTTGCCGGGCGGTCGCCGGCCTTCCTAGCGTGAGGGCAGGACGAGGAGACCGCGATCTAAGGGTGCCCGGGCGGTGGGTGAACCACATTCTCGGCCGCAGAAATGTGGCTGAGGCACCGCCGAGCTCGTGGCCACGGAGTCGCCCGAGGGGTCGAGCCCTACTTCCCCGACCTGCGTCATGTGGCTCGCGCGGGGGATGGTGCAGACCGCGGGGCAGTGCCATTCTCCGAAGATGTACGACCGTGAGCTGACGCGCCGCACGTTGTTGGTCGCAGGAACCGGACTGGCGGGGGCGGCCGCCGTCGGCAGGGTCACGGGGCTGGTGTCCCCGGCAGCGAGCGCAGCGGCGACCGGGTCGCCGACCACGGCCGACCTCAAGAGCCTCGCGGCCTCGTTGTCGGGATCTGTCCTGCTGCCCAGTGCTTCCGGCTACCTGAGCGCCCTGCAGCTCTTCGACCCGGTCTTCGACAGCGAACGTCCGCTCGCAGTCGTGCAGCCGGCCACCGTGGCCGACGTGGCGACCACGGTGAAGTTCGCGTCCGGCTTCGCATCACCGTTCGCTCCCCGGTCCGGTGGCCACTCCTACGTCGGCAGCTCCGGGGGCGACAAGGGGCTCCAGCTCGACCTCCGTCGCCTCAACGCCGTCACCTACAACAGCAGCAACCACACCGTCGTCGTCGGCGCGGGGGCCGGCTTGTACTCCGTCCACGCGACTCTCGAGCCGTTCACCCAGACGATCCCCACCGGCACCTGCGCGACGGTCGGGGTCTCCGGCCTCACGTTGGGTGGCGGTATCGGCTTCGAGGACCGGGCGTACGGCCTCACCTGTGACGCTCTCCAGGCCGTGCAGGTCGTGCTCGCCGACGGCAGCACGGTACGTGCGAGCGCCACGCAGAACGCCGACCTCTTCTGGGCCTGCCGGGGCGGAGGTGGCGGCAACTTCGGCGTCGTGACGGAGTACACGTTCGCCACCAGCCCGGCGACGCCCATCGGCTACGCGACGCTGCGCTGGAACGACGCGGACATGGAACGTGTCATCGCCGGATGGCAGCAGCGGCTTCCAGCGGCGCCGGGCACCAGCTGGCCGGTCCTGCACCTGCAGACGGGCTCGAAGCACGTCACGCCGAGCATCCAGGTGTTCACTCTCGGTACGACTCCGACGGCCGAGGTCAACGCGCTGATCGCAGCGATCGGCCGTACGCCGGCGGCCAGGACGACCACCCAGTACACGCACAAGGAGGCACTGCAGCAGGTGGCCGGGTGTGCCGGGTTCACCGACAGCCAGTGCCAGCTGGCACCGGCCGGGAAGCTCACCCGCCGGGCCCACGTCAACGGGAGCGACGTCCTCGGTCGTGCCCTGACCACCAGCGAGATCTCCACGATCTCGGGCTACCTGCGTACCCGCGCGAAGACGAACGGCTCGACGATCCTGATCCTCGAGCCGTTGGGGGGCGCGGTCGGGAGCAAGGCCGTCGCCGACACCGCCTTCCCGTGGCGCACCGCGCTCGCCTCCGTGCAGTGGAAGGTCACCTTCTCCTCGACCCCGAGCGCGTCGCTCCGGACGTCGACGTACAACTGGATCACGACCGGTCACACGAAGTTCGGGTCAGCCTCGGTCGGGGCGTACATCAACTACCTGGAGCCGGCGCGTCCCCTGTCCGCGTACTACGGCTCGAACTACGCGCGCCTCCGCCGGCTGCGCACCACGTACGACCCCCACCACCTGTTCCACGGGAAGTACGTGATCCCGGCCGCCTAGGCTGACCCCTGGCCTGACCGGCTAGCGTGCGCGCATGCCAGACCTCTCCGCCGAGGACCAGAAGCTGGTGACGCTCGCCCGCGCCACCATGGCTCGCACCGGGGCACCGGAAGGAGCGGCCGTGCGCGACCTGGATGGCCGCACGTACGCCGCGGCAGCGGTCGCCCTGCCGAGCCTCCGGCTGAACGCACTCGAGGTCTGCGTCGCGATGGCGATCTCGTCGGGCTCCCGCGGCCTGGAGGCGGCAGTCCGCCTCGGCGGTGAGGGCGAGCCGGACCTGCGCGCCCTCCAGGAGTTCGCGGGAGATGGTGTGGTCGTCCACCTAGGCTGACGGGATGATCTCGGGAACGACCACAGCGGCAGCAGCAGGGACCTTCGAGCTCGGGAGCCGCACCGTCAACCGCCTCGGCTTCGGCGCCATGCGCCTCACCGGCACCGGTGGGATGGGACGCGGCGACGACCGAGACCCCGAGCAGTCCGCCGCCGTGGTACGCCGGGCGGTCGAGCTGGGCGTGAACCACATCGACACCGCCGCCTTCTACTTCTCCGCCTCAGCCCGCGCCAACGCGGTCATCCGCGACGCCCTGGCGCCCTACCCCGAAGCCCTCACCATCGCCACCAAGATCGGCCCCGGCCGCGACCTGCGGACCGGCGAGTGGGGCGACTGGGCTCGCCCCGACCAGCTGAGATCTCACCTCGAGCACAACCTCGAGACCCTGGGGCTAGAGCGACTGCACGTCGTGAACTACCGCAGCAACGGCCGCGACGACGTACCGGCTGCCGTCGACGCTCTGGCGGCGCTGCGCGACGAGGGCCTTCTCGAGCACATCGGCCTGTCCAACGTCGGGGTGGAGTCTCTCCACGCCGCCCGCGAGGTCAGCCCGATCGTGTGCGTCCAGAACCGGCACGCGCCGGGCTACGAGCGATCGGACACCAACGGTGTGCTGAGCGCCTGCCGCGACGCGGGCATCGCCTTCGTCCCGTTCTTCACCATCGCCGGGCAGTCCCGCGAGGGTGCGGCCGAGGAGCGGTACGACGCGATCCACGCCATCGCCCGGGCGCACGAGGCGACGGCGGCCCAGGTCCGCATCGCCTGGAACCTCGCGCTGGGCCCCCACGTCCTCGCCATCCCCGGGACCGGTGACCTCGGGCACCTGGAGCAGAACGTCGCCGCCGCGGGTCTCCGCCTGACCGACGGCGACCTGGCGGTTCTGGCGGAGCTGGCCGCAGAGTAAGTTTTCGTCCGTGCTCACCGGACAGGCAGCCCACGAGGCCGCGGTCACGCGCCTGAAGGCGTCCTACGACGCCATCCCGGCCGGACAGCCCGTGCGTCTGGCCAAGAAGACCTCGAACCTCTTCCGCCCCCGCGCGGCGACCGGTACTCCCGGTCTCGACGTCTCCGGCCTCAGCGGCGTGATCTCGATCGACACCGACGCGCAGACCGCCGACGTGCAGGGCATGTGCACCTACGAGGACCTCGTCGACGCGACCCTCCCGCGCGGCTTCATCCCCTACGTCGTGCCACAGCTGCGGACGATCACGCTCGGTGGCGCCGTCAGCGGCCTGGGCATCGAGTCGACCAGCTTCCGCAGCGGCCTGCCGCACGAGTCGGTCGTGGAGATGGACATCTTCACCGGCGCCGGCGAGGTGGTGACCACCAAGCCGGGCGACGAGCTGTTCGACACGTTCCCCAACTCCTACGGGTCGCTGGGCTACGCAATCCGGCTCCGGATCGAGCTCGAGAAGGTGCCGTCGTACGTCGAGCTGCGCCACGTGCGGTTCGACGACGCCGGCGTGCTCTCGAAGACGATCACGCAGATCATGGAGACCAAGGAGTACGACGGCGTCCGGGTCGACGGGCTCGACGGCACGGCGTTCCAGCCGGGGGAGTACTACCTGACGCTGGCGACCTGGAGCGACCGCGCCGCCACGTCGCCCAGTGACTACACCGGTCGGAAGATCTACTACCGCTCGATCCAGGAGCTCGCCTCGTCGGGCACCGGGCGCGACCTGCTGACGATGTACGACTACCTGTGGCGTTGGGACACCGACTGGTTCTGGTGCTCCCGCGCGTTCGGCGCCCAGCACCCGGTGGTCCGCCGGTTCTGGCCGCGCAAGTACAAGCGCAGCGACGTGTACTACCGGATGGTCCAGCTCGACCACCGCTTCCACGTGGGCGCCTGGCTCGACCGCCGCAGAGGCAACCCGGAGGGCGAACGCGTCGTCCAGGACGTCGAGATCCCGGTCGAGCGGCTGGGCGAGTTCCTCGACTGGTTCGACGCCGAGGTCGGGATGCGGCCGGTCTGGCTGTGCCCGCTGACGGCGTCCAAGAAGTGGCCGACCTACCCGCTCCAGCCCGACCAGATCTACGTGAACGTGGGTTTCTGGGGCAACGTGGGGGTCGGTCCCGAGGCCCCGAACGCACCGCGCAACCGCGCAATCGAGGCCAAGGTCCACGAGCTCGACGGCCACAAGTCGCTCTACTCGGAGGCGTTCTACGACCGCGAGACCTTCGACCGGCTCTACGACGGCGCCAACCTGGCGCGGGTGAAGGACCGGTACGACCCTGAGCACCGACTGACCAGCCTCTACGACAAGGCCGTGAGGAGACGATAGAGATGGCGAGCGTGAAGATCGCGGACGCGTTCCTTCAGCTGGTGGACGGCGACCTGCCCCTGCGGGTCACGGCATACGACGGCTCGGCGGCGGGCCCCGAGGACGCGCCCTTCGGCTTCGAGCTGAAGAACGAACGGGGTCTGTCCTACCTGATGACGGCGCCGGGCGATCTCGGGCTTGGGCGTGCGTACGTGTCGGGTGACCTGGTCGTCACCGGGGTCCACCCGGGCGACCCCTACGAGGGCCTCAAGGCGCTGCAGAAGGGCCTGAAGTTCAAGATGCCGTCGCCTGCGGAAGCGGTCCGGCTGGCGACCGGCCTCGGTCTCTCGCACCTCAAGCCGCCCGCCCCGCCGCCGCAGGAGCACCTCCCGCGCTGGCGCCGGGCCGCCGAGGGCCTGCGCCACTCGCGCAAGCGCGACCGCGAGGCGATCCACCACCACTACGACGTCTCGAACACCTTCTACGAGTACGTCCTCGGTCCCTCGATGACCTACACCTGCGCGGTCTTCCCGAACGCCGACGCGACGCTGGAGCAGGCGCAGTACTACAAGTACGACCTGGTCGCGAAGAAGCTCGACCTGAAGCCGGGCATGCGGCTGCTCGACGTCGGCTGCGGCTGGGGCGGCATGGTCCGCCACGCCGCCGAGCACTACGGCGTCAAGGCGCTCGGCGTCACCCTGTCCCGGGAGCAGGCGACCTGGGCGCAGGAGAAGATCAAGAAGATGGGGCTGGACCACCTCGCCGAGGTGCGGCACAGCGACTACCGCGAGGTCACCGAGTCCGGTTTCGACGCCGTGTCGTCCATCGGCCTGACCGAGCACATCGGCGTCAGGAACTACCCGGCGTACTTCTCGTTCCTCCGCGACCGGCTGCGCCCGCAGGGCCGGCTGCTCAACCACTGCATCACCCGCCCGCACAACCGCCACCAGGAGACCGGCGCGTTCATCGACCGCTACGTCTTCCCCGACGGCGAGCTGACTGGGTCGGGCCGCATCATCACCGAGGCGCAGAACGTCGGCTTCGAGGTGATGCACGAGGAGAACTTCCGGCTCCACTACGCCAAGACGCTCGCCGGTTGGTGTCACAACCTCGAGACCCACTGGGACGAGTGCGTGGCCGAGGTGGGCGAGGGCACGGCGCGGGTGTGGGGTCTGTACATGGCGGGCTCCCGGCTGGCGTTCGAGCGCAACGAGATCCAGCTGCACCACGTGCTCGCTGTGAAGACCGACGAGGACGGCAACGACGCCTACCCGTGGCGGCCGACGTTCCCGATGGAGGCGTCCTACCCCGAGGCCTGAGCCGAGGCACGCGTGATCCGCCGCGCCCTCAGCCAGCGCCAGCCTGCGATGATCACCAGCGCGTAGACCGCGCCGGCGATCTCGTCGATGACGTAGTGCTCGCCGCCGTAGACCAGGGCGATCCCCATGGCGAGCGGGTAGAGGGGCAGCAGGCAGCGGACCCACCAGCGGGCGCCGAACCAGAAGAACCCCGCGGCGAGGGTGGCGTAGGCCATGTGCAGCGACGGCATCGCGGCCACCGGGTTGACGAGTCGCTGCCCCTGGTCGAGCGCGCCGCCGACCATGTGCAGCCCGATCAGGTCGAACCCGTCGGAGGTGTAGCGACCGACGGTCCCGCCGGGGAAGACCGAGTGGTCGTTGGCCAGCCACGGCGGCGCCATCGGGTAGAGGAAGTACGTCGTCACCCCGGCCACGGCCAGCGCGACGACCATCCGCATCCACACCCGGAAGCGGTCCCGGTTGGTCAGCCAGAGGACGACCGCGACCGTCGGCATCACCAGGAAGTGGCTGCAGTAGGTGAGGCTGACCAGCACGGAGTACCAAGGAGCGTGGGTGCCGGGGTGGAGGTGCTCCTGGACCCACGTCGTCGGCATCCCACCCATCCCGAGGTGCTCACCGATCCAGAGGTCCGCGCGGATGGGGGCGTGGACGTGGAGCGGCAACCCGAGGCTGTTCTGGACCCCGGTGACCGGGTACTGGTGGGCCTCGAGCTGCCCGGTCGTGTACGGCGTGGCGAGGCCGCGGCTGTAGTCGTAGGCCAGGAGCACGGCCTGGAACGGCAGCCAGTCGCAGATCATCTGCCACCACGCCGCCCAGCCGCGGCCGAGCATGACGATCGACAGCAGCACGATGATCGCGGCGTAGATCCCCAGCCGGTCGGTCGGGATGCCCTGGAGCCCCAGGAACACTCCGCAGCCCACGACGTACACGGCGAGGGCGGCCCAGCGCACCCGGGGCCAGTTCACGCCTCCGGCCAGGGTCAGGTCGGTCTCGCGCGCGTCTGCGCCCGCCTCGGTGGAGAACTCGAGCGCGGGCACCCGACGATGTTAACGGCCATCCCGGCCGCGTCACCGCCCCCCTGACGCTCCGACTAGATTGGGCCCGGTGACCAGTCGGGCCGAGCGTCACGACGCCGTCGTGACCGGACAGGAGCGCGTGTCGCCACACCTCGTGCGACTCGCCCTCTCGGTCCCGGGCTTCGTCTCCAGCGGCGTCCCCGACGAGTGGGTCGGGCTCGTCGTGCCCGGCCAGTTCCAGGTGCGCTACTACACGGTGCGCGCGGTCGACGGCGACGACGTGACGATCGACGTCGTGATCCACGAGTCGGGGCTCGTCACGGAGTGGGCGAGTCGGGAGATCGTCGGTGACAGACCCGTCGTCACCTCGCCCCAGGGCTCGTACTCGCCGCCGGCCGACGCCGCGTGGCTGCTCCTGGTCGGCGACCTCACCGCGATGCCGGCGATGTACCGGATCGCGTCGACCACCTCGCTGCCGACGCGCATCTGGGCGGAGGTGCCGGACGACCTGCCCGGTTACCTCCCCGCCGGCGCGGACGTCACCTGGCTGGCACCACCAGCGGAGGGGCAGTCGCGCCTGGCCGACGTGGTGGAGCAGATCGAGTGGCCCGAGGGGGACGGCTACTTCTGGATGGCCGGTGAGTCCGCGCAGATGCGGGCGATCCGCAAGCACCTGATGCGCGAGCGGCGGCTGCCCAACTCGGCGTACGACGTGATGGGCTATTGGCGGGCGGTCACCTCCCGTAAGCCCCGCGCCGTCGACCCCGGCCCGATCTGGCGCGAGGGCAAGGCCGCGGGGAAGTCGGACGAGGAGATCTGGGCGGCGTACGACGAGGCGCGCGGTGTCTGAGTTCCACTCCTTCCCCGAGGGCTACCGCAGCGGCTTCGCGTCGTTCGTGGGCCGGCCGAACGCCGGCAAGTCCACGCTCACCAACGCACTGGTCGGCCAGAAGATCGTGATCACGTCCGACAAGCCGCAGACGACCCGCACCGTCGTGCGCGGCATCGTGCACCGAGACGACGCGCAGCTGATCCTGGTCGACACGCCCGGACTGCACCGCCCGCGCACGCTGCTGGGGGAGCGGCTCAACGACCTCGTGCGCACCACCTGGGCCGAGGTCGACGTCGTCGCCGTGTGCTTCCCCGCCAACGAGAGGATCGGACCCGGCGACCGGTTCATCGTCACCGAGCTGGCCAAGGTGCGGCGTACGCCGAAGGTTGCAGTGGCGACCAAGACCGACCTCGCGTCGCCGGAGCGGATCGCAGCACACCTCCAGGACATCGTGGCGCTCGGCACCGAGACCGGCACCGAGTGGCAGGAGGTCGTGCCGGTGTCGGCCGTCTCCGGAGACCAGGTGCAGCTGCTCGCCGACCTGCTGGTCGGCCTGATGCCGGAGGGACCACCGCTCTATCCCGACGGCGACCTCACCGACGCTCCCGAGGAGATCCTGGTGGCCGAGCTGATCCGTGAGGCCGCGCTGGACGGCGTCCGCGACGAGCTGCCGCACTCCATCGCCGTCGTCGTCGAGGAGATGGAGCTGCGCGAGGGGCGGCCCGCCGACAAGCCCCTCCTCGACGTCAGGGCCGACCTGTATGTCGAGCGGTCGTCGCAGAAGGGGATCGTGATCGGCCACCGCGGCTCGCGACTGCGTCAGGTCGGCACCAACGCACGCCAGCAGGTCGAGGCGCTGCTCGGCACGCCGGTCTACCTCGACCTGCACGTGAAGATCGCCAAGGACTGGCAGCGGGACCCGAAACAGCTGCGCAGGCTCGGCTTCTAGTCGGGCTCAGCTCGGTGCCCAGCACACGCCGTACGTGCGTCCGTCGCGCCATTGCTGCGCGGTCGGCCACTGGTAGGACCACCGGTAGTTGAGCGGGTCGCTCGACGCGTCGGCGCCGGCGTTCCGGCACGGCTCCTGGCCGGCGGAGCGGACCTTGTCGACGCCCGGGTAGGGGCCCTGCGCGAAGGTGACGGTCCGCAGCGCCACCCAGCTGTGGGGGGCCGCACAGATCCGTTGCTGGAAGCCGGTGGTCCCCGGCTCGGCGGTGGCGCACATCGCGTAGTGGTCGCGGCCTTCGGTGCGGTCGAGCACGCCCTTCACCGGGCCCTGGATCAGCGCGAGGTGCTCGTCATCGCGCAGCGCGATCGCGACGCACTCGAACCAGTGGGCGCCCTTCGCCGCCTGCTCGACGGTGGGGGTGAACCACACCGTGCGCAGCATGCTCAGCCGCCGCTCCTCGAGCGTCCCTCCCACGAACGCCGCGAACCGGCGCCGGCAGGCCGTCGACTCGAGCCGGTGGACCTGGTCGCCGTCGACGGGGAGTGACTTGTCGTACTGCCCCACGAAGAACGTGACGGCGGTGTGCGGCCCGGTGCAGGGACCGGGCTTCCTGGTGCGCGTCGGGGCCAGGGCCTCGTCGTACCCGAGGCGGTAGCAGGTGCGGACGCGTGGCGGCTTCGGCGGCGTCGGCGGGATGGTCTCGGTCGGGGTCGGCGTGGGCGACTGCAGCACCGGCGTCCCACCGGCGTCCGCCGAGGAGTCGCCGGAGCCGGAGCAGCCGCCGAGCGCAAGTGCCAGCAGCGCGGTGACGAGGGCGACCAGGGTCCGGCTCATGTGTCGGTCCTCGCCCAGCAGACCGACCGGCGGTTGCCGGCGTCCCACTCCGCCCGGTGGAACCACGAGTAGCCGAAGTCGTAGTCGACCGGGTAGTCGAGCCAGGCGCCCACCGACTTCGAGCAGAAGTCACGGGTGCGCGACTGGACCACCCGGTCACCCGGGTAGTCGTCACCGGGCTCACCGAGCACGATCGTGGTCACCGCCCGCCAGTCGTGCTTCTCCGAGCACGGCACCTTCACCGACCGGCCGACCGTCGCGCCACGCGCGCAGACCAGCCAGTCGTCCTTCGGGCGGCCCAGCAACAGTCCCTCGGTCTTCTCGGGCAGCTCGACGAAAGTGCGGAGCTGGTCACCGCCGCCGACGACGTCGCAGCGGTACCAGCGCGCCCCGGCCTCCCACGCCGACTTCGACGGGCGGAACCAGGCCCAGCTCAAGATGGTGCGCATCGCCAGGCTCTCGTCGGCGCCGGTGTAGTCGATGAACGCCGCCGTGCACCGGCGGTACACGTAGGCCGCGACGTCAGGGTCGTCGTACCCGGCGTCCTCGTACGACGCAGGCAGCGACGCCACCGCGAACGTCTGGGCGGTGTGGGGTCGGTCGCAGGACACCGTCTCGGTGTCGTTGCTCGGCCGGGCGATGTCGTCGGGCGTGAGCATCCGGCACGCGGCGACGTCGGGGACCTCGTCGTCCGAGGAGGCGCCGCCCGCGGGTCCGAAGCACGCGCCGAGCAGCGGGGCGAGCAGAAGCAGCGGAACGACGACGCGCAAGGCGTGCGGCAAAGCGTCGAACCCCCCACACAGGCTCGGGACCGGGACCCGGGGAAGCCTACCCTCGGCACTTGTGACCAGAACTCTGTACCGGGCCGGCTGGGTCGTGGCCTTCCAGGACGGCGAGCACCGGATCCTGCGCGACGGGTGCGTGGTCGTCGAGGACGACCGGATCGTGCACGTGGGTCCGTCGTACGCCGAGCCGGTGGACCGGTTCGTCGACGTCCCGGACCGCATCGTGACGCCCGGCTTCATCAACACCCACGCACATCTCGACGAGTCGCCGATCGACAAGTCGGTGCAGGAGGACGTCGGCAACCGGCAGTTCTGGCTGACGGGACTGATCGAGATCCTGCCCACGGAGATGGCCGGGCTCGACGAGGACGGCGCTCGCGCCTGCCTCGACTACTCGTTGATCGAGCTCGCCCGCACCGGCACCACCACCGTCCTCCAGATGGGCGGCATCGAGGAGTACGCCGCCGACGCGATCGAGGCGAGCGGGCTACGCGGCTACGTCGCGCCGATGTACCGCTCCGGGCGCTGGTTCACGCCGGACGGCAAGCGGGTCGAGTACGAGTGGAGCGAGGACGACGGTCGCCCCGGCTTCGAGGCGGCCACGGCGTTCGTCGAGCGGATCCGCGGCCGCGCCGACGGGCGCGTCCAGGGGTTCCTGGCGCCCGCCCAGGTCGACACCTGCAGCGAGGCGCTCCTGCGGGACTCTCGCGCCGCGGCGGACGACCTCGAGGTGCCGATCTCGCTGCACGCGTCGCAGGGCGTGTGGGAGTTCCACGAGATGACTCGGCGGCACGGCCGCACGCCGGTCGAGTGGCTCTCCGACATCGGCTTCCTCGGCCCGCGCACGGTCCTGGGCCATGCGGTCTTCATCTCGGGGAACTCGTGGGTGAACTTCGCCGGCGACGACCTCGGTCTGCTGGCGGCGTCGGGGACGTCGGTGTCCTACAACGCCTGGTGCTTCATCCGGCGCGGGCTCGTGATGGAGTCGTTCCCGGAGTACGTCGAGGCCGGGGTCAACATCTGCCTGGGCACCGACACCGCCCCGCAGTCGATGATCGAGTCGCTGCGGTGGACCGCCATCGCCGGGAAGGTCGCCTCGCGGCGTGCCGACGTCTCGACCGCGCGCCAGGTCTTCGACGCCGCGACCGTCAACGCAGCGGACCTGCTCGGCCGCCCCGACCTCGGCCGGGTCGCGCCCGGCGCCAAGGCCGACCTGCTCTTCTGGCGCGCCGACGGGTTCACGATGACGCCGCTGCGCGATCCGATCCGCAACCTCGTCTACTACGCGCAGCCGTCCGACCTGGCCGACGTCCTGGTCGACGGGCGCACGATCGTCGAGGACGGCCACGTCCTCGGCGCCGACGTCGCGGCCGCGACCCGACGGGTGCAGGAGGCCGGGGAACGCGTGTGGTCGCGCTGGCCCGAGGGCGACTGGGGCGGGCGCACGCTCCAGGAGGTGGCGCCCCCCACGTACGCCGACTTCACGTACCCCGCAACCAGTCCCGGAGCCGCTTCGGGCGCGCCGCGATGATCATGTCCACACCGGCGTCCACGAGGCGGGTCCACGTGGCGACCCGACGCGAGTTGTAGTTGCCGATCCGCAGACCGAGGGCATGTGCCTGGGCGACGTACACCGGGTCGGCGGCATCCCCGCCGATCACGAAGTCGTAGCCCAGGGCGGCGGCGTCCTCGAGCGACACCGGGCACGCCGACGACACCTTCAGGCCCACGGTGAGGCCGGCTGCCGACAGCGCCGCAGCGGAGTTCTGGTTGCAGACGCCGTGGTACTTGTGCGGCGAGACGTAGAACGAGATCTTGGCGCCGCTCGTGGCGATCCAGTCGGCGATCTGGGCCAGGTCGCGCGGCAGGTACTTGACCTCCATGATGCCGGGCACCCCCCACCGCCCGGCCTTGCGGATCCACTGCCGGAGCGTGGGCAGCGGCTCGCCCGTCCGGTTGCACAGGGTCTTCCACTGCGCGAGGGTGACCTGCCCGACCCT
The DNA here is from genome assembly GCA_035707985.1 of Nocardioides sp. Classification (GTDB taxonomy): domain Bacteria; phylum Actinomycetota; class Actinomycetes; order Propionibacteriales; family Nocardioidaceae; genus Nocardioides. Next base: position 57,016 of record DASSTL010000015.1, on the reverse strand, counting down.
GGTGTCCGGGGACAGGCTTCCCAGACAGGCCGGATCGACCGTCCGACGCAGGGTCGGGTCGTGGATCACCACCGACGGCCCCGCGTTCGGTGTGCCGTCCGCGGCTGCCAGGCGCCATGTGTCGGACTCGAAGCGCACCTTCAGCTTCGCGTCACGCTTCAGCGCCGCCAGGGTGTTCTCGTTGGCGTTCCCGATGGCGCGGTGCCCGTAGATCTGGATGCTGGCGCACGCGCTCGCCCGGCCGGTCGCGAGCGCGCACGGGCTCAGGCGGTGGTGGTGGCGGTGGTGGTGGTGGCTGGCACGGTCCTGGGCCCGCTCGCCGGCGTGTGCGACACCGAGGGGCAGGGTCAGCAGCGCGACCAGCGCCGCGGCCAGGGCGGTCTTTCGGGCAGGCCGACGGTGTGCCCGAGCGCGCACCAGAACGCGGCACAGCGCGGTCACTCAAGAACCCCCCCTGCCGCCCACAGGCGGCAACACACAACTGCCAGCCACCGACCGTATCGGGTGGAGCCCACATCTGGTAGGGCCAGGCCCTTTCGCGGTCGCTGGCTGGCCTAGACCGGCGTCACCGAGCGACCGGTGCCGCGGAAGGTCCGCCGGTACGCCGCGGGCGAGACACCGACGTGCGTGCGCAGGTGGGTGCGCAGCGACGCCGCGGTGCCCATCCCGGACCGATCCGCGATCTCGTCGACGCCGAGGTCCGTGGCCTCGAGAAGGTGTTGCGCGTGACGCACCCGCTGCTGGATGAGCCAAGCGCCGGGGACGCTCCGGGCCCGCTTCTCAGGGGTCGTCTCCGTCCACGGCGTCAGGAACGGGCGCTCGTGCGGGTGATGGATGCCGTCGGCCGCGACCTGGGCGAGCGCGGGCAGCTCCTCCTCGGCGGGCAGCCGCAGCGTCAGACGCGGTGTCCGGATCCGGAGTGCGAAGGTCGGCCAGGCGTCGGCAAGCACGTCCGGCAGTCTCCGTTGCGGCCGAACCCAGTGCAAAACGAATATCTGTGACGTCGACGCTCCTCTAGGTTCGGCCGCATGGACATCACCACCTGCCACACCGACGACGACTACGAGGCGTGGCGGCAGGTGCGGATCGAGGTCGTGCCGGGCGAGCGCACGGCGACCGTCGCCGAGCTCCGGGCCGAGGACCACCCCGACCGGACGATGCTCCTCGCGATCGACGACGGCGAGGTCCTGGGGTCCGGGCTCGCCGGCCGGTCCGACAGCGGTGGCGGGTTCGTGGCGCCTCGGGTGCGTCCGGCGTACCGACGTGGCGGTGCCGGCACCGCGCTCCTCGACCGGCTCGCTCGCCACCTCGTGGCGCGCGGCTTCTCCGAGGTGCGGTGCATGGTCGACGACCCGGGCTCACTGGCGTTCGCCGAGCGGGCCGGCTTCGTCGAGGTCGACCGGCAGGTGGAGCAGGTGCTGACGATCGCGGAGGTGCCTCCCCCCTCCGCACCACCGATCGGCGTGCGGGTCGTTGACCTGGCGGAGCAGCCCGACCTCTGGGCGGCGTCGTACGACGGGTTCGGGATGCAGGTGCTGGCCGACTTCGCGCTGTTCCAACCGCTCCAGGTGACGGCCGAGCAGTGGGCGTCGTCGTGGGCGGGTGAGCCGATGTTCCTCGCGCTGCACGACGGCGAGGTGATCGGGTGCGCCGGTCTCCACCTCGACACCGACCGCCCCGGGCGCGCCGAGAACGCGCTGACCGCCGTCCGACGGGACTGGCGGGGACGCGGCGTCGCGTCCTTCCTGAAGCGCCTGACGCTCCGGTGGGCCGCCGAGCACGGCGTCACCGAGGTCTACACCTGGACCCAGGCGCGCAACGAGTCGATGCTGCGCCTCAACGAGCACCTCGGGTACGCCGCCGGGCAGACCAGCATCACGCTGTCCCGGCCCCTCCCGCTCTGAGCGCCCGCGCACCGCCACCACCGACTCTGTTACCGTGGGTCCGTCATGAAGCGCAGCCTCCTCCTTCGCTGCCGCAGCGAGGTCTGACCAGGCCGGACCTCCTCGCTGCGGAGTGATGGCGCGCGCCGGCCCCCGTCAACCGCGAGCAGGACCGGATCATGACTCTTCAGTTCGAGGGATTCAGCAACACCCAGCAGCCGAGCCCGATGCCCTTCGGGCGGTACCGCGCGTTCGAGCCGATCGACCTTCCCGACCGCACGTGGCCGAACCGCCGGATCACCGATGCACCGCGGTGGCTGTCGACCGACCTCCGTGACGGCAACCAGGCGCTGATCGACCCGATGAGCCCCGCCCGCAAGCTGCGGATGTTCGAGCTGCTCGTGAAGATGGGCTACAAGGAGATCGAGGTCGGCTTCCCGAGCGCGAGCGAGACAGACTTCGCGTTCGTCCGCCAGCTCATCGAGCAGGACCGAGTGCCGGAGGACGTCACGATCTCCGTGCTGACCCAGGCACGCGAGGACCTGATCGAGCGGACCGTTCACTCGCTGGTCGGGGTGCACCACGCGAACATCCACCTCTACAACGCCCTGGCGCCCCTGTTCCGCCGCGTCGTGTTCCGGGCGAGCCCGGACGAGGTCAAGGACATCGCGGTCCGCGGCACCGAGGTCGTGATGAAGCACGCCGAGAACATCCTCGGGCAGACGATCATCGGCTACGAGTACAGCCCGGAGATCTTCACCGGCACCGAGCTGCCGTTCAGCGTCGAGGTGTGCGAGGCGGTCAGCGACGTGTGGCAGCCGGACGACGGCCGGGAGATCATCCTCAACTTGCCGGCGACCGTCGAGATGGCGACACCCAACGTGTACGCCGACCAGATCGAGTGGTTCTCCCGCCAGCTGACCCGGCGCGAGTTCACCACGATCTCGCTGCACCCGCACAACGACCGCGGCACCGCCGTCGCGGCCACGGAGCTGGCGATGATGGCCGGGGCAGACCGCGTCGAGGGCTGCCTGTTCGGGCACGGGGAGCGCACCGGCAACGTCTGCCTGGTGACCCTGGGCATGAACCTGTTCAGCCAGGGCATCGACCCCCAGATCGACTTCTCCGACATCGACGAGATCCGCCGCACGGTCGAGTGGTGCACGCAGCTGCCCGTCCACCCTCGGCACCCGTACGCCGGCGACCTGGTCTACACGGCGTTCTCCGGTTCCCACCAGGACGCGATCAAGAAGGGTCTCGAGGATCTCGAGCGCCGGGCCGCCGAGGACGGCGTGCCGGTGAGCCAGATGCCGTGGGAGGCGCCGTACCTGCCGATCGACCCGAAGGACGTCGGTCGCTCCTACGAGGCCGTCATCCGCGTGAACAGCCAGTCGGGCAAGGGCGGCGTCGCCTACGTGCTCAAGGCCGAGCACAACCTCGACCTCCCGCGCCGCGCGCAGATCGAGTTCTCGCGGGTCATCCAGGAGCACACCGACGCCGAGGGCGGCGAGATCAGCCCGGCCGAGATCTGGGAGATCTTCAGCCAGGAGTACCTCTCACGCGAAGCTCCCCTGAAGCTCAACTCCGTCCACACGTCGTCGGCCGCCGGCGAGAAGGACCGGCTCGACGTCAACGTCTACGTCGACGGCGAGCTGCGCGAGCTGACCGGTGAGGGCAACGGACCCATCGCGGCGTTCGTGGACGCGATCAACGGCGTGGAGCGCGACAGCGGCTCCTTCGACGTGCGCGTGCTCGACTACCACGAGCACGCCCTCAGCGCCGGTGGCGACGCCATCGCCGCGGCGTACGTCGAGTGCGCTGTCACCGGTGCGTCGGGCGAGACCGAGGTCGTGTGGGGCGCCGGTCTCGACGCCAACATCGTGACCGCCTCCCTCAAGGCGGTGATCAGCGCGGTCAACCGCGTCGGGTGAGAACCATCAGCTCGATGCGCTGGTCCGAGCCGGGACGCAACGGCTCGAGCTGGCCCGTCCCGACGAAGCCGTAGCGCTCGTAGACGGCCCGGGCGGCTCCGTTGGAGACGTTCACGTCCAGCTGGGCACGCGTCCCGGGCGGGATCAGGGCGTCCAGGATGCGGCGTGCGTGACCGCGACCGCGGTGGGCCGGATCGGTCCACATGCCCCAGACGTGGGGTGAGCCGGCGTTGTCGAAGATCCCTCCGACCGAGACGGGACGCGGCTCGTCGATGACGTACACCGGCCCCGTCAGACGGCGTCGCCAGTCGGCCTCGGTGAACCCCTGCTCCCGCTCGAGGGTCGAGCCGAAGGCGTCGGGGGAGTCGGCGAGGGCCTTCATCCGGATCTCCCGGAAGTCCTCCCAGTCGTCGGGCGCCAGTAGTCGCAGCTCAGCCACCGTGTCCCCCGAGGATGCAGGCCGTGCCGACGTCTCGGAAGCCGACCCGACGGTAGATGCTGGCGGCTGCATCGTTGCCCGCGCTCAGGAACACCGTGCGGACGCCCGCCTCACGGCAGGCGTGGACCAGCGCGCGGGTGATCGCGGTCCCGGTGCCGGCCATCCGATGAGCCGGCGGTACGCCGATCCCCATCAGCTCCGCGGTCGTGCCGCGCGGAGCAGCCGACCCGCCGCCGACGAGCCGCCCGTCCCCGTCGTACGCCGCGACCTCGACCAGGTGGCCCTCGCGGATCAGCCCCGGCCGACGGCCGACGGACCTGGCCGCGATCTCGTCCTCACCGGCGAAGGCCGCGTGCACCGCGCCGACAACCAACGGCAGGTCGGGATCATCCGGTCCGAGCACGCGCGTGCTGTCGGGTGTCGCCACCTCGGCCTCCTCGGGAAGGGCCAGCAACGGGAAGCGACCGGCATGCTCCCCGGCATCCACCACCGCGGGCAGCAGCGACGGCGTCACGTCGTCCACCCACTCGATCGCCCGGGGCAGGCCGAGCTCGTCCTGGCGGGCCAGCACGCGACGTACGTCGTCGGCGGTGAAGGCGTGGTCGTCCCCCAAGCGGGGACGGGCGTAGTACGGCCACCCGACGCCGGCGTCCGCGACGAACAGGGTGAACGGGCCGACCTCCTCGACGCCGGCCGTGGCTCTCGGGACCGTGTCGTAGTAGGTCTCGATCTCGTCGAGGAGCGCGGCGTCGGTCACCGGCACAGGGTTTCAAGTCACCGGCGATCCAGCGACCGGATTTCTCCCTCCGACCGGCAGAATGGACCGGTGCCGCTCTACCGCGACGAGGCGATCGTCCTGCGCACCCACAAGCTGGGCGAGGCCGACCGCATCATCACCCTCCTGACCCGTCAGCACGGGCGCGTGCGCGCGGTGGCCAAGGGCGTGCGCAAGACGACATCGCGCTGGGGGTCGCGGCTCGAGCCGTTCACCCACGTCGACCTCCAGCTCGCCGAGGGGCGCAACCTCGACGTCGTCACCCAGGCCGACACGCTGGACCCGTTCCCGTCCCGGCTCGGCGACCACTACGACCGCTACACCGCGGGCACGGTGATGCTCGAGACCGCCGACCGTCTCGTCACCGAGGAGAAGCAGCCGTCGCTCCAGCAGTTCCTGCTGCTGGTGGGCGGGCTCCGGGCGATGACGAACGGCGAGCACGCCCCGGCCCAGGTCCTGGACTCCTACCTGCTGCGCTCCCTGGCCGTCGCCGGATACGCGCCTTCGTTCACCCACTGCGCGCGGTGCGGCGACCCGGGGCCGCACCGATGGTTCTCCCCGGCGGCCGGTGGTGCCCTGTGTGCCGACTGCCGCGTGCCGGGAGCGGCCTCCCCGGCGGCCGGGACCCTCGAGGTGATGGGCGCCCTGCTGGCCGGCGACTGGGCGGTCGTCGAGTCGGCCGACCAGCGTCACCTGCGCGAGGCGTCCGGGCTCGTCGCGGCGTTCCTGCACTGGCACCTGGAGCGAGGACTGCGGTCGCTGGAGTACGTCGAGCGGTGACCCGCGTGGTGCGACCTCCCCATCCCCACCCGTCCGGCGCGCGCCCGCCGGCGCTCCCGCGCGACCTGGTCCCGCGTCACGTCGCCATCACGATGGACGGCAACGGTCGGTGGGCGAAGGCGCGTGGTCTGCCGCGGACCGAGGGTCACAAGCGCGGCGAGGCGGCGCTGTTCGACGTCGTCGAGGGCGCGATCGAGATCGGGGTGAAAGCGATCTCGGCGTACGCCTTCTCCACCGAGAACTGGACGCGCTCGCCCGAGGAGGTCCGCTTCCTGATGGGCTTCAACCGCGACGTCATCAGGCGGCGACGCGACGAGATGCACGAGATGGGTGTGCGGGTCACCTGGTCGGGCCGGGCACCGCGGCTGTGGAAGTCGGTGATCAAGGAGCTCCAGGTCGCCGAGGAGCTCACCCGCGGCAACGACGTGATGACCCTCAACATGTGCGTGAACTACGGCGGTCGCGCCGAGGTCGCCGACACCGCTCGTTCGATCGCACGTGCGGTCGCGGCTGGTCGGCTCGACCCGGAGAAGGTCGACGAGAAGACGTTCGGCCGGCACCTCTACGTGCCCGCTCTGGGCGAGGCCGACATGCTCTGGCGGACGTCGGGGGAGCACCGGCTGTCCAACTTCATGCTCTGGCAGGCGGCGTACGCCGAGCTGGTGTTCACCGACATCCTGTGGCCCGACGTCGACCGGCTGGCGCTGTGGAAGGCGATCGAGATCTACGCCGCTCGGGACCGGCGGTTCGGCAAGGCCTGAGCGCCCGATCCTTCGGAATCCGAAGTCTCAAAACGGTCTCGCCACGGATCACGGGCATTGACCAGCGATTTTCGTGAGGTTACGTTGCCGCTCTACAACGACCGTCTCGGGCGGGAGCCTGTGTGGGAGGCCACCGACGTGAGCCCCGTGGGAGCGGACCCGACGATCGACGTCGAGTTTCGTGGCGTCACCAAGCGGTTCGGTGACCTCGCCGCCGTCGACGACGTCTCCTTCCAGGTGCGGCAGGGCGAGTTCCTCTCCCTCCTGGGTCCGTCCGGCTGCGGCAAGACGACGTCGCTGCGGATGATCGCGGGCTTCGAGCAGCCCGACGAGGGGGAGATCCTGATCGGCGGCGTCGACGCCGTCGGGACACCGCCGTACCGGCGTGACGTGAACACGGTCTTCCAGCAGTACGCGCTCTTCCCCCACATGACGATCCTCGACAACGTCGCGTACGGCATGAAGCAGAAGGGCGTCGGCAAGCCCGAGCGCTACCAGCGGGCGCGCGAGGCACTCGAGCTGGTGCGCCTCACCGGGCGGGAGAAGCACAAGCCCTCGATGCTGTCGGGCGGCCAGCAGCAGCGCGTCGCACTCGCGCGGGCGCTGGTCAACCACCCGCGGGTGCTGCTGCTCGACGAACCCCTCGGCGCGCTCGACCTCAAGCTCCGCAAAGAGATGCAGATCGAGCTGACCCGCATCCAGGGCGAGGTCGGGATCACGTTCATCTACGTGACGCACGACCAGGGCGAGGCGCTGTCGATGTCCGACCGCATCGCCGTGATGTCGGACGGTGTGATCGAGCAGCTGGACACGCCCGCGGAGATCTACGACCGGCCGCGCACGGCGTTCGTGGCCGACTTCATCGGCGAGATGAACTTCCTGGAGGGCACGATCACCGAGGCGTCGGAGGAGGGGTACGCCCTCGAGACCTCCACGGGCGTCGTCGTGCTCGGGCGCGGGTCCGCGACGAAGGGGCGGCAGGCCCGGGTCGGGATCCGTCCGGCACGGCTCCGCATCGGTGCGGTGCCGGACGAGGCCACCGCGAACTCCGCACGGGCGGTCGTGGACACCAAGATGTATCTCGGGGACGAGGTACAGGTCGTCGCCACCCTCGACGGTGGCGCCCAGATGGTCATTCGGGAGCAGCGGGCCGGCGCCGACGCGCCACATGACTCCGTCCGCCCGGGCGACCACATCACGATCCAGTGGGACCGGTCCGCGCCGGTGCTGCTGGCCGACCCACCCACGCTGGACAACGACAGGGGCAACCCATGACCGACCGACCCGACCACCTGAACCTCCTCGCCCCCCTGGAGTCCAAGCCGAAGCTCGACCGCCTGTACCGCGACGTCGTGGACGTGGTCGGCCACCCCGTGTCGCGCCGCTCCGCGCTCGGGATCGGCGGCCTGATGCTGCTCGGTGCGTGCGGCAGCACGTCGACGGGCAACGAGGGCACCGGCACCAGCACCGCCAGCAGCGACGCGCTGGCGGGCAAGCCGCTCGAGGACCACCTGGAGATCTTCAACTGGTCGCAGTACGACGACCCGTCGACGTACAAGAAGTTCCAGGCGCTGCCCGACGTCTCGAAGGCCGGGCTGAAGATCCACGAGACCTACTACTCGTCCAACGACGAGCTGCTGGCCAAGCTGAACGCCGGAGGCGCGACGTTCGACATCATCGTCCCCAGCCAGAACGCCGTCGCGCAGCTCATCGAGACCAAGAAGCTGCTCAAGCTGGACGACGCGCTGCTGCCGAACAAGAAGAACCTCGACCCCAAGTTCCTCAAGGCGGAGTACGACCCGACCGGGGAGTACCACGTCATCAAGGACTTCGGCGTGACGCTGTTCTTCTACAACAACACGATCATCAGCGAGAAGCCCGAGACGATGAAGGACTTCTACGACCTGCTGACGAAGTACGTCAGCAAGGGTCGGACGAACCTGCTCGACGGCGCCGAGGAGGTCGTGCCGCTGGCACTGATGGCGCTCGGCCTCGACGCCAACACCGACTCGCCGGACGACTTCAAGACGGTCTCGGACTTCCTGATGTCGATCCGCAAGGGCGTCACCACGATCAGTGCGTCGAACTACATCGACGACGCGATCGCCGGAAAGATCATCCTCGGCCAGGGCTGGAACGGCGACGTGCGCCGCATCGTCCAGGGCCGGAAGAAGCAGGGCGACATCACCGCCGTGCTGTGCAAGGAGAAGTCGGAGATCTGGTCGGACAACTGGTGCATCCCCGAGACCGCGCCCGACCCGGTGGCGGCCCACGCCTGGATCAACTGGCTGCTCACCCCGTCGACGGCGGTGACCGAGATGGAGTACCACAACTACCCGATCCCGATCCCGAGCGCGCTCTCCGAGCTCCCGGCGGACCTGAGCGGCGACGACCTGTTCAACGTGCCGTCCAGCTACACCGACAACTACCAGTACATCCTCAACGTGAGCCCGCAGGTCGTGCAGGAGCGGACCAAGATCTACACGCAGTTCAAGGCAGGCTGATGGCGTCGGGTCGTCGCTCCTTCAGTCCGCGGTACCCGGCGTGGCTGACGACGGGGTCGCTGCTGTACTACGCCATCTTCTTCCTCGGACCGCTCGCGATCCTGGTGGCGTTCTCGCTGGCGACCCAGACCGGCTTCGACTCGATCACCTACGGCTTCGACACCAGCCAGTACCACCTGGTGCTCGACTCGCTGTACTTGAAGATCTTCTACCGCACGCTGCTGATGGCAGCGGGAGGATCGCTGCTCACGATCCTGGTCGGCTACCCGATCGCGTACTGGATGGCGCGCTACCTGTCGACGTACAAGCTGCTCGCGCTGCTGCTGATCCTGGTGCCGTTCTGGACGTCGTTCCTGATCCGCACCTACGCGCTGAAGATCATCCTCGACGAGCACGGCTACCTCGCCACGCACCTCGGCATCAACATCATGTTCACCAAGTGGGCCGTGGCGCTGGGGCTCGTCTACAACTACCTGCCGTTGTTCATCATCCCGGTGTTCGCGTCCCTGGAGCGCATGGACTGGTCGCTCGTCGAGGCCGCCACCGATCTCGGTGCCAAGCCCTTCAACGCCTTCCGCCAGATCACCCTGCGGCTCACGCTCCCGGGTGTGGTCACCGGGGGGCTGCTGGTCTTCATCCCGATGTGCGGGGAGTACATCATCCCCAACATCCTGGGCGGCGGTAACTACGAGTTCGTCGGCAACGTCATCGGCGACCAGTTCGCGTCGGCCCAGAACCAGCCCTTCGGCTCGGCGATGTCGATCAGCCTCATGATCGCGCTGTCCGGCTTCGTCGCCCTCTACATCGTCTTCGCGACGAAGGAGGAGCGGTTCGGTGCCTAGCCGCAGGAAGGTCCTCACCGCCAAGCGCGGCTTCACCGCGTGGGCGATGGTGGTGTTCGGCTTCCTCTACCTGCCGATCGCGGTGATGGTGCTGTTCGCGTTCAACAAGCCCTCCGCCGCCGCGCTCGAGGGGTTCCACGGCTCGAACGTCTGCGACCTGCCCCCCAGCCAGGTCGGCAACGTCACGGTGTGGAACGGGTTCACGACGTGCTGGTTCGACGCCGGCCTGCACGACCCGACGTACATCCCGGCGATCGTCACCAGCGCCAAGATCGCGGCGGCGGCCGCGATCGTCTCGACGCTGCTGGGGCTGGGCGCGGCGCTGGCGCTGGCGCGGATGAACAAGTTCCTGCGGGCGCCCTTCGACTCGCTGGTGTACCTGACGCTGGTCGTCCCCGAGATCGTGATCGCTGTCGCGTCGCTGATCTTCTTCGTCCAGGTGCGCAACTACATCCCGGCCTTCCCGCCGCTGGGCGCGTGGACGATCTTCCTCGGGCAGGTGGTCTTCGGGGCGTCGTTGGCGATGCTGGTGATCAGAGCCAGATTCGTGGGCATGGGCGACACACTCGAGGAGGCCGGCTACGACCTCGGGTCGGGTCGGCTGGCGACGTTCCGGCAGATCACGCTGCCCCGGCTCTTCCCGGCGATCCTGTCCGCGGCCCTGCTGTCGTTCACGTTCTCGTTCGACGACTACGTGCTGCCCGCCTTCACCAACGGCACGACCAACACCTGGCCGATCGTGCTCTACTCCGCCGTCCGCTTCGGGATCACACCGGCGGTCAACGCGCTGGCGACCTTGATGCTGCTGGCGACGGCGGTCGCGATCGCTGTGGCCGGCCTGGTCCTGCGGCGTTCACGGGTCACGACGGCGGTGGAGTTCGAGGCGCCCGACGCTCCGATCACCGTGCGCTGAGCACGCCTCCTCGCCCGACTAGCCTGGCGGGCGTGCAGCCAGACCAGGTGCCGACGCCGGCTGCGGTCGCGGCACGACCCCGCGACGCGCGTGGGTACCCGGTGCTGGCGATCACTCCGTGGCGCGACGGTGCCCCCGACTTCGCGGTCACGAGTCCGGCGCGGATCCTCGTGTGCGCCGTCGAGCGTCGCTGCTCGATCTGCGGTCTCTCGCTCGGCAAGGGGCCGGTGTGGCGGGTGGTCGCCGCGGACGAAGCGGTCGCGATCGCGACCGACCCGAGCGGGTTCGAGAACACCGCGACCACGGTGGAACCACCCGGGCACCGGGCCTGCATGCTGTACGCCGCCGTGGTCTGCCCGTGGCTCGCGCGACCGAACGCCCGCCGTCGGCTGGACGCCGAGGTCGTGGGGACGACGATCCTGCGGGGTGAGGCCCGCGGCGCCGTCGGCGAGATCGGTGGCGCGCTGGTGTCGTTCGAGCGGTACGAGTTCACGGTGCGGCAGCGGGTGGAGCTGCGGTACCACGACGTCGTGGACTTCGTGCCGCACCTGCTCGGCGAGGTGCACCTGCCGGCGTTGCAGGACGCCGTCGCGCACGAGCAGCGCACCGACGAGACCTGCCCCGCGTGGCTGTGGCAGGACGAGGAGGCCGCGCAGGTCCGAGCTCGGCGCTATCTGTAGGCCTGGCTCACTGCCTGATGTCGGTCGGTGCCGGTCGCTGGACGTAGCGGGCGCCGTACACCGCATGCCCCACGAGCCCGGGGAGCGAGTCAGACCCGCCGCAGACGTACACGGCCCGCATCACGGCCTGGCTCGCCGCCAGCCAGCCGGTCTCTGCAGGTGACAGGCCCTGCTCCGGGTCCACGACCAGCGCCGGCCCGGCCATCCCGGCCACCAGCATGCTGCGCCAGTCGTCCGAGGGTGCGACCGAGAGGCGCCCCGGTGCGTCGTACAAGACCTGCAGGGCTGCGAGGCTGTCACCACCTGCGTCCGATCCGCCCACGTCGACGATCGTGAACGAGCGCTTGCCGGGCCAGGACGATCGCACCGCGAGCTGTGCCTCCCGGCCGACGGCGTAGACGGTCGCCGGTGCGTCCGCGTCGTTCCACATCCGGTTCAGTCGGGCCGCGGTCGGCCCCGGCATCGTCGACCCGTCGGTGAGGAGAACCGGGTTGCCGGCAGTCGCGGCCGACGCTACCCCGGGGAGGTCGGTGCTCGACACGACGACGTAGGACGACGACCGGTCCACCAAGGCGCCGTCAGCCGCAACCGCCGGGTCCGTCGGGTCGAACCGGCGCACCCGGAGGTGCACGGCTCGGAGCTCGGAGACGATGCTGACCGCTACGTCGGTGGTGGTGCCCACGACGTCCACGGTCCCGCGCCCGTACCCTCGGGGACGCTGCAGCAGACGCAGGATCTCGTCCCGGACGCGGGGGTCGAGCCGCCCGTCGCGCACGAAGAGAACGGGACCGCCGGCAGCGATCGCGGCCGCCGGAGCGGCAGCCGAGGGGTCGTCGGTGCTCAGCAGCGTCACGTGGTCGGCCCACGCGATCCCGTTGGCGGCACCCTCGTCGTCGGGAAGGTCGGTGCCGTCCACGAAGTGCGCCCGTGAGATCTCGAGGGCGGTGCGCACGGGATCGGTGCCCGCGTACGCCCCGACCGTCGGCTTCGCGATCGTCCCGGGGCTCGCGACCCCGGGATGGTGCAGCACGACGTGCGCCGGACTCCGCCCCGGCCGAGCCGGCCTGCTGCTGACCGACTCGACGTCGGTGCCGGTGCTGAAGAAGAGGCGGCGACCGTCGGGGGACCAGGCGAGGTGGCCGGTGGGATGGAGGCCCCAGGTCACCTGGGTGGCTCGGGGCCGAGCGTCGATCCGCTGCACGTGGATCTGACCTCCCGCGCCGATGAACGCCACGCGGTCACCCGTCGGCGACACCGCCGGCGCGCGACCGGTCAACAGCTCCGACGCGCCGAAGCCGCGCTGGTTGCGGTCGGCGACGTAGACCTTGACGGCGCCCTTCGCGGTGCGGTGCTCGAAGACCAACACGCTGTGGGCCGTGTCCTCGTGGGAGGCTTGGTACCACGTGGCGCTCGGAGCCGTGTCGTGGCCTCCGTCGGACACGGTCTCCTCCAGCGTCGGGTCGGTCCGGCCGCTCGTGAGGTCGTCATGGCCGTCGGCGGCGACCTCCTTGATCCGCCAGACGCCGTCGTGACCCCGCTCGCTGAACAGGATCTCGGACCCACCGTCCTCGAACGTCGGCTGGGCACGCAGCACGCCCGGGTCGGCGGAGGTCAGGACGCGGACGCCGGTGCCGTCGAGGCGGGCCGTGGCGATGTTCCCGAGTCCGTCGACGTAGGCGATGACCATGCCGTTCGGCGACACGACGGCGTCCGAGACCGGTCCGGGGAAGCGCACGTCGCGGCCGGCCACGCGGACCTCGTCGGTCCCGTCGCTGACGACCAGCACATAGGGCTTCTCGGGGGCGAACCCTTCGGCCGCGGGGGACGGGGTCGCAGGGGACGTGGGCTCGCGGAAGTGGCTCGGACGCGACCTTGGTTGTGGGTCCCGGACCGCGCGCCCGGAGGACGTCGCCGTCGGGTCCTTCGTCGAGGCCAGCCGAGCCTCCGAGGACTGGCAACCCGTCAACGTCAATGACGCCGTGGCCAGGGCGGTCAACCACAAGAGGCACTTGCCGGCACCGGACATCGCACTGCTCCCCGTTCGTCCCCGGTGTGTCCGGGTTCGCCGATGAGATGCAGGCACCCCGCCCGGAGTTGCCGCTCAGTCCTCCTGGCAGTCGGCACAGGTGCCGACGATCTCCAGCGTGTGGGAGAGGTCGGCGAAGCCGTGCTCGGCCGCGATCGCCGACGTCCACTTCTCGACCGCCGGGCCCTCCACCTCCACCGTCGCGCCGCAGGAACGGCAGACCAGGTGATGGTGGTGGGTGTCGGAGCACCGGCGGTAGATCGCCTCGCCGTCCTCGCGTCGGAGTACGTCGACGAGCCCGTGGTCGGCGTACAGCGCGAGGGTGCGGTACACCGTCGCGAGCCCGACCCCGGAGCCGCTGGAGGCGAGCAGCTCGTGCACCTCCTGGGCGGAGCGGAAGTCGTCGAGACCGTCGAGCGCGTCGAGGACCGCCTGCCGCTGCGGCGTCGTCCGTGGGCCTGAGCCCGGCTCAGTGCTCGTCATAGTGCTGCCCCTCTCCGGTGACGTGGACGGCGTGCCGGTGGCCGTCATGGACGTAGTCGACGTGGTCTCCGTGCTCGATCGCGAGGTGTCCGCACCCGGGTCCGTGCTGGTGGCGGTGCCGCTCACCGGTCTCCTCGTGCAGCGGCAGCGCGTGCGCGTCGTACGGCACGCGCGCGCGCCGGCGTCGTTCGAGCACCATGCCGACGGGGGCCGTCGCCACGAAGCCGGCCAGCGCGACCAGCACGATCGTCGCTCCCGGCGGGAGGTTCGCGAACGCGGAGATGACCACCCCGGCCAGCGAGGCGAGGAGCCCGCCGACCATCGCGAGCAGCATCGTCGACCGGAAGCTCCTGGTGAACTGTTGGGACGTCGCGACCGGGATGATCATCAGGGCGCTGACGAGCAGCAGCCCGACCGTGCGCATCGCAACGCTCACGGTCACCGCCGCGAGGACCGAGACCAGGGCGTTGTAGAACCACACCGGGACCCCACTGGCTCGGGCGAAGTCCTCGTCGTACGAGACGGCGAACAGCTGCGGCATCAGGGCCAGCGCCGCGACGATCACGATCCCGGCCAGCACGACCGAGACCACGACGTCGTCGTGGGAGATCGTGGTGATCGACCCGAACAGGTAGGCCTGGAGTGCGAACGCGCCGTTGCCGGCGAGCTGGACGAGCACCAGGCCACCCGCGATGCCGCCGTAGAACAGCAGCGCCAGCGCCAGGTCACCGGTCGCCTTGCCCGAGGCCCGGATCAGCTCGATCACGAGGGCGCCGATGACCGCGACCACGACGGCGGTGTACGTCGGTGACGTGCCGGTGAGCAGCCCGAGCGCGACCCCGGTGACGCAGATGTGGCCGATGCCGTCACCCATCAGCGACAGCCGGCGCTGCACGAGGTAGGTGCCGATGCCCGGGGCCGCGAGTCCCGTGACCGCGGCGGCGATGACGGCCCGGATCATGAAGGGCGCGAGCAGCAGGTCCCACATCAGCGCTCTCCTTCCAGCGGCGCCTGGAGGGGCACCACGGCGTCGTCCCCGTGGAACAGGTGGTGGTGGCCGTGGGCAGCCCCGTCCGTGAGCTGGTCGGGCGGGCCGTCGTAGGTCACGCGGCCCTCGCGGAGAGCGATCACCCGGTCGATGAGGGGGGCGAAGGGCCCGAGCTCATGCAGGACGACGACCACACTTGCTCCCGCGTCGGCCCGGCCGCCGAGCGTCTCGGCGATCGCCATCTGACTGCCGTGGTCGACCCCCGCGTTGGGCTCGTCGAGGAGCAGGAGGTCGGGCTCCCCGGCGAGCGTGCGGGCCACCAGCACGCGCTGCTGCTGGCCGCCCGAGAGGGTCGCGACGGCATGACCCGAACGACCGCCGAGGCCGACCAGGTCCACGGCAGCGTCGACCACGTCCTGGTCGCGTCGCGACATCGGCAGGAAGGGGCGTCGCCGGGCGATCCGGCCGCTCGCGACGACCTCACGGACCGTCGCCGGTACGCCGATGCCGAGGTTGCTCCGCTGAGGGACGTACCCGACCCGCTGCCAGTCGTGGAAGTGCGGCAGCGGCGTACCGAAGAGCGAGACCGAGCCGGTGCTCACGGGGTTCAGGCCGACCAATGCCTTGACCAGGGTGGACTTCCCGGAGCCGTTGGCGCCGAGGATCGCGACGACCTGGCCGCGGGCGACCTCGAAGGTCACGTCGCGGACGATCGGTCGCCCGTCGAGGACGACACCGACCCGGTCGAGGGCGAGGGGAGTGGTCATGAGCAGTCGCCTGCTTTCGCCAGGGCGGCCAGGTTGCGCCGCATCAGGGTGAGGTAGGTGGCATGGGCGTCATCCGAGGTCAGGCCCTCGGCGGGATCGAGGACGGCGGTCCGCACGCCGACGTCCCGGGCCAGCGACTCGGCGAGCTCGGGACCGGCCAGCGTCTCGAAGAAGACCGTGGTCACGCCGCGGTCGCGGATCAGCCCGGCGAGGTCGTGGAGGCGCTGGAGCGAGGGCTCCGCGTCCGGCTCGAGGCCCGCGATCGGGACGACGTCGACGCCGTAGCGGCGGGCGAGGTACTCGAACGCGTCGTGGCTGACCACGATCGTGTCGATCCGGCATCGGGTCAGGGTCGTGCGGTAGTCGCGGTCGAGGCCCATGAGCTGCCGGGTGAGCGACCGGGCCTGCTGTCGGTAGTACGTCGCATGGGCCGGGTCGGCCCGCGCCATCGTGCGTGCGAACGCACCCGTCGCCTCGGCCATCAGCGTCGGGTCCTGCCAGAAGTGCGGGTCCTTGTCGTCGCTCGTGGACTCCACGCCCGAGCCGCTCACCGGAGATGCCAGGTGGACGACGTCGGCCACGTCGAGCACGTGGTCGGGCGAGTCGTTGTCCATCGCCTGGTCGACCGACGGGGCGATCCCGCGTTCGTAGAAGCCGACCCTGGCGTTGTCGATGTCCGCGACCTGGCGGACGGTGAGCTCGTACTCGTGCGGCTCGACGCCGGGCGGCGTCAGGTCGATGACCTCGTTGTAGCGACCCGCGACCCGCTCGGCGATGAAGTACAGCGGGTAGAACGACGCCACCACGGTGTGGTCGTCGGCGGGGCGGGGGAGCCGGCAGGCGCTGGTCAGCGACGCGACCAGGCCCAGCACCGTCGCCAGGAGCATGACCCGTCGCATGAGAATGATTCTCAGTGAGAATGAGAACCATTGTCAAGCGAGCAGTCGCCCGTGAGGAACGAACGGGCGGCGTGGGCGAGTGCAGGTTGAGCGAGCCCGCGGCTGAACCTGCGAAGCCGCGCAAGGCGAGTCGAAACCCGGTGACGCCCGCGCCGACCCGAGCGGGGTGACAGGCAAGCACACGTCGAGTCGTCGTATGACGAGTCGGCGCTATTTCGTCGTCACTTCGCGCCGACTCGGCGTCAGTGGGTGATCAGCTCGAACGACTGGCGGGTGAGGTCCGTGGTGGTGTCGTCGCCCTCTTCGACGGTGTGGACGACGATCCGGGTGCGGTCGGCCCGGAAAAGGTCGTGGGAGTGCTCGAAGGGCGTGCCGTCGGCGCTGCGGGTGACCCGGGTGATCGACAGCAGGGGGTCGCCACGCTCGATACCCAGGATCGACGCGTCGTCCGGCGTGGCGCGGAGGACCTCGATCCGCTCGGTCGTCTCCTGGGGCTGGATCGAGAAGTTCTCGTCGAGGATCCCGTAGAGCGACCCACCGAGCTGGAAGTCGAGCAGGCCCGGGAACAGCACCACCGGGAGCCAGGCGTGCTCAAGGGAGATCGGCGCGCCGTCAGCGAGCCGAATGCGCACGATCGCGTAGACCAGCTGACCCGGCTCGAGCTCCAGGGCCTCGCTGGTGGCCGCGGCCGCGGGTGCGGTTCCGGTCGAGAGGATCCGGGTGCCCGCAGTGATTCCCTGGGCGGAGAGCAGCTCGGGGACGCTGCGGATGTGGGAGAGGTCCCGGTCGATCTTCTGGTGGCTGACGAAGGTGCCGCCGCCGCGGCCGATCACCCGGCGTACGGCGCCGGCCTGCTCCATCATGGCCAGCGCCTGCCGCAGGGACGAGCGGCTCACGCCCAGCTCGGCAGCCAGGCTGCGCTCGGACCCGAGGCGCTGGCCCGGCTGCCAGCGACCGGCGTCGATCTGCGCCTGGAGCTCGCGCTGGATGGAGTCGGCCAGCATCAGTCGACCATCATGCCAATGCGTCCAAGGACTCGGGCAGCACCTGTCCGCCGTCGACGGCGATCGACTGGCCGGTCACGTACGCCGCCTCGTCGGTGGCGAGGAACAGGCAGACGTTGCCGATGTCGTCCACAGTGCCGAGCTTGCCCGCCGGGATCGAGGCGGCCATGGAGCTCTGGTAGCCCTCGCCGAGCTCGGCCAGTCCCTCGGTGATGATGTTGCCCGGGAGCACGGCGTTCACGGTGATGTTCTTCCGGGCCAGCTCGACCGCCGCGGTGCGCATGAAGCCCAGCTGACCGGCCTTGCTGGCGCCGTAGTGGGCCCAGCCGGGGAAGCCGGTGATGGGACCGGTGATCGACGAGGTCAGGATGACGCGACCACGCCCCGACGCCTCGAGGGCGGGCAGGCAGGCGATCACCGAGAGCATGTTGCCCTTGAGGTTGGTGCCGAGCACCTGGTCGATGTCCGCCGAGGACATCTCGGCGAGCTTCACGTCGGGGAAGATCCCGGCGTTCGCGCAGAGCACGTCGATCCCACCGTGGCGCTCGACCGCGGTCGCCGCCATCGCCGTACAGGCGTCCGTATCGGCGACGTCGGCCGAGAAGGCCGAGGCTCCGTTGCCGAGCTCGTCGGCCGTGGCCTGCGCCGCATCACCGTCGCGCCCGACGACGAGCACGCGGGCACCGGCGCGGGCGAACGCGGCCGCTATCCCCTTGCCGATGCCCTTGCTGGCTCCGGTCACGACGACCGAGCGCCCCTCGAGCGGTGTGAACATCGATCCTCCTGTGGATGTGTCCGAGAACGCGGGTCAGGTGTGGCAGGACAGATACTCTTCCGCCAGGTTGCAGGTGCCCACGGCGTACGTGGGCGCGAGCTCCTGGGCGACGTCGACGGACCTGTGCGACCCGATCCACGCGAGCAGGAGCAGCCGGCGGAACATCACGAAGGTCCGCAGCTCGGCCTCGTCCTCGGCGGAGAGCGGCGCCACGCGCCGATAGCCCTCGACCCACTGGACGGTCGCCGCCGGGACGTCCGGGTGGTCCTCGATGAAGCTCACGGCCGCGCCGAAGTCGTAGAGGTACCAGCCGAAGCCGCAGTCGTCGAAGTCGATGACCGCCGTCGGGAGACCGGGGCTCTCGAGGAGGTTGGCCAACCGGAGGTCCGCGTGGATCAGGCCCCACCGCTCGTGGCCCTGGCCGTACGCCGCCAGCCGGTCGCGCAGGGTCTCGTCGAGACGGGTGAGGACGGGCAGCGTGTCGGCGTCCACGCCAGGCGCGTCCTGCCAGCGGCCCCAGCGGGCGATGCTGCCGAAGGCCTCGTCGTACCCCCAGGAGAACCGCCGGAAGCCGGCGGGCGACTCCCACTCGCGGGCGTGTACGTGCAACCGAGCTGTGAGCTCGCCGAGCTCGGCGAAGTTGTCGACGAGCGAGTCCTCGTCGGGGGAGGTGCCGGGCAGCCACTCGAACATCACCACCGCGCGCGGCAGGGTCTCGCCGAGCGGGTCGGCCACGGTCAGCTCGCGCTCGCCGTCGCGCGCCGCCACGATCGCCGGCGTGGTGACGACGCCGTCCCGGCGCAGCGCGTCGATCCAGGCGAGCTCGGAGCGGATCGCGCCGTCGGGGTGGTAGTCGAGCCGGTGCACACGCAGGGCGGCCGTGGGCTCACCGGTGCCCGTGCGGACGGCGTACGTCGCGTTCTCGGACAGGTTGACCAGCTCCGCGGTGCTGTCCTCGGGCAGGTCGTAGCGCGTGAGGGCCTGCTGCGCGATGCGGTCGAGCGCGCTGCGCTCCATCACGTGCTCGCTCACGGGAGGATCATCGCCCCTCGATCGACCCGAGTACCTCATCGATCGCGGCGAGAGCCCGCTCGATGGAGGCCGGGTCTCCGGCGAGGTAGATCCGTCCCGCGGCTCCGATCATCGAGACGTCGACCAGCGTGAGGTCGGGGGCGGCCTTCTCGGCCTCGTTCGCGGCCACCGCCGCGAACAGCGCAGGCGTCATCTCGCACACCAGCAGCGTCTGGCCCGGCATCACCATCGAGGCCTGCCGGGTGCGGTTGACGATGATCGCGTGCTGGTCGGAGAGGTCCTCGATGACGTCGCGGTACAGCACCTCGGGCCGCAGCTGGTCGCTCGGCAGCGCGCCGATCCCGGCCAGGATCGCCCCACCCGCACGGGCGACGTCCGCCGCGTCCTCCGCATGCACCTCGAGCACGCCGAACTGCCGCTCGACGAACAGGATCCCCGGGTCGACGTCGGGCACCGCCTTGAGCGCGAGGTCGGTGATCCGCTCGATGGCGAGCCCCGGCGCGACCTCCACGATCAGCGCGTGCTGGCCGGCGTACGGCGGGTAGCCGCGCGCCCGCATCGGCGTCCCGAGGTACGCCGCGAACTGCGGTTGCAGGTCGTGGATCGGCAGGTAGACCCGCAGGTCAACCTCCGAGGCGCGAGCCGCGGTCGCGTCGCCCCGCGACCCGGTGTCCACGTGGGACACGGTCACTCGGAGGAGATCGCGAAGTGCCTGCCGACCTCGACGTGCGGCCGCGGGATGACGTGGACGGAGACCAGCTCGCCGACCTGTCCGGCGGCCTCCGACCCGGCCTCGGTCGCGGCCTTGACCGCTCCCACGTCGCCGATGATGGTCACCGCGACGAGCCCGTCGCCGACCTCTTCCCGGCCGACGATCGTGACGTTGGCGGCCTTGACCATGGCGTCCGCACCCGCCAGCGCGGCGACGTACCCCTTGGTCTCGATCATGCCGATGGCGTTGTTGGCCACGGTTCTCTCCTCACTCTGCGGGTCCTACTCTGCGGGATCGACGGAGCCGATGATCAGCGCGTCGACGGGTGGATGGCTGTCGCCGAACCAGGCGGATGCGACGCTGCCCTGGACGACCAGGACTTCCTCGCCGACGCCGCTGCCGAGCACGTCGAACGCGACGAACGTCGTCGCCGCGTCGTTGGCGCGGACCTCCAGGAAGGCTCCGTTCGGGATCTCGGCGAGCCGGCGGCTGGCCCAGACGGTGCCGGTCACGGTGGCGCGGATCATTGCGTCTCCCTTCGCTGGATGTCGACGCCCAGCGCGCGGGCGCGGTCGCGCGCCAGCGGCGTCAACACGGCTCGCGGCCCGATGTGCAGCGGGCGCTCCTCGCGCGCGGCCCGCTGGATGAGGCGCTCGGTGACCGCACCGCGGTCGACGACGAGCGGCTCGGGTCCACTGGGTGCCCCGGTGCCCGAGGCGTCGGCCAGCCGGAACCGGATCCGGCCGGCCCTCAGGTCGGCGGCGCGGGCCGGGTCCTCGGCCAGGTTGAGCACCTGGATGACCAGGTCGGCGAGGTCGTGGTCGTCACGCACGTGCACGCGGCGTACGTCGTCATCGGCTGCCGGGGCGGCGGCCACAGCCGGCGCTGCGTCGCGGGGCAGCACCTCCGCCAGCACCTCGCGCACCATCCGGCGCAGGGCGGCGCTGGTCTCCGGGTCGGTCATCGGAGCACCGCCTCGGCAGCTTCGGCGGCCTGGCGGACGTCGCTCTCCTGGCCGCTCAGGTAGACCCGTCCGGTCGCGCCGACCATCCGGTAGTCGATGACCTTGATCGACGGGCCGACCGTCTTCTCGGCCTCGTTGGTCGCCAGGATCGCGTACGACGCGGGCTGCATCTCGAGCACGAACACCGACTCGCCGGGTAGCGCCATCGAGCCGAGCTTGTTCCGGTTGACCAGGAACGCGTGCTGGCTGTCGATCCGGCTCATGATCGTGCTGGCCAGCACCTGCGGCCGGGTCGCCGCGGAGGCGTCCGTGTCGAGGTGCTCGAGCACGGCGCCGGCGGCGGCGCGCACGGCGTCGCTCGGGCCGTGGAACTCGAGGTAGCCGAACTGGCGCTCGACGATCAGCATCCCCGACGAGACCGGGGCGTGCTTGAGGGCGACGTCCGTGAGCGGCTCGATGTCGAGCCCGGGCGAGACCTCGATGACCTGGGCCGCGTCGCCGGCACGCGGGAGGGTGCCGCGGATCCACGAGCCGAGGTAGCACAGGGTCTGCGGCTGCAGCCGGTCCAGGTGGATGAAGCTGCGCAGCAGGGTGGTCGCGTCAGCCATGGGCGCCACCGCCGATCAGGTCGTGGAGCTCCTCGACGATGATCCGGCGCAGCTCCTCGCGGAGGTCCCCGTCCGCGTCGGTCGAGCCTGTCGAGACCACGGCCGGCGCGGCTTCGCGCGCGTTGGAGGGCGTCGGGTACGCCGGCACCGGGCCGGTCGAGGCGCGCCACGGCGAGAGCCCGGAGAAGTCGCCCATCGGCACCGATGCGTCGGCGTTGTGGGCGAGCCGCACCCAGTTGACCAGGTGGTCGGGCCGGAGGTTCTCGCCGACCGACGAGCGACCGGCGTACCCCGTCCCGATGGTCATCGTGGGGGCGAGATGGGTCTCGAGGCCGGCGCTTCCGAGGCTGTTGCCGGCGTTCACGGCCACGCGCAGGACGTTGCAGGCCGCACCGAACTCGAGGATCGTCGCCGGGTCGGTGGAGTGCACCGCGGCGGAGTGCCCGGCTCCGGAGATGCGCAGCACGGCCCGCGCCGCCTTGATGCCGGCCGCCGCACTGGGCACGCGCACCAGGCCGAGGAGCGGCGTGAGCTTCTCGCGCGCCATCGGCTCCTCCGGCACGACCTGCTCGAACTCCGCGACCAGCACCTTGGTGTTGTGCGGCACCTGCACGCTCGCCTGCTCCGCGAGCCAGGTGGCTGAGCGGCCGACGACGGCCGGGTCGAAGCGGTCGTTCGGGAAGACCAGGTCGCGCACGCGGGCCGCCTGCTCGGCGTCGAGCAGGAACGCGCCGGCCGACCGCAGGGCGCGGGCGAAGGCGTCGGCGACGCGGTCCTCCACGACCACCACCGACTCGTTGGTGCACAGGCACGAGTTGTCGAAGGACTTGGAGTCGACGATGCGACGGGCCGCGGCGTTCAGGTCGGCGGTGGCGTCGACGAGCACCGGGACGTTGCCGGGGCCCACGCCGAGGGCGGGGTTGCCCGAGCGGTACGCCGCGCGGACGACCGCGTTGCCACCGGTCGCGACGATGACGCTGGTGCGCGGGTCGGTCATCAGCGCGTCGATCAAGGGGATGGTCGGCTCGGTCACGACCTGCACGACGCCCGCCGGCGCCCCGGCCGCCTCGGCGGCCGCACTCAGCACGCGCGCGGCGTCGGCGCAGACCCGCTTGGCCAGCGGGTGAGGGCTCACCACCACCGCGTTGCGGGTCATCAGGCTGAGCAGCACCTTGAAGTAGACCGTCGCGACCGGGTTGGTGGACGGGGTCAGCGCGAGCACCACGCCGGCCGGCCGCGGCACCTCGACGATCTTGGCGTCCGCGTCGATGCGCGGCGTCACGAAGTCCGCGCCGGCGTAGAAGTCGAGCACCCCGCGGGAGCAGGCCTCGTTCTTCCGCCGCTTGTGCTCCACGACGCCGAACCCGGTCTCGGCGACCGCGCGCTCGGCGTACTCCTGTGCGTGTTGCATCGCCGCCCGGACGACGGCCTCGAGGATCCGGTCGACGGCTGGCTTGTCGAGGGTGCGGAAGGCACGGGCCGCCCACTCCGCCCGCTCGAGCATCGCCCGCGCCTGGGGTACGTCGGCCGGCTCGGGCTCGAGGGAGAACGAGCTGAGGGCGGTCGTCTCGCTCATGCGGCGCGGCCTTCCGAGTCGGCGCGCGCGCTCGCGATCCCGACGGCGACCCGGTCGAGGAGCTCCTCGGCGAGGTCGGGGGTGAGCAGGAGCCCGGGCTTGAACTGCAGCACGCGCGGGTCCAGCGTCGAGAAGATCGCCCAGACGCCGTGGTCGTACAGATGCCGGCTGACCAGCATCGCGCCCCGCGGGTGGTCGAACTCGAGCCCGATCACGAGGCCGTCCTGCCGGATCCCGACGAACCAGTCGGGGTTGTCGTCGCGGATCTGCTCCAGGCCCTCGCGCAGCAGGTCGGCGAGGTAGTGCACCATCGAGCGGGTCTCGGGGCGGCTGCAGATCTCGAGCGTCTTCATCGCGGCGATGCAGCCGACCTCGGCACCGCCGAACGTCGACATGTGCGCGAAGCCGTCCTCGGTCAGCCAGCCCGCGCAGCGCTCGCTCACGAGCACCGCGGCGATCGGGTACATGCCGCCCGACAGGCCCTTGCCGGTGACCAGGATGTCGGGCGCGATGTCGTGCTTGGAGATGCACCACAGCTCTCCGGTCCGCATCAGCCCGGTCTGCACCTCGTCGGCGATGTAGAGCGCGTCATACCGCTCGCACAGCTGCTTGACCGTCTCGAGGTAGCCCGGGTCGGGGAGGGGGAAGCCGTACGTGGCCGGGATCGACTCCATGAGCACCGCGGCCACGTCGCGCCCGCGGAGCGCGTCCTCCATGGCAGCGAGTTCGTTGAACGGCACCTGGGCGACCTCGTCGGGACGGTCGGCCAGGAAGAGCTTGGCGAAGCGGTCGTCGCCCGCGGTGACGGCGAGACCGGTGTGGCCGTGGTAGGCCTTCACGATCGACACGATCTTCCGCTTGCCGGTGGCGTGCCGGGCGGTCTTGATCGCGATGTCGATGGCCTCGCCCCCGCCGCTGGCGTAGATCACCTTGGTGAGCCCTGGAGGCGCCGACGCGACCAGCGCCTCCGCGAGAGCGGTTCGCGCCAGCGACGGGAAGTGGTGGTTGCCGATGTCGAAGCGATGCATCGCCTGCGCGACGGCCGCGACGACCTCGGGGTTGCGGTGCCCGACGTTGTAGGTGCCGCCGTTGAGGTGCGCGTCGATCAGTCGGCGACCCGACATGTCCCAGAGCAGGTAGCCCTCACGGCGGTCGATGACCAGGGGAGTGCCCGAGTCGATCCAGAACTGGGTCTTGCCCGGGTTCCAGAACTCCCTGGCCTTGTCGAGCACCTCCTGCTTGTCGGCGAAGGAGAACGCACCGTAGTCGGTCACCGCGCTCCTCCTCCGTCGACCCAACCAAATGGTTCAACCAGGAGTGCATACCTTTTGGAATAGTGGTGTCAATGGTGTGAGGCCGAACAAACCTGAACCAAACAATTTGGACCGAGACTCTTGTGCCGCGTCGTTCGCCGGTGCCACGCTCAAGCGGGTGATCCACGACCTATCGCTTGGACGCGCCCGGATCCCGTCGGTGGGAGAACCGCTGCCGACGTCGTGGCGGTCGCCCTGGCCGACGACGAGGCGGTGCCGTCGGCAACCGGCTCGAGACCCGCGTGCCCGTGGTCGACCAGGTGCCGGTCGAGCGCCTCGTGGCGGCCACCCGGATAGCGGTCGAGGTGGCGCCTTGGCGGCGGTCTCCGGGCTGCTGCCTCCAGGCACGGTCGTCGGCCGGGCCGACGTCGCCGGCTCCCTCGGCCACCGTCACGCGGCCGCTTGGGGCCTCGCCCTCGCCGCCGCGCGCTGAGTCGGCGCAAAGGGACATCGAAATCACGCCGAGTCGTCATATGACGACTCGGCGATTCAGCGGTGGCCGGACCAGGTGCCGGCGCGCGCGGCCTCGGCGATGACGTCGGCGAGACCGTTGTGGTGCGCGTCGTCGATCGCGGACGTGGTGATCCGGATGTGGTCGGTCTCCGGAGGGGAGATCCAGAACGGGTCGCCGCTGGCGGCGCGGACGCCGGCGGCCGCCAGGTGCAGGAGTGCGGCGCCCTGCTCGGCCACGGGCACCCAGACGTTGATGCCGTCGCGACCGGGCACCTGGACGCCGCGCGCCGCGAGGGCGTCGACCATCGCGGCCGTGCGAGCGGCGTACGTCGCCCGGGCGTCCGCGACCAGCGTCCGCGACGACTCGTCGGTGAGCAGCTCCAGCAGGATCGACTGGACCAGCCGGCTGCTCCACCCCTGCCCCAGGAAGCGCCGCTCGACGATCGGCCCGACCACCGAGGCGGGGCCGCCGACGGCGGCCAGCCGCAGGTCGGGGCCGTGGGTCTTGGAGAAGCTCCGCACGAGCACGGTGCGGTCCGGCAGCAGCGCCCCGAGCGAGACCGGCGGGCCGGACGGCGTACCGCCCGCCGAGTCGTCCTCCACGACGACGATGTCGCGGTCCCGGAGTGCGGCCGCCAGCGCCTCCGCCCGGCTCTTCGAGAGCGACTGACCGGACGGGTTCTGGCCCCACGGCTGGAAGAACAGCACCTTGGCGCCGAGGTCCGCGGCCGCCACCACGTCCGGCACCACCGGACCCTCGGCGTCGTACCCGACCCCCAGCGGGACCACGCCGGCCATCTCGAGCAGGTCGAGCAGCGGGGGGAAGCACGGCTGCTCGACCGCGACCCGGTCGCCGAACCGCAGGTGCGCGGCGACGAACTGGCTGTGCGCGTCCATCGCGCCGTCCACGACGGTCAGGGCCTGCACCCTGTGCGGCCACGACTCCTCGAGCACGGCGCGCAGTGCCGGCACGACGGGCTCCTCGAGGTAGGAGTGCGGGGTGTCGTCGCGGGGCACGCGCTGCATCGCGGCATGGAGGTCTGGCAGCAGGCGCGGGTCGGGGAGACCCGTCGACAGGTCCACCCGGTAGCCGGCGCGTGAGTCGAGCGCCCGCCGGTAGCGCCGTGGCCCCACCGAGGCCTCGCGCACACGGGTGCCACGGCGACCGTCGGTCTCGATCAGACCCGCCCGGGCGAGCTGGGACCAGGCCGCGCTGATCGTGGCAGGAGCGACCTGGAGGTCGCGAGCCACCCGGCGGATCGGGGGGAGTCGTTCGCCGGGTCGGAGCGTTCCGCGGTCGATGCCGGCGGACAGCGCGAGCGCGATGCCCTTCGCCGAGCGCTCCTCCACCGTCTCGACCAGCTCCTGCCACATGTTTTGTAACATAGCAATCGAGGGATTGCTCCAGGTAGGGGTAGGTCGATAATTTCAGCCCATGACCACCCGCATCACCCACTGGACCAACGGCGCTCCGACTCCAGGCGGCTCCGGCCGCTCGGGCCCCGTCTTCAACCCCGCGACCGGCCAGCAGACCGGCGAGGTCGACTTTGCCAGTGCCGCGGAGCTCGACGCGGTGGTCGCGAGCGCCACCGAGGCGGCAGCGGTGTGGCGCTCGGCGTCCCTCGCCACGCGCACCGGCGTGCTCTTCAGGTTCCGCGAGCTGCTCGCGGCGGGGATCGACGAGCTGGCGGCGATCATCACCGCCGAGCACGGCAAAGTGCTCTCCGACGCCAAGGGCGAGATCCAGCGCGGCCTCGAGAACGTCGAGTACGCGTGCGGTGTGGCCGAGCACATGAAGGGCGGCTACTCCGAGCAGGCGGGCACCGGGGTCGACGTCTACTCGATCCGGCAGCCGCTCGGCGTCGTCGCGGGCATCACGCCGTTCAACTTCCCGGCGATGGTGCCGCTGTGGATGTGCGCCAACGCGATCGCGACCGGCAACTCGTTCATCCTCAAGCCGAGCGAGAAGGACCCCTCGGCCTCGCTCTTCATCGCCGACCTCTGGAAGAAGGCCGGCCTGCCCGACGGCGTGTTCAGCGTCGTCCAGGGCGACAAGGAGGCGGTCGACGCGATCCTCGCCCACAGGGGCATCGCGGCGGTGAGCTTCGTCGGCTCGACCCCGATCGCGCGCTACATCTACGAGACCGGCACCCGCAACGGCAAGCGGGTGCAGGCGCTCGGGGGCGCGAAGAACCACATGCTGGTCCTGCCCGACGCCGACATCGACATGGCGGCCGACGCGGCCGTGTCGGCGGCGTACGGCGCGGCGGGCGAGCGCTGCATGGCGATCTCCGTGGCGGTGGCCGTCGGTGACGTGGCCGACCCGCTGGTCGACGCGATCGCCGCGCGCCTGCCGAAGCTCCGGATCGGCGACGGCACCGACCCCGACTCCGAGATGGGTCCGCTGATCACGCGCGAGCACCGCGACAAGGTCGCCGACTACATCCGCCAGGGCGCAGAGGCCGGCGCGACCGTGGTCGTGGACGGGCGTCAGGCCGACGTACCGAGTGACGGCTTTTTCCTCGGGACGACGCTGCTCGACCGGGTCAGCCCCGACATGACGGTCTACACAGACGAGATCTTCGGGCCGGTGCTCTGCGTGGTCCGCCAGGGCTCGTACGGCGAGGCGATCGAGCTGATCAACAGCAACCAGTTCGCCAACGGCACGGCCATCTTCACCCGCGACGGCGGCGCGGCCCGACGGTTCCAGTTCGACGTCGAGGTCGGCATGGTCGGCGTCAACGTGCCGATCCCGGTGCCGGTGTCGTACTACTCGTTCGGCGGCTGGAAGGCCTCGCTGTTCGGCGACACGCACATGTACGGCCCCGAGGGCATCGCCTTCTACACGCGTGGCAAGGTCGTGACGTCCCGCTGGCCCGACCCGGCGACGTCGAAGATCGACCTCGGGTTCCCGACCCATCGCTGAGGAGCACCCATGACCCCGACGTACGACGGCCCGCTCGCGGGCATCCCGACCGACGAGGCGTCGGTCCGCAAGCTCGACCGGGCCCATGTCTTCCACTCGTGGTCGGCGCAGGCGCTGATCGACCCGCTGCCGATCGCCTCGGCCTCGGGGTCGCGGTTCACCGACTACGAGGGGAAGTCCTACCTCGACTTCTCCAGCCAGCTGGTCAACGTCAACATCGGCTACCAGCACCCCAAGCTGGTCAAGGCGATCGCCGACTACGCCCAGCAGATGACCACGATCCAGCCGTCGTTCGCCAACGACGCCCGCTCGGAGGCGGCGCGGCTGATCACCGAGGTCGCCGGCCACGACCTCAACCAGGTGTTCTTCACCAACGCCGGTGCCGAGGCCAACGAGAACGCCATCCGGCTCGCGCGCCTGCACACCGGGCGCCCGAAGATCCTCGCGATGTACCGCAGCTACCACGGCGCCACGCACGGCGTGATCGGGCTGACCGGCGACCCGCGGCGCTGGGGAACGGAGCCCCACACCATCCCGGGCATCGTGCACTTCTGGGGTCCCTACCCCTACCGCTCGGCGTTCCACTCCACCTCCCCGGAGGAGGAGACCGCCCGCGCGCTGCAGCACCTGCGCGACACGATCATGGTGGAGGGCGCGGGCACGATCGCCGCGATCATCCTGGAGCCGGTGGTCGGCACCAACGGCATCCTGGTGCCGCCGCCCGGTTATCTCGCGGGTGTCCGGGACATCTGCGACGAGCACGGCATCCTGCTGATCGCCGACGAGGTGATGGCCGGGTTCGGTCGGTGCGGTGAGTGGTTCGCCGTCCAGCACTGGGACGTGCGCCCCGACCTCATCTCGTTCGCCAAGGGCGTGAACTCGGGCTACGTGCCGCTCGGCGGCGTCGTCATCAGCGATCCGGTCGCTGAGACGTTCCAGCAGCGCGTCTACCCGGGCGGCCTCACCTACTCCGGCCACCCGCTGGCCTGCGCCAGCGCGGTCGCCTCGATCGAGATCTTCAAGGAGGAGGGGATCATCGAGCACGCCCGGGCACTCGGCACCGACGTGATCGGCCCCGAGCTCGCGAAGATCGCCGACCGCCACCCGTCGGTCGGCGAGGTCCGCGGCCTCGGTGTCTTCTGGGCCGTCGAGCTGGTCAAGGACCGCGAGACCCGTGAGCCGCTGGTGCCCTACAACGCCGCCGGTGACGCCGCGGCACCGATGAACGCCTTCGCCGCCGCCTGCAAGCAGCGCGGGTTGTGGCCGATGACGCACTTCAACCGCACCCACGTCGTACCACCCTGCACGATCACCGAGGAGGACCTCCGCGAGGGCCTCGCTATGCTCGACGAGGCGCTCGAGACCGCGGACTCGTACTACACGGGCAGCTGAGCGGTCAGGCACTACCCTCGCCACCGTGATCGTGGTGAACCGGTTCCGGGTGCCGGAGACCGAGCAGGAGGCGTTCCGCGACGACCTCGAGCGGGCGCGGCAGGCACTCGCCGTCCAGGGAGGCTTCGTGCGGGGGAGCATCGGGCGCAACGTCGACGACCCCGAGCTGTGGGTGCTCACGACCGAGTGGGAGGGTCCGGGTGCCTACCGCCGCGCACTCTCGGCGTACGACGTGAAGCTCTCGGCCGTGCCGACGCTCAGCCGCGCCCTCGACGAGCCGAGCGCCTTCGAGGTGGTCGAGCCGGGAGCCGAGTTGAACCGTCGCGAGTCCAGGTCGTTAGGCTGAACGTCCTACCCAAGCAAGGACCGACAGCCAGCCGGCCCGACCCTCAGGAGTCTCTTCGTGGCCAAGCCACCCCCCAGCGTCCTCGACACCGTTGTCTCCCTCTGCAAGCGCCGCGGATTCGTCTTCCCCTCCGGTGAGATCTACGGCGGTACGCGCTCCGCCTGGGACTACGGACCCCTCGGTGTGGAGCTGAAGGAGAACGTCAAGAAGCAGTGGTGGCGGTCGATGGTCACCATGCGCGACGACATGGTCGGGCTCGACTCGGCGATCATCCTGCCGACCAAGACCTGGGAGGCCAGCGGCCACCTCGCGACGTTCACCGACCCGCTGGTGGAGTGCCAGTCGTGCCACAAGCGCTTCCGCGAGGACCACCTCCAGGAGGAGTACGCCGGCAAGCACGACATCGCCGACCCCGACAGCGTCGACATCAACGAGTCGGTGCCCTGCCCCAACTGCGGCAACCGCCACACCTGGACCGAGCCCCGGCAGTTCAACATGATGCTGAAGACCTACCTCGGCGTCGTCGAGGACGAGTCCGGGCTGCACTACCTGCGCCCGGAGACCGCGCAGGGCATCTTCTTGAACTTCGCCAACATCGTGACCAGCTCGCGGATGAAGCCCCCGTTCGGCATCGCCCAGCAGGGCAAGAGCTTCCGCAACGAGATCACGCCCGGCAACTTCATCTTCCGCACCCGCGAGTTCGAGCAGATGGAGATGGAGTTCTTCGTCAAGCCCGGCGAGGACGAGGAGTGGCACCAGTACTGGATCGACGAGCGCACGCGCTGGTTCACCGACCTGGGCATCCACCCCGACAACCTGCGCCACTACGAGCACCCGCAGGAGAAGCTCAGCCACTACGCCAAGCGGACCGTCGACATCGAGTACCGCTTCGGTTTCTCCGGTCGCGAGTTCGAGGAGCTCGAGGGCATCGCCAACCGCACCGACTTCGACCTGACCCAGCACTCCAAGGTGAGCGGACAGGACCTGTCCTACTTCGACCAGGCCAGCGGCGAGCGCTACATCCCCTACGTGATCGAGCCGGCACTCGGGCCCAACCGCGCGATGATGGCGTTCCTCCTCGACGCCTACACCGAGGACGAGGCGCCCAACACCAAGGGCGGCGTCGACAAGCGCGTCGTGCTGCGGCTCGACCCCCGTCTCGCGCCGGTCAAGGTGGCGGTGCTTCCGCTCAGCCGCAACGCCGACCTGTCGCCGAAGGCCCGCGACCTCGCCGCCCAGCTCCGCTCCGCCGGGTGGAACGTCGACTTCGACGACTCGGGCGCCATCGGCCGCCGTTACCGGCGCCAGGACGAGATCGGTACGCCGTACTGCGTGACGGTCGACTTCGACACGCTGGACGACCAGGCTGTCACGGTCCGTGAGCGCGACTCGATGAAGCAGGAGCGGATCGCCATCGACCAGACGCAGTCCTACTTCTCGGAGCGCCTGCTCGGGTGTTGACGTGATCCGCCGACCGGTCCTCCCTGCACTCTCGGTCGTGGTCGCTCTGCTGGTCGCCGGATGTGGCGGTGGTTCGGACTCGTCGGAGCCCGCGGACAGCGGCTCGGGCACGTCGTCGGCCGCCACCACCGCCACCACTGCCACCACTGCCACCACTGCCACCACTGGCCCGACCACCTCGGCCGGCACCGCCCAGACCGGGACGGTCGAGGGCGTCCGGCTCACCCCGCCCGGGAGCCGCCTGAAGGTGGGGGAGACGGCACACCTGAGCTGGCAGCCGGACCAGAAGACGACCGGTGTGGTGGCGCTGACCGTGACCGGGCTGCTCAAGGTGCCGATCCGCACGTTCAGCGCCTGGCGTCTCGACCGCCGGACGAAGAGGTCCACGCCGTACTTCGTGCAGGTCTCGGTGCGCAACCTGGGGCACAGCGACCTCTCGCACGTCCCGGTGCCGCTCTACGTGCTCGACAAGCGGGGCACCCTGCTCGAGGCGTCGACCTTCAAGGCGAAGTTCACGCCCTGTCCCAGCCGACCGCTGCCGGCGAAGTTCCGGCAGGGAGACAAGGCGGACGTCTGCCTGGTCTACTTCGCGCCCGACCACGGCGAGCTGGTCGCGGTGGCCTTCCGACCCAGCGAGGACTTCTCCCAGATCCTCTGGGAGGGCCGGGTCATCGCGTCCAACGGCCAGCGGCACAAGAAGCACTGAGACACTGGTGCCATGCCTCTCACCCTCGGCCCGCTGACCGTGCCCGTGCCGGTCGTGCTCGCGCCGATGGCGGGCATCACCAACGCCGCCTACCGTCGGCTGTGTGCCGAGCAGGGTGCCGGCCTCTACGTCTGCGAGATGATCACCAGCCGCGGGCTCGTCGAGCGCGATGCGACCACACTCAAGATGCTCGTCTTCGACGAGCTCGAGACGACCCGGTCGGTGCAGCTCTACGGCACCGACCCGTCGTACGTCGGCAAGGCCACCGAGATCCTCTGCGCCGAGTACGGCGTGCACCACGTCGACCTCAACTTCGGTTGCCCGGTCCCCAAGGTGACCCGCAAGGGCGGTGGGGGCGCCCTGCCGTGGAAGCGCGGCCTGCTCGCGGAGATCCTGACCTCGGCCGTCGCCGCCGCGGAGCCGTACGGCGTGCCGGTCACGATGAAGACCCGCAAGGGTCTCGACGACGACCACCTCACCTATCTCGACGCCGGGCGGATCGCGGAGGACTCCGGGGTCGTGGCCGTCGCGCTGCACGGCCGCACCGTGGCGCAGTCCTACAGCGGTCGCGCCGACTGGGACGCCATCGCCCGGCTCGTCGAGCACGTGTCGATCCCGGTGCTCGGCAACGGCGACATCTGGGAGGCGGGCGACGCCCTGCGGATGGTCGAGCACACCGGCGCGGCCGGCGTCGTGGTCGGCCGGGGGTGCCTCGGCAGGCCGTGGCTGTTCCGCGACCTCGCCGCGGCGTTCACGGGCACCGAAGTGTGCACGCTGCCGACGCTCGGCGAGGTGCGCACGATGATGCGTCGCCACGCGGAGCTGCTGGCCGAGCACATGGGGGAGGAGCGCGGCTGCAAGGAGTTCCGCAAGCACGTGTCCTGGTACCTCAAGGGCTTCCGCGCCGGCGGGTCGCTGCGCCACTCGCTGGCGCTGGTGGACTCGCTGGCGGCCCTCGATGTACTCCTCGCGGACCTGGACCCCGACGAGCCGTTCCCGGTCTCCGAGCTCGGGGCGCCTCGTGGCCGCCAGGGGTCTCCGCGTGAGCGCGTCGTCGTCCCCGAGGGCTGGCTCGACGACACCGACGGGACGTCGCTGCGGCTCACCGAGGACGCATCCGAGACCACCGGAGGGTGACCGAGGACACGCCCGGGAACGGACCGGGGATTTCGGGGGCCCACCCCCCTGTGCTTGACTGCCGGGACGCGTCCGTACGGGGACTTGGCTCGGGACAGGTCACCACGGATGCGTTACCCCGTCAGCAACTGCAAAGGAATCAGCGCTGTGGCTCAAGGACGCCACAAGCGGGAAACCAATGCCCGCCGGTTCACGTCCACCACCCGGAAGCGAACCGCCCAGATCGCCCTGGGCGCTGCCAGCGCAGTGACCCTTCCGGCCGTGGCCCTCGGCGTCGTCCACGCCGACGCGGCCCCCTCGATGGACCTCCTTCGGGCTGACGACACCAAGCCGATCCAGCTGGACTCCAGCCGCTACGACACCGCCCCGGTCTCCCGCACGTTCGACCGCACCGCCGCCCGCAGCTTCCAGCAGGGCCTCGCCGCCCAACGGGCCACCGAGCGAGCCGTCGAGGCGGCCCACGTCAAGAAGTGGACGACGGTGGAGCTCAACCTCTGGTCGAGCTCCTCACCGGAGGCCAAGCAGGTCGGCCTGCTCGACGCCGGCAAGCACGTGCTCGTCACCGGGCGCGCGGCCGACGGGCGCGTCGAGGTCGTGCTGAACGGACGGTCCCGCTGGGTGACCGCGGGCTATCTCTCCGACGACCGCCCGGTGAGCGGCAGCACGGGCATGGCGGCCGCCGCGGGACTGTCGATGGCTCCCTGCCCCGACGGCTCCGTCGAGTCCGGGCTCACGTCGGCCGCGGTCTACGTCTACCGCTCGGTGTGCCACGCGTTCCCCCAGATCACGTCGTACGGCGGCTGGGACAACCACGGCGAGCACTCGTCGGGCAAGGCGCTCGACATCATGACCAGCGACGTTGCTCTCGGGAACGCGATCGCGTCGTTCCTCCAGCAGCACGCCTCCGAGCTGCACCTCTACGACATCCTCTGGCGCCAGCGCATCTGGACCCCGGTCCGGGCCTCCGAGGGGTGGCGCCTGTTCGCCGACCGAGGCTCGGCGACGGCCAACCACTACGACCACGTGCACGTCTCGGTCTACTGACGACGGTCCGGCACTAGTCTCGGGCCGATGCCTGGCCTGACGACGCTGTACGACGACGCCGACCGCGAGCGCTTCGTCGACGAGCCACCCAAGCGGGTGGCGGCGCCGGAACGCACGCCGTTCGAGCGCGACCGCGCGCGCGTCGTCCATGCGGCGTCCTTCCGGCGGCTGGCGGCCAAGACCCAGGTCGTCGGTCCACAGAGTGACGACTTCGTCCGCAACCGGCTGACCCACAGCCTCGAGGTCGCCCAGGTGGCGCGCGACCTGGCCCGCGCCCTCGGCACCGAGCCCGACCTGGTCGAGACGGCCGCGCTGGCCCACGACCTCGGCCACCCGCCGTTCGGTCACAACGGCGAGCGGGTGCTCGCCGAGGCGGCGGAGGCGTGCGGCGGCTTCGAGGGCAACGCCCAGACCCTGCGCCTGCTGACCAGGCTGGAGGCCAAGACGATTGCTCCGGACGGCCGCTCGGCCGGGCTGAACCTCACCCGGGCGACCCTCGACGCGTGCACGAAGTACCCGTGGCCACTGGCAGCCGCCGAGGTGCCGACGGGCGTCCACGCCGACGGGTCACCGAAGGTGGTGCGCAAGTTCGGCGTGTACGACGACGACCGGCCCGTCTTCGACTGGTTCCGGGCCGGTGCCCCGGAGGGCCACCGGTGCTTCGAGGCCCAGGTGATGGACCTGGCCGACGACATCGCCTACTCCGTCCACGACGTGGAGGACGGGATCGTGGCCGGCCGGATCGAGCTGACCACCCTCGACACCGCCGCGGTCTGGGCCACGGTGCGCGACTGGTACCTGCCCGGCATGTCCGACGATCGCCTCGCTGCCGCCCTGGACGCGCTGCGGACGGTCGCGACCTGGCCGTCCGCGCCGTACGACGGCTCGCGGCCGCGACAGGCGGCGCTGAAGAACCTCACCAGCGACCTGATCGGTCGGTTCTGCGCCGCCATCCAGTCAGCCACGATCCGGGACGCCGAGGGTCCTCCGCTCCGGCACCGGGCCAGCGTGTCCGTCCCGCTCGACACCTCGGTCGAGATGGCCGTGCTCAAGGGCATCGCCGCGCACTACGTGATGCTGGCCGACGATCGGGTGCGGGCCATGGCACGGCAGCGTGAGCTGCTCGCGGAGCTGGTCGACACGCTCGTGAAGACCGCTCCGGGGCACCTCGAGCCCGCCTTCGCCGACGACTGGGACGCGGCCGACGACGACGCCGGGCGGCAGCGGGTCGTGATCGACCAGGTCGCGTCGCTCACCGACGCCAGCGCCGTGGCCTGGCACGCGCGCCTGACGTAGACGCTAGGGCAGGTCGCCCTGCGGTCCGGCCATGTGGCGCTGGCCGTTGGCGGACGACGCGTGGCCGGTCACCTTGGAAGCCGCGGCCCCTGCGGCGTGGGTGACCTTGCCGGCCACGACCGGGGCCTGGTCCTTGGCGAGGCCGACCGCCTGGTGGGCCTTCTCCTGCACGCGTGGGTCGTTCCTGACCCGGTCGAACAGTCGCATGATCTGGTCGTAGCGCTCGCGCCCGGCGCGCGCACCGAGCACGTAGCCGACCGCGACGGCTGCCAGCAGCATCAGCTTCTTCATCAGGACGCCTCCTCCTCATGGTGGGCCTGTTGCCTGATCGCCCGCCCTCGGGCGATGTCCTTCAGCTCCTTCTTGCGGGCCTTGCGGATGCCTCGAGTGTCGCGCGGAGGCAGCTGGATCTGTTGCTCGGCCTCGATGCCCGCCTGGAGCTCTCGCCCGCGCTCCAGCTCGGAGTCCAGCTCGGCGCCGAAGAGCAGGGCGACGTTGGTGATCCACAGCCACAGGAGCCCCGCGATGGCTCCTGCCAGCGACCCGTAGGTCTTGTCATAGCTGCCGAAGGTGGCGACGTAGAACGCGAAGAGCACCGACGCGACGATCCAGGTGAGGATCGCGGCGCAGGCGCCGACCGACAGCCAGCGGAAGCGGGGCTGCTTCACGTTGGGCGTCGCCCAGTAGAGGATCGCGACGATCACCATCACGAAGATCGCGATCACCGGCCACTTGGCGATGTTCCACACGGTGACCGCCTGCGACCCGAGACCGATCACGTCGCCGATCGAGTCCGCCAACGGCCCCGACACGATCAGCATCACCAGGACGCACGCCACGAGCAGGATCGCGACCAGGGTGACCAGGATCGTCCAGGGACGGAGCTTCCAGAACGGCCGACCCTCGTCGATCTCGTAGATCCGGTTCATGGCCCGGCCGAAGGCTCCGACGTACCCCGAGGCGGACCAGAGTGCGCCCAGGAGACCGAGGACCAACCCGATCCCCGCGCCCTGGGACGTCGCGATGTGCTCGAGGGCGGGCTGGACCGTGTCCAGCGTGCCCGACGAGACGAGCGGACGGAGGACCTGGATCACCTTGTCCACGCTGGCCGTGCCCTGGCCGACCACGCCGAGCAGCGAGATCACCGCGATGGCGGCGGGGAAGAGCGACAGCACCGCGTAGTAGGTCAGGGCCGCCGCGAGGTCTGTGCACTGGTCGTCGCCGAACTCGCGGTAGGTCTTGCGCAGGACGTACCTCCACGACCGCTTCGTGAGGTCCGTGGGCGACTCGACCTTCGCCTCGTCGTCCGGGGCCGGCGGGGTCTCGCGCTCGCGGGTGGTCATCGTCGCCTCCACCACAACAGCAGGCCGCCGCCCACGACGACACCGGCGAGCGCGGCGACGAGCACCGGACGCGGCTTGCCGCTGTCGGTGGTGGCCCGCTCCTTCATCTGGACGGCACGCTCCTTGGCCTGAGCCTTCACGTCGAGCTTGTGGGCGAGCTGGTCGACGGTCTCGGCGAGATGCTCACGCTGAGCCTCGATGTCGGCCTCGAGCTCGGCCGTCGGACTGCTCGGTGCGTCGCTCACGCGCGGTCTCCCTTCATCACGGCGATGTCCTCCTTGACGCCCTCGATCGCCTGCTGCGGGGCGGGCGGGGTCGCCTGTCGGACCTCCTTCTTGCCCACGAGCGCGGCGATGCCGGCGCCGACGAGCAGGACGACGGCCACGATCAGGGCTGACAGCCAGTCGGGGAGCGCGTGAGCAAGCGCGAGGATCGCCGTGGTGATCAGGCAGCAGAGGCCGAGGAAGGACAACAGCCCGGCCACGCTGAACATGCCGATCCCGAGCCCCGCACGCTTCCCCTTCTCGGTCATCTCCGCCTGGGCGAGACGGATCTCCGAGCGGACGAGCTGGGGCACCTGCTGGGTGAGGTCGTGGACGAGCGACCCGAGTGTCGGGTCGTCGTGGAGGGAGTGCTTCCCCGGGGTCGAGGTACTCATGAGCCGTCCGTACCCCACAGGTACGCCGGTATCCGTCCGGGCCGGTCCGTGGCGCGCCGTAGACTCCGGGCGTGGCCGGACGGATTCGCGAGGACGACATCGCGGAGCTGCGTGAGAAGGCCAAGATCGACGAGGTCGTGGCCGACTACGTCACGCTCCGCCCGGCGGGCGGCGGCTCGCTGAAGGGGCTGTGCCCCTTCCACGACGAGAAGTCCCCGTCGTTCAACGTCAACCCCCAGCGCCAGTTCTTCCACTGCTTCGGGTGTCAGGAGGGCGGCGACGTGATCGCCTTCCTGATGAAGATCGACGGGCTCGGCTTCACCGAGGCGGTCGAGCGCCTCGCCGACCGCTACGGCGTCACCCTGCGCCGCGAGGAGGGCGACGCCCGCGAGGAGCGGCCGAGGGGGCCGCAGCGGGGGCGCCTGATCGAGGCGAACAAGGTCGCCCAGGAGTTCTACGCCGACGCGCTCGGCTCGCCCGAGGCGCTGGCGGCCCGGAAGTTCCTGGGCGAGCGCGGCTTCGACCAGGCGGCGGCCGAGCAGTTCGGCATCGGGTTCGCGCCGCGCGACGGCGAGGCCCTGCTGCGTCACCTGCGGCAACGTCGGTTCACCGACGAGGAGTCCGTGGCTGCCGGACTGGTCGCGATCGGCCGCTCGGCGTACGACCGGTTCCGCGGGCGCCTGCTCTGGCCGATCCGCGAGTCCGGCGGCGACACGATCGGGTTCGGCGCCCGGCGGATCTTCGACGACGACCGGATCGAGGCCAAGTACCTCAACACCCCGGAGACGTCGCTCTACAAGAAGAGCCAGGTGCTCTACGGCATCGACCTGGCGCGGCGCGAGATCGCCCGCACGTCACAGGCGGTGGTCGTCGAGGGTTACACCGACGTGATGGCCTGCCATCTCTCCGGCGTCGGGACGGCGGTGGCGACGTGCGGCACGGCGTTCGGCGACGACCACGCGCGGGTGCTCCGCCGGTTCCTCCACGACCACGAGGAGTTCCGCGGCGAGGTGATCTTCACCTTCGACGGCGACGCGGCCGGGCAGAAGGCCGCGCTCCGAGCCTTCGGCGGCGACCAGAACTTCGTCAGCCAGACCTACGTCGCCGTCGAGCCCACCGGGCTCGACCCCTGCGACCTGCGGCTGCAGAAGGGCGACGCGGCCGTGCGTGAGCTGATCGCGCGGCGTCGCCCGCTGTACCGCTTCGTGCTCGACAACGTCGTGTCCAAGTACGACCTCGACCGCGCCGACGGTCGGGTCGACGCCACCCGCGAAGCGGCCCGCCTGGTCTCGTCGATCCGTGACCGCTCGAAGGTCGAGGCCTTCGCCCGCGAGATCGCGAGCATGGTCGGGGTGGACGTCGAGCAGGCTCGCGCCGAGGTACGCCGTGCGGCCAGCCGGTCGGCCGCCCCGCCGCCGACCGCCGCCCGCGGGGCCGGTGCCGAGGCGCCCCCGCCGACACCCGCGCAGCAGCTCCCCGACCTGCGCGAGCCCCGCTTCGCGCTCGAGCGCGAGACGCTCAAGCTCGTCGTCCAGGAGCCGGCGGCCGTCGCGAGCATCACCAAGGACGTCGGCGAGAACGACTTCACCCATCCGACCTACCGCGCCGTCTGGGCGCTCGTCGAGCGGGCCGGCGGCATCGTGTCGGCCGGTCCCGACTGGGCGGGACGGCTCCGCGACCTGGCCTCCGACCCGGCGGTGGCCGCCGCGCTGTCGGCGCTGGCCGTCGAGCCGCTGCCGTCGAAGAAGGGCGCCGACGAAGCGTTCGTCGCCAACACCGTCTACCGGCTCCAAGAGCTGACCGCACAGCGGCGCATCGCCGAGGTGAAGTCGCGCCTCCAGCGCACCAACCCGGTGGAGCAGACCACCGAGTACAACCGCATGTTCGGCGAGCTGACCGCGCTCGAGCAGCACCGTCGGCAGCTCCGCGACCTGGCGCTGGGAGCCTCGTGAGGTCGGTCCGCCGCGCCCGTCCGCCGATCGAGGTGGCCGCGGGGGAGCGGCTCCTCGCCTGGGTGCCGGTCGGCAACAGCGACTGGGTCGGCGGCACGCGCGACGCGCTGTACGTCCCCGGCGCCCGCGTGCCGTGGGAGCAGGTGCAGGCGGCCGACTGGGACCGGGACGAGGGCCGGCTCGTGGTCACCGAGGTCGGCACCTGGGGGCAGCCCCGGCCGCGTCATGCGCTGACGATCCCCGAGTCCGCCACCAAGGACGCCGACCGGCTGCTCCAGCTCGTCCGAGAGCGGGTGACCGCCAGCGTGCTGCTCTCGCGGCACGTACGGGTCTCCGGACGGCGCGGCGTACGCGTGGTGGCCCGCCGGGCTCCGTCAGGGCGTTCGGAGGTGCAGTGGTTCTACGAGTACGACGAGGGCATCGACCCCGACGACCCGGTCGCCCGGGCCGCGGCGGAGACCGCCTTGGCGAGGGCCAAGGACGATGTCGGGCTGGACTGAGCACGGCCGGCTCCCGATTCGCGAGCGTCCGATCCGCCTTGCTAACCTGTGCGGGCTCCACGATCCCCTGTAGCTCAACTGGCAGAGCATTCGGCTGTTAACCGGAGGGTTGTTGGTTCGAGTCCAACCGGGGGAGCCACCCAGACCGATCGCCCGCTAACGCCGGCCCCCGAACGAGACCGGCGGCCCGATCAGCGGGGTCTTCAGCGGCGCCGCGGCACCGACGGCGATGACGAACGAGTTCCCGAACGGGTTGACGAACGGGTTCGCGTCCAGCTTCCAGTTGTTGGTGATCCAGATGTTCCCGGAGGGATCGATCTCGGCACCGGTGATGCGTTCGAGGCTGTCGCTCCGGTAGCCGGTGCCGGGTGTGATCGGGTCACCGACCTTCAGTCCACGTGGGCAGTTCTCGGTGCGGATCCCGCAGAAGCGGCTGATCCCGGTGGGGATGTCGGTCGGCTGGCTCCCGTCGGGCTCGACCGGGCTGTTGCCGAAGTTGAACGCCCACACGGTGTCGGCGCCGTCGACGGCGATGCCCCACGGGAGGGTCAGGCCGCCGCCGGTGAACGGAGAGCCGGGATACGGAGTCCGCGTGTCCTGCCGGAACAGGGTGATCGACGGGTTCTCCGCCGTCCCGAGCTGCGTCCGCGTGGGGCATGGCGAGTCGAGCCAGTCGGAGTTGGTGACCCACATGTTCCCCTCGAGGTCGGCCGCGTTCGCCACGGGGTGGCTGAGCACGGTCTTGCCCTTGTAGGTGCCGGGCAGGGTCTCGAGCAGCTTGCCGTGCGGTGAGATCACCGAGACGCTGTTGCCGCGGTTGTTGACCGCCCAGATGTTCCCGTGGGCGTCGGTCGCGAGACCGAACGGCTTCATCTGCGGGCGGCGAGCGGGTGGCGTAGGCCCGAGCGGGATGTTGACCGCCTTGGCGGGGTTGCCGTGGGGGTACATCGTGACGGTGTCGTTGCCACAATTGGCCAGCCAGATGTTGCCGCTCCGGTCGGAGATCGTGCCCTGCGGCCAGCGGATGTTGCCGGCTCGGTAGCCGTGTTCGCCGGAGATCGGGTGACCGTTCGGGCCGAACTCCGACACGCTGTTGTGTCGTGCCCGCACGCCCGGTCTGAAGAAGCACGGCGGGTCCTGGAAGCCGAAGTTGCCGACCCAGACGTGGCCGTCCGGGTCGAGCGTGATGCCGTAGCCCACACCGCTCAGCCCACCGCCGAAGTACGGGGTGTTCGGCACCGGTTGCCCCGAGGGATCGAACTTCAGCAGACGCTCTCCGGCGCAGGCGATCGTGCCCTCGGGTTCCGGCTCGGCGTTGTCGTTGCCCCAGGCGAAGCCCTTCGCGTCGATCGCGAAGTTGCCGATGCCGTTGATGAGGTTGTCGGAGTCCTGGGTGCTGTAGTCGCCCCCGGTGAACTTGAGGAACAACAGCCAGTTGGTCGGCTCCGTCGTCAGGGAGGGTGTGTTGACCGGCGTTCGCCGGGACAGCTCGAACAGCGGGTCACCCGAGACCTTGCGGTAGTCGGGGTAGGAGGGGTACCTGGCGATCCTGGCCACGGACTGGAGGACGTTGCGAGAGGGCTGGCGCCGCGGCGGCGCCGTGGCGGCGAACAGGTCGAGGCAGCTTCGCCGAGAGGCGATGCAGGCGTCGATGACGTTGGTGAGCGAGTTGAACGTCGCGAGCGTCGACGTCTCCGATCCGTTGGGGACCGAGGCCAGGACGGCCCCGACGGCCCCGGTGGACGGGTCGGCGAGATTGGCGGCCATCGCAGCGGCGTTCCGCATGCCGTACTTGTTGCCGTCGACGCGCGTGCCGCGGACGAAGCGCGCGTACGCCGTGCCGGTCGCGACCGTGGTCCGTTCGTTGACCGTCACGCTGCCACCGTCGACCGAGGCGGCGGGACCGAGCGCGCTGGCCAGCAGCACCTTGCCACGTCGTGCCTGGAGGAAGAGCAGCGGCGAGTCGGCGAACTGGGTCTTGCGGAGCTGGTACGAGAGCCGGAAGTGACCGGCGGAGTTGCTGACGTCGCTGTCGAGGCGCGCCCAGTGGGGGCCCCGCCCGAGGTAGTTCGCGAAGAGCGTCACCCGGTAGCCCGCCAAGGCTTTGTCTCCTCCGGCCACCCGGCCGGTCAGCACATGGTCCCGGCCCCCGGCAGCGGGTCGTGCGGTGTCGGCGGAGGCCGATCCGGGCGGGGTCAGGGCCGTGGGCCCTGACAGTGTCGTGATGGTCAGGGCGGCTGTCGCGAGGCCCCCGAGCCATGCCCGCGAGAAGCGCCTGCTGCTCCTCGAAGGGTGACGCACTATACGGCCGGTCCTGTCGAGGCGGCGTGGTGGGCGTACGTCGACTCCGAGCCGTGGACGCGGATGTAGCGACCGTGACGTGCCTCGGCCAGCATCGGCCACCCCAATTCTGGGGATCCTGCGATGGTTACCTGACGATCAGCAACCAGAA
This sequence comes from Nocardioides sp., assembly GCA_035707985.1. GTDB lineage: Bacteria > Actinomycetota > Actinomycetes > Propionibacteriales > Nocardioidaceae > Nocardioides. Next base: position 14,695 of record DASSTL010000015.1, on the reverse strand, counting down.
CACGCCCAACCCGCCCAGCGACCCGAGCGCGCCGAGCACGATGCCTTCCCAGGCGCTCAGCCGTCCCTTGAGCCGGCCCCCGGAGGCCTCGATGTCACCCAGCGCCCGGCCGCCGAGATAGACGGCAGGGATGCCGGTCAACGGCCCGAAGCACAGCACCGCGAAGAAGCCGAGCCAGAAGGCGTTCTTCGCCCGGCTGTAGGTGAGCCCGACGAAGTACCTGTCCGACGGGGACGCCGGCGTTCCCGGTGGCCCTGGCGGATAGACGTCCTCTGCGCTCACAGCTCCCCCGATCGCACGTGGTCCGGCGATGATGCCACGTCGTCGGGGACCGATGGCGCACTACGCGGCCGGGCCGCCGTTCCGTCGCAGCGTGATGTGCGTGACCAACGGGGCGGAGCGGGAGGACGCCATCTCGAACGACAGTCCCTTCAGGTCGCGGAACAGCGCCGCGCCCGACCCGAGCACGATCGGCGCCACGTGCAGCCGCAGCTCGTCGATGTATCCGGCCCGGAGGAACTGGTTGATCGTCGAGGCACCACCCGCGATCGAGATCGACCCGTCACCCGCGGCCTCGGTGGCGAGGCGGAGCGCCTCCTCCGGACCACGGGTGACGAAGTGGAACGTCGTACCGCCCTTCATCTCGAGCGGCTCCCGCTCGTAGTGGGTGAGCACGAAGACCGGCCCGTGGTACGGCGGTTCCTCGCCCCACCAGCCGGTCCACTCCAGGTCCCACTCGCCGCGGCCGGGCGCGAACATGTTCCGGCCCATGATGTAGGCGCTCGCCGCGGTGATCGCCTCGCGCTCCGCGACGTGCCGCTCGGGCTCCTCGAACATCCAGCGGTGCAGGTCCTCGCCGCCGACGCCGAGTGGGTTCTCCAGACTCTGGTCGGGTCCGGCGATGAACCCGTCCAGCGAGATCCCGGGGTCGGAGGTGAGGAACGGCATCAGTCGTCCTCCTCCCACTGCATCGAGAACACCTCGAAGGCGGCACCGAAGGCGACGCCCAGGCGTTGGCCGACCTGCCGCCCGAAGCCCTCGAGGAACTCCCGCGGGTCCCAGTTCTCCCAACCCAGCCCCTCGATGTACGCCGCGTGCGCCTTCAGCGACTCCACGCCCTTGTCGAAGGTGTCGCTCGTGTCGACCCCGTGCTGGGCGGCATCGGAGCCGCCGGCCCACACCTGACGGACGCCTCCCCACGGCTCGAGCCCGTCGACCAGCTGGTCGTGGAAAACCCAGCGGTTCCCGGCATCACGCACGGCGTCGAGCACCGCGCGCCCAGTGGCGATGTGGTCGGCCTGGTTGAGCATCCGGCCGCCCCACTTCTCGCCGAAGAAGCCGGTGATCACGATCTCGGGGCGGTGCTTGCGGACGACCGCGCAGATCTCACGCCGCAACGGCACGCCGTACTCGAGGATGCCGTCGGGCTGGTGGAGGAACTCCACCGTGTCGACCCCGACGATGCGCGCCGACTCGATCTCCTCGGCCTCGCGCACGGCCCGACACTTCTCGGGCTCCATGCCGTCGATGCCGGCCTCACCGGAGGTCACCATGCAGTAGACGACTTCCTTCCCCTGGCCGGTCCAGCGCGCGACCGCGGCCGCGGAGCCGAACTCCATGTCGTCGGGGTGCGCCACGACAGCCAGGGCGCGGGTCCAGTCCTCGTTGAGGGGCTTGAGAGGTGGTGGAGTGTCCATGACCCCGAGCATGCCGCCAAAAGCACTGGCAGCCCAGGGCAGGGTCCGATTGGGTGAGCGCCATGGTGGAGATCTCGGAGCTCGATGTCGACGACGACGCCGCACTGCGCTCGTTCTGGGAGGTCGCGCAGGCGGCCGAGCGGGCGGACCGCTCCCACCCCGTGCTACCGACGTACGAACGACAGGTCCAGATGGCCCGGCGACCATCCCCGCTCGTCCGCCGTTGCCTGCTGGCGGCGTACGACGGCGCTGAGCTCGCGGGCATCGCCGACATGGGCATGTCCTCGCACGACAACCTGCACCTCGCGGCGTTCCACGTCGACGTGCTTCCCTCTCGTCGTCGGCAGGGCATCGGCCGCGCCCTGCACGACGAGGCGGTCCGCCGTGGCCACGCCGACGGCCGCACCACGTTCGTCACGGAGGTGTGCCAACCTTCCGCGGACATCCGGTCCCCGGGCATCGAGTTCGCGGAGACTCTCGGCTTCACGTCCGCACATCGCGAGGACCATCTGACGCTCGACCTCCGTGGCTACGTGCCATCCGACGACCCTGCGCGGGCCGCTCACGTCGGGCACGACGTCCTCACGTGGACCGACCGGGTTCCCGACGACATGGTGGAGGCGTACGCACGGATGCGCACCCAGATGAACCGGGACGTCCCGATGGGCGAGCTCGACATCGAGCCGCGTGTGGTGACCGTGGAGGAGATCCGTGAGGAGGAGGAGCGTCTCGGCGAGCAGTACGAGACCGTGGGGGCTGTCGCTCGCCGGCGTGATGGTGGGCTCGACGGTTACACCCTGTGCTTCCTCCCGCGTGGCGCCGACTACGCGCAGCAGGACGACACGTTCGTGATGCGCGCGGCCCGCGGACAGGGCATCGGCCGGGCCCTGAAGACGGCCGTGCTGCGGCACCTCACCGACGAGCGCCCCGAGCGAGGTCTCGTCCACACGTGGACGGCGCTCGACAACGACGCGATGCAGCGCCTGAACCGCGGCCTGGGATTCCGCCCGGTGGAGCTGTCCCACGAGATGCAGCGACGGGACGCCGGATGACGGCGTGGTACCAGACGCTGCCGGAACGCGACACGTCGGTGTCGTCGCAGTGGGCGACCGCCGAGTTCCGCGAGCGGCTCCGGTCGTGGTGCGAGTCCGTGGTCGGGCCGGTGACCGCGATGCGGCAGCACAAGCTCCGCGGGTGGGCCACGGTGTGGCAGGTCCAGACGGCGGACGGCGTCTGGTTCGCGAAGCAGAACTGCCCGGGCCAGGAGCTCGAGGTGCCCCTGATGGCGCTGCTCGCCCGGGTGGCACCTGAGCGGGTCGTCCCGGTCGAGGCCGCGCGCGACGGGTTCCTGCTCACGCCCGACCAGGGCGAGGTGTTCTACGACACCGCCGGTGGCGACCTGGAGAACTGGGTCCGGCTCACGCGTGACGCCGCCCTCCTCCAGCGCGAGCTGGTGGACCATCTGGACGAGCTGCTGGACCTCGGGATGACCCGGCTGCGACCCGGGGAGTCGCCGGATTACCTGGCGGCCCGCGTGGAGCAGTACGCGGCGCTGGGCGCGGAAGATCCGCGCCGACTCTCGCCAGAGGTCGCGGACCGCTTGCGCGCGCACCTGCCCGTCGTACGTCGGTGGGCCGAGGAGGTGGCGGCGCTCGGGCTTCCGTTGACCCTCAACCACAACGACCTGCACGAGAACAACGTGTTCGACGTCGAGGGCCGGTTGCGGTTCTTCGACTTCGGTGACTCCCTGGTCACCGAGCCGCTCGGCGTCCTGCTCATCCCGCTGAACATCCTCGGCGAGAAGCTCGCAGCCGACGGTGACGACCCACGGTTGTGGCGGGTGGCCGACGCGGCGCTGGAGGTGTGGAGCGACCTCGTCCCGATCGCGGAGCTCCGGGCCGCCCTGCCCGCGGCGCTGTCACTCGGCCGGCTCGGGCGCGTGGAGTCGTGGGTGCGGGTGCTGCCGTCACTCGACGACGAGGAGCTGGTCACGTGGGGTCACGTCGCAAGTGCGTGGCTGGGCACGCTCGACGCGGCTCCGCCGGTGACTAGCAGTTCGCCGTCGGGTGCACGCCGACGTAGTTGAGACCGCCGGCGACCACCGTCAGCAGAGCGCTGCCGACGAAGGTGCAGTCGCGGTTGCGGTTGCTGTCGAAGAACCCGCGGTCGTTGGCCGCACTGGCGCCGAGAATGCACCAGATGATGACCAAGATGAACAGGAAGTTCTTCACCGGACCCCTCCGTCGCGGCCGTTCTGCGTGGCCGAAATTCTAGGGCGCGAGGGCGGGGTCTTCTCGAAAACGCCACGATCCCAGCACGGTCAGTTTTCCGAGCTGGACCGACACCCAGGCGAGCGCGAGACCCGCGACGTCGTCCACGGCGTAGTGCCAGCCGAGATAGACGGTGGCCACCAAGGTGCCGGCCAGGAACACGCCTGCGGCCCAGGAGAGGATCCGCAGCCGGTAGTAGCGGGCCATCAGGAAGATCAGGAAGGTGAGCGCGCAGTGCAGGCTCGCGAACGCCGAGATCTGCGCGAAGTGCTCGTGCACGTGCGGCTCCACGAGCAGGTTCGACCGTTGGATGACGTAGTTCGCCTGCGTCTGCTGGATCGACGTGCGGGTCAGCCCGGCGAACTCCTCGGGTGCGGAGTAGAAGGGGCCGAGTGACGGGATCAGGTAGTAGGAGCCGACACCGATGATCCACGCCCACATGGCCGACACCACGAACACGTAGGCGGACCTCACGGTCGGCGTGAACGCCAGCGCGGCGACCAGTGCGAGCGTGACCAGCGTCGAGAACGCCTCGTACCAGGTGGTGAGGAACCGAGCCGCGAGGTCGCGCCCCAGCAGGTCGTGCAGCAGCACCGCCGGGCTGTGGCCGAAGAACAGCCACTTGTCCCACTTCAGCAGCATGTCGTCCTGCGGCGTTCGGAAGACGTCCCAGCTCTTCAGGTTGCGATAGCAGAGGTAGACCGTCTGGTAGGCCAGCAGCGCCGCGGCGATCATCCCGACCCGGTACGGCGTCCACCGGGTGCGGGCCGTCTGCCACAGCGAGCGGCCCTCGCGCCGTCCGCGGATCCACCGCACCACGATGTCGATCAGCACCGCCGCGAGCAGTGTCTCGGCCGTGCTCACGATCTTGTGCGCGAAGAGCTTGCCGTGGGGGTCGCGGAACGGGATGTCGACCTGGCGCGATCGGATGAACGCGATGATCGCGAACACCACGACGACGGCGACCACGCGCACCATCCAGAACCAGTCGCGACCAGCCGAGGCGGCATCGTCGGCGTACGCCGTCGCCGCGTCCGTCCGACTGTCCGTGATGTCCATCGGGGGACATTCAACCCGGTCCCTGGTCGTCCGACCGAAATGCCGAGGACACGTACGGGCACAATGTCCCGCGGGGCGGTAGCTCAGTCGGTCAGAGCAAGGGACTCATAATCCCTGGGTCGTGGGTTCGAGCCCCACCCGCCCCACTCGCGTCCTGTGTCACACGGACGGCGTGCCGACCGGTCTAGATTCAGCGCATGGCGGAACCGAACGCCAACATGCGCCGAGCGTGGGACGGTCCGGACGGCGACATCTGGGCCGCCTCGGCGGACCAGTACGAGACGAGGGGAGCCGGGCACCGCCGGCTGTTGTTGCTCGCCGCGGGGATCGTCTCCGGTGAACGTGTCCTCGACCTCGGGTGCGGTAACGGTGCGTCGACGATCGAGGCAGCACGCATGGCCGACCCCGGCGAGGTCGTGGGGATCGACCTGTCCGCGGCCATGCTGGCCAACGCGCGGCTGCGGAGCGAGGCGGAGGGACTCACCAACGTCACCTTCGTCCATGGGGACGCCCAGGTCCACGACTTCGAGCCCGAGAGTTACGACGTCGTCCTCAGCAACGCCGGAGCGATGTTCTTCGACGACCAGGTCGCCGCGTTCGCCAACCTCCGGCGGGCGCTACGACCAGGTGGGCGCATCGCCCTGATGGCGTGGCAGCGACTCGAGGACAACGAGTGGTTGATGGTCCTGCGCGAAGCGCTCGCGATGGGGAGAGACCTGCCGGAACCGCAGGTGGGCGTGCCAGGACCGTACGGGCTGGCTGACCGCGACCAGGTGAGCGCTCTGCTCTCGGGGACCGGCTTCACCGACCTCGAGTTCGACGACGTCCGCGAGCAGTCCATGTTCGGGGCCACCATCGCCGAGGCGTACGCGCTGATCGCCCTGGACGGCCCCACCCGCGGTCTGCTCGAGGACCTCACCGAGACCGACAAGGCGACCGCGCTCGAGCACCTTCGTTCGGTCATCGCCGCGCACGAGACGCCGTCCGGTGTGATGTTCGGCTCGGCGTCGTGGCTCATCCAGGCGCGACGCCCGTGAGCCCGGTCAGCACGTCGACGAGCGGCGGGGCGTCCGACAGGAACGGCGAGTGGTCGGAGTCGAGCCACACCGGATCCGTCCCGAGGCGGCGTGCCGCGGCCGCCGCCAGGAACTCCGGTGTGATCGCGTGGTCGCGGCGACCGCCGATGACCACGCATCGCCCGGGAGGCAACGTTTCGAGTGGGTAGGGACGGTCCCACAAGGAGGCGGAATTCTGAGGGCGTAGGCGTTCGAAGGCCCAGGCCGTGTCCGACGCCGTGCAGGTCCCGTAGAACGTGAAGCGGGCCTCGTCGATCGAGTCGAAGGTCACGGAGCCGTCCTGATGCGTGGCGGTCTGGTAGGCGCCCGCCGCGCCCATCTCGGGCATGTCGTCCCAGGGCAGCCCTGCGACGTTCGGGACGACCGGGCACACGAAGACCGACACCGTGACCGGGCGCTCGGCGGCGACCAGGGGGACCACCATGGCCCCGAGGGAGTGGCCGACCAGTACGACGTCGTCATCGTCGTCCGGCCACGCCTCCAGCACGGCGTTCCGGTAGTCGAGGAACGTCGCCGAACCGTCGTCGACCGGCAGGTCCATGCTCACCGTTCGGTGTCCCCGGGCTCGGAGCCGGTCCTCGACGCGGCCCCAGCACCATCGTCCGTGCCAGGCGCCGTGCACCAGCACGTAGATGCTCATGTCGCGACGTTAGGCCCGCAATCGGGCGCGCGGAACGGCACCCATGCACCACGAGCGGCCGCTGTCCGAACATGGGGGGTTGTTCCCGATGTCGGCGTATGCCGCTCGCAGCGACAGTGATGACACCCGCGGCACGGTGCCCCGGGCCCTTCACGAAAGGAAGCATGTCCATGCGCCGCTACATCATCGAGCGCGAGGTCCCCGGAGCCGGGAACCTCTCCCAGGAGGAGCTGGCGAACATCGCCCAGATCTCCAACGAGGCCGTTGCGTCCCTCGGTGTGCCGTACACCTGGGTGAACAGCTTCGTCGCCGGCGACAAGATCTACTGCGTCCACGAAGCGGAGGACGCCGAGACGATCCTCGAGCACGCCCGTCGCGGTGGCTTTCCGGCCAACCTGGTCACCGAGGTCGCCTCGGAGTTCGGCCCGCACACGGCTGGGGTGCTGGCGGGGTGAGTCTCGCCTACGCTGAGCCCGTGGCCCTGCTCGAGCGGGAGCACGAGCTCGGCGTCCTCCAGACCACCATCACCACGGCCGTCGCCGGCGAGGGGTCGGGAGTCGCGCTGTCCGGCGACTCGGGTGCCGGCAAGTCGACGCTGCTCGCGGCCGCGACGGACGACGCGGGGAGCGCACGGGTGCTCCGGGGGGCGTGCGACCCGCTGAGCACGCCCCGCCCGCTCGGGCCCTTCCGCGACGTCGCACCCGACCTGGGCCTGGGCCGGCTGCACCTCGACGAGGGAGCACCGCTCGCTGTTGTCTGCGAGGAGGTCTTCGAGGCGCTGCGGACCGAACCGACGGTGCTCGTCGTCGAGGACCTGCACTGGGTTGACGCCGCCTCTGCGGAGGTCCTGCGGTTCCTCGCCCGGCGTCTGGACGGCGTTCCGGTGGCGCTGCTGGTCAGCTACCGACCGCACGAGACCGACGCCGGTCACGTCGCACGCCCGTTGCTCGGCGACTTCGCCCGGCTGGACGGCCTGACGACCCTCGAGCTCGGCCCGCTCAGCGTGGTCTCGGTCGCCGATCTCGTCACCGGCACCCCGCTCGACGCCGCGAGCGTGCACGCGCTCACCGGCGGGAACCCCTTCTTCGTCACCGAGGTCGCCAAGGACCCCGACCGGCCGCTCCCGGCGTCCGTGCGAGACGCCGTGCTGGCCCGCGCCGCGGACGTCTCGCCCGACGACTTCGAGGTGCTCCAGCTCGTGGCCACGGCCCCGGACCGGCTGGACGACCGGGTGCTCCCGGCCCTGGGTGTCGACCTGCCCACGCTGCGCCGCCTCGACACGACCGGGCTGCTGACCCGCACCCGCGGCGGCCTCGCCTTCCGGCACGAGCTCGCGCGTCAGGCCGTCGAGAGCACGATCCCGCCCGGGGGAGGAGCGAGCCTCCACGCTCGGCTGCTCGAGGCCCTCGAGACCATCGACCTGCCGGAGCCCGCGGTCCTCACGCACCACGCGCTCGCGGCCCACGACGCTGCGCGTACGACGCGGTACGCGCAGGCAGCCGCGGCCGAGGCCATCCGCGCGGCGTCCCACAGCGAGGCCGCGGCGTTCTTCCAGATCGCGCTCGACCAGCTGGCGGAGGACGCTCCGGACGCCGAGCGCGCCCGGCTGCTGCAGAGCCTCAGCTTCGAGCAGTACATGGTCAGCCGGCTGGACGAGGCCATCGCCAACATCCGGGCGACGTTCCCCCTGTGGGAGCGTGTCGGCGACGTGGCCGGCCTGGCCGACGCCCACCAGACCTGTGCGACGTACGAGTACTACAACGCACGGCGGCACGAGGCCGAGGCCCAGGCGGACGCCGCAGCCGACATCGCCGGCAGCGCGGGCGCCACGCTCTCGTACGGCGCCGCACGGGCCGCGCGCGGCTTCATGGCCTACATGCGCAGCGACACCGACCTCGCACTGGCCTGTGTGGAGGAGGTCGACCGGACCGCCGGTACGCTCCCCGGACCGCTCGCGCTCAAGAACGAGATGGTGCGAGACCTGTCCGACCTGGTCCGTGGCCAGGAGGACGCCCGCGGGCGCATCGCCGACCTGATCGACAACGCTCGTAGCCACCGGTGGGACGAGCTCGCCTCCACCGGGTACTCCCAGCTGGTGAACCTCGACGTGGAGCATCGGCGCCTCCGCTCGGCCGAGCACGTCCTGGAGGCGTCGCTGCCCTTCACCGTGGACCGTGAGATCCCGATCTGCCGCCACTGGCAGACGGGCGTGCGCGCTCGACTCCGCTTCTTCCAGGGGCGCTGGAACGCGGCCGCCGAGGATGCGGAGCGCGTCCTCGACGAGAAGGGCATGCCGATCGCGCGCGTGTGGCCCCACCTGGTCTCCGCCCTGGTCCCGCTCCGGACCGGCACCCCCGCGTCCTTGCCGCACCTCGACCACGCGTGGGCGCTCGCCGGTCGGATCGACGAGCCGCTGCGGGTCCTGCCGGTCCTGTCCGCGCTGGCCGAGCGGATGTGGATGAGCGGCGAGACCGACCGACGCGTGACCGAGGACGGCGTGCGGGAGCTCGAGCGGCTGACCGGTGCGCCCGGTTCCGAGTGGGCGGTCGGCGAGCTGGGGTCCTGGCTGCTCCGGCTGGGGTTGGTCGAGAAGCTGCCGGCGCCCGTGGCCGAACCGTACCGACTCGCGGGCGAGGGGCGGTACGACGAGGCAGCCGCGCGCTGGCACGCGCTCGGCGAGCCGTTCGCGGAGGCGATGACGCTCGGTGACGCCCCCGACCCGGGCCCGCGCGTGCGGGGCGTGGAGCTGCTCGACCGGCTCGGGGCCATCGGCACCGCAGACCGGCGCCGCATCGAGCTGCGGAACGACGGCGTGGCGCAGGTGCCGCAGCGCCCCCGGGCGAGCACGCGCGCCAACCCGTCCGGGCTCACGAACCGGCAGCTCGACGTCGCCAAGCTGGTCGCCCGCGGCTTCACGAACGCGGAGATCGCGAGTCGGCTGTTCATCTCGCCGAAAACCGCCGACCACCACGTCTCCGCGGTGCTCACCAAGCTCGGTCTTCCCAACCGACGGGCGGTCGTGCTGCGCGCCGACGAGCTCGGCCTGTCCTGAGTCGTCGGGCCAGGAGAGGCTCAGCCCCCGACCATGACGGTGCGCCAGACCCCGGCGCCGCGCTGCAGGATGTCGACCTCCGCCATCTTCCACGGCGCGCTCTGGTAGTCCGACAGCGCGCCCAGCACCTGCTCGAGGTGCTCCACGGTCGTGGCGTCGTTGATGGTCGCCACCGCGAGCCTGGGCCGGAACCGACGACGGTCACAGAAGAAGCCGAGCGGCTCGACGGACGAGACGACGGTCCGCGCGATGGTGCGCAGCGCCGCGAGGTCGTCGTCGGTGACCTCGAGCTCGGCCCACACGGACCGGTCGTCGGGGTCGATCAGGGCGGAGCCGCCACTCACCCTGACCGAGGGCCCTCGCGGGAGCTCGGCGCACGCCCGCTCGACCGCGTCCCCCAGCCGGCGCGCGTCCTCGGCGTTCAGGTAGCCGAAGTCGGTGATCGGGAGCACGAGGCTGTCGACGGGCACGAGGTCCAGCAGCGGCCCGGTCGGCACCTCCTCCTCGGGCTCCGGTGTGCCCTTCCGCCGGAAGAGACCGCGCGGGGTCTCCACGGCGACGGGTGGCTGCGGGACCGGTTCCTGGGCCGTCAGCAGGTCGAACAGCGCTTGGCGCACCGACGCCGGTGGGATGAAGGCGGCGTGGAGGTGCACCCCTTCATGGTGCCTCAGCTCTCGCCGGCGATGAGGTAGGACGAGCCGTCGCGCACCAGCTGGAGCGTGACCTGGTCGCCGGTCGTGCTTCCGTCGGTCTTCACGTAGTCCACGTCGTAGGTGACGCTGAGGTCGCGGGGGTGCGGCGTGATGTCGCGCGGCGTCGCGGATGTGATGGTCCGCCAGAACTGCTGGTATCGCCCGAAGCCACCGCTGGCCTTCTGGAACTCCGGGGTCAGCATGTCCCAGGCCGCGTGCCGATCCGTGGTGACGGTCGAGAGGTAGTCGGTGATGAAAGCCCTCATCGCGGCCGCCTGCTGGTCCGCGCCCGACGACGAGCCGGGCGAGGAGGTCGAGGACGCGCCACCCGAGGGGCCTCCGGTGGCCGACGGCGTGTCGTCGCGTGCCCCGACGAGGGCGGCACCCACGATCAAGGCGATCGCGAGCAGCAGGACGCCGGCGACGACCCAGGGCCACGTGGACCGGGAACGTCGAGGCGCCGGCGTGGGTGCGAGGTGCGCGGCCGTCTCGGGATCGACGACGACGGGAGGTACCGCCACCGGTTCGGACGGCGTCGCCTGGAGGACCCGCGTGCTGTCCGGGTCCTCGACCGGCGCCGGGGCGACCACCACCGGTGAGGCATCCCTGAGGAAGTCGCGCACCCGGTCCGCGCTCCACCGATCCGCCGGCCGGCGCGTCATCGTGTGCTCGAGCAGCGTCGACAACCGACCCGCGTCGGGCAGCCGCGGCGGGTCCTCGTGGACGATCTTGTACAGCGCGCCCATGAGGTTGTCCTTGACGTCGTACGGCGGGTGGCCGGCGAGCAGGTGGTACAGCGTGGCGCCCAGCGACCACACGTCCGCGGCCTCGGTCGCGGTCGACCCGGACGCGACCTCGGGAGCGAGGTACGCCGGCGACCCGGTGACCAGCCCCGTGCGGGTCAGGGAGGCGTCCGCCTCGGCCCGCGCGATCCCGAAGTCGGTGAGCTTCACGACCCCGTCGCGAGTCACCAGCATGTTGGACGGCTTCACGTCGCGGTGGACGATGCCGGCGGCATGGGCGGCCGCCAGCGCGTCGGCGGCCTGGCGCACGAGGGGCGCGGCCTCGTCGGGGGTCAGGGCCCCGTCCCGCTTGACGAAGGCGCTCAGGGTGATGCCCTGGACGTACTCCATGACCAGCCAGGTCTCGTCGCCGTCCTCCACGACGTCGAACACCGCAACGACGTGCGGGTGGTTGAGCCGCGCCGCGAGCCGCGCCTCGCGCTCCGCACGGGCCAGGTCCGGGGAGGCGGCGCCCGGCATCAGGCCGATGCGCTTGAGGGCGACGTCGCGCCCCAGCACCGTGTCGCGGCCGAGCCAGACGGCGCCCATGCCGCCGCGGCCGATCTCCCGGACCAGGTCGTACCTGCCCGCGATCACCTTGCGATCACCAGCGATCACCCTGCCGACCCGTCCTTCCGGTCCTGCTCACCGTCCCCGCCAGCGTAGAGGCGCCCGGTTGGCTGCTCACGTTCCCGATGGAGCCCCGCTTCATGCCACGGGGGCAACCTGCTGGAGCCGCACTCGGAGGATGAGGCAGGCTGGTCCTCGTGACCGGCACCATCGACCCCACGCTCCTCGACGACCTCGTGTGGCGCGGCCTGATCGCGCACTCGACGGACCTCGGCGCCCTGCGCGAGGCCCTCACGGCCGGGAGCGTGCGGTTCTATGTCGGCTTCGACCCGACCGCGCCGAGCCTGCACATGGGCAACCTGGTGCAGCTGGTGACCGCTCGCCGCCTCCAGGACGCCGGCCACACGCCGTACATCCTGGTCGGCGGGGCGACCGGCATGATCGGCGACCCGAAGGAGACCTCCGAGCGGGTCCTGAACTCTCTCGACACGGTCAAGGACTGGAGCGAACGAGTACGCCGCCAGGTCGCGCCGTTCGTGAAGATGGAAGGCCCGAACGCCGCCACCATCGTGAACAACTACGACTGGACGGCGAGCCTGTCGACGATCGACTTCCTCCGTGAGATCGGCAAGCACTTCCCGGTCAACCGGATGCTCCAGCGAGACGTCGTGTCCCGTCGGCTCGAGTCGGGCATCAGCTACACCGAGTTCAGTTACGTGCTGCTTCAGTCGATGGACTTCCTCAACCTCTACCGCGACCACGGCGTGACGCTCCAGTTCGGCGGCAGCGACCAGTGGGGCAACATCACCGGCGGGGCGGAGCTGATCCGGAGGGCCGTCGGCGGCCACGCCCACGCGTTCGCCACGCCGCTGATCGCCAAGCCGGACGGCACCAAGTACGGCAAGACCGAGGGCGACGCGCTGTGGCTCGACCCCGAGATGATGTCGCCGTACGCCTTCCACCAGTGGTGGCTCAACGTCGACGACTCGCAGGTCGGCAGCATGCTGCGGATCTTCACCTTCCTCTCGCACGAGGAGATCGAGGCGCTCGAGGCCGAGACCGAGCAGGAGCCGTGGAGGCGTAGCGGGCAGAAGCGCCTCGCCGACGAGGTCACCACCTTCGTCCACGGAGCCGAGGAGACCGAGCACGCCAAGGCGGCGGCCGTGGCGCTGTTCGGAGGCGGCGACCTGCACTCACTGAGCCCCTCGACCCTGGCCGCGGCCCTGCGCGAGGCCGGCGCGACCTCGGTTCCCTCCCTGATGCCGGTGGTCGACCTGCTCGTGAACACGGGTCTCGCCAAGAGCAAGGGTGACGCACGTCGGACCATCAGCGAGGGCGGCGTCTACCTGAACAACGTGCGCATCGAGGACCCCGAGGCCGAGCCGCAGCCCTCTGATCTCATCGGAGGGTCCTGGCTCGTGCTCCGGCGCGGGAAGAAGAGCTTCGCCGGCGTGGAGGTCGGCTGACGTGGACCTCGAGCCCATCCCCGAAGCCGGAGGACGCTGGCTCGACACCCTGGCCGCCCAGGCCCAGCGCGTGACCCACCCGGCAGTGTGGACCTACGTCGAGAGCGGCTCGTACGGCGAGGTGACCGTGAGCGAGGCCACCCGCGCATGGTCGGAGGTGCGGTTCCGGCCGCGGGTGCTGCAGGGAGGCATCACGCCCGACCTGACGACGAGTCTGCTCGGGCAGTCGTACTCCACGCCACTGGGTGTCGCTCCCACGGCCATGCAGCGGGCGATCCACCCGCTGGGGGAGCGCGCCACGGTCGCCGGCGCCGAGGCCGCCGGTGCCGCCGGTGCCCTGTGCGTCCTCTCGTCGAACTGCGGCACACGCTGGGAGGAGCTCGACGCGTCCAGGCCCTGGTGGCTCCAGGCCTACCTGCCGTCCCGGCGTGAGCTGATGCTCCCGGTACTCGAGGGGGCGGCGGCGGCCGGGGCATCGGCGATCGCGCTCACGGTCGACACGCCGTTCCCCGGCAGCAAGTACGCCACGGACGACGAGTCGACGTGGACCGGCGTCGACCTGAGCTGGTGGCGGGTGAACTTCGCCGATCCCGAGTTCGACCGGTGGGCCCCGGACCTCGGGCTCCACGACATCGGCTGGCTCCAGGATCGTTCCGGTCTGCCCGTCGTGGTGAAGGGCGTCCTCCGTGCGGACGACGCGCAGCGCTGTGTCGACGCCGGAGCGGCCGCGATCTGGGTCTCCAACCACGGTGGACGCCAGCTCGACCGGGCCGTCTCGACGGCGACCGCGCTGCGAGAGGTCGCCCAGGCGGTGGGAGAGCGGGTCGAGGTGTACGTCGACGGCGGGGTGCGCAGCGGTGTGGACGCGATGGCGGCCCTCGCGCTGGGCGCGCACGCGGTGTTCCTCGGTCGGCCCGTGCTCCACGCGCTGGCCGTGGACGGCGCCGCGGGTGTCGAGCGTCTGCTGACCGAGCTCACGACCGAGCTCACCGAGGTGCTCCACCTGGCCGGTTGCGCGACCCCGCGCGAGGCGCCCGATGTCCTGGCTCCGGACGTCGTGTCAGGGCGCTGACCTGCAGTGATGCACCGTGCTGCGGTGGGGTGACCCCCCGATTTGCGAGCGTCCCAGGCGTCACGTACTGTTCTCTCCTGTCGCCAGGGAGCGGCGGGGAGCAAGGTCCGAAGACCGGGCTCCCGGCCCCGGCGGCCATCCCAGCCCTCAACACAAGCCCTTCACCGGGTGGAGTTGTTGTGCGTCTGATTTTTGAGAACTCAACAGTGTGTTTGTCGATGAATTGGTTTGTATGTTGAAACCTCTGTCCGCCTCTGGCTTTTTGTGGTTGGGGGTGGGTGGTTTTTTTGGGTTGACGAACGATGATTCTGGCTTTTGT